>NZ_JBFAGG010000007.1:0-459855 GCF_040653595.1 Sphaerisporangium sp. NPDC051011 | reverse complement strand
TGACCGAGACACCCTTGGGACGAACCCGCACATCACGCTTCATCAGACTGCGCCAGACGATCACCGCATAACACAGAGTATTCGCCAACGGAGTCATGAAGGCCGGAGCACTACGGACAAAACCGGTAGACCGACCACCACGCCCAGGGCACCCCCTACGACGACAAGCTCATCGCCGACACCGCCGCCATCCTCACCGAGGCCCTCGGCAGACTCCCCCGAGCACCACGCGGAGGGCGAGCCGGTACGGTCCCCCCGTCGCCGGTGGCGCCTGAGGTCGGTCACAGCGCCGTACACGCGCCGAGGTAGCCGACCAGCATGGCGCGGGCGAGCCGGTCGACGTCCTCATCGCCGGGAAGGAACCTGTCGCTGTGCAGGGAGACGTCGGTCTCGGTGCCCACGAACAGCATCACCGACGGCAGCCGCTCGGCGAAGAAGGAGAAGTCGTCCGCGCCCACCGAGCGCAGCGTGTCGGAGACCTCCAGCCCGTGCGACCGCAGCAGCCGGGACACCTGCGCCACCAGCCGGGGGTTGTTCTCCAGCACGGGCTCCCCCTTCACGAAGGTCACCTCCGCCTCGCAGCCGTGCGTCCGCGCCACCGACTCCGCCACCTCGACGACTCGCTGGTGCAGCAGCTCGCGCGTCGCCGTCGACAGTGCCCGTATGGTGCCACGCGCCCTGGCCAGGCCGGGGACGACGTTGGCCGCGCTCCCCGCCTGAAGCGACGAGACCCCCACCACCGCCGGCGCCATCGGGTCGATCGACCGGCTGACGACGCTCTGGAGCGCGACCACCGTGTGCGACAGGGCCAGAACGGGGTCGCGCGTGAGATGCGGGTAGGCGGCGTGGCCCGACTCGCCGTGCACGCTGATCAGGAACTCGTCGGAAGAGGCGTTGACACCGCCGGGCACGCAGGCGACGACGTCCGGCCCCAGCACCGGCTGTACGTGCGCGCCGATCATCGCCTCGCACCGCTCGGCGCCGAGCACGCCGCTCTCGACGATGTCCTGCGCCCCCGAGGGATAGGTCTCCTCGCGTGGTTGCAGGACCAGCAGCAACGGCTTGGGCCCTCCCACCCTGTGCACGGCGCGGGCCATCGCCACCAGCGCGGCCAGGTGCACGTCGTGGCCGCAGGCGTGCATGACTCCGCGGTTCCGCGAGCTCCACTCGACGCCGGTCGCCTCCGTCACCGCGAGCGCGTCCAGTTCGCCGCGCACTCCGACGGCCGGCCCCGGCCCGCCGACACGCACCACCGCCCCGGTCTCCGCGACCTTGGTCAGCGGCAGCCCGTCGGGCAGCGACGCGAGTACGGCGTCGCGTGTCGCCGACTCCTCGCCGGAGAGGTCCGGCGAGGCGTGCAGCCGGCGGCGCAACGACAGCGCCGCGGGCAGTTCCTGCTCGAGGGCCGCCCACAGCTCGGCGTACTCGCTCATCCGAGGTCCAATCCGTAGACGCGGGCCGCGTTGGAGCGCCCGATCATCGTCGCGACCCGTACGGCGTCCGCCGCGGCCCACTCGCCCTCCTCCACCCACGCCGACAGGGCACGCGTCATGCCGCGGCGCCACAGCAGCGCGCCGAGGTAGTGCAACTCCGGCGGGCCCCACGCGTCGGAGGAGTAGAGGACCTTGGCGAACGGCGCGAGCTCCAGGCTCTCGGCCACGATCGCGTCGGAGCGCGCGCCGGTGTAGTTGATCGCCAACCCCACGTCGAAGTAGACGTGCGGGAAGACCTGGGCGAGATAGCCGGCGTTGCGCTGGAAGGGGTAGCAGTGCAGCAGCAGGATGGCGGACCCGGTGGGCTCCACGGACTTCAGCCAGCGGGTCAGCAGCAGGGGGTCGCAGCGGTGCAGCTCGACGTCCGGATCGCCGTAACCGGTGTGGAGTTGCAGCGGCAGACCCGTTTCGACCCCCGCCCACAGCAGCATCCGCAGCAGCACCGGGTCGTCGGCGCGCGGCACCGCCCCCTTGCCGATCTCCCGCAGCCAGTCGCCGGCGGCCCTCCGCACCTCGGCGTCGGTCGGAGGCGCCGGGTCGAAGTCGAAGCCGTAGCGGTAGGCCACGATGCTCTTCAACCCGACGGCGCCGCGCGTCCGCTCCTCCAGTGCCGCGCGGAAGCCGTCGCGCAGGCCGGCGGCGGAGGTGCCCGTACCGGCCAGCTCTTCCAGCACCGCCTCCAGCCGCACCACCTCGTCGGCCCGGGCGCCACCGGCGGACGCCATCTCGGCCGGGCTGAGGATCTGGTCGCCCTTGTAACCCGTCTCCACCAGCCAGTGGTCGGTCCCGCCGGCGCGCAGGAAGGTGCGGGCCAGCTCGTCCGGGGCCACCGCGGACCGCGCGGCCCAGTAGTCGTCCGCGCTCGCCGACGGCTCCAGCCCGAGCAGCGGCGCGCAGTGCCGGCGGATCGCGAAGCCCACCTGCGAGTCGAACTGGGTCATCCACGGCGGGATCGGCCGGTCGGACTCGGTGATCAGCTCCTCGAACACCGGCCGCTCCACCGGCCGGCGCAGCGCGCCGTGTACGTGGTGGTCGACCAGCCCGATCTCGTCGATCTTCGTCTTGAGATCAGTAGGCATCGGCGATCCTCCGGCACTTCTCCTCGGGCTCCAGCCCCTCGACCAGCGCCAGCTCGGTCCGCTTCACGTCGAGGTGCGTCTGCAGCAGGTCATCGTCGAACCAGCCCCGCGCGACATCGTCCTTGGCCAGCTCGACGAGCGCCTCGTCCAGCGACCCGGGCAGGCGGGGCACGCCCGACAGCTCGGCCTCGGTGCTGTTCTCCGGCCACACCTTCGGCTCGGGGTACCCGGCGGTGATGCCCCGCAGTCCGGCCCGTACCAGCGTGCCGATCACCAGCCATGGGTTCGCGGTCGCGTCGGCGGCGCGGAACTCCAGGTTGAGCTGCCGCGCCACGTCGCCGTCCGCCGTGGTGGGGCAGATGCGCAGCAACGCCTCACGGTTGTGCTCGGCCAGGAAGACGCCGCCGGCGCTCCAGCGGTGCGGGGTGAGCCGCAGGAACGAGACGGGGCTGGGCGCGGTGATGGCGGTGATCGCGCGGGCGTGCCGGAGGACGCCGGCCGCGAACCGGCCGCCGATCTCCGACAGCCGCCCCGGTCTCGCGTGATCGAAGAGCACCGGCGCCCCGGTCTCGGCGTCACGCAGTGAGAGGTGCACGTGCACGCCGTTGCCGGAGCCCTCGGGACTGAGCAGCGGCGCGAAGGTCGGCCGGTGGCCGTGGCGGCGGCCGAGGTCGCGGACCAGCTCGCGCAGCAGCACCGCGCGGTCCGCCGCCACCATGGCGTCGCTCGGCCGCATGGTCACCTCGAACTGGCCGTCGCCGTACTCCGGGAGCCAGGTCTCCGGTTCGAGGCCGGCCTGGATCATCAGCTCGACGAGCCGCGACCCGAACGGCTCGGCGTCGCGGAAGCGCCCGAACGAGAACGGCGGGGAGTCCGGGAGCCCCTCGATGACGAACTCGTGCTCGAACGACGCCACGACCTCCAGGCCCGTCAGCGCGCGGAACTCGGCGAGCGCCGTGCGGGCGAAGGCGCGCGGGCAGCACGGCCACGGCGACCCGTCGGGCAGCACCTGGTCGGCGAGGTAGAGGCGCACGCCCGGGTGCGTGCCGTCCGCCGGGATGTCGACGCCGGTCGACGCGTCGGGCACCAGCCGCAGGTCACCGGTCGAGCCGAACACGTTGTCCTCGGCGATCGGGCCGAAGCAGCTGATCGCGAGGTCGGCGGGCACCCAGCCGACCCCGGTGCGCAGCACCTTTTCGTGGTCGGCCGCCGGGACGGCCCGGCCGCGGGTCTGCCCCGCGAGGTCGCAGGTCGCAACGAAGATCATCGATGTCATGTGCACGTCACCAGCCTCTGTACGGCGCGACGGCCGCGTCGTCCACTCTGCCTGCCGCGACATCGGCGATGGCCGTGTCGAGGATGTCCAGCGCCCGGTCGAGATCGGCCTCGTCGATCACCAGCGGAGGGGTGAGCTCCAGGACGTTCGACTTCGGTCCTACGTAGTAGAGCACCGCTCCGAGCTGGTATGCGCGGAAGACGACCTTCGCCGCGGTCGAGGCGCCGGTCAGCTCGATACCGCCCATCAGCCCGCGGCTGCGCACGTCCGCCACCTGGTCGTGACGGGCCCGGAGCTCGCCGAGCCCGGCGCTCAGCCCCACACCGAGCCGGGCCGCGCGGGCGGGCAGCTCCTCCTCGGCCAGGATGCGCAGCACGGCGCGCCCGGCCGCGGCCGCCACCGGGTTGCCGGTGGTCGTGAGCAGCGACGATCCCTCGGCGGCGTCGAGGATGCCGGCCGGGCCGATCGCCGCGGAGAGCGGCAGCCCTCCGCCGAGCGACTTGCCGAGCGCGACGAGGTCAGGGGTGATGCCGTCGTACTCGAAGGCATGCAGCCGGCCGGTCCTGCCGAGACCGACCTTGACCTCGTCGGCGACCAGCCATGTGCCGTGCCGGTGGCACAGGTCGGCGAGTCCGGTGAGGAAACCGGCCGGTGGGATCACCACTCCCCCGTCGCTGAGAATCGGCTCGACGATCACCGCGGCGACGTCGCCTTCGGCGAGCCGCGCGCCCACGCCGCCGAGGTCCGGGTAGCGCACGAGCACCAGACCGGGGTCGCGTTCGACGCCCGCCGCGACATGGAGGCCGGAGACGTGCTGGGCGGGGCCGAGCCCGCCGTGGTACGAGCCCTCGAACGTCATGATGCGCGGGCGGTCGCCCGCGGCGCGGACGCTCCTGATGATCGCGGCATTGGCGTCGGAGCCGGCGTGACCCAGGTACACGCGGCGGGCGGGTCCGCCAGGGGTGATGGCCAGCAGCTCCTCGGCGAGCGCGACCGCCTCGGGATTGGTGGCCGACAGCACGCCGACCCCCGGCATCCGCCGTACCGCCCGCTCCACGGCCTCGACGACCCGCGGATGCGCGTAGCCGACACCGGCCGCGCTCCAGGCGCCGGAGAGGTCGATCAGCTCGCGGCCGTCCGCCTCCACCAGGCGGGCCCCGTGCCCGGAGACCGGGGCGAGCGGGAAGAACCGCAGCCGTTGCGCCCCGGCCACGACGGCGAGATCGGCGTCGTAGAGCGAGGTCATCGAGGCTGCTCCACCAGCTCTTCCACGACGCTCCCCGTACCGGTGAGCTCGGAGGTCAGCCGCTCGCCGATGCGCCGGGCGAGGGCGGGTGCGGAGAGGACCACCACGACGCCGAGCAGGCACCAGGCGCCCGCGATCCACGGGAAGTAGGAGTACGGCGCGTCCTGGCCGGACGACTGCTTGTAGAAGACGAACAGAAGGTAGGCGATGCCGGCCACCGGCAGCACCACCTCCCAGCGACGGATGGCGGAGCGGCCGGAGAAGGTGAAGGCGATGACGCCGACGCCCGCCACGGCGTACGCGACGAGGATGCACAGCACGCCGAGCGTGGCGAACCAGTAGTAGGCGTCGAAGGCACCGGCCCCGGCCGCCCAGACGACGACGTCGAGGACGAGCGTGACGAGGGCGACGGCGACCAGGGCGGCGCGGGGAGACCCGGTGCGGGGGTCGACGCGGGAGAGGGCCTTCGGCCCGAAACCGTCACGGGAGAGGGCGAAGAGCATGCGGGCGGCGGCCGCGGAGGAGGACAGCGAGCTCGCGAACGCCGACGCCACCGCGGTGAAGGCGACCACGAGGGCGAACCACGTGCCGATGTAGCGGGCGGACAACGTGGACAGCGGCGACTCGGCACCGACGAAGGCGTCGACGCCCGCCTTGTCCGTGCCGAAGCCGATCGTCTCGGTGAACATCATGAGGACGAAGAGCAGGCCGGTGAGCACGACGCTGCCGACCAGGGCGCGGGGGATGTTGCGCCTGGGGTCGTCGGTCTCCTCGCCGAGCGAGGCGCAGGCCTCGAAACCCGCCCAGGACAGGAACGCGAAGACGGTGGCGGTCATGACCGCGCCGTAGGTCGTGCCGCCGGAGGTGAACGTGGAGAGGTCCAAGGTGGGCGCTCCCCCGCTCTCGGTGGCGCCGCCCGACCCGACGACCGAGCCTCCGACGACGACGGCGGCCAGTACGAGCATGGCGAGGATGCCGAAACCCTCGATGATCAGCAGCGTCCGCGCGGTGAGCCTGGTGTCGCGCGAGTTGAGGACCGTGACGCCGAGCGCGGTGACGATGGCGACGATGATCCACGGGCCGCTGTTGTGGACGCCGAGCGCCTCCAGGAACGCGTGCGCGAACACCCCGGTGGCGGCCTGCGTGCACGTCAGAAAGAACAGGTAGGTGCCGAGGAGCGCGAAGCCGCCGAAGAACCCGGCACGCGGCCCGATGGTGGCACCGGCCAGGGCGTACACGGATCCGGCGTGGTTGAAGTGCTGCGTCAGGCGCCAGAAGCCATAGCCGACGAGCCCGACCCCGATGAGGCCGAGCACGAAGACCAGCGGGACGGCCTTGCCGACGGCGGCGGCGACGCCGGGACCGTTGAGGCCCATGGCCAGGGTCGGGCCCATCAGCCCGACGGATAGGGCGAGCGCCTCCCACAGGCGCAGTTTGCGTGGTGCGTTGTCGGCCATGAGGCGGGCTCCAGGTGACGCGGAGTTCGGGCGCGGGGTGCCCGCCATGAAACATTCATTTCATCGGGATGTCAATGAATCGCCAAAGAAACATCTCAGTCGAACGTGATGTTCCCGGCCAGCTCGTCCGCCTCCCTGATCCTCGTTTCGGCGCGCTCCCCGAGCTTGGCGAGCACGCCCGCCACGATCGACTCGACGATGGCCGTGGCCGGGACGATCGAGTCGAAGGGGCTCGGACCGTCGACCCTGACCGGCAGGACGAGGTCGGCCACCTCGGCGGCCGGCGAGAGCCACGGGTCGGTGATGAGTAAGATCTTGGCGCCCCTGTCATGCGCGTGGACGGCCAGATCGACCACGTCACGCTGGTACCGGCGGAAGTCGAAGACCACGCAGACATCACGCTTGCCGACGTCCAGCAGGAAGCCCGCGTGGTGCGTGGGCGTCTGCGGATGCACGGTCGTCCCCGGGCGCATCTGGCGCAGATGCAGGTCCAAGTAGGCGGCGAGCAGGTGCGAGTAACGGCCGCCGAAGCAGGTGATGTGCCTGCTGGTGTCGGCGAGCAGGTCGACGGCCTTGTCCAGCTCCTCATCGGGGAGCGACGCGTAGGTCTGCTCGACCGCCTCGGTGAAGACCCGGGCGGAGACGGCGCGAAGGTCGTCCTTGGTGATGCGCTGCGGGATGGTCAGCGGCGAGGCCCTGCGCTCCTGGACCTCGTCACGCAGTGCCTGCTGGAACTCCCTGTAGCCGTCGAACTCCAGGTGGGCGACGAACCTCACGACGGTCGGGGCGCTGACGCCGGCACGTTGCGCCAGCTCGTGGGTGGACCCCAGACCCGCCGACGGATAGTGCGCCAGCAGAGCCCGCGCGACCTTGCGCTCCCCGGCCGACAGCTGTCCCATGCGGCCGCGGATCCGCTCGGCGACGCTGGAACTCGTGGCCGCGCCACCTGCAACACTCATGTGCCCGCTCTCCTCACATCACGCCCGGTGCAAGGTAAAGCTTCACCGACCGGCACGCCGCTTGACGATCCGCCTCCCTCAACGTAGTCGGGCGAGACAATCGTTCACCCGCGCCGGGCGCCCCACCCCATCGCCACATCGCTCCCAGGGCGAGGAAAACGTCACCACCGCGGTGATTCCCGAGGCCGCCCCGCCTGGTACAACGTTTCATAGCCTCGGCGACGCGTCTCCATCATCGCTGTGTGGAACATCGGGGAACCACGTCCTGCCCACGGGTTTCCGCACCCCCACCTCCCCGCCCGACAGCTCCTCCCCCGGAGGTCGTCCGTGATCGCAAAGCTCAAGCGCGTCGTCGTGCTCGCCCTCGTGGCGGCGACGGCGGTGACCGCTTCGGTGCCCGTCCCCGCCCACGCCCAGGCCGGCGTGCAGGATCGGATCAACGCCGCTCTCAGACAGTGGATGTACGCGAACGGGGTCGGCGACGCCGGCCTCGCCGTCATGCGCGACAACGAACTCGTCGGCTCATACGGCTACAACCAGATCTCCGCGGAGACACCAGCCAACGTCGCCTCACTGTCGAAAGCGATCACGGCCGTGTGCCTGATGTCGCTCATCGACAACGGGCGGCTCCGGTTCACCACTCGTCTGTCCTCGCTGCCGCCGAGTTTCCGGAGAGCCACCGGACCGTGGTCGAGCAGAGCGGTCGGCGACATCAGCATCGAGCAGCTTCTCCGTCACACGAGCGGGATCACCTTCGACCCTACTCAGAGCGGGCTCGCCGGGATTCCCAATGCCGGTTCCTCAGACAGGATCCTCATCCGCCGCGCCCTGGCCCGGCCTCTGGCCACGAAGCCCGCGGGCGAGGTCTACAACAACATCAACTACGCGATACTGGGTCTCGTCATCCAAACGATCACCCGGGAGCCCTACGAGAGCTATTGCCGGCGGATGGCTCTGGCACCCCGTGGCGCGAATGGCAGGATCGGCCCGGGCACACGGGCCATGGGGGCGTTCGGCGGCTGGGAGATCTCGGCGGTCGACTACGCGATGTTCGCGCGCGCGTACGACCCTCGCTCCCGGCTCCTGAGCCCGGCCGCGCACAACTTCATCAACGCTTCCGCGAGCGCTGGTAAGCCGACCGCTTCGCTGGGAATGTACGTCGTGCGCACGGCGTCAGGGCGCAACCTGTTCCATCACGGAAATTGGCGTTCGACGGCGACGACCCCGAACGCCTTCAGCGCGTTCTTCGCCATGTGGGACAACGGGATATCAGTGGTCGTCACCTACGACCGAAACCTGACGGACGCCGCGCGCAACGCGCTCGACAACACGCTGCGAAATGCAGCCTACAGCCGGGCCTGAACCCCGGCCGTAGATCCCGACCGCAGCCGCGGGCCCTGCGGCGAGAAACCCTCCTCTCGGATAGAAATCCGGGGGGTGCGGTCGTCGTCGCACAAGCGCTTACCTTACGGCTTCAGGGCTCCGTGAGCGCCCCTCACGCTCAGCGGACGACGACCGGCACAGACCCACCGGGCGAGCGACACTCCGTACGGGCACGAGCGCAGGCCCGCCACGGGAGCTCCCAACGCCGAGTCCTCGCGCCTGGTCGTGATCTGGTTCCAGGACTACAGCGACACGCTCATCCACCCCGAAGCCACCGCCGAACCGCGCCGCCTCCCTTGGGACGGTCTGGCCAGGGATTTCGGCTTCGACGGGCCCCTCCAAGAGGCAGAACGGTGCTACGCAAAAGCCCGTGAATCAGCAGAGATCGAGCGCGACGTGACGGCTGCTGCCGGTACGGTCAGGGTCATCCGTGCGAAGGAGATCACCATCATGCGCGAGGCCGGGTACAGCGATGTGACGTTCAGGAGCAGGGTACGCGGCTGCCTTCTCGGCGGGGCGATCGGTGACGCGCTCGGGGCGCCCATCGAGTTCGACTCCATCGCCGCCATCCGTCACCGGCACGGGGATGCGGGGCTGAGCGACCTCGCTCCCGACTGGCGCGGCGAGATCGGCCTGATCACCGACGACACCCAGATGACACTGTTCACCGCCGAGGGCCTGATCCGCGCGGGTGTCCGTGCACGGGAACGAGGCTTCTGCGCCGAGGTGGAAGTCGTACGCAACGCGTACCTTCGCTGGCTCGACACCCAGCAGCACACGTCCCCGCCGCCTGAGGACGGGCTCGTCCGCAGCGGCTGGCTGCGCGGGCAGACCTGGCTCTACGACCGCCGTGCGCCGGGCAACGCCTGCCTGTCCGGCCTGCGCCACGAGCCCGGCCCTCCGGCCGTGGCGGGCGCGGCCGGCACGGTCAACCCCGATTCCAAGGGGTGCGGCACGGTCATGCGCTCGGCCCCGTTCGGCCTGGCGTGCCGCGAACCACGCGACGCCTTCCGTCTGGCGGCGGCCTGCGCCCAGATCACCCACGGCCATCCGACCGGCTACCTCGCCGCTGGGGCCTTCGCGGCGCTCGTGTTCTTCCTCGTTCAGGGCCACACGCCGGCGGACGCCGTCCAGGAGGCCCTTTCCCTGCTTTCCGAGCACTCCGGTCACGAAGAGACCACCGCCGCGATCCAGGCCGCGGTCGCCCTGGCCTCGGAGAATGACCCGACGCCCGAGGCGGTGGAAACGCTCGGCGGTGCCTGGGTCGCCGAGGAGGCGCTCGCGATCGCCGTCTACTGCGCCCTGGTCCACGTACACGATGTCGAGCGCGCGCTGCTGCTGGCCGTCAATCACTCCGGCGACAGCGACTCGACCGGTGCCATCTGCGGCAACATCCTCGGAGCCAGGCACGGCGAGACGGCCCTCCCTCGGCGCTGGCTCTCGCGACTGGAAGGCCGCGACACCATCACCGAACTCGCCGACGATTTCACCACCTGGTTCTCGGGCGACCACCTCCCCCGGGGCAAGTACCCCGGTTCCTGACGACTGGGTAGTTTGCTGCCATGAGCGAGCTCGACGAACTGGCCGAACGGCTGCGGCGCTTCGCCCAGGCCCGGGACTGGGAGCAGTTCCATACGCCGAAGAACCTGGCGATGGCGCTGGCCGGGGAGGTCGGGGAACTGCTCGCCGAGTTCCAGTGGCTGACGCCCGCGGAATCCTCCGCGGTCATGGAGGATCCTGAGGCGTCCGCGCGCGTCCGCTCGGAAGTCGGCGACGTAATGATCTTCCTGCTCCGCCTGTCCGACACCCTCCAGATCGACCTCGTCCAAGCAGCACACACGAAACTGGACGAGAGCGAGAAACGCTACACAGTCGAACACTACCGAGGCTCAGCCCGAAAGGCCCCACCACTGCCCTGAGCCCCCATTCCGGGAGCGCCGTTGTGAGGTCACCGGAGTACTGCGCGAAACCGTTGGCGTAGTTCGTCCACGAGATGTGCGTCGGATTCTCGAACGAGTCGTCAAGCATGAGCGCCAAGAGGTCACAGTCGGTGCGCCGCTCGGCCTGGCGCCAGTGGACGAAGAACCTGAGCAACTCGCCGTCCACCCGCGAAAGCGAGCCGCGAGGCAGCATCCCCGGTCCGGGCGAGACGGCCTTGCCCGACTGCGGCAAGGCGACGTCCAGCACATCGGGATCCACGATCAACTCCCCGGGATCGGGGAGGCGACGCGAGATCTCTTCGTCCAGGAGGGCGAGTGCCCGCGACAGGACCTCCTCCTCAAGCGGCAAGCGCGAGTCGGGCGCGGCCCACGCCCTGCCGTACCGGTTGGCGAAGACGCCGGCCGGTGGTGGATCCGCAATCCGACACCCGCTGACTTTCAGCCGGAGCAGGCGGCGGCCTGCGCCGCCTGGATTCCCTCCGTCAGTGACCGGCAGGCGCGGGGCAGGTCGCGCAGCCGGTCGTGCAGGATCCGCAGCCCGGTCACGACGGCCTCGGCCGGCACCCCGCGCGCCCGCAACACGGCACAGGTCCAGGCGATGAACTCACCGAACACCGCCGCGTCGTCCACGTAGAGCGCGGCGCAGAGGAAGTCGGCGATGTGGCCCAGGTCCTCGGCGGTGCGCTCCATCTGCCGGGCATCGTAGGACGCCATCGGCGGGTAGGTGCGGGTGAGGGCGTCCAGCACGCCGGCCAGCAACTCGGGGCGGCGCTGGAGCAGCTGGGTGTACTCCTCGTCGGTCACGTGGGCCGGGGCGTCCGGAGAGACGGGGAACAACGGCAGGGGGCCGGCCTCGAGGTTGTCGGCGGCCGCGTCCGCGGTGGGCGCCCACACGTCGGCGCCCAGCAGCCGGGCGTAACGCCCGTCGAGCCCGAAGCCGGCCCCGCCGGCCAGTACGGGCATCCCGGCGGACCGGCAGGCGGTGAGGACGGAGTGCGCGCGGGGCAGGCGTGTAGGCAGAGTGCAGCTCAGGGCGACCAGGTCGGGACCGGTCTGGTGCAGGTAGGTCATCAGATGCGGCCCGGGCACGCTGGCGCCGAGGAAGTCCACCTGCCACCCGCGCAGGCGCAGTACCTCGACCAGGAGCCGGGCGGGCAGCGCGTGGTACTCCCCGTAGGCGCAGGCCACCGTGACCCGGCCTCGGGTGGGCCGGGGGCACGCTCGGGCGGCGACGGCGGCGACGGTCGCCTCACTGACGGCAGTGGCGGCGTGCTCCCGGGCGACAGACCACTGGTTGGCCGCCCATAGGTCGCCGACCCGGTGCTGGGCAGGGGCGATCAGCCGCAGCAGCAGGTCCTCGGCGGGGACACCGTCGTCCAAAAGGCCGAAGACCAGGTCCACGGCGCCCTGATCGTCGGCCTCGCCGATCCGTTCCAGGTACAGGTCCAGGGCGACGCCGATCAGGCCGCTCATCAGATCGGATCTTTCCTGCCGGAGGGCGGACTGGACCGGATGGCCAGCAGCGCCCGGTCGTCCTGGTTGCCGCCGGCCAGCCAGTCGGTGCTGAGCTGCTCCAGCCGCTCCACCAGCGCCGAGGCCGGCATCCCCGCGCAGCTGGCAAGGGCGTTCTTCAGCCGGTCCTCGCCGTACATCTCCCGGCCGACGGGGCCGCCGAAGGCCTCGGTGATGCCGTCGCTGTAGAGCAGGCACACCTCACCAGGGGCGAGATCGACGGTGACCGGGCGCACGCCGGTCTCCTCCAGCACACCGAGCAGGCAGCCGGTGGAGGCGACCTCGTCCACGGTGCCGTCCTGGCGCAGGATCAGCGGCGGCAGATGTCCGGCCACCGCCAGGTCGATGCACAAGTGCCCCCGAGCGGCACGGCGCAGCGCACCCAAGACCAGCGTGACGTGGGAGTAGGGCACGGGAGAGTCCAGCAGGGACCGGTTGAGCAGGTCGACCAGTCGTTCCGGGCGACTCTCCAGCAGCAACAGCGCGCGCAGGCAATGGCGCACCCTACCGGCGAACACGGCGGCCTGCGCGCCCTTGCCGCACACATCACCAAGGATCAGCATCGCCGCGCGCTCCGGCCCGCCTCCCGGCTCGGGCAGGTAGGCATCATAGAAGTCGCCGCCGATCTGGCCGGCCTGCTGGGACGCGCGCAGCGATCCAGCCAGCTCCATCCCTTCCAGCTCCGGCAGGGGCCGCGGCAGCAGGTCGGCGGTAAGGATCGCATTGATCGAGCTCTGCTTCTCGTACAGCATGGCTGCGGAGATAGCGGCGCCGGCACGCACGGCGAGGGCGCAGGCCAGCATCTCCGCGTCCGCGTCGAACGCGCGGCCGTCGGCACGGCGGGCGAGCACCAGGGCCCCGGTGCCCATCGCGTTCCCCGGCAGCGCCGCCACCAGCAGACGGTGGGGCGGGCCGAATTCGCCGGGCAGCAGCCACTCAGGCGCGTCTTGGGGGTCCAGCCACCGGATGGACCCCGGCAGGCCCGCCAGCGCCTCCCCAAGACCGGGCACCACGGCGGCGGCCGCGGCCGGGACCTCACCCTCCTCCGGCGCGGCCCGCTCGGCGACGGCACGTAGCCACCTCGCCCTGCGGCGGTCGTCCGGCGACAGCACCACGATGGCGGCATCGGCGAGGAACGACGTGGCGAGTTCCGCCGTGGCATGAGCGCACCGGCGGGTGTTCAGTGAGGCCGACAGCCGGGAGCCGATCTCCAGCAGGAATTGGGTACGGCAACGCTCGGCCTGTGCTTCTACCATCACCAGGCCCTCCGTGTGGCCTCCACCTACGCTACCCGCCGCCCTTTGCCGGCTATTACGGAAATAGAAGCAGTTTGCCGAGACTTGCCCAACCAGCGGTGGTCGCTCTACTCCTCCACCCGCCGTCCCCCACTTGAGAGGGCTCGTGGCTCTCGGTGATCCTTCTTGTTGTCGCCGCAAGAAGATCACATCAGAGAAGCCACGTCGTACGACTGGCCAACCAGGCGCTCACCGAGGTCCGCCGCCGCGCCACCGTGCAGATCCGCCTTTTGGTGGCCGGAAATCCTCGCCTTCATCCGCACCGGCATCGCCAACGCCGGCTCCGAAGGCACCAACCGCGTCATCAAGACCACCGCCCGCAACGCCTACGGCTTCCGCAACCCCGAAAACCAGCGACTACGCACACGCTGCGCCACCACCCGACGCGGACGCGAACACCTCAGCCGCGCCTAAGTTCGAAGAGCTCGCATGCGCCGACCGGCAATTTGTCTTCCGCTCATGCCGACACGTCTGTCACCCCACCTCGCCGCGGTCATGAACGCGCTTGCCCTTCAGAGTTACGCATACTTCATATAGGACGAATATGCCTCATAACCCACTTCATCGGGACTGTGGCATGCGCCAGCGCCCACGGAATGCGGCATGGATCGCACTCCTGATCGGATCGAGGCGAACTTTCAGAACTGGCACTCTGTAATCGCCCCATCATTTAGAGTTACCAACAGGCTGGTATCCCGTCAGGACCCGGAGCAAGAGCCGATCCACTTCGCTGATCGGCTGGCGATTCGGTCACCCCCGGAGGTGAGCAAGGCATGCCCGCACCACGCAAGAGCATCGACCGGTACAAGTCGATGGCCCACTATTTCGGGGCGCTCATCCGCGATCTCCGCGATTCGTACGAACTGCGGGTCGGTGAGCCGCTGACCGTCGCCCAGCTCTCGGCCAAGACGGGCTATTCACCCTCGATGCTGGGGGCCATCGAGCGCGGCCAAAATCTCCCGGAGTCGGGCCTGCGCGTCCAAGCCATCGACGACGCCCTCCATGCGGAAGGGCACCTGAAAATGTTGTGGCCGGTGGTACAACGGCTCGGTCATTGCACCCTCGACGAACTGGCCGCCGCGACAAATCGCACTATCGCCGGTTACCGTGAATACGGCAGCAGCGCACTCCCCCAGGGAGATGATATGGAACGCCGACAGCTCTTCCAGTTGGCCGGCCTCGGCCTGTTCGCGCAAAGCCCCCTGTTCAACGCGGGGGAGCCCGTCCGCCAGATGCTCGAACGAGTCCTGAACACAGCCGACAGTCTCACCGTCGATGACTGGCAACGCACTTGTGCGGATTATCTGCACGCGGTGCTGACTCGTCCCCCCGCGACGGTCCGCGACGACCTCGTGCTGGACCTGGCGGCTCTGCAGCAAGTGATCGCGAGGGTGCCACCGGAACGGGCCGCCGAGTTGCAGCGGGCCGCGGCATGGCTGTCCGCGCTGCACGCCAACGTGCTCACCCGGCTCGGCGAGTGCGGGGCGGCCCGCCGCTGGTGGACCACCGCCCGCAACGCCGCCGACGCATCCGGCGACACGGACTTGAGGGTCTGGGTGCGCGGGACCGAGGCCGTGTTCGCTCTCTACTCACCGCGTGCACCCGAGGCCATCCTGCCCCTGGCACACAGCGCGCGATCTCTTGCCGGTGACCGGGTGACCGCCGGCCACATCAAGGCCGTTTCCGCCGAAGCCCAAGCGCTCGCAGTGCTCGGCAGACGGCAGGAGGCCCGCGATCGGCTGCGTCACCTCCATGAACTGGCCGCTCACGATGTCGTGGGCGAGAAGTACGGCTGGCAGCCATCAGGAGTTTGGTTCACCACTTCCTGGGTGCTCTCCTACGACGGCGCCACGGAGGCCGGACGCGAGGCCCGCGACCGCCTTCTCGCCACCTCTCCCTGCTACCAGAACGGAACCAACGTCCGACTGCACGAAGCCATCGCCATTGGCAAGCAGGGCGGCCACAACGAAGCCCTGCAGCTCGCCACGCAGGTCATCACCCATCTCGACCCCGCCTACCGCTCACAGATGATCTTGCATACCGCTCGCATGACTCTCGATACCGTCCCCATCGAAAAACGCGCCGCCCTCCCTGCGCTCGGCGACTACCGCACCGCCATCAGCGCCTCGGTTCTGGCCTGACCGAATACGAGCAACCAGAAAGGGCAGCCACAACAGAAACGGGGAAGAAGGGCGTGGCCATTTAGAGCGATCCAGTGGCGGGAACGATCACTGAGATGGACAATTCCCTGCATGAAGGCATACGTCGGGGTGACCGATGGCGACTGGTACCGCTTCCTTGCTGCTCGCCCGGCGTTGGCCGAAGTGAACTTCTGGCGGCCCTCCGGGTCCCGCGAGTTCCGGGTTCTCAGCCCTGGCGAGCCCTTCTTCTTCAAAAGTCACCATCCGTAAAGCCAGGCACCATCGGCCGGGTACCAGCTCTGCTACCGGCTTATTCCTTGAGCACCTAGGGCAGCAGGCAGGTGGTCCAGTCGCTTGTTGAGAAAAGCTGACCAACAGCCTTATCCGGGCTCACTCCTAGACAGTGTGTTTACGATGCGTTTCAGTGCCCCCAAATGGGGAGACATGGCGTCGAGTGCCTCGCTGGCCTCCGCCATGGACCGATAACGATCAGTCCGGTTGGTCGTCTTGCTGGCGGCCTGAGCCTCTTCGAAGCGTCGAACTTGCTGAACCAGTGGTGGAACGTGTCGATGCAGGTCCACCATCACGGGGTGTGCCTCGGATACGGAGCGCAGGGCAGCAAGAGCAGCCTGCTCGATAGGTGAGGTGTCCGTTGACATGCGCGTTTCCTGCACCGCTATCTTGATCAGCAAATCGCCACGGTCCAGGTAACACGTCACCGACGGCGCAAGTTCTGCGAGGAACTCAGCGAGGGGCCCGGCGCTCGTCTCGAAGCCTTCCTGCAGACCGTGGACGAGGACTAGCGCTCCGTCTTCAGCATTCCCCAGGTCGATAGCAGTGGCAGGTCTGGACCATTTCGCCGTCGTGTCCACCAGCATTGTTATAGCTGCAGCTTGGCTGGGACCGAGGAGTATGGTGTCCGCATCGAATCCGTCCTCGATATTGAGGGACATCAAGTTCTTGTCAGCACTCGTAGCCACTACGGCGAAGAGGTCAAGCGGCTTGTCCAGGACGGAGTGATCGGAAAATTGAACGAAGCTCAAGAGCGGTGCAGGATCGCGCACTTCTACCTCTGGATCCAGGGTCTCCAGCCACGCTACAAACGAGGCTACATGAGATGCGGTCACAGAAAGTGAACCATCACGAGATCGCAATATGCACCGTTCGTAGAAACGTTGAAGACTCCTCTGATCCGCTTCAGTGATAGTACCAATAAGGTGACTTGTGGCCTTTGCCCACTGCTGGAAGGCCTTCACTTGGTCAGCGACTAGCATGGTAAGACCGAGGTGGCCTTGAAGGATGCAGCGCTGAAGGTTGCGCTCCGCCACCTCGGACGAGTTGGCTATCTGCCTGCCCACATAATATGCGATCAACTTCTTTTCATCATCACTGAGTTCACCGGGATACTTATGATAGGCGTGCAAGAGACTCGCCACTGCGGCCGCAGATCTTGTTTTCGCCCCGGTCTTACTTGCTGGATAGTAGTCACACTCAAGAGTGAATTTGTGACCACGGGAATCAAATAAAAGGTCGACAGCATGGTAGCGGTCATGTTCGAGGCCGGATTCATATATGACCGCGTCGATCTCGATGTTGTATGGTGCGCTCATACTAACGAGCTTTGTATAGCCGTCGTGGATGGGCGCAAAGCTACCAAGCTGGTCGTGTAACTCCTTTGGACGTCTCTCTATAAGCCCAACGTGCCTGTAGCGCCACGCCACAGCCAATACCGCCTGAGCTACATCGGCCTTGGAGATATCGGGATTAGTGACCTGCCCTCTACTCAGAAGAACAGCACCGCCGATGGCGAGTTTGCCGAACAGCTTTTCGCAGAAGTATCTGTCAGGCGTCCCCATTCGTGCTTCATCTTCGTTGGGGCGAAGATTCGTGGCTGCAAGCCTCAGGACATACTCATGGGTACAGAGCGCGTCCATGACGAAGGATCCGTAGTGTGCTAACAGTCCATTATCTCGCTGCTGCGCATCGGAAACCAAGGACCTGTTCTCGTGTGTCCAGGAACTGTGCGTCATTGCCTGACACAGCCATGGTTCACTCTCCGATGGGAGTTCAAAGACACGTCGCAGGTCACAAAGCACCTGCCAGTGCTGAGCCGGAGGGTTCCGATACACAGTCGGGGACAGCGCTGGTGCAGCCGACACCCTGGATGTCTCCCGCGCGACGACCGCAGGAAGATGTCTGCGCAGAAATTGCTCCGCAGCGCTTCTTGCCGCTTCCTTCTTCCCGCGGCCACCGCCTTCGGCACCTCGACCACGTCTATCCTGGATGAAGGCTCTGAATGTCTTGCTGTGATCTGGCCCTTCCTCGACGAATCGCCAGCTGAGTCCTTCATTACGAGCCTGCTGTTCCAGGAGCGTTCGCCAGTCGCGCTGTTCGGATTGAGTAGATACTAACTTCCTGTAGCTGGATCGGCAAAGGCGCTGGATAGCATCTAGCCCGCCCATCAGAGCAACAAGACCAAGAATTTGGCGAATCGCAATTGATCTTGATCTGCTGGACTGGCTCTCACTGACACCGGACTCGCCCTTGCCAAGGAGCACTGCTCCCAACGGGAGAAGAATGCTGTCGATAACCTTGTTCACTTCCTGTTTGAGGCTGTTGAGCGCAGCGCTCTGCTCGCCCCGTGTTTTCGGCTCCCGGTCGGCCACGTAGCTATCAAGCACAGCAAGGGCGACCCAGCGTTTTCCCACCTCTTCAAATGACTTCAGAAGCTTGGCATTTACAGCTATAGAGAGTGAACGTTGATTCTCGTAGATGAAGCTGCCATGCATGCAGGCAATTCGGAGCCACCGTAATCGGACCGTGTCGGCGCGCGGATCCCAGCCGAGCTCGACCAAGAATTCGATAAGGCTCTCACTTAACGGGATGGCATCGGCCCACTCACCCGGATCACCCAACCGAGGGCGATCGGAATTGTCGATTACCACGAGTTCTCGCGCAGGCGGAGGCACCTGTCGCCATGAGACGCCGGGACTGGGTAGCTCTGTGTGCGCCCTGGTCACCACGCGAACAGGACGTCCCATCGGTTTAGCCGCTTTGGGTCTGATTCTACCCTGAAAAGTAGGTCGCGACCTGTTCGCTGGACTGCTATTCAGATAGTCCGCAACCTCGCGGAGGATCCAGTTGGGGATGTCCCCCTGCCCGGCTCCTTGACGGTTCACGATCTTCGCCAGGCTGAAGTAGTAGGCCGCTCGTCCGATGTTGTCAGCGAGAGCGTAACCTTCGGCCAACTGCTGAAGGGCCTGACAAAATCGCCGCTTGGAAACCTCCACCCGAGGGGAGATCCTGATTCGCTCCAGCCGCTGGATTACTTGACGGAATGCTGCCATCTTGTGCAGAGGAGTCGGTACGGGCGGCGAGGCTAGGGCGACGACACCGACCCACCGATTTCCGCCGCTGAATGCCGTCACGGATGCCTCCATAGATATTCACACGAGGAGCTCCGTTGACCACAGCTTCTACGGCAGCCTCCCAGATCAGTGGTGTTGCGCCGCAAGCCCGTCCCCTTCCACAAGTGGGTGCAAGGCGCTGATGGCGGCCGCGCGGCTGAGATCTTCGTGGTACGTCTGGTTTCGGAAGCTTCGTAGGCAGCCGTAGCAGGAGGTTTCTTCGCCGCAGTCGCAGTCGGACACTCTCTTGTAGGCGGCCTGGACGACACCGTCGAGGGAGCGGGCGATGCGCAGGACGCTGCCCGCGCCGCCGGGGACCGCGTCGAACAGGACCAGGCCGATCCGGCCGCCGGGGCGGGAGTACAGGGTGCCGCCGATGTCGTCGCGGCTGAGCTCGAGCCGTTCCGCGGCGCCCTCCAGCATCGCGTACAGCACCGAGCGCCAACTTGCCGTGGTTGCGGCCAGGGGCATGGCTAGATGGTTAAAGGTTAGGTCCAGGATGTCCGTCTCGTAAGGGTGGGCGAGGGACCTGCGACGGAGCGGACCGGTGCAGTCGGTGCCTCGCAGCAGGTGGGTGTGCGACTTGGTGACACGGCTGCTCAACGGCACCCCGGCCCCGCAGTAGTCGCAGATCAGGTAACCGGCTCCCGTGGGTCCTTCGGAGAGGGCGATCAAGCGGCCTCGGGTGCCGGCCCTGCTCCTGATCATCGCGCCGCCCGGTGCGTGCCACATGGCCTCCTCCACCTCCGCGGCCAGCGAGAGGACGTGCGTCGTGCCGTTCCAACTGCGCTTGGGCGGGGTCGTGCTGGTTTTAGTCGGCTTGGACTCGGCGACGAACCCGAACTCGGGGACGTAGTACTGCCGGGGTGCGTTGCGTGCCACGGTGGAGCAAGACGGGCACACCGGGTCGAGCTGGTCGTCTCCCTCCCAGTAGTGCTGGCAGTGCTCGCAGATCAGGTAGTGCTTGCCGACCAGTTCGCGGTCCGGTATCCGGTAGACGCCGCCAGATCGCCACAGCAGCCCGCCGGCCACGACCTCAGAGCCCGGGGCGTACTCGTAGATCGCCGCGGACAGGTCGCGAGTGAGTTCCAGCTTCGCGCCGACCGGCTCGCCGGAGTAGGCGGTGCGCAGTTCCACGGTGTCGACCGGGAATCCGTACTTTGGCAGCACGTTCCGATTGGCCAGGTAACCGAGTAGGTTACGCCTGGTCAGCGTGTTGATGGTCTTGGAGTACCGGGTGACGAGGTGGTCCTTGTGCGCCTCGAACGCCTCACGTCGGCGCTGCGTGAAAATGTCCACGTCGAGAGCGAGTTGCTGTCTGACCTCTTCCAGCAGGTCGCAAAGCTGCTCTACCCACGCGCCGGTGTTGACACCGATCTCCTGTTGCACCTCCGGAGGAAGGACCCGGAGCAGGGACTCCGTGACATCCCGAGGGACCGGCGTCAGGAAGGTCCGCACTCGGGATGCCGGCACGCCTCCGCCACCGTCGAGGAAGAACTCCCCCGCCGTCGCCCAGGTCTCCCCCGTGGTCTCTTTGGCGTGCCGGAAGAAGGCGGCCAGGGCGATCGAATGCGCATGTCGTCGGTCAATGCGCTCGTTCCCGAGCGGCACGTATGGTGCCCGCACCTCCCCCGCGATCATCGAGATCGGGTCCTGGTAGCGGGACAGGTCGTGCGACCGCCGCTGGGCGTAGGTGACCACGAGCGCCGCCGAGTCGGTACGGCGACCCGCACGGCCGGCGCGCTGTACGTAGTTGGCCGTGGTCGGCGGCATGTTGCGTAGGACGACGGACTGCAACTCGCCGACGTCAACGCCCAGTTCGAACGTCGTCGAGCACGAGAGGACGTTGACCTCACCGCGCAGGAACTGCTGCTGGATAGTGGCGGCCTCAATGCTCGTCCACTGGGCAGTGTGTTCCCGGGCGACGAGCGGGACCGGGGTCATCGACCGGTAGACGGACCTGTAGTGGTTGTCGTCCTGCTCGACGGACGGAACGGTGAACGGCTCAAGTGCTCCATGGCAGCCCAGCGTCGGGCAGACCCCGCGGACCGACACCGCGGTAACGCGACGGCACAGGGCGCAGCGGTGCAGCGGACGATCAGCGGTCGCGGGTGCAAGGCGGAGCCAGGTGTGGTCGACCTGGCGCAGCGTGCCGAGCATACGGACGGTGTCGGTCGCCAGCCAGCCATCCCGCTGAGCTGTGATCACCTTCCAGCAGCCTCGAAGAACGTCCTTCGGGTCGGCCGGAGAACCGAGCTTGCCGAGCACCCGCCCGACGTAGTCCAGGCGCCGGTTCATGCCACGAGTGGGAAGCCAGCTCAGGACCTTCTTGGCGGGTTGGGCGCCGTCCTCGCGCAGATAGATGGGGCCGCGTCGGGGGTCGAACGCCTCATCGCGCGGATCCACATCGTCCGGCATGGTGAGCACGCCCTGCTGGCGTACAGTGCGGAGCAGCTCGGCGAGCAAGGCCCAGCTTTCCTGGTCGGACAGCCCGAGCGACCGTAGCGCCGGCGGTATCGCCCAGCCTCGTTCGCGGTCCAGGTCGACGCGCATGAGACCGAGCCCCTCCAAGGACTGCCGGTCGTCCATGGCGACGAGTTCTTGCATGATCCAAAGTGCCACTTCGCGCTCACGCTGCTGCCTGGACATCCGGCGGGTGAACACGTGGGCGCGGTCCGCCGCTTTGGCCACGTGGAAGGTCAAGTCGGCGACGCTCACAGCTTCGTCGTCGCGGGTGGCGGCCTTGAGCCCTTCGAGGATCAGTCGGCGGTGCTGGACGGTTACGTAGCTGGACTCGAAGTACGGCGCGAAGAACGCGGCCGCCTGGCGGCTGTCGCTGAACGACAGGAGCTTGCGCCCTTCCCCTGGCTGGTCGGCTAGCACATCGTCCCCAGCAGGTGGCAACGCCTGGTAGAGGGCACTGGCGAGAACGGCGACCGCCGCGTCGTTGCCGCTCTCGAACTGCCGCACCATCCCCTGGCCACGCGCGCCACAGGCGACGCAGCCGGACGGGGAGTCCTGCCGGCTGTTCAGCCTGCGGACCGGCCACAGTGCCGTGGCCGTGCATCCGCCGCGCCCGCAAACCATCCGCGGCGATTGGTGCAGACCTCCGCAGGAGGCGCAGAGGAAGGCTTCATCACCGGTGACGTTCGGCACGTCCTCGAGTTCATCGTCCTCGTCCGTCAGGACCGGAGCGTCGCCGAGGAGCAGCCAGACCCGCTGGTCGTCGCGCTTGATCCTTGGAGCGAAGACGTACTCGCCCTCTTCAACTCGCACGGCTCCCAGCAGGTGAACGGCGCCGCATCTCTTGCAGGCCCCGAACTCGAACACGGCGCCGCGACAGGTCTCGCAGACCTCGTGACGTCCCAGGGACACGTGTGGACCCGCGTCCGTCAGGCACGTGAAAGCGCCTTCGGTCGCCCGGGCGAACAGGTGGTAGCGAGCCGAGAGCACGGGTGAGCCGGCCTTGTCTGTGACCTTGCTGCCGACGGCGACCAGCGCCGCGAGTGCCTCTTCCGGCCGCTCGTGCGGGTCGAAGAGCAGCCTGGCCAAGTTCGCCAGCTGGTCCGGTCCGGCCGCGAGTCGCCTGCGCAGTTCGGCCATGCCCTGCTCATGAGCCAGGGCCGCCCCCGGGTCGTCGGCGGCGAACCCGCGCTCCTTGGCCAGCATCAGGATCTCGGCTCCGGGGTCGTCAAGCTGTGCCAGCGCGCGGTAGGCGTCGGCGGACAGCGGCCCCCAGAACGGACCCTGCGGCATCGCGACGCGGGTCGCGCGGACGAGATCCTGCCGCGAGTCGTCCCCAGGCACCCACTCGAACGGCACGTCGAAGAGTTTGGAGGCGAACTCCGTTACAGCCGCCGGGTCGTCGCCCACCGTGGCGCTGGTGGCGATGCACTGCAGCGGCTGGCCTGGCGCGACCCGGTCATGCAGGCGGCGCAGCAGCATGGCGAGCTCGGCCGCCTTCGCCCCGTCGTACACGTGCGCCTCGTCGAGGGCGACGAACCGCCAGCTCTGCTGCTCGAACAGGTGCAGGTCGTCCGGGCGGAGCAGCAGGTACTCGAGCATCGCGTAGTTGGTGAGCAGGAGGTGCGGCGGGTTATTCCGCATCTCCTCGCGGCTGAGCAGTTCGTTGGACAGGCGCGGCTCGCCTGGGTTGAGCGCCTCGAAGTTCTCGGCGCCCTCTCGCGCGGTCGTCGGCGTGTCTCCGGTGTACCGGCCGAAGGTGATCTGCGGCACGTGGGAAAGCATCTGGCGCAGGCGCTTGAGCTGGTCGTTGGCCAGCGCGTTCATCGGGTACAGCAGCAGTGCCCGCACCCCGGGCCCCAGTGCCCCGCGGGCATGCTCGGCGGCCAACGACCCGAGGATCGGCAGCAGGAAGCTCTCCGTCTTGCCGGAACCGGTACCGGTCGCCACGACGAGGTTGCGTCCGCTCGTCGCCTTACGAAGTGCGTTCTCCTGGTGCTTGTACAGCGGCCGGTCCACCGGCAGAGCCGGACCGGCGAGCATGCGGAACTCCCGGCCCAGCACGCCCTCGTCGATCAGGGAGCCCAAGGTGGCACCCGTCTGGTACGGAGGGGTGGCCTCCAGCAGCGGCCCCTTGGTCAGCATGGGGCTGCGCGTGATCTCCTCGGCCAGCGCGGCGGAGATGCGGGGTTCGCGTACGGGGAGCAGCGAGCGCAGATACCGCCGATAGGTCTCGATGATCAGGGTGCTGGTGGCGAGCGCGTCTAGGGTGGTGCTCACATGTCCTCCGGGTCCTGTGCGGCCATGAGCAGCTCAGCCAGCACGAGGTCGATGGTGACGAGATCGGGAGCGGCGGAGGCGAGACGGGCCCACTCAGCCCGCAGCACCTGTTCCGCTGATCGGCACGCCTCGTCGCCGTGTGCCGCGAGCCGGGCGATGCACGCCAGAGCGATCGAGGCGGCCGGTAGCGCATACCATCCGCCGAGGCCGTCGGGGTTCTCCCGTCGGCGGATCTGCCCGGCCAGTTCGGGACGGGAACTCTTGGCGACGAGTTGGTGAGCCATCTTGACCATTTGGGAGGCCATCCGTCCCACCGACGCCACCGCAGCCGTGTCCCGGGCGTCGAAAAGCCTGCGGGCCGCCACCAGCCGCGTGTCAGGATCCAGCAGAGCCTTCGGGATGATGTTCGCAGCCCGCCATATGCCTTCCAGCTGTTCGGGACTCATCAGCTTCATACGCTTCACCTCGGGTCCGAATCGCCCGACCGCGGCGTCCGGATCGACCCCATCCCGCCAGATCAGCGTCAAGTCCTCACCACACTGGCGTTCCGCCGCAGCCAGGCAGTCGGGATCTCGCAGTCCGGCCAGCAGGAGGGCCGCAGGCGGCAGGACAGGCCAGGCTCGAAGGGCCGTCGCGGTGTTCTCCTCTCGTGGTTCGGCCGTGGCCGCGAGGCCGGACGTAATGACAAGCGAGATCATCCGGTCGGAGGGCAGCCCAAGACCGATCAGCCGGGTCAGGGCCTCGGCCGGCCGGCCGCGCAGCGCCCGGCAGCACTGCTCGACCAATCTCCGCACGTCCATGGCCACCCCGAGATGGCCCGCCAGCTCGACGATCCACCAGAGACGGCCAAGATCGGTGGCCTTCTCCGGGAAGGGGCCCGCGTCCGCGAGGAATCGGGACAGCGCCGTCTCTTCGGGATCGTCCGAGACCAGATGCCCCTCGGCCGACGCCACCAGGAAGCGGTCAGGCCAGCGCGGCCATTCGGTGAAGGTCCATGGGTCCTCGATCTGCAGGGTGACGAGGAGCGGCCCCGCGTTCTGCAGGTCCCGTGGCAAGACGGCCGCCCCTTGTTGTACAGGTACGATGGCGGGCTCCCGCCATGGCGCCCGGAGCGCGTAGACCGCGGCGGCCAAGCCCTCGACGTCGGCCGCCTCGCGCAGGACGATGCGGTCGCCCTCATGCACCACCCCCGACGCGAGCTGACGGGGCCGCACAAAGGCCAGCGGCGCGTACGTCTCCCCCGCGCCGAAGCCCAGATCGGCGTACTTGTGCTCCTCGACGGTCCCACCCATCCTGGCCAGCTCGTAGCGGGCGACGCCGTCCCGCGCCTGACCGCTGGGCTCCACCTCCTGCAGCACGTGACCACCTACGACCACCTGCACAGCGGGCAGCGATCCGGCTCCCGGCACGCGGACGAGCAGGGTTCCCGGGTCATCGGCGAAGGACTCGGTGGCCATCCGTAGTGGCCCGGCCAACCATGCGGTCGACTGCTTCGTGCGCTGGCGCAGTACCTGGACGTGCGGAGGAGTGACGATCAGCGGCTCCGACTCGCCGTCCACGCGAAACTCGGTGATCTGCGAGAGCTCCCCGGGGACGAAAGACAACCGCCCGGGACTAACCTGGCCGCCCGCCACGGTCTTGAGCTCCGCACGGGCCGGAGCGAGCCCAGGCGCGGTGAAGAGGCGGTACCGGGGGCTGTAGCTCACGTCCAGGCCCTCCGCCACGAACACCGTGCGGGCCGCGCCGCGGCCCAGTGGGCCCCGGACGATGATGTCGAAGGCGCCGAGCACGGGTTTCGGCAGGTCAGACCAAAGATCCTTGACGGTCGTGGGCACGCTGACCGTGAGCGTACGGGACCCGACGGTCTCGCCGGTGGCGCTGCGGCGCAGGTCTATCACCCAGGTGGTCTCCGCGCTCGCCTGCCCGGGCAGCCATACGTCCGGAAGCCGGGCCAAGACGCTGGATCCGTACGGCGTCGTGACGCCGGGCACGGGATCACCCGTGATGATCCGGGGCCGGGCGTACCCGCGTACGGGCCGCTCGCTGTCCGGCACGCCACTCAGACCGAGCGAGCGGGCATGTTCCAGGGAGACCTGTTCCAGCCGCCAGCCGTTCCAGCCGAGCGGCAAATCCCCTTCGACGATCGTCCGCAGCTCCCCGTCAGCACGCAACTGGTGTTGCTCGGGGTACACCACCCACACCGCGTCCGGCGGAAGCGGCAGGTTGTCCGCCAGCCGCCGGCCGTCCTCGGCGAAGACCAGCATCGGCGCCTTGGGGTCCACGACGGACCGCTCGACCTGGTGATGCCAACCCGCGAGCGACACCGCGACGCTCAGCACCGGCCTGGGCAACGGGTACGTCGTGGACGGTGCCGCCTCGGCGAGGCCGACCCACTGTGCCCGGCTGCGGACGGTCACGGTCAAACCGTCCGCTGTCAGGTTCCATACCGCGACCCCGTCCGGCGTGTCGCCCACTGCGGGGAGGACGACCTCGACCCCGCGGCCGTACGGGTCGAGGGCGATGCGCGGCTGCTCCCATCGGCGGTGCCCTGGAACACGTGACCGCGAGCGCGCCGTGAGATCCAGCCTGCCCTGGGCGGACAGATCGAGTGCCCGCATCAGCACGCGTTCGGGAAGGCCGACGGCTTCAAGCTCAGGGGTGGGCCGGTCCAGTCGGTCCAGCAGGTCGAAGCTCCGCTCAACGAAGTCCAACGCGTACTCGGTGCCGTGCTGCAGGAACCGTCGGACCGGCACATCGAGGACGTCGATGCGGTTTTCGCGCCCGGCGGCCGTGGCCCAGGCGAGAAAGCCTTCGGCGTCCAGGCCCGGGTCCTGAGTGCGGCGCTGGAGCAGCAGCCGGAAGTAGTCCTCGAGGCAGAAGGTCGGAATGCCGGTGTGCATGAGGATCGGACCGAGGTACGGCATCGGCATGCCGGGGAACGCCGGCATGCCAAGTTCATCGACCGCTACAGCGAAACCCTTGCCCCAGATCGTCTGCTCCTCAGGAAGGCCGTCGTACCTGACCTTCTCCCAGAGCGTCGGCCAGAAGGTGCCGTGCTGGTAGCCGCGGGCGGCGACGCCTGTCATGGCGACGGCGAAGCAGGCCGGCCACCGCATGAAGAGTTCGTCGGGTCGGCGCCTGCTAGTGACCCACTTCTTGTACGTGGGGCCGAGCACACTGGCCACCTGCTGGCTGTGTGCGTCCTTGATATCCGCCTCGGCCACCAGAGAGCATCCACGCAGGCGCTTCGCCCAGGCCCGTTCCCGCATGTCCAGCAACTCGGCCGGGCTCACTTTCCTGGCGGGCGTTCCGCCGGCCGTACCTGCCATTTCACTCACCGCGCTTAGGCGTAGGGATGACGACCGGCCGGCGATACCTCGATCCGTTCATTCGATGCTCGTCACGGGAAACAGGATGCGCTCGCCGTCCCACAGCCTGGGCGAGATCACCGGGCACTGGGAGAGCGGCTGGGCGTCGGCCTTCTCGCGCTCCAGCGTTTTACGCCAAGCGTCGATCGTCCCCGAGGTCAGGAAGGGCCCGATGGGGATGGTGAGCGTGTCGCTCTCCACGCGGACCGGCAGCGCCTCACCGCCGATTTCGAGGTCGCTGTCGAGCCCACCGTCGGCCGCTTCGATGGCGGATTCGAGGTCGGCGAAGCCGAAGGTTCCCTCCCATTCGAAGTTCTCACCCTTGGCCTTGACCACGACACGGCCGGTGTCCCAGGCGCTTTGGTAGAGGACGAATTCCAGGGAGCAGCCGGCGAGCGGGTCCGCGGTCGCCGCCGTGTCGTCCATCCAGGCGGGCCGGAAGCGGTCGAGCAACGCGGTCATCGCCTCAGCAAGACGCGCACGTCGCGCGTTCAGATAGTCCCGGTAGGCGCCAGCGTGCCGGAGCAGCTCGTCGTAAGGCACAAAGTGCGCAGCCAACTCCTGCTCACTCAGCGGCGGCAGGTTCGGATCCACGAAGTACAGGCTTGGCGAGCGATCGCTGATCTTCCGGTTGGCCTTTGCCGAGATGAAGGCCAGGTTAGCGAGGTCATTGATCTCGGTCTTGCTGTAGCCGTTCCCGTGGTTCTTGAGCGTGGCCTGCGGGTGGATGTGGTGGTATTCCAATTTCTGCCCGGCTTCGGCTGTTGCGGAGATCTCCGTCGAGTACCACCAGTCCCGCGCCCCGGCGTTCTTCGCAACGAGGAAGCTGAGGAAGAAGTACGGGCTGCCCACCGTGCGGCCGACAAGATCCTGCGGCGTCACCTCCAGGTGTGCGCCGCGAACGCCGAGGTTGGCGAGAAGCTGCTTCACCGGCTCGGGACCTCTGGCGGCGGGGATGTCCTGGCCGAGTCGCGTGTCCGTCGAACTGCTGTAGCGGTTGCGGAGGTTGGCGAGTAGAAACCAATAGATGATGCCGTTGGCCGTCTCCGGGTCCAGAGGCACGTCGGGACGCTCACCGAGCAGCACGATGAGCGGAAGCAGTGCGATGTGGGATGAGATCAGGTTGCTGTTGCTGACCTTCAGGTTCTCCTGAAGCAACGGGATCAGGTGGCGCAGCCCGCGCTTGACGGTCGCCCAGCCCTTCTCCAGTTCCTCGTCGCTGGCGGCGATGAGCCGACCGTGGGACCAGGTGGACAGACCTCGGCCGAGGACCGTACCGGTCAGGGCGCGGGTGAGGAAGGTGACGTCGAGGTCCTGGTAGTGCTTCTTCGCCCAGTGCGCGGCCTCGTCCTCCAGCTTGCCAAGGATGCCGGTCCAGCGCGCCGACAATGTGGCCAGGGCGAGATCGCTGGTTTTGAGCGGGCGCCCACTGTTGACCCGGACAAAGATCTGCGCGATCTCGTCGTACGGGAACTCGGTCAAGATCTCCATGTGGAATCGCCCGCTGCGGATCCCGGCGAGCAGCCCCAGCCGCTCGCCGATCAGATCGGGATCGAGCGAGGGCACAGCGGTGTGGATTTTGGTGACGAGCGGAAACTGCTTCGCCCCAGGGCGGGCCACCTCATACACCTTCGTCCACCGGGGATCCTTGACCGTCGCCGCGCTCTGGTTCTGGAACGCCTCGGTCTCGACGTTGAAAACGATCTGTGCCTCGGCATGATCGTTCAGCACACGGTGGAGAGAAGTCAGACGTTGCTGCCCATCGAGCAGATAGAGCGGCTGCACAGCCGGCTGCGCCTGTGCGGTGCCTATGGCGACCCGCCGGGTCGTGGGGTCCTCCTCGGTACGCCAGAACAGCAGCGACCCCGTCGGGTAACCCCGGTACAGCGATTCGACCAGCTTGGCGACCTGTGTGGGCTTCCATACGTAACCGCGCTGGATCTCCGGGAGCTTGATCTCGCCGCTGGAGATCTGGCCTACGAGGGTCTGGATGTCGCGCTCTGCCTTCTCAACCGGCATACCAACTCCGTGCGATCAGTGGGGGACCTGATGTCATCGCGATAATCAGCCTAGTGAGGCGGATATCTCATTCCCAGAGGCCGATATCCAACGGTGACACTCTATGCAGCACCGGAGGGAACCCGGGCGAAATAGAGCGTTAATCAGGAGCATTTGCATTTTTGGGGCGGATGACCGCTCCGCCTGGGTCGCCACGACGGAGCGGTCATAAGGTCAGCGGTCCTCGAACCCGAACTGGTCGAATTTCAGGACACGGGCGTTTTCCGAGACGATGCGCACCTTGTCCTCCGGGAAGCCCTCCGGCTTTCGTGCGCTGATCTCGATGGTGAT
Source organism: Sphaerisporangium sp. NPDC051011 (assembly GCF_040653595.1). Lineage (NCBI taxonomy): Bacteria > Bacillati > Actinomycetota > Actinomycetes > Streptosporangiales > Streptosporangiaceae > Sphaerisporangium > Sphaerisporangium sp. NPDC051011. Next base: position 430,207 of record NZ_JBFAGG010000007.1, on the reverse strand, counting down.
CTCCAGCTCGACCCCTTCGACGGCCGCCAGGTGCTGGATAACCTCCTGCGCCATCTTGGTGAAGCTCTTCTGGTAGAACTCCCGGTCCAGCTTGGCCACGCCGAAGAACCTGGTGTTCTTCGGGCCCGGCTGCGCGGCGACCGGGGGACCCGCCATTCCGGTCGTCCCGGTCGCTCCTGAGGCATTGCCGGCGCCACCGGTCACGGCCGGGATCCCCGCGCCCTCCTCCTGCAGAGCGGTCGCCGCGGCGGCTTCGGCGGCGGACCTCAGCTCGGCTTCACGCTGGGCCAGGGCCAGGTCGGGACGCACCAGGAGCGTGCTGTCGGTGATCTGACCGAAGTGGTCCTTCGGTGGAACCGCCAGCCCCTCGAACCGCTGACCGTCGTACCCAGTGGCCAGGGCGAACCCGGTGCGCTCCCAGTCGAACTCGTCCAGACCTGCCGTGATGCCGGAGTCGAGCACACTCCGATCACGGAGCCTGGGCAGGTACGGATACCGGCAGTAGTAACCCCACAGCTCTTCGACCGCGATGTGACCGCGAGTGCTCCAGATGCTGCCCAGCTCTCGGTCGAGGTTCCCGCGGATGACGGACGCCGCCTGGATGACGCGAAGCGCGTCGCGCTGGTGCAACTTGGCGCTCACCCGCTCGGCCAACCTGTCCTTGCTGCCGTCGGCCTTCTCCACCTGCCAGGTGATGTGCCCGCCGGGCTGCTGGTCGGGCACGAATGCCCAGTAATACGTCTCACGGATGCGCAGGTCGACGGCCTGCTTGGCGTTGGTGCGGCGGGTCTCCACCTGCTTGATCTGCTGGACGGACAGATCCAGCTCCTCCTTGCGCCCGAAGATGTCCTCCCAGGCCAGGAACTCGCGCACCGCCTCGCCCAGTTCTTCCATGCGCCGAGCGTCGCCCGCCAGGAAGACCAGCATGTTGCGATTGATCCGCTGGGAGCTGGACCGCTTGTCGAGCACTTCCTGGGCGAATATCCGCGCGGAGGACTTGTCGTCCCCCTTGGCGTGCACGAACTTTGGGTGCAGGATCACGAGCCGGGCGTCACCGGTGTCCGGCACTTCGGAGCTGTCGTCGGTGACATGGACGGCGGCGAAGTCGCCGCGAATGCGCAGCTCATGGGCTCGCAGCCGCTTGACGATCTCTGCCCAGACGTCCTCCGGGTACAGCCGTTCCGCGTAATCCTTAGCGGCCCGGGTGACGGAGGCCTGGGTGTCAAACCAGTAGCGAGCGCCGTCCACGTACAGGAAGGTGGCGCGATCGGTCAGCATGTGCAGCGCGGAGCCGAAGTTGCCGACCACGTCACCGGGGATGGCGACACCGGCCCAGATGTTCTGCTGCTCGATCCCCTTGTGCGGCTTGGTCAGCGTGGGGGCGGCGCCGAGGAAGATCGTCCTGGACAATCTCCGGGTGAGGGCCCGTCGGCCGAAGACGTTGCGCTCCTTGTCGATCTGAACGGGCGTCGCCGTCTCGCCATCGACGTCGGTATCGATGACCGCCTTCCAGCGGTCCTCAAGGTACTGGTCCACCTCGCTCACCACGGCCGCCTCGTTCAACGGCACCGAGCCGGGCATGATCAGCGGGTCCGCCACCTGGGCGTGCCACAGCTTGTGAATCACCGTGCTCATCAGCCGCAGTACGCCTCGGGTGCGCTGGAAACGGTCCAGCGTCGACCAGTCCTCGTACAGCCGGTCGAACAGCTCCGGGTGGATCGGATAGGCGTTCCTGATCCGCTCCTCGTAGCTCGTCTCCGAGCACTCGCGGGGAAACTCGCCCTTGTGGTCGTTGTAGAACTTCCAGAACTGCTTGGCGATCGCGGCGATCTCGGCCTTGGCCTTCGCGTCCGGCTCCTCGAACAGGCGGCGGCGCACGATCTCAAACGACTCGTGGGCCCGAGCCGGCTGCCACTGGCGGGCGACGCGGCGGATCACGTTCTGCAGGCGGTCCAGTGCGGCACGGCCGTTGACTCCGCCGACCTCCAGGGCGCTGCCCATGATCCCGTTCTCGGCCTCCGCGTGGCTGGACGCGGGGATCGAGACGACGAGCAGCGCCCCGGGTACGGCCTTGACGGCTTCGGTGATGGTCTGCGCGAACGTGAACTGGGTGTCGAATGTCCCTGCCGCCAGGTCTTCGCGGCCGTAGAGCTGCCGAGCGTAGGCGACCCACTCGTCGATGAGGATGAGGCAGGGCGAGTAGGCGGCGACCAGCGCGCGAAGCGCGTCGCCCGGGTTCGTGTGAGCCTCGTCGGCCTCGCGGACGATCTCGTACGCCTTGCGCCCACCGAGCTGCCAGGCCAGCTCACCCCAGAGCGTGTGTACCCGGGTGCCGTCGTCCTTGGGTTTTCCCGCGGCCGGGTCGATGTGGTTTCCCACGAGGGCCGCGCGGTGGACCTGGCTACCGACGGCGCTGGCGTCGGCGTCCGTGAAGAGGTCCACGACTTCCTGGGGCAACTGATGCAGCGCGGTGCCGGAGAAGATGTGCCAGAGGGCCAGCATCGAGTGGGTCTTGCCGCCGCCGAAGTTGGTCTGCAGGTTCCAGACCGGGGTGGCGTTGGAGTCCTTGCCGACGCGAGCGACCGCCTGCTGAAGCAGATCCTTCAGACCGTCGGTCAGGTAGGTGCGGCGGAAGAACTGGATCGGGTTGGAGTACTCCTCGCTGGTGCTCTCGCCGATGGAGACCATGTGCAGGTCGGCCGCGAATTCGGCGGCAGCCAGCTTGCCGGCCTGTACGTCCGGGTGCGGCGCGATGATGTCACGCCAGGGCTTCAGGCCGTTGGCCTCGATGCTCGGCAAAGAGGTGACCGACTGGGCCGCCTTGCGGGCTTCGCTGTCGTAGAGGCTGCGCTGGTGGTCCTGGCGTAATTTGCGCACCTCGTCGGCCCGGTCCATGGCACCGACCGCGACTAGCAGGCGCTCCATAGTGTCGAGGGCACGGTAGGTGTCGTCACCAGAGAAGGGCTGCGTGTGCGCCCACTTGTTGCCGACTTCCTTGAGCTCGCCGGCGAAGTTCTGCTCCACCCGGGAAAGCCGATCCTTGAAGACCCGCCACTCCTCGACAATGACGCGCAGTAGGAAGCGCACGTCGGTCTTGCTATAGGTCTTGTTGGTGCCGTGCTTGGCCGCGTCCCGCGCTTCGAGGACCTGCACCCAGTCCTTGCCGGCGGGGGTCGCCATGTCCATCATCATGTCGACGAACGGCAGCAACCCGGTCCCGAGCAGTTCGAGTCCCCGGCCGATCCTGTCCCTGTTGCTCATCGCCATGTCGTCAGTCCTCGTCGTCGCTGAAGTCGAGCGTTCCCTGGGCACTTGCGGCCGGTACGGCGCTGCGAGAAGCCTTCTCGATCTCCGTCCAGGATGAGCCGAGGGCGTTGAAGAGCAGCGCGGTCTTGGCCCAGTTCCGCCGCTCGCATATTGAGAAGAGCAGGTAGGCAAGCTCCTTGGTGGTGTCGAGATCGACTCGGCTCTTTGCCGCTGCCATCAACTGCCCGGCTGCCTCGATGCCCTGCTCATCCAGACGCTTAGCAAGGTGCATGACAACCTCCCAGACCGAAATCCGGTCATCAAGCTGGGGGTCGTATGCCATCGGAAGCTCTCCTGGGCTGAAGAGTTGGACGACCCCCGCACGTGCCCTAAGTACTCCCGCTCGACCTAGAGCAGCGACAGCGGTGTCCATGGCCTTAGAGAGCGTTTCAGCATCCCCGAACTTGCCCTCGTCGAAGCCATGGCCCTTGAACCACTCAATGCAGAACCGCGTGTCGGAGTCGAAGTCGCCCTCCTGCTCGGACAGAACCTCCGCGAGAATCTGGTTGATCAGGACGAGCGCCGCCCGAACCCGCATCGGAGAACCGTCGGCCTCGGCCACCTGTGCATACCGGGAAAACACAGCCATCCCCGGACCGATCGCCGCCTGCGCCAGGTCTACGGGCGCGATACCGCCCTGCTGCAGGTCGCGGAGAGCGACGGGGAGCTCCCCCTTAAGCGCGTTGATCAACCCTCGCCGGTCAGTTACCTCTGCGCTCTCTGCTCGTGGTCTGCACGCCAGCACCACCGAGGAGGCGAGCGCGTTGGTTCCAACGCTGAGCATGCGCCCTCCCCGCTCTGTGCGAAGCGGCCAGGTGGCAGTGATGGTCCACCCGGAGCGGATCATGCCCTCCAATAGAGTTTCCCATCCTGTCGAGGCCTCACCATTATCATCAGCCTCGGACTGCTTAAAGGCATAGAAAACGGTCATCGGGTATGCTGCGGGTGCACCTTCTCGGATACGTGCAAAGACTCGGTGGAAGCCTTCCTCGAAAAACCGGGTAGCACCTTCCTTGCCGCCATGACGATAAGGACTGGCAATCAGCTCATCGCTTTTAGGTGTCAACAGCGTCCCGAGTAAATCTGGGAGAACCCACCCAAGCGAACGACGCAACCAGATATAGAAAAAGTCCGACAGATCCGCGTACCCAATATTGTCATAGTACGGCGGGTCGGTAGAGACAACGACACCTTTATAAGGACGATCAGCGGCACTGACCTGAGTCGATGACCCCGACGGTTGGCTAGGGATATTATCCAGCACCTTGCGGGCGGTTTCAACAGAGACACCAAGGTCTCCCGCCGCTTCGGCAAAGGGGCTTACTTCAACGAAGTCCCAAGCCATCGGTACAGCCTGCCGAGCGAATAGGTTTCTCGCCTGATCACGACTACTCGACCATGTCGCAATCCTATTGTTAAGATCTACAGTCCGACTAAATGCTAATGCTAGATAGATTGCGATTGAATCTGCATAAGCAGCCGCACCAGTTCCTCCCTTGGCGAGCGGATCTCCCTGGATCGAGCCAGCATCACGAGCATCAGCAAGCGCCTTATTCCGAGCCTCGGCCACCAGATCGCTGATTTCGGTAAGCGCCACGAGTTGCCGATTGGTAAACAGATCAACCCACTGAGTCATTCCATACGCTTGAACCCGGAAGCTAAGTGCCCTCTCCGGCAACTCCCCATCTGGCATATTCTCCGGCCGAGAGATATTAGCGGCTTGCTCATGTTCTTCAGTAGGGGCAACGTAGTAACGGGTCCGCGAGCCCTCAGCCACCGTCGCCATAAGCTGAGCACCCATTCGTCCTTCCCTGGACTCATCACGAATATATTCCAGAGGAGCAGGATCTCCACAAAGCAGACAGGTCGCACCTGTTCGTCCAACTGTGCCTTCCTGGGGCTTCCCCTTGGGGCCACGAATCTCGAAGCGGACGCGCTTACCATCGACGATCGGCTCGACGAAGCACTGCTTACCCTTCTTCTGGCTAAGCCAGAAGGAACGCACCAGCGGCATGATGCCCCCGCAAGCCGGGTTCGGGCAGGTAACGGTGCGAGCCCAGATCCAGGCGATGACATTGGCCTCGGAGCCATCCCCCAACTTGGCCTTGGGATAGAGTCGGCCGACGCGCTTCTCCGCCTCCTCGCGCATCCAGTGGCCGTAACGCCGGACATCCTCGGCCAGGCCCGTCGCACCGGGCCACTCACCAAATTTCGACTCGGCGACCCCGGGAAACACCGGAGCTTTTCCTGCCCACTTGGGCGGAATCTCGATGAGAGCCTTGTTGATGAGAACCGGGACCGGGTTCAGGTCGGAGGCATACGCTTCCAGGCCAAGGCGCTGGGCCTCCAGGGGAATCGAACCGCCACCTGCGAAAGGGTCGAGGATCGGGGGTGGGTTGCCGTCGCAGGACTTCCAGATCTCTTTGCGGGCCTCTTCGTATAGGGCCTTGTCATTGATGTTGTCCCAGTCCACTAAGCGTTCGATGATGTTGAAGAGGCGCTTCCGCTCAAGAACGCGGTCCTCCTCAGTCGGAAATTCCTTCGGGCGCGAGGATGGGTCATCCACCAACTGAGCGAAAAGTACAGCCCGGCAGGCGGCCAAAGGACGGCGGGCCCACCATAGGTGGAGGGTGGACGGGTGGCCGTGGCGGATGGACTTCTCTCTGGCCGACTGCTTGTTGATCTCCTCTAGAGGAAGCGCCACCTCGATCAGCTTGCGGCGGTATCCAGGTGTGCCGGTTCCAATGTCGGGGGTCATACCGGTGCTCCTCCTCGTGCCCATTCCTTGTGCCAGTCGCCACCGAGGTCGGTGGCGGCGAAGTCGCCGAAGTCCACATCGCGGAAGGGGTTCACGATGTAGCGGACCTCGTCGTGTTCCGGTCCGTCCGGGTGGACACTGACGAGCGCCAGCCGGTAATTCGGTCCGGTGTTCTTGCCGGTAAGAACTTCTGTACGTGTGACGTGAAACTGATCCGCGCCGTTTACCCGGCCCTTCACTTCGATGAAAATCCAGTGATCATCGACGGTTTTGGACCGAATGTCATAGCCTGGGTTGTTATGCGGCATTTCCTCCGGAATGCGGCCGAGCCGCCGCTCCTCCTGGAGGACGCGGTCGACCGCACGCCGTTCAACCCCCGCGGTGTCCCGCACGTACGCCTCCGGCGGCCCGTCCCGCAGTCCGGTGAGCCGGTCCAGCAAGCCCTCGGGGATGACGAGGGCACCGCCGACCACGCGAGGAGGGCGGATCTGCAACAGTTCGCCTTGGTTCAAGTCCGCCATGCGGCGCTGGAGACGCGCTTCCAGGTCGCGGGCCCGGCGCGCTGCCGTCTCCGGACGGACCTTGAGGGTCTTGCCGGTCTGCTCGGCGTCGAGGAGGTCGGCGTGCCGGGTGTCCCAGTAGTTGATCTCCTGGAGCAGTCGTTGCCGGACAAGCCTGCGGGTGCGCTCGGTCTGCGCGGCGACCCGGGCGCGGATCTCCCCCACATACGACGCCAGGCCGTTCTCGACCGCCCAGCCGACGGCGAGCTGGTCGATGCCACTCGCCAGCCAGCCCTCCTCCAGAACCCCCGCGACGAGTTGCCGTTCCGCCTCGGTGGCCGGCGCGTAGTCGAGATAGGGGGCGACCCCCGCGGCCCGAGCAGAGCTGCTGCCGATCTCGACGAAGTCGAAGCGCTTGCTGATGACCCTGTCGTGGCCGTCGGCGATCTCCTGCGTGATCGCGACGAGCACGTGCGGCTCCTCACTCTCGTCGCGCCGGTTTACCAGCACGGCGCCCTGCTTGAGCTGCGTGCCGTACCGCTCGATGACCAAGGAGACGACCGCGTCCAGCAGCGGATGGCCGGGCGCGAGCAGATCCGCGCGCGGCAGGCCGGCCGGGCGTACCAGCTCGCGGTCGAAGGTCACGCGCTCGTACCGGCGCAGCACCGGGACGCCCACCCTGATCTGCCGATCGTGGTCAACGACGTCGCCCGGCACGTGCGTGATCTCGTACCGGCCGGACTCCCTCTCCGAGATGCGCCCGCCGAGCTGCCGGAACGCCGCGAGGAAGAACGCCTTGACGTAGTACGGCTGAAGGCGCCGGGCCCGGGCCTCCTCCATGCGCAGCCGCCACTCGGCGACGTCCGTCTCGTCCAGCTTCTGGTGGGCCAGTGCCCGCTCGGCCATCAGCTTGTCCAGGCCCTGGCCCACCGAGGCGTCGATCACCTGGTTCAGCCGGTCACGGACCTCCGGCCGGTCGCCGTACTGAATGGCCTGCATGAGCAGGGTGCGCAGCGGCTGCCCCTGGAACGCCTCGCCGAGGACGTCGAAGACCTTCCCCTTGTACGCACGGCGCTGCTCGTCGATCTTGTCGAGCAGGCGACGGAACACCGCCCCTTCCCGGGTGTCCTCGGCTACGAGGTTCCACAGGTGGCAGACCTCGGTCTGCCCGATGCGGTGAATCCGGCCGAAACGCTGCTCGATGCGGTTGGGGTTCCACGGAAGGTCGTAGTTCACCATGAGGTGGGCGCGCTGGAGGTTCAGGCCCTCCCCCGCCGCGTCCGTGGCGACCAGGATGCGGCAGTCCTTGTCCTGGGTGAACAGTTCCTTGATCCGGCGCCGTTGGTCTCGGGTGACGCCGCCGTGGATGGCGACCACGGCCTCCTCGCGGCCGAGCAGCCCACGGATGCGTTCCACCAGGTATTCGAGGGTGTCCCGGTGCTCGGTGAAAATGATCAGCTTGCGCGGGCCGCCATCGGCATCGCGGATCAGTGCGTGGCTCTGGAGCAGCTCGGACAACTCGGTCCACTTGCGGTCGGTCCCCGCGTTGCGTACCCGGCGGGCGACCTCGACCAGATCTTCGAGCAGTCCGAGCTCCTTGTCCAGCTCGGCGAGCGTCTGCGCGGTGGTGGCGGCGTCGACGACGTCGTCCTCCAACTCCTCGACCTCATTGCCGGGCAGGTCGTCAAGGTCGGCATCGACATCCTCCGGAGCCCGTCCGGCCAGAATGGCGAGCCGCTCGCGGAGCCGGCCCTCGACGCCGCTCTGGCCGCCAGTGGCCAGCTCGTGTCGGAGCTGCTGGAGGCGCTTGTGACGGCGTTCGAGCGACTTCAGGATCGCCTCGGGGCTGGAGGCGAGCCGGCGCTGAAGCACGGTGAGCGCGAAGCCGACGGTGTTGCCGCGCCGCGCCTCTCCCTTGGTCGCCAGCTCCTGGGCCCGGCCCATCTGCTCGCGGACGTACTCGGTGACGACCTCGTACAACTCGCCCTCAGCGTGCGACAGCTCGTAAGGGACGGTGTAAGCGCGGCGCTCCGGGAACAGGGGCTTGCCCTCGAAAGTGAGCAGGTCTTCCTTGACCATCCGGCGCATCAGGCCGTCGGTGTCGTTGGAGCTGATCCCCTCGCGGTACTTTCCTTCGAAGCGATCCGAGTCGAGCAGTCCCATGAACAGCTGGAAGTCGGCCTCGCTGCCCGCGTGCGGGGTCGCGGTCATCAGCAGCAGATGGCGGGTGTGCTTACCCAGCAGCTCGCCGAGCAGGTAGCGCTTGGTCTTCTTCAGCTCGTCACCGAAGTAGCGAGCCGACATGCGGTGTGCCTCGTCGACCACGACCAGGTCCCAGTCGCTCCGCTGAAGCTGCGCCTGGAGCTCCTCGCTGCGGGAGAGCTGGTCCATGCGGGCGATGAGCAGCGGATAGCGTTCGAAGACGCCCTGCTCCAGTTGCGCCTCGATCAGCTGCCGGGTGAGCAGCTCGAAGCGCAGGCCGAACTTCTCCAGCAGCTCTTCCTGCCATTGCTCGACCAGCCCGCCCGGCGCGACGATCATGCATCGTTCCAAGTCACCTCGGAGCATCAGCTCCTTGATGTACAAGCCAGCCATGATCGTTTTTCCGGCGCCCGGATCGTCGGCCAGGACGAAACGGAGAGGTGTGCGGTCGAGCAGTTCGCCGTACACGGCCTGTATCTGGTGTGGCAACGGTTCGAGGTCGCTGGTGGTAACGGCGAGCATGGGGTCGAACCGGGCCGCCATGCGGATGCGCAGTGCCTCGGCCGCCAATTTGAACTGTGCGCCGTCGCCATCGAAGGCGTAGGCGGCGGACGGCCGGCGCAAGGTGAGGCGGCTTTCGCGATCGCGGTCGAGCAGTTGAGCAGCGATCTGCCCGGGTTCGGTGCGGTAGGTGAGTTCGAGGGCGTTGGATCCGTACCACGTGACGGCCACGACGGTCACATCACCGCTGGGCGTGACCCCGCCGACGATGGCCCCTTGAGTCAGATCTTCAAGCCTGACACCGGTCATGGCAGGACCCACCGATACCGGCCCGTCCGAAACCACACTCTTGTTAGCCCTTCCGGCTCATCCGCACACTAATGGTGAAACGTGATGATCCGCCGCCTCCGGCACCGAATGACCGAAACTTGGACAATAAGGCGATTTACCGTTGGGCCGTTATTCATCCAGGCAACAGACAAGTCACAACTTGCGTTCCGCGCCACAAAAGCGGAATGCTCCTGATTGCTGAGGGAGAATGGCGACCTGCCGGGGGGACGGTAGATCAGGTGGACGAGATAAAAGTAACACTGTTGACGCCAGGACACAAGCAAATTTCTGTGTATGCCAGTCACAGCCAGATACGCGTCACGCGTGCGCCGAGATCGCGGAAGTCGTCAGGCTGAAGGGCATCCGTACGCACCTGTGTCGGCCGGACCCGCGAGTCCGGCTCGGCCATGAGCGTCAGGTGAGCAAGGAGAGCCGCTTTGGCTGGGCCGTCACATCGACAATCGAGTAAGGCTGTCGCGAACACGTACCGACTCGGGATGCTCCGCGCCGTACAGCCGGGTGAGATCACGCAGCAGCTCAGACAGAGTCACCCGGGCCTGCTCGGTGTCACCGGCACCCAGTTGGAGCAGCCCGATCTGACGCCTCAACTCCAGCGGTCGCGGGTCCTCGTCCCCGTATAGGTGCCGCTCGTCCGCCAACAGGCGTTCGAGCATCTGAAGCGCCGTGCCCGTCTTGCCCATGAGTGCGCGGCAGGTCGCCTCCTGCCTGCGGCAGTGCAGCACCACTTCGTCGTCGGGTCCATGCCTCTTCGCCAGATCAGTGCTCAGCTCCGCGAATGCTGGAGCGGCCCGGCGGTAGTCACCGCCCTCGAACAGCACCTCGGCCAGGTGAATCCGCAGGTCCAGCACCTCGCTGTCCAAGGCCCCGAAAATCCGGCCGGCGGTTCCGAGAACCGCGGACAGCACCTCCACGGCCTGCCCGTAGCGGGAGTCCTCCGCCAATGCCCTGGCCTCGGTCCGCGCCCGGGCGATGTCCCCTCGGCTGAACCCTTCATTGCTTTCTGGGACCCATGCGGATCGTTCGGCAGAGGGCTCCGCGCCCTGTTCCGATGCCACCCGGTCGAGCATTTGGGACGCCACGATGCTCTCCACGCCTGCGCCGATCCGGCCGACCGCGCCGGCGTACATGCGCAGCGCGCTTGGGGCGGACGTGACGACACCGGTGATCGGGTGCAGCCCTGTGGCGAATGGAAGCAGGCCGTCGACCACCGCGCCGGCCTGGGCCGGGCGGTCCTCCGCGCGCTTCTGCAGCATGCCCAGCAGGTACTTGTCCAGGCCCGGCGGCACGTCCGCCCGCTCCAGCCGTACAGGCGGGGCGGGGATGTTCACCTGCTTGTCGAAGGTGTCGTACTCGGTATCGCCCTCGAACAGGCGACGTCCGGTGAGCATCTCGTACAGGACCAGCCCAAGGGAGTAGATGTCGCTTTGCGGGCCCACCGTCGCACCGCGGATCTGCTCTGGTGACATGTAGGAGGGCGTGCCAAGGATCGTGCCGCTGCGGGTCAGCCTGGTGAGCTCGGGGTCGTGGAACATGGCCAGGCCGAAGTCGAGCACCTTGACCGAGCCGTCGCGGCAGAGCATGAGGTTGCTCGGCTTCAGGTCACGGTGAAAAATGCCCCGCTCGTGAGCGGCCTGCAGCACGGCCGCCGCCTGTGCCGCGATCAGCGCGGCCCAGGCGGCAGGAAGTGGGCCCTGTTCGCTCACCAAGTGGTCGATCGTCACACCGTCCACGTACTGCATCACCAGGAAGGGACGGGTGCCGAGCCGTGGGTCCTGGTAGGCGTTGGCGTCGTATATCGCTGGAGCGCCGGGGTGATCGAGCTTCGCCATCACCCGCGTCTCGTGGACGAAGCGTTTCACCAGAGCCTCGTCATACTGCCCATAGGGGAACCGAATGAGCTTTACGGCCACTCTGCGATCGAGGTTTCGGTCGTAACCCGCGTAAACCTCTCCCATCCCGCCCCGGCCCAACGGGAGGTCGTCGAGTTCGTAGCGGCCATCAATGACTATCCGCCCCGCCATCCCCACCCCTCCCCGGAACCGCATTATGCGGCAAAACTACACCGGGTCCGCCTATGCCTGCGGGGGCCGACCAACAGCAGCCCGCTCGATCAGCGTGGACAGAAATTCCTGCGTCTCCGGATCGACCGCGTATATCGCGGTGCCGACCATTCCGCGGGTGAGCAGCACCTTGTAGCTGTTTCGGATCAACCGGTCCGCCTGCTGGTCACTGACGCTTCTGTTGAGCGCCGGGTCCTTGCTCGCGGACCGGACGGTCACCAGCCTGCCATCGCGTGCGACGAGGTCAGGGCCGATGATGACGCCGTTCCAGTCGTACTCGAAGCCCTGAGCCGTGAAGACACAGCCGACCTGCCCGAACCCGCCGGACTCTGTCGCCCACAGCGCGCTGGACGGCGCCTCGCCCACGGCTCTGTCCCCTTTGACGTTCCACGGCCGTGACCAGCCCCACTCCTCGATCCGCACGTCAGGGACAAGCGTGCCGTCCTTGCCGGGTTCGCTCCATTTCCAGCAGAATCCGGCGGTCATCCGAGCGGAGTAGCCTGCCTCCAGCTTGCTCTTGAGCAGAGCCTCCAGTTCGTGGGGGGAATCGGCCGGCGTGACATCGAAGTGATCATCACCGGTCCAGACCTCAGGCGAATCACCGTCCAGGCCGAGGAGGCGCAGCACCCAGTTCTCGTACGTGCGACTGCCCCCGCAGCGGAACTGGGCATCGAGCGACACTTCGTGCACGTGGAACCCCAGCGACTCGGCGTGCCTCCTGATGTCCGCCACCGTGCCGAGTTCGCCGGGCCGTACGACCTGGTGCTCGTCCAGCAGGAACACCGGAACGCGTGCCGCGGCCATCAGCTCATCCATCTGCGGGCGGTCCGTACGGTCGCTTGCCTTGGTGTACCGCGTGGAGGAGTTCTCCCGGATCCGGTGCGCCTCGTCGCAGATCAGCACATCCAGGTCGTTCGGGTCCGCCTTGGTGAAGTTGTTGAAGTACTTGAAGAAGCTCTGCACCCGGGTCGAGCCCTTGCCGACGTAACGGCGCATGGTATGGGTGAAGGATCGGGACCCGGTGGCGTGCACCGCCGCCCGGCCCTGCCGGGTCAACTCGCCGAGCAGCGACAGCGCGATGACGCTCTTCCCGCTGCCCGGGCCGCCCGAGACGATGACGACCTCCTTGGAATGGGCCCGGCGAGCCTTCTCGACATGGTGCAGGACGATCTCGTACGCCAACCGCTGTTCCGCGAGCAGCACGAACTGCTCGCGGTTCTTGATCTCAGCGGCCGCCAACTTGAGCAGCTGCTTGGACGGGCGCACGGCAGTTGTCAGCAGCCTGTCGGCGGCTCCGGCACCCGCCTTCGGAGCGAACTGCTCGCGAAGGTAGTCGAGGAAGGCCCCACGCCGGGTCTTGGTGAACATCCGGGTGCGCTCATCCTGGACGAAGTCGTACAGGTCGCGGACGTCCAGGTCGGCGGCGTTGTGGAGGTAGGCCACGCCACGGACGGCGTCGTGGTGCCCTCCGAGGACGGCGGCGAAGTCGGCGATGTAGTCGCAGTACCCCTTCACCTGAAGCAGGGGGTGGAGTTGAGGGCGCCCCGGCATGCCTTCCACCAGGACCAGCTTCTGGTCCTCTTCGTACAGGTCCGCCTGGCTCCACTGCTTCAACTCGACGACCACATACGCGTCACCGCCAGTACGCCGGTCCACGCCCGCGAGAACCACGTCAGCCCGCTTGCTCGTCAGTGGCAGTTGGTATTCGACCAGCACCTCGACCTGACCGAGCCCGGCGTCGATCAGGTCCGATGCGAGGACCGGAAGGCTACGGTCCCACGATCGGCGCTCGGACTGGGACGGCGTGAGGCCTACGGTCATCCGTAGATGCTCGGCAAGGAGCTCACTTAACCGCCGTTCCGGAAGCGACTGGGACGCTAACTTGGCCAGACCTTCGGCGGAATGCCGAAACGCCGTCACGGACTACCCCCACGCAGCACGAAATCTCGTGCGGTATGGGGGCATGTCCGCGATCGTCAGATCGGCGGAAGCCCGTCGGGCCGCATCACCTATGTGGCAGGCACATTAGCAGCGAGCACCGGACAAATCCCGGCCGTATCGAGGGTCAAGGGCGTGAAGAACCCTGTTACGCGCCAGGCGAATCGTTACGCGGCCAGTTCACTTCGCAGTTGGTCGCGGAACTCGCGGACGGCCACGGTGGTGCCGTACGGTTCGAGGCGGTCGGCGAACGCCCGCCGATCGCCACGGTCGCCAAGCGGGGGTCGGGCAAAACGATGCCCGGGCAGGATTACCACCCCTCGCGGGCCCAGCCGCTGACAGCTGGAGCCCTGCGGGGAGTCTTCCCACTGTGGCCAAGATGGGGCCCTGCGGGCTGGCACGCTGCTACGGTCACGCCTATGACACGCTCGGCTTATACAACTCGTGCCGTCGATTTGCGGGTTGAACCGGTTGATGAGGTTCTCGATCGTGTGGAGCGGTCGCTTCAGACACGCCTGAATCGGGGCACCGTAGTACGCAAGCGCCGTTCGATTGGCGCGCGGACGGACCGCGATACGTGGGTACGTATCGAGAGGCGAGGGCTCGACCGGATCGGGGTCCAGGGCGGGGACGGCACCGCGTCCGCTGAGGCCCTGCGCGGGATCGCGAAACCTGCCTGGTTCGCTGGCGTCGTGTGGCGGGACGAGACGGAGCCGGTGATGTGGCGGGCGGACGAGACGGAGCTGCTGCCGGGGGCGCCGGTGGGCAGCGCCGTAGTGGCGGAGGATCCGCAGCTGCCCGGGGAGTGGTGGGCCGCGCTGAACGCCTCCCTGGATGCTCTCGCCGCGCAGCACAGCAACCGGGTCGCGACACCGGATACCGAGACCCTCACGCAGGAACTGGTCACGGGAACGATTCACAGCGTCTTCCCTGGCGTCGATCCGGTCGTGGTCGAATGGCGTCTGGCCCATGCGGATTTCAACTGGGCGAATATGACGGCGCCGGTGTTCTGCGTGTTCGATTGGGAGGACTGGGGCATGGCCCCGTGTGGCCTGGACGCGGCAAATCTGTGGGGCGCCTCCCTTGCCGTCCCGGCTCTGGCCGACCGCGTCCGCAGCGAGCGACGTGACGATCTGGAGAGCCGGGACGGCAAGCTGATGACGCTGTTCGTCGCCGCGAAGATCCTCGGCCCCTACGCCGACCCGGACGACCCCCGACTGGGGGCCGCCCGGGAAACGGCGGAGCGAGTGGTGAAGGAACTTCAGACGGACTGACGGCGAGCCTGGAGGAGCTGCCGGTACTCCCGGACCACCTGGTCATCGACCTCGTACGCCAGGGCGCCGATCAGCTCCCGCAGGTGGTCGACATTGTCCGTACCGACCGCGACCGCGTCGACCCGGGGCAGGACGTAGGCGGAGCGGAACGCCGCCTGGACCCTCGTGGCCCGTGGGGAATGCCGCAGGAAAGTCCGCGGGTCGAACTGTTCCCACACGGGCTGTGTGGTGCTGCCACCGAAGGGGCTCATGCCCCACACCTGCGCCGGCCGCCACCGCGTCACCAGGGCCTCGGCCGCTCCGAGGACGTCGACACCCACCAGCAGCCCTGACCGGACCATGAGGACATCAGGACGGGGTGCGTCGAGGTCCACAAGCGGGCGTGGATCCCAGCTCGATACACCCCACCCCCCGCACAGCCCCATCTGCGCAGCGTCGGCCAAGACCGCGCACGCCTGCGCCAGCATCTCGGAATCGGGGTGGGAGTGCTCCCGCGCCAGCACCCGCGTGGGATGCTGCCGGTCGAGCTCGGCCTCGACGTAGACGGTCACGTCGACGTCGTTAACAACGAGACGCTCGAAGTCGCCACCGAGGTAGACGTCGCCCCCATAACAGTCCACGATCTTCAGGCCGCTGACCTCGCAATCGCGAATCTCAAGGCCGGCAAGGTCGCATAGGTGGATGCGGGCACCACGGAACTGGTCACTCTGGGCGTACTCAGCAGGCATCGAGACAGTTTCCCGCCTCCGTCCCGCCTGCGCCAGTGGGTAGCACAGCGTGAGGGTTCTGTCGTTCGTCGGGGTGCGTTGCCGACGTACGTGGCGGGTGGAGCCGATCTGGATCACGGTGCGGCCGGGAATTGGTGGCCGAGCAGAATGAACACGGCGCGCCGACGGCTGATGAACCTGCGCCGGTGAGCAGGACGGGTCCGCGACTACGAGCGCCTGCACTCCCATAGCGAGGCCCACCTCACCATGGCGGCCATCACCTTGATGAGCAGACGCCTGACCGGGCGGACACCTATCGCACTCGCCAAGTGGGGCCAAAACTCACGCGTGGATGGGGCCACTTCTCACCCTTGAAACCAGGGGCCGTAGCCTTCAGCAGTACTTGCCCAGTTCCATTTTCTTGATGAGGTTGAACTTACTGGCGTCGAACTTGCCGGAGTGGAAATAGCGGTATGGCCGTCTCCGGTCGGGCAGGTTCATGACGAACTTGGCCCGGTCGGTCGGGTCCTGGATGAGGTCGTTGGTCACCGCGCCGAGCACGGCGCCGTTGGCGTCCTTCAGGAAGGCCCACATCAGCCAGGCGTCGTTGTTGTGGCTGCTGGTGACCGTGCCGTCAAACTTGGCGACGCCCACCTTCTTGCCACCCACGACCTCGACGGTCAGCGTCCATCTCGCGCCCTCGAACATCGTGCAGTTGCCCGTCCTTATCGCATGGTTCAGCCTGAAGGGCTTGGACACCTCCGCGTGGGCGGCGCCGGCGGTGGCGAGCGACAGGGTCGTGATCGCGGCCACGGCCACGGCCACACTCGTCATCTTGCGGATCTTGCGCATGGTCTTTCCTTCCGGTGGTGTTCGGTTAACGGTGGTTCAGGAGGCTGGAAGTCGCGTGCCACGGAACGCCTCGGTCAGCTCCTCGCCCAGTTCCTTGACGACGAATCGCCGTCCGTGCGGGGTGCCGTTCGGATCGCAGACCAGTTGGTGCCGTGCGTCGAGGAAGTCCTGGACTCTCGGTTCTTCCGTCAGGCAGGGGGTACGCAGGATGGCGCCCTGGGCGGCGGACTGCTGGGGCGGGCGGTGGTCAACGAACCAGCCGATGGCGTCCTCATAGCTCAGCCGGCGCTGCGAAGAGTCCGGGATGAGCTGACCAATGACGTGCAGCAGCACCGGCAGGCTTGAGTCGCTTTTCGGAGCTGACCGATCGGTTTGACGACGTGATTTCTTGCGCGTGATCATCGGCGAATGCCCCCTCAGCGATTTGGCCGGTGCTCAGATGCCGTGATAGACGACACGCTTGTTGCGTGGGGCGTTGAGGTGGCGAACGCGGAGCTATCGTGAGTCGGTCTCGCCGAGCGCGGTGATGACGATGATGAGGGGCGAGGGCGATGAAGACCGCCTCCACGGGTTAGCCGCCGCTCCCGTCCCCTGGCACGTCCGGGGTCGGCGGCGTCGTGACGAAGTGCTGGATGTCACGGATGATCGTGGAGGGGGTGTAGCCGTGCGCGCCGGCCCAGCCAAGTGCCGCGAGAGCCAACGCGACCAGGACGAGGAAGGACAGGCACCCTCCCGGGCGGGCCGGCCGGGTGTCGCTGAACCTCTGGTTGACCTGTCGCTGATGTTCCTGCTGGGCCTGCCGCGCCGCCCGTTGACCCGGATCCTGAAACACTCTCGACCTCCCATGCCCTGCCGCATCGCCGGATTCAGGATGGGATGGGCACCGCACGCCGACAAGGCGGCCGGGTCACTCAGTGACCCGCGGGCAGCGCTTCCTGCGGAAGGCCGGTCACGCGGAGTTCGGCCTCCAGGTTCGCCGCCAGCCGTACCAGAGCGGCGCGCAGGGCGGGGGCGGCCAGCGAACCGGTGCGCCCGGAAATCCCGAGGATGCCGGTGACGGCTCCTCCAGGGCCGCGGAGCACCGCTGCGAGGCAACTCCAGCCGAGCCGCGCCTGCTCGTCTTCCTGTGCGACGCCGGTGTCGCGGGCCTCGGCGAGCAAGGACCGCATCCGGCGCGGGTCGGTGACGGAGTACGGTGTGAGCCGCCGCCATCCGGCGGTCAGGATCCGGTCGGCTCGCTCGGGTTGATGCGCGACCTCCAGGCGGCATCCGGCGACGAGGACGACGCTGGGGCCGATCAACTCCGCCGTCGGCCACCTGGCGCGGATCGCTGCGTGGTGCTCCCGTCCGCAGGTGGCTCCGGTAAGGGTGAGCGCCCCGCCGTGCACGGTACTCAACCAGGCGATCTCGCCGGGCGCCCGCTGGCGCAGGTCTGCGAGGATGGGCTGCGCCGCGAGCGCTGCCGGGTGCCGCGCCAGGGCATGCAGCCCGTACCGCACTAGCGTCCCGCCCAGCATGTACCCGTCGTCGCCCCGGTTCAGTAGCCCGCGCGACACGAGGCTGGCGGCGATCCGCCGTACCGTCGGCTTGGGAATGCCCGTCCGCCGGGTCAGTTCCGCCAGCGGCAGGGGTCCGCTTGCGGAGGCGACCGCGTCCAGGATCGTAGCGACCCGCCCCACCACAGTCCCGTCATCAACCACGTCCGCCCCAGACAAGAAACAAGCCGAATACCCCGCAAACGAGAACACTCGGCGCGACCACACCTGATGGGAAGTATATGGACCCAAGTACCGATGACCAGTCGCCGCTGCTCACGATCCTGTAGCAGGCGAGTGGGAAGAGGGGAACGCGGCAAGCGTGCGACTGCACGAGGCCATTCACGTCAGCAACGAAGGTGGTTACAACGAAGGGCTGAAACTTGCCGCACAGGTGATCTCGACGCTCGACCCGTCCTATCTCACCCACATGATTCTGCACACGGCCCGCATGGTGCTCGACACGGTTCCCGTCGAGAAACGAGCCGGCCTTCCCGCACTCGGCGACTACCGCGCCGCCATCAGCGCCTCGGTCCCCAACTGACGGGCACCTCGGGAACGGGAACTTCAACTCAGGAGCCGTTCACCCCGCACATCCCCGGTGGGCATGAATCATCGCCTCCTTGGGACCACGGGCTCCAACATGCCATGGTCACCCGTGACCGGCCCGTCTTCGAGGAAACCGTCGTTGACCGACTCATCGCCGACCTCGCAGACGACAAAGCGACTTGATCGCCCGCGACCTACCTTGCTGAGACGATACGCGTCAGCGATCGTGATGCTCGCGATGAGAGAGGGACGGGTGGTGTCGGTGTACAGGTATCGCGACCGGCCCCTACGCACAAGAAGTCGATGAACCGGTGGGCGGCTTTCTGGAGCAGCGATATCAGCTCATTTCGCTGACGACGCTTCAGAAAGTCCGGCATCGAGGTCCTGGACGAACGCGTTCCACGATGGCACCTTGCAGATTTGCCCATCAGGGTCGATTCTTTCGAGGAGCTGATGTCGATGCTGGGGGAAGCGCTGGTTGAACTTTTCCCGGCGACGGCCGGTGACGTCTGCCGCTCTCACCAGAACATCCTTGAGGAGAGCCTTCGGATCGGAGACCATTTCCACCTTGGCCGCGTCCGGCAGGCCGAGCGCCTTCTTACCATTGGGGTTGCCCGCAACTTCACGAATCTGCCGCTCATCCACCAGCAGCCATGCTTCTGTCATGCGCACGGGAATCACTGGCACGCAGGCTGCTGTCGGCTTCGCGTCACGGACCGCTGCGCGAACCTCATCGACGCGACACTGGCGTCCCTGGTTGTCGGCATCACGGTGAATCACGATCACATCGTAATCACCGCCGAAGCGGAGAACCGCCTGAAGCTTGCCGCGGAGCGTCCCATCCCCTTTCAAGCCCAGCCGCTCCACCGCAGGGTCGGTCACCACGACATCGATTCCACGGCGGAGGCCATGGCGTTCGATATGCGAGACGATTCCGCTGTCACTCGTCCCCTCGCCGAGGAACAGGACCCGCAGAGTCATGCGATCTCCACACTCAGTTGAGCTCCTGGAGGGGTGGTGAGATAAGGAAGGATGTCCGCCCTCGTCACCGAGATGCCGCCGCCCTTCGCCCGCCACGTGCCAGCAAGCGGATGCAACTGGAGCGCGCGCGTCAGTTCGCCGTCGGGCCCCCGGCGCAGCACGGTGTCCGCGAAAAGCAGATCGTCAGGGTCGACCAGTTGAACTATGGCAGGCGAATGTGTGTTGACGATGACCTGCCGGAAGGGATTGTCGCGCCCGGGAGCATCCGTCACATCGACAGCGAGATCCTTGACCAGATCCACCATGGCCCCCAAGTTGGCGGGGTGGATTCCGTTCTCCGGCTCCTCCATACAGAGCAGTCCCTGTACATCCGGATCCTCCAGAAGAACACAGAGCGCAAGGAAGCGCAGCGTGCCCTCGGACAAACTCCTCGCAGGCAGCGTGAGGCCACTCGCTTCCCGAAGCTGCACCGTAAGCAGTTCTCGCACATCGTCTTCCTGGACGCTGAGGTCACGGACGGTCACTCCCGCGAGGTCGGCGAGCCGGCCTGTCACCCGCGAATAGACGCGCGCCGGATCCTGTTCGAAGTCATTATTGGCGATCCGGAACAACGTGGCCGGTAGATGCCGACCATTCGACTCCATTTCACGTGGGTCCACATATCTGTCCGCCGTGCGCAGAGCCGACGGCTCAAGGGCGAGCCTGCGCCACGATTGCATTTCCCGTCGCACAGCCAGAACCGTCGGCTCCGCGCTGCTGGTCACCGTACTCACCACGGTCGCAGGAGCCCTTGACGCGGCGGATTTCTTCGGCTGTCCCCGGCTACCACCGTCCTGGTGAATACTGATCACCGGTTGGCCGTCCTCAACGGTGGTCGAGATGAACGCCGTGCCTCGATGACCTGAAAGCACTGACTTGCGAAACTTTGCCGCGCTGTGCGGGAACCGCAATCGGGTCACCGCGTCTCCCAGCTTGATGTGCCGGAGATTCTCTGCCAGCAGTGTCAGCCGACCGATCTTCTCGGCTCCGGCCGGTGGAAGATATCCCAGCTCAAGCTCATACCGGAGATAGGAGGTGGTAGGTTTTGCGGGACGACCGAAGTCGTCCTGGACGTCTTTGGGAACGATCATCTCGGCGGCGAAACGCATTCGCCGATCGCCGGGGGCATAACCGTTCCAGAACAAGTCGCGCGGCTCCCCAAGCCGCTCCCCGTGCACTCCACGAACTTCCTGAGCCGCCTCCATCAGAGAGCGGTCCGCGAGCAGGCTGAGAAATTGAATGGCGTCGAATACGTTTGACTTCCCGGTTCCGTTCTCACCCGCGATACAGGTGAAGGGCCCCAGCTCGACCTGGAAATCAAGCAAGTTCTTGAATCCATCGACTTCAAGCCGTGTCAGCATAAGTCCTCCCTCCCCAGGATGCCATGAGTTCTGAGCATGACCCATGGTACGCGCACCCGCACCTGCGCTTCTCGAACACCCATATGGACGTCGGCCAACCTTCAAAAATCCATGTGGAGATCGTGTGTCGTGCATGCACCACGCACAGTACTTGCAGGCACCGCCGCCCTACTTTCACCTGACGTGAACGGTCGGCGGGGAGGGCGAAGACGAACCCGAGGGCGCCGAGCGGTGTCGCGATCAGGTCAAAGGCGGCCGACCTTGCGCCGCGCCCCGGGACCGGCCCCGTCGCCCGATGCCGGCATGTCACCAGATCCCCGCTCCCCGCCTCAGCAAGCTTGGCGAAGGCCATGACTCGCCGGGCGCACCCCCCAGCGAAGCTCCGTCTCCTCACGATGATGGCACTGCTCCCCGGGGCCGCAGATGATACGTGCCCTACATCGAACGCAAGGGCTATGGCGGAATCAGCGCAAGGGTGGGTGACTCACCGGTCGGTGTCAACGTCTCCGGCGACATCGAGTGCGCGGAGAATCCCGACGCGTAGGCCGATAGGCCGTCAAGCAGCCAGCTCGCTTCGCAGGTGGTCGCGGAACTCGCGGACGGCCACGGTGGTGCCGTACGGTTCGAGGCGGTCGGCGAACGCCTGGACGAACTCGACCGAGCGGGCGGAGCTCAGCGTCTTGGCCATGGGGATGGCGGCGCGGGCGGAGTCGAGGGCCTGGTCGAGCTCGCCCATGCTCAGGTAGGCGTCGGCGGCGTGCACCCGGTTGAACTGCGCGGAGCGCGGCAGGCGGTCCTGGAACGCGTTCACGGCGCCTTCGGCGCAGGCCGCCGCTCGCTGGTGTTCGCCGAGCAGGCCCCAGGATTGTCCGGCCTCCGAGCCCAGCTCAGCAATCTCATAGGAGGCGATCCAGGCGGGGTCGCGGTTACTGGGCCCCTGCTCGTAGGCGCGCTCTGCTTCGGAGAGCAGACGTTCGACCTGCTTGGCACCGTGCTTGTCCCCCGACTCGCCAGGCTTTGCGTTCAATGCCGTCGTCCAGGCTTCCCTGACGGCCATCAGGGCCATGACGCGCGGCGATGCGTGGGCCTGTCGTGCGGCGTCCACGGCGGAGCGCGAGAGCCGCAGGGCCCAGAGGGGCTGATCGATGTGGATGGCCTGCCGGGTCATGGCCGTCAGGATCCAGGCGGCCGTCAGGGGATCGTCGGCCGCCTTGGCGAACCGCAGAGCTTGACCGAAGTGCTGCTGAGCCTGGCCGTGGATGCTCATGTCGAATGCGGTCCAACCGGCCATCCTGCTCATGCCCGCAGCCGCAGTCATTAGTTCGGCGCCGACTTTGTCGTCGTAGCGGCCGTGGAGTAGTGGGGTGACGTTGCTGTTGAGGTAGCGCAGGACGACCGGGCGGACCAGGCCGGCGCCGAACTGGTGGTCCATCTGGCTGAACGCCTGACGGGCCTCGTTGATCCGCTGCACGTCCGCCATCCCGACCGCCCGGCCCGACCCGGCATGCGCCGTCGTCGCGGCGGGGGTGTCGTACGTCCAGGACGACAGCCACTCCCCCAGCGCGGCCGGGACGAACGGCAGCGTGGCCAGCAGGTGACGGCGGGACGGATCCATCTCGAACCTCCACAGCAGGTCGGCCGACTTCACCGTAGCCGCCAGCGAGCCGCCTCCACAGTCCACGAGCGGCCAGGAAGGTGTCTCCACGAAGGCCCAGCCCTCCACCCACCGCTCCACCTCGATCGCCTCGACACCGAACACTGCGGCCATCCGCGCCCGATGCCGCGCGCGAACTCCCTGCTCGCCGCGCTCCCAGCGCGCCCACGTGGTCGGCGACACCCCGACCGCCTCGGCCGCCGCCTCCTGGCTCAGCCCTCTCCGCCGCCGCGCCCTGACCAACTCCGGACGGCCGGCCTCCTGTCCCCGTACCTCCACACGAACCCCCTTGGTAGTCGTCTGACCACTGACTGTGATGACGATTACACCGACCTCGGCCTCACGCCAAGCCCTTCCGGTCAAACGACCAGAGATCGACCAGCTCCGGCGTACGACACCCCGCGTCCGCGATCAACGCGCACACGACGCCGTTCTCTTCTCTCGCCCGGCGGCCTTTCCTGCTGTGCACCGTCACCGACAACGAACGGAGCACCGTCGTGCCCCCCTCCGACTCCACCCCGCACACCTCTTCTCAGCAGCCGGACGGGCAGCAGACCGCCACCGAGCAGCATCATCAGGACGTCCGAGTGCTCGTGAAGGCCCTGCAGCCCGGCTCGGCGGCGCGTCGGGCGCGTACCGTCGTCCGAGAGGTGCTCCAGCGTGCGGGGGTCAGCGACGACGCGATCACCGATGCCGAGATCGTCGTCGCCGAGCTGGCCGCGAACGCGGAGCGGCACGGTCGGCGGCCGTACGAGCTGCGTATCTTCCGCATCGACGGCGTTCCCACCTGGTGTGAGGTGGTCGACGGCGACCCCGAGCCGGACAAGATCCGCGACGCCTTCCAGCGGCTCGCGACGCTCCCCGAGCCGGACCTATCGCTCCTCGCCGAAAACGGGCGCGGCCTGCTGCTGACCTACGAGCTGTCGCAGGGCCACTGCCAGGCGTACCGAACGATCACGACCACCACCGACTCCCCCGGCAAGGCCGTCGCCTTCGCCCTCCCCACCGCCTCCGGAACCCGGCTGCCCTACTCCGCCCTCCCCGACCTCCGCCCCGGCCTCGCCCCCCTCCGCCAGTGGCGGCTCCACCGCCCCATTCCGGACACCCAGGCATAGCACCACCACTCTCAGCGGCCGACGGTTGTCAACGGCGGCTGACCAGGCCATCCGCCCTCGCCGTCGTGTTCGCCTGCTCGGGATTCCCAGCAAAACAAACACAGATAGTACGGCTCTCCTACTATCGAGCTCCCATCACCTGAGACCACCCCTGGGTTGACACGTTCGTCCGATCCGTGGTCTTTCGGGAGGATGTCCATGCGCTGTCCCCGGGTGAAGCCGGAGCATCGTCCGCACCGGTATCCGGACGGTACCGTCCGTGTCGGTGGCGAGATCTACGGACTCGCCGCCGAGATCGACGATCCGAACGGATGGGCTTGGGCGGCACTCTCGCTCATGGATGGGACCCGCCCGGTGGAGGAGATCGTGTCGCGGCTGGGCGGAGCCTTCCCCGAACTGTCCGCGGGGCAGGCGGAGTCGGTGGTCGCCCAGCTCATCGGCTCCGGTTATCTCGAAGACGCAGAGTCGGCGCCCCCGGGCGAGCTCAGCCCCCGAGAGCTTGACCGCTACAGCAGGAATCGCGCCTTCTTCCGGCGGATCGACCTGACTCCCCGCGAGCATGGCTGGGAGGCGCAGCTCAGGCTGAGGAACGCCAGGGTGGTGATGCTTGGGCTGGGTGGCACGGGCAGCCACGCGGCCTGGGCGCTCGCCGCCGCGGGCGTCGGCCGGTTGCACTGCGTGGACCCCGATGTGGTGGAGCTGTCGAACCTCAGCCGTCAGGTCCTCTACAGCGAGGCGGATGTCGGCCAGTCCAAGGCGGACCTGGCCGTGCGCCGGCTACGCGGGATCAACTCCGATGTGACGATCACCGGTGACCGCGGGCGAGTCACCAGCCAGGAGGAACTCGCGGAACTCGTCTCCGGAGCCGACATGCTCGCGCTCTGCGCCGACGAACCTCGCGGCCACGGCCTGCGCGTCTGGGCCAACCGGGCGTGCGCGCAGGCGGGTATCCCCTGGGCGGGCGGCGGCTACAGCGGTCCGCTGGTGACGGTGGGGGTGTACGGACCGGGCGGACCGTGCTACGAGTGTGTCAGTGCGGGCGAGCAGGCCCGGCGTCGCCCGGGAACACCCGTCGACCTGGGTGGGCCAGGGGTGATCGCCACCTCGGCGGGAATCTCCGGGCATCTTGTGGCCCACGCAGTGATCACCCAGCTCACCGGTGTTCCCGCCATCCCGCCGGGACGCATCGGCGGCATGAATCTGATCGCGCCCGACCAGCTCATCGACATTCGCCACCCCGCGCGCGAGGGATGCCCGGTGTGCGCCCAGACAGATTCGCCCAACAGACCTTGACCGCCTCCTCAACTGACTGGATGATCTGGAAGTCCGCAGAAACCTCTAACGGAAGGTGCGCCATGTCTCACGCGGAGAACGAGTTCCAGCCCTCCGAGAACGAGGGTGAGGCGAAGGCGACGATCACCATTCGCCGACTCGACAAGATCGAAACCACCGCTGACAGCGCTGGCAACTCCAACTGATCAGGCGCTGACCGGTAGGCAAGGCGCACATCCGCCTACCGGTCTCTCGCATGTAGAGGAACGGCGCCGGCATGACCTTGGTAGAACTTCATGAGGTCGGATTCCGCCGCGACAGGGACGAGTGGATCGTCGGCCGCGTCGATTCCGGTGACTTCGTGGCCGTACCGTCCGCGGGACTACGGGCGATCCAGTTGCTTCAGGAGTACGGATCGGTCGAGGAGACCGAGCGTCGCCTCTTCGAGGAGACCGGCACACGGCTCGACGTCGCGGGCTTCGTCGCCGGGCTGACCGAAGCGGGCCTGGTCGCCGCAGTCGACGGCCGCGCGACCGGCTCCCCGGTGCCGCCTCCCCCTACGCTGCCACGCCTCACGGCCCGGCACGTGCGCTGGGCCCTCAGCCCAAGCCTTCACATAGCCGTGGCGTTGGTCATTCTGGTCGGGGCGGGCACACTCGTCTACCGTCCGGAGCTCATGCCCGGCTGGCGAGATCTGCTGTGGAGCAGCCATGGCACGGCCGTGCTGCTGACCCAGATAGCGGTGGGCTGGACCCTCATCCTCCTTCATGAACTGGCCCATCTCTCTACCGCCCGGGCGGCGGGGGTTCCGGGACGTATCCGGCTCGGGACCCGGCTGCAGTTCCTCGCGGCGCAGACGGACGTCTCGGGCATCTGGCTGGCCGAACGCCGGATCCGGATGACGGTCTATCTGGCCGGCATGGCCGTGGACTGCGCTGTGTGCGGGGTCTGCGTGATCCTGACGGCCACCACCGGCAGGCACCCCATCCTGGCGGTCGTCATGCTGACGGCACTGACGATGGTGGCGACGCAGTTCCTGGTGTTCATGCGTACCGACCTGTACTTCGTTCTGCAGGACCTCACCGGCTGCCGGAACATGTACCGCGACGCGGGCGCCTACCTGCTCCATCTCGTCTCAGGCCGCCGACGGCCGAACCCTCTCGCCGCTCTGCCCGTGGCGGAACGCCGCGCGCTGCGCTGGTACACGCCCCTGGCCGCGCTGGGGACGGCGGGATGCCTCTCGATCGCGCTCCTCATCACGCTTCCCGCCACCCTGGCCCTGCTGACCCGGGCGTTCGAAACTCTGTCACGTCCGCCTGGCCCCGCCCAGTTCGCCGACGCGCTGGTGACCCTGTTCGTCATCGTGTTCTTCCAGTCGCTCTGGGCGAGGGCCTGGTGGCGACGGCATGGCCGGCGAGTCCGGCGCGCCGTCACCATCTCGCGCCCGGCGACCGCGCAACGAAAGTGACATCGACCGTGATAACGACAGAAATCGGAGGAGTCTTGGACCCGTTCCACCACCTTCGGACCGCCGGGGGCGAGGACCTGCCCGTCGCCGAATATCAGGAGGAGTTCGACAAGGTCTACGCCGAGGCGGGCGACACCGTCTGGAAGCTGGAGCGAGCCCAGGAGTTCCACGAGCCCGACGTCGAGAGCTGGCAGGCCATGATGGACGGCGACTGGGAACGCTCCATGGCGCTGCTCGAAGAGTGGCGCTTGCCGCTGGAGGAGCAGTACGCCACCCATGCCGAGTTCCGCCGGCTGCGTATCGTCGAGAGCCCGATCACGCCTTACCTGCAGTGGGAGATCAATGGACTGGCGATACGGGTGTCGACAGGTGAGCGGGTAAGAGTCCTCCCCGCGGACGCCGTACGCGACTTCGAGCGGAGTTCCCCGCTGCCGGAACTTGTCATCTTCTCTCGCTCGCTCTGCTACGAAGTGCTCTACAACGCGGCCGGCGCGCATACCGGGGCGCGCAGGGTGAGCGATCCCCAGGTGATCGGGCCGTGCCTGGACGCGCTCATACGCCTGTACGACCAGGCGGAGGACCTGATCGCTTACCACGAACGGGAGATCATGCCGCTGGCACCACCGGCGATCAGCGAGGAGAAGCAGCCGCACTGCCCGGCCGCTCCTCCTCCGCCCACTCGCCCTAAGGGCGCCTTCGGCGACTGAGCGCGTGGCGGCTGACCGGTCACCGCCACAGGTGGTGGACGATCTTCTTCGTGGAACGGCCGGGGTAGACGCCGCCGGTCCTCCTGCCGGTCGGCGTAGGACCGGATCCGCTCGCGGCAGCCCTCGTCCACGCCGGTGAAGCTGAACCGGGCGTCTTCCTCGGCGCCGACCACGATGAGCGGCAGCACGATCGCGACGGCGACGAACGGCCGGGCGGGTCCGCTGGGCGCGACAGCGGCGGCATGCGGAATCGGCGGCGGTGGTCGTCACGCGTCGGCGACCGGGTCGGGCAGGGAACCGACGCGGAGCACCCGGAGCTGGAGCATCACGGCGAAGCGCTGGTCGGGGTCGGCCAGGTCGATCCGGCCGACCTCGGCGACCCGCCGCAGCCGGTAGCGGAAGGTGTTCTGGTGGACGAAGACCGAGTCGGCGGCCGCGACGACGTCGCCGAAGGCGTCGAGCCAGGCGCGCAGCGTCTGGACCAGGCAGGCGTGGTGCCGGCGGTCGTAGTCGACCAGGCGGGCCAGGGCGCCGGTCGGTTCGTCGCCGCGGGCGGCGGCGAGGTCGCGCATCTCGATGATCAGGGCCTCGCCCTGCAGCTCGTCGAGGCTGCCGATGCGCCGGTGGCCGCGCCGCTCGCGCAGCACTCGCAGGACCCGGTCCACCCAGGAGCGGCTGTGGGCCACGCCCGAGAGGTCCAGCGCGGCCGGTCCCACGGCGGCGACCGCGGGCAGCCGGTCGCCGACTCGGTCCAGGAAGTCCTGCAGGGTCCGCTCCGCGCGCGTCCCGGCCCGGTCCCCGGTGCCGGCCACCGGCACCAGGCCGTAGGTGACCTCGCCGATCTCGGCGACCGCCGAGATCGGGTGGAAGGCGGACAGGTGCAGGGCGAACGCGTCGCCGAGCCGCTGCCGGTCGTGGACCACGGCCGCGCCGCCGTCGCCGTCGCGGTGCCGGTCGCGCTCGTCGAGGGCCACCCCCAGCACGAGCAGCGGGCGGCCCGCGAGCCCCAGCCGCTCCAGCGCCGCGCCCGCGCCCGCGCCGCCCTCCAGCGCCGAGCGCAGCAGGTCGGCCCGCAGCCGCCGCTGCACGTCGGCGCCGGCCCGGACCCGCAGTAGGTGCAGGGCGACCAGCTTGGCCGACTCCCGCAGCGCCTCGTGGCGCTCCTCGCTCAGCGGCCCGGGCACCGCCGCCCAGATCGAGCCCAGCATCTGGTCGCCGGCGCGCACCCCGATGGCCACGCGGGGCATCGTCAGGCCGCTGTTGTCGCCGGGGACGGGCTCGATGTAGATGGGCCGGTCGTCGCGAAGCAGGTCTTGGAAGACTCCGCGCTCGCGGAGATTCCGGAAGTACCGCTCCGGCACCTGCCGGCCCAGGATTGTCTCGACCCGGGACGGGTCGGCCTCGTCCTGGCGGACGGAGAAGGCGAGCACCCGGGAGTCGCGGTCCTCGATGGTGATCGGCGCGTCGAGCAGCGACGCGACCGCGTTGGCGACCGCGAACAGGTCGCCCGCGGGCAGCCCGCCGAGCGACTCCGCCGGATCCACGCCGACGAGCAGGGAGCGCAGCATCTCACTCAGGTGGCCCCACGGCGCGCCCCGGCTGAGCCCGA
Organism: Sphaerisporangium sp. NPDC051011; assembly: GCF_040653595.1. Classification (NCBI taxonomy): domain Bacteria; kingdom Bacillati; phylum Actinomycetota; class Actinomycetes; order Streptosporangiales; family Streptosporangiaceae; genus Sphaerisporangium; species Sphaerisporangium sp. NPDC051011. The sequence goes on along the minus strand of NZ_JBFAGG010000007.1, from coordinate 401,468 downwards.
GCACGGCCACGCCCGCCTCGTCGGCGGCGACCCGCACCTCGTCGGTGAGCGAGACCGGCGCCCTGAGCACCAGCGCCGCCGCCCGCCGCCCGCCGAGCGCGCGCAGCAGCGCCGCGATCTCGCCGGGTGCGTTCACCCCGATGCCGAGCACGAGCGCGTGGGGCGGCAGCATCGGCTGATCCAGCGGGTCGTGAATGACCAGACCCCCGATCTCACCGGGGCGGTCGGGGTCGCCGTGGAGGAGGTCGAGCAGCGTGGAGCCCAGGTCGTCGAGGACCCGGCCCAGGCCCCCGCGGGAGCGCGCGTCGTTGGTGTGCGCCATTTGCCGACGATATGCCACGCCTTGGTCGACGACTAGTCGGCCCCTATGAATCGCGCCCGTGTTCTTCGTCTGATCCGACGTACTCAGCCGGTGAGCCACTCGGACGCGGTGGTCATCTCGGCGAGGCGGTCCGGCACCGGCGCCACGCCGAGGCCGGGGCCGGCCGGGACGGCGAGGTGGCCGCCGTCGAGCACGAACGGCTCGGTGCTGTCCGCGGCGTAGTACCGCCCGGACGCCGACGTGTCGCCGGGCAAGGTGAACCCGGGCAGCGCGGCGAGCGCCACGTTGGTGAGTTTCATGCATCCCTCCGTACGACGTACCAACCGGTGCGGTCGAAGCCCTCGATCCGGCCACCACGGGCGGCGAGGCCGGTGAGCGCGTCGCGCACGGCGACCCGCCAGCGCCGCGCCATCCCCGGGTCGGCCGTGCGGAGGCCCTCGATGTCCGGGGGTACGGCCACGAGCGAGGTCGCGCCGTCGAGCCGGCCGGGCTCGGGAGCGCCGTCCGCCCCCATGCTCAGCGCCGTGACGGCGCCCGCCGCGAGCTCGTCCGCGGCGACGGTGCCGGTGCCGCCCCCGGTGCAGGCGGCGACCACTGCGGGGTCGCGCAGCGGCCAGCGCATCAGGAGCCGGTCGGAGTCCTCGGCGCCGTTGATGGCGTCGAGCATCGGACCGTAGAAGTTGGGCAGGTACTCGGCCGGCCGCGCGGCCAGCTTGACCACGTTGAAGTAGGCGTTACGGGCCACCAGCGGGTCGAAGGTCCAGGCGATCTCGGGGACGTCGTAGCGTAGCGCCCATGCCCGCTGGTGCAGTTTGAGCGCGAAGCCGACGCCGCGGCCGGTGGCCCGCGCCGAGACTCCGGCGATGTGGCTGTGCAGCGCCTCCTCCGCCGGGGCGTGGAAGAAGCCCACGCAGGCACCGACCAGGCGGTCGCGCTCGAAGGCGCCGGCCACGTAGTTGCCGGCCTTGCTCAGGGCGCGCAGAAGCTCGATCGTCATCTGCGGTTTGTCCGAGCGGCCCCAGATGGTGGCGAGTAACCCGATCACCCCGTCCAGGTCGTCGAGGCCCGTGAGCTCGCGCACCAGAACGCCGGCCGCTCGGGCGGCGCCCTCCGCGGCCCGGGCGGCGTGGTCGAGCTCCGGCCCCGCGGCGGCGGGCGCCACGCTGCTGTCGGTCACGATGTTCATGCTCCTCGGCTCGTTCGGGGGTGTCAGGGTCGGGCCGCACCAGGCGCGGCGATCGGGTTCGTCGAGTCGGCCGGCAGGTCCTCGACCAGCGCGCGCAGCAGCGCGGTCCGGCCGGGCAGCTTGTCCACCAGCACGTGCTCGCCGGAGGCGTGGGCGCCGCCGTCGACCACGCCGAGGTCGTCCAGGGTCGGCGTGCCGACGAGGTCGGCCGACGGCGACTCGCACTCGATCAGGGCGCGGGCGTCGGCGAGCAGGTCTGAGAGGGCGGCCATCAGCCTGCCCGCGGGACATCGTGGAGGTCTCTCATATGCGACCACGCTAGGAACCGGGCCCGCGGCTGCGTTCATCGTTCTCGACAACTTGGCGGCGAGCGCTTGGTCGTCCGTGACGAACATATGATCAGTCTGTCTCGAGGTCGCGGTACCGGGGCAGCTCGGCGCCCCGGCGGGACACGGTGTAGGAGGCGGCAGCGGCGGCGACGGCGCCAAGCCGGTCCAGTGCGGCCGGCGGTGTTTCGAGCAGGCCGAGGATCAGCCCGGCCATGTAGCTGTCCCCCGCGCCGACCGTGTCGACGACGTCAACCGCGGCCGGGCCGATGCGCACGACGTGCCCGGGCGCGTGGAGCGTGGAGCCGGCGGCGCCGCGCGTCACGGCGACGAGCCGGGGACCGGCGCCGGCGATGTGATCGGCGACCGCGTCCAGCGGGCGGCCGGGGTAGAGCCAGCCGGCGTCCTCGGCGCTGAGCTTGACCACGTCGACGAGCGACGCCACGGCCTCGAAGGTCGCCCGGGCCGGGGCGGGATCGGCGCCGAGGATCGCGGGGCGGACGTTCGGGTCGAAGGTCAGCGTCGCCCGCCCCCGCAGGTCGCGCAGCAGCGCGCGGACCTTGCCGGCGCCCGGCTCCAGGAAGGCGGCGATCGAGCCGGTGTGCACGACGGCGGCCCCGTCCGGGATCGCGGCCGTTTCGATGTCCCAGTCGATGTCGAAGACGTAGCGGGCGTCGCCCGAGGCGTCGACGGTCGCCGTTGCGGTCGCCGTCCGTCCACGGTGGACGCTCGCGGGCAGCACGTCGACGCCGGCGCCGGTGAGATGCCGCAGCAGGAGCCGGCCGCGGTCGTCGTCGCCGATGCTGGTGAGCAACGCGGTCGGCACGCCGAGCCGGGCGAGGCCCCGGGCGACGTTGGCCGGGCTGCCGCCCGGGACCTCGTCGGTACCGCCGGGACGGACGATGACATCGATGAGCGCCTCGCCGACCACGAACACGAATCGGTTCGTCACGACACGACCTCATCCAGGCGCACGCAGGCGATCGTCAGGGCGGTGGCGGTGCTCGGGCTGTCGACGGTGTCACCGCCGCGGGCCGTCAGCGCCGGCGCCGACGGCGGTACTGTCAGGATCGCGAGTGCCCTGGCGGCACGCGACCAACGGCCCCGTAGTGCTGGGGACATGGCTTTCCTCTCATGACGGGGCGAGGGATCAGCGGACCTCGGCGGGCGTGCCGAGGCGGGCAGCGAGGGCGGCGGCGATGCCGCCCGCCCGGATGTCGCGGTAGCTCGCGGCGAATGCGTCGGCGAAGATCGGGCGTTCGGCGAGGTCGCCGAACAGATCGGTGTCGCGCAGGAATCCGATCGGGTCCGCCTGCTGGCGGCGCACGGCCGCGGCGACGGCCGCGCGCTGCCGGTCCGGCGCGCCGGGCTCGTCGACGTCCGCGGCGAACACGGCCCAGCCCGCGACCACCAGCGCGGCCATCGGCGCCGACCGGCCGAGCCGGACCCGGTCGTGCGCGACCGGCAGAAGAAACTTCGGGATGCGGTCCGAGGCATCGGTGGCCAGCCGGGCCAGGGTGTCGCGAATGTACGGGTTGGCGAACCGGTCGAGGAGCGAGCGCTTGTAGGCGGCGAGGTCGATGCCCGGCACCGGCCGCAGCGTCGGGGTGGCCTCCTCGTCCATGTACCGGGTGAGCAGCTCGACCAGCCGCGGGTCTGCGGCGGCCTCGTGGGCCAGGCGGTGCCCGAGCAGGTAGCCGGGGTACGCCAGGGCCTGGTGACTCGCGTTGAGCAGCCGCAGCTTCATCAGCTCGTAGGGCGTCACGTCGGCGACGACCTGGACGCCGACGCGTTCGAAGGCGGGCCGCCCCAGCGTGAAGTGGTCCTCCAGGACCCACTGGACGAACGGCTCGCACAGCACCGGCCAGGCATCCTCGACGGCGAACTCCTGGGCCACGAACGCCCGGTCGGCGTCGGTGGTGACCGGCGTGATCCGGTCGACCATGCCGTTGGGGAACGCGACGGTCGCGTCGATCCAGTCGCCGAGGGCGGGATCGCGCAGCCGCGCGTAGGCGACGAACGCCTTGCGGGCCACGTCGCCGTTGCCGGGCAGGTTGTCGCACGACATGACGGTGAAGGGCGGGATGCCGCGGGCGCGGCGGCGGGCGAGGCCCTCGACGACGTAGCCGAAGACGGTGGCCGGCGCCGCGCCGGGCCGCAGGTCCTGCCGCACGCCGGGGTTCGACTCGTCGAACTCGCCGGTGGTGTCGCTGGTGTTGTAGCCGCCCTCGGTGATCGTCAACGAGACGATCCGGGTGGCCGGGTCGGCGAGCCGTTCCAGCACCCGCTCGGGATCGTCCGGGCCGAAGAGGTACTCCACGATCGAGCCGATGGTGCGGGCGCCGGTCGACCCGTCCGGCCGGCGCTCGACCAGCGTGTAGGTCATGTCCTGGCCGGCGAGGGCGTCCCGCATGCGCCGGTCGCCGGGCAGCAGGCCGACGCCGCAGATCGCCCAGTCGAGATCCTCGCCTCGCTCGAACAGCCGGTCGAGGTACATGGCCTGGTGCGATCGGTGGAAGTTCCCGACGCCGAAGTGGACGATCCCGGCAGAAAGGCCGGACCGGTCGTACCTGTTCAACATAGACTCTCCTCGATTGCATTGGGCGCGGCTCATCCGGCGGCCGAGTGGACTGCCGGTCCCGCGCCGCCCGGTCGACATCCGAGTCGGGGTCTGTTCTACGGTGCCGCGCAGGCGAATCGGGCGGCGAAACCGTTGCTTCGATACGTCATGGGGGCGCCCGAGACGACGCCGGTGCTAGCGGGCGGGAAATCGCGCCGACAATTTGTTCGTCGCGCTCTCGACGACGGCCGCCGGAGCGGAGTCCAGGGAGCCCGCGTTGTACGGCGGCTCCGGCGCGTACTCGATGATGAGCTGCACGGTCTGCGCCACGTCGTCGCCCGCGATCGAACCGGCCAGGGTCAAACCCATGTCGATGCCCGCCGATATGCCCGCGGCGGTCGCGTAGTGACCGTCGATGACGACCCGCTCCTTCGACGGCGTCACACCGAACTCGACGAGCTGTTCGATCGCGGCCCAGTGGGTCGTTGCCCGGCGACCCCTGAGGACTCCGGCGCCGGCGAGAATCAAGGACCCGGTGCAGACCGAAGCCGTCCACGCGGTGGTCCGGTCGACCGTTCGCAACCACTCGTGCAACGTGCCGTCGGACATTTGCTCGGTCTGGCCCGGGCCCCCTCCGATGAGGACCACGCCGGGGTCCGTCACGTCGGCAAGCGTCGCGACGACGTTGATCGACAGGCTCTTCAGGTCGTTGCGGACGAGGCCGGGCTGCTCGGCGACGAAAACGACCTCGGTGTCCGGGAGACGGCCCAGGACCTCATACGGCCCGACAACGTCCAGCGCGGTGAAGCCGGGATAGAGAACGATGGCGACCTGCATGTCAGCGCTCCTTCAGTTGTGCGCTCACCGTCGGCCCCTGACGGGCCGGCCGGGTAGGGTCTGCTCTTGCAACCTGCCGTCGCTGACGACCGATTCGCCGTTGACGATCACGTGGGCGAACCCCGTCGAGGGACGCACCGAATGCTGGTAGGTCGCCGCATCGGTGACCCGCTCCGCGTCGAACACCACCACATCCGCATCGCAACCGGGCTGAATCCTGCCCTTGCGCCGCATCGCGGGCGCGGCCTGCTCGACGATCCGCGCCGGTTGCAGGGTGCACTTGGCGATCGCTTCGGGCAGCGACAGGACGCCCGTTTCGCGCACCGCGATCCGCAAGGTACGGCCATAGGTGCCGGCGCTGCGCGGGTGGGTCTTGACGAACTTTGGTGGCGGCCACTGCATCGGGTCGTAGGCGTGGCCGTCCTCGATGACGAACGGCAGGGCGTCGGAAGCGATGGCCGCGTACGGCAATGCACACATTCGAGCGATGCGGTCCGCGGACTCATCCAACAATGTGATGAACGCCAGGCCCGATGGGTCGGCTGCTCGCAGTTCGAGCAGGCGATCGACCGAGGCGACCGTCTCCCCGGTCCGTGCGTAGATCACGTCCCGGGGCGTACCCGTCGCACCCAGGACATGCAGCCGATCGGGATGGAAGTAGTCGGACCCGATCGAGCTCATGCCCGACCCGTAGGGATAGATCTCGCTGGTCACGTTGGCGCCCTCGGCACGGACCGCCTCGATCAACGCCTGGACTCGGTCCAGGTGGCGTGTCGACGTGGAGTTGACGTGGCAGTAATGCATATGCACGGAGGTTTCGCCGGCCACCCTCGTCAGCTCCTCGGCACCGTCGACGACGACTCCGGGATCCTGTTCGATGAGTGGCCGCGCATGGGTGAACACCGGCACTCCCGCCGCCGCCGCAAGCCTTGCGACCTCGACGAACTCGGCCGGATCGGTCGCGGGCGCATACCCCAGCAGGACGCCGATCCCAAGTGCCCCGTCGGCGAGCTCGCGCTCCAGCATGCGCAGCATCGCGGCGAGCTGGGCCGGTGCGGCGGGCGCGCGCCACGCGTCTGATCCGAGGCCGTCGAGAGGTCCGTCCGCGCCCCCGGAGAGAGGTGCGCCGCCGACCACATGCATGCGCAGCGACGACCAGGAGGCCGAGTACCCGTAATTGACGGGTCGGCCCTCGGCGGCGGCCCTCACGTAGGCGGCCGACACCGGGGCGACGCCCGCTTCGAGCTCGAGCGCCGTGGTGACGCCGTCGAGCGCCTGCAGCCGGCCCTCGGCAATGCCTTGCCCATGGCTGTGCAGGTCGATGAACCCGGGAGCGACCACGAGCCCACGCGCGTCTATCCGCCGCCGGCCGATCAGGTCTGCCTCGGAAACGGCGGCGATCCGGCCGCCTGCCAGGCCGACGTTGCGGACGCCGTCCAGCCCACTCTCGGGATCGATGACTCGACCCCCTTGGATCACGACGTCGTACGTCACCCGGCGACTCGGCCGATGAGGTCGTTGACGCTGTCGGTGAGGCGGCCGAAGGCGCGATCGGCCGACGGCACGCGCGGCGCGAAGTCGATCCAGCCGTGGACGAGCTCGGGATCGAGCTGGACTGTCACGGGAACCCCGGCGTCCCGCAACCGTCTTGCGTAGTCCTCGTTGGACGACCGCAACAGGTCGTGCCCGGCGATGACGACGACGGCGGGCGGCAGTCCGGCCAGCGACGTGGCCCGCCCCGGCAAGGCGTAGGGCGAGCCGAGGGCCGCTTCATGCGATGCGTACTGCTGGAGGAAGAACCGGAGGTCGTCGAGGCTGATCCGCGGACCGTCGCGGAAGGCGAGCATGCTGGGCGCTTCGAGGTCGTCGTCGATGCCCGGGTACACCAGCACCTGCGCGTCGATGCGGGGGCCGTGCTCGTCGCGCGCCCGCAACGCGACGCACGCCGCGAGGGTGCCGCCCGCGCTGTCGCCGGCGACGAGGAACGGCAGATCGGGCCGCAGCGCTCCGGCCCAGGCAACGGCGTCGCAGGCGTCGTCGAACGGCGCCGGGAACGGGTGTTCCGGCAACATCCGGTAGTCGACCGAGACCACGACGGCTCCGGTGTCGCGGCTGAGCCGCCGCGTGACGAGGTCGTGGGTGTCGATGTCACCGGAGATCCACGCGCCGCCGTGCATGTACACGATGACCGAACTGGGCGTCTCGGGGCTGTAGACGCGCACCGGTATCTCCCCGTTGCGGCCCGGCACGAGCTCGTCGGTGACGCGGTGCACCGCGATGGGCTCCGCGTCGCAGGTGAAGATCGCGATCGCGTCGCGCATCCCCTGACGGAGTTCTTCGGCGGTCAGGTCCGCGGCGGAGACGGGCGCGGGTGGTCCGAGCTCGTCGAGCAGCTTGATGACGTCGGGATCGATGGGCATCTCGTTCATGGCTTTACCTCTTCCGATAGATCCGGGCCCGGCGCAGATGATCGACGGCAACCGCACAGACCAAGATCGCGCCGACCACGATGCTGTTGTACTGCGGCGGGACGCTCGCAAGCACCAGAGCGTTGTCGATGAGCGACAGCAGGACGGCACCCACCGCGATGCCCTGGATGGTGCCCATGCCGCCCATCAGGCTGACGCCCCCGATGAGCACTGCGGTGATCGCGTTGAGAGTGATCGACGTACCGCCGGCGGTGACCTGCCCGGCGCCCACCCGGGCGGAGTAGATCATGCCCGCGAGAGCGGCCGTCGCGCCGGCGATCACGTACAGCGTCAGGTCGAGCCGGAAGACCCGCAGTCCGTTCCCGACCGCGGCCTGACGGTTGCCGCCGAGCGCGCGGACGTTGACGCCGAACCGGGTGCGCTCGAGCAGGAACCAGAACACGACGCCGACGACAATGGCGATGAGCACGTCGTTCGGCACGCCGGCAACGCTGCCCTGCCCGATCCACTGGAAGCTCTCTGGAAGCGGCAGGACGTCGGAGCCGCCCGTCACCAGGTTGTTGATGCCGGTGAGCATGTAGAACGACCCGATGGTCGCGATGATCGGCGGCACGTGCAGATACGTGATGACCGCGAAGTTCACCCCCCCGACCGCGCAGCAGATCGCCATCCCGGCGAGTACCGCCAGCGGCCAGGGAACTCCGTTGACAAGGAGTGTGCAGGTGGACAGCGCACCCAGCGTGAACACGGCACCGGCCGAGAAGTCCAGACCACCGCCGATGATCAGCATCGCGGCGCCGCAGGCGATCACGAAGTAGATGACGCTGCTGCGAAGTATCTCGGACAGGTTGTCCGGGGAGAGGAACAGACTGGAGCGAGACGCGGCGAAGACCCCGATCACCAGCATGACCAGCACCAGCGTGGTCTCCTGCCGCACCAGGATCTTCGTCAGCAGGCTGTCCCGCTCGCCTCCGTGGTCGGTGTCTCGTTCTTGAGCGGTTTGGGTTGTCGCGGTCACGGTCATCATGCCACTTCGTAGTCGTGGACCGGGTCGTCCGGTCGGTCGGGCGGGACGGCGCCGGTGATCATGCCGATGATTTCCTCGCGACCGACTTCGGTGACCCGCCGGGTGCCGACGGTCCGGCCGAGCCGGAGGACCGTCACCCGGTCGGCGTGGGAGAAGACGAACTCCAGATCGTGGCTGACGATGACGACCGCCTTCCCCGACGCCCGGAGTTCGTCGATGATTTCGCCGACGTGCGCGGTCTCCTGGACGCCGAGCGCGGCCGTCGGCTCGTCGAGGAGCATGATCGGCTTGTTCATCCGGACGGCGCGGGCGACCGCGACGACCTGCCGCTGACCACCGGACAGCAACCCGACCGGAGTGCGCACGTTCCCCACCCGCACCTTGAGGTCCTTGAGGACCTGGGCTGCCTCCCGCTCCATCCGGCGACGGTCAAGCACGATGCCGAACTTGCGTGGCAGGTTGCCAAGCGCCATGTTGTGCGCGATGTCGAGGCACTCGACAAGAGCAAGGTCCTGGTACACGACAGCGATGCCGTGTGCCTGAGCATCGGCCGCCGAACGGACCTGGCCCACCGCCTCGCCGTTGACGAGCACCTCGCCCTCGTCGGCCCGATGAATACCCGCGACGATCTTGATCGTCGTGGATTTCCCGGCGCCGTTGTCACCGACGATCGCGTGCACCTCGCCGCCATAGGCGTCAAAGCGGACGTCTTCCAGCGCCGATACGGAGCCGAAGTACTTGCGCACCCCACGCAGTCGAAGGGCGGGAACGCTCATCAGACCCATCCCTTGTCGAGGTAGGCCTGCACCTCGTCCTTGCCGACGACCTTGACGTGGACGGGGACCTCGGGTGCCGGCTTGCCGTCGTGGACGTCGACGACCCCGTCGACCATTTGCTTGCCGAGCGTACAGACGTCCTGCATCAGCATCAGGTTCGCCGTGCCCTCCTTGACGGCCTCAAGCCCGCCGTTGTCGTGACCGCCGGCGAGCAGGAAGGTCTTGCCCTGGAGCTTGCGAGACTTGATCGCCGAAACCGCGCCCGGCGTGACCGTGCCCATGTGGGTGACGATCTCGGTGATGTCGGGGTGGGCCGTGAGGAGCGCGTTGACCTGCGGAAGCGCCTTCGCCGCGTCATCGGCGGTGTACACCTCGCCCGCGATGGACACGTTGTCGGTCTTCGCGGCCGCGCCCTTGACCCCGTCCAGCCACGACTTGCCGAGCCCGGTGTTGCCCTGCGCGACGAGCCCGAGCACGTGCTGACCGGGCAGAGCCGCGACCGCGCCTACCAGCGTCTCGCCGATTTCCCCCCAGTCCGGACCGGCATTGACGTCAGCGCCGCTATCCTTGCCACCGGGACCATAGAAGGTTCCCGTCACAGCGCCCGCGGCCTGGGCCTGCTTGAGCACCTGGGTGAAGCCCTCGCTGGCCGGGAATGTGATGATCACGTCTTTCTTGTTGGCTGTGGCCTGCTGCACTTGCTGGATCATGGCGCTCGCGTCCAATGCCTGGCCGGTCGGGCCGCTCTCGGTGAAGTCGGCTCCGCGCTTCTTGGCCTCATCCTTCATACAGTCACCGATCTGCCGCCATGCCGGGTAGCTGGGCAGCGGGTTGACGAACTGGATCGTCATGGCCTTCGGATTTCCCGAGGACGGGGAGCCGCCGGTAGCTGAATCCTGGCCGGCGCAACCAGCCAGACCGGCGCAGACGAGCACCGACGTCGAAAGCGCTGTGTAGATGCGGACGCGACCGAGCCGTGCGACCGTAATGGCGGTCATATAGGGGCTCCTCCCGGAAGGTAACCGCGGCCCAGGCCGTGGCGGGGGGGGTTTGATTGGTGAAGCATCATCCCGCCACCTGGCCTGCGAGAGTTGGTTCGATCGACCAAACCTGAGCGGTGCAATTTGGCCCCCGCGACGAGGTTGCGGCTCCGAGATACCTAGACGATCCATGCCAAGTTCAACGCCGCTTCGCCGGGTGATGGGAGTCGCCGTGCCGTCGTGTGTCATCTGTGTCTCCGGGATCGGCCAGACACGCTTGCTGAGCGAGTTGGTCGGAATGCTCGCGCATCGCCTCGCCGACGTCAGCTCGATCAACGCCGCCCTCGACGACGACACCTGCCGGGTACAGCTGACCGTGGCGACAACGGACCCGGCGGCGATCAGCATGCTCCTGAACCGGATCAACCGGATCGTCGGCGTCACGAAGGTGGTCGTCCTGACGGACGACCTCGCGCACCACCGGTCCGCCACCTTGGTGACCGTCAACGCGGTCACCAGCGCGGACCGGACTCAGCTGCTGGAACCGGCGCGTGCGCTCGGCGCCGAGATCGTTGAGGTCGCCGCGAAGACTGTGACGCTCTCGTTCGCCGGGACGCCACGGCGAGAGCGGGAGTTCCTTGATCTGGTCGAGCCGTTCGGGATTGCCGAGATCGCACGATCCGGGGCGATCGGCGTGCGACGGGCGCAAGGCCCGGCATCCCGGTCGAACTCGGTCGCGCCACCGAGCGTGGTGCCGGCATGACGCACCAGTTCCTCAGGCCCGACGGCACGGTCGACCCGGACTGCGGACTAGAGGTCCGCGTCACACCGGAGCTGGCCCGGTCCTTCTACTCGCCACGCTGCCGTTCGTCCCGGCCGCGCTGGGGGAGTGGCTGTCGTCCTGGACGTACGACACCCCCGCCGCCTCGACCGCGCGCGCCGGGTCCGGCCGGGCGGTCGGCATGGTGGACGTGCGGCGGATCAACGAGGCCCGCCAGGCGTTCAGCCAGATGGACCACCAGTTCGGCGCGGGCTTGGTCCGCCCGGTGGTCCGTGGTCGGCGACACCATCCCCGTGGACGCGAACCCGGGGCCGGGGGGCGTAGACCAATAGGCCCGTCAAGCAGCCAACTCGCTTCGCAGATGGTCGCGGAACTCTCGGACGGCCACGGTGGTGCCGTACGGTTCGAGGCGGTCGGCGAAGGCCTGGACGAACTCGACCGAGCGAGCGGAGCTCAGCGCCTTGGCCATGGGGACTGCGGCCCGGGCCGAATCGAGGGCCTGCTCCAACTCTCCCATTCCCAGATATGCGTCGGCGGCATGCACGAGGTTGAACTGAGCTGAGCGAGGAAGACGTTCCTGGAAAGCGTTCACGGCCGCCTCGGCACACTCCGCCGCCCGATGGTGCTCGCCCAGCAAGCTCCAGCAGCGACCCGCTTCGGCGTTCAACTCGACCGTCTCGTGTAGTGCGATCCACGCTGGATCGCGGTCAGCGGCACCTTGGGAGTGTGCGCGTTCCGCCTCGACCAGCAGGCACTCGACCCGCCTGGCGCTGTGCTTGTCCCCAGCCTCGGCCGGTCTCGCATGTAGGGCTGTGGCCCAGGCTTCTCTGATCGTCATGAGAGCCATCACCCGCGGGGGCGCCTGACCGCGACGCGCAGACTCGGCGGCGGCCCGCGCCAGCCGTACAGCCCAACCCGGCTGATCCGTGTGGATGGCCTGCTGCGTCAAGGTCGACAGCACCCACGCCCCCGTAATCGGGTCATCCCCCGCCTTGGCGAACCTCAGCGCCTGCCCGAAATGGTGTTGCGCCCGCCCGTGGTGGTGCATGTCGAAGGACGTCCAGACGCGGCGCCCGAACGGCCGCGTAACCGCGCCCCGTCGCCAGTCTGCCCAGACGCGCACGTACGCCGAACAACCTCGTACGGGATCACAGCGAGCGGCCACCAGAGCTGGTAAGAAGACCGACACCTGAAGTATGGTCTCAAGTATGGCGACCAAGAAGGTAACGGTGACGATCCCCGAGGAACTCCTCGACGAGATCCGCACGGATGCGGCAGAGCGGGGCCTGTCGGCGTACGTCGCCGAGGCGTTGCGCTTCAAGCGTGACCGGGACCGGTTGCTGGAACTGGTGAACTGGCTGGAGGAAGAATACGGCCCGGTCACCGAAGACGAGCGCGCGGCAGCAATCGAAGAACTGGAAGATCTCGACGCGGAGCACGAGCGCCGCCGCGCCGGCGGAAAGCGCAACGCAGGAGAGGCTGCATGAGGAAGCGAAGCGGTGAGCACGAGCAACCGCCGTTGCGGATCTTCGTACTCGACTGCGAGGCCTTGTCCCTGGCCGTGCGCGGCGACAGGAAGATGATCGCCTGGCTCGACCTCGCGGCCCGGGGGCAGGCGGAGGTGGTGACGTCTCCGATGACGGTGGTCGAGGCGCACGACGGCAGGATCACCGAGCAACGCTGGGACTGGGTGCTGTCCCGGCTCAACGTCGTCGGAATCGGGAAGGACGAAGCCCGGCAGGCTCGCCGGATACTAGCCAATGCCAAGCTGCACGGCCACAAGTACGCGATCGACGCGGTGCTCGCCGTCATCGCACAGCAGCAGAAGGGGCAGGTCACCGTCTTCGCCTCGGACGTAGACGACCTGGAGAAGCTGGTCCCAGACTCGGTCGTCGTTAAGAAGGTATGACCTTCTACGCTCCCCTCACCAGGTGTGACATCGCGTTGACATGGTTCCGGTCAAGATACTCGGTGAACCATCTATGGAGCGGACAAGATCACTGACGCAGCGCGCCGTTTGCGCCAGCCTCGGTCGCCGCGTCGTAGGCCTCCACCATCGCCAGTCTGCACTCCGGCATGAACGACCGCCGCTTCGGCCGGCCCGATCGAGATCTGCTGCCCCTGCTCGATACTCCTGGCGCGAGCAAGCGGACCGCGACCGCCTACAACGTCTACCGCGAACTGCTGAGCTCTCTAAGGGCCGCCTGACCCACTTGCCGTGGCCAGGTGCGGTCATAAGCGGGGCTTCGGCGATGAGGACTTCCGGCGGCTCCTGGACAGTGGTGTGGCGCGGGCGAGTCAAGATAGCCGTCGACTTCTCGCCCCTGGCCGCTGCGGTCAACCTCGCCCGGCTGGCCGGACTTGGCCTCACCTCTCGCGGAGGCGAAGGCTTAACACCATTCACCTAACGGCACAGCCGCCTGCCGTAGCTCGGTGGCCCTGATCTCTAGAGATGACAGGACTTCAGGATCGTGGGTCAGCCAGCCCCCGGCCTGCAACCCCGCATCACCGTAGTCATGGATCAATGCGGTGTGCCGGTCGAAAAGCAGGAAGTCGAAGAGGTCCTCGTTGGGCAGGCTCAGCGTGGTGCCGCAGCGCACGACTTCGATGACCTCACCGAGGTTCGCCCGGATCCGGTAGGCCATCAGCTCATAATCCAGGTACGCGGTGAGCGGCTCTTGGACCAGACGGATCCTCGAGTACTCGATCCCGCGGCTCCTGATGTCGTCCGGATGTGGGACGGAGAGGTCAGCGCCCGGCGCGGCCTCACGGCCGGGTCTTCATCCCTCTCGCGGGGACCTCGGCGCACCGTTCACACAGGGATCCTGGACCGTGGAATCATGTCTTCTCATCGATCTATCGTGGATTGAGTTCACATGTGCTCTAATGGAGATCCACGCACACAACGCTGATGGAAGGACGCGTATCGTGATCACCCCCGTCACGCACCTGGACGAGTTCCGCGCCCGTACGTCGCGGACGAGCCGCCGGTCCCGCCGCCTGGAGCACCAGGAGTCGCTGCGGCAGGGCCGGGCCATGCACCTGATCGACATCGAGAATCTCGTGGGCTCCACCCGCCCTACGACCTGTGAGGTCGAGGAGGTCATGACGATCTACGAGTCGCTGGTCCCGACAGGAGCGATGGACCAGTACGTCGTGGCCGTCAACCACACCGCGCTCCTCGCGGTCGGGATCGCGTTCCGAGGAGTGCGACTGCTCGCGCGCTCCGGTCCCGACGGCGCCGACCGGGCACTGGTCGAGTCGGCGTACGACGACCGCATTGACCTGCGGTTCGAGCGCGTGATCATCGGGTCCGGGGACGGCTACTTCGTCAACCTCGCCGACTGGTTGACGGACGCCGGGCTGCACGTGACGGTCGTCTCACGCCGCGGCTCTCTCAGCCGCCACCTGGCCGCCATCGTCCCCGATGTCGTCTGCCTCGAACCACCCGCACTGCACGCCGCCTGAAACCACGAATTCAAACGCGGGCGCCGCCGTCCGTCCCCCCGTCGTAAAGCACGGGTACCCCCCAACGGCGCCGTCCGCTGCACCGGCGATTGGCCGCTCCGACCGCCAGCCGACGCCCCCTACCGATCCATCGCAAGCCGGTACACCCGGTTCAAGGAGATTCGCCATGTTCCGCCGCCTTTTCACCGTGCTGACCCTGGCTGCCGTCGCGTTCACGACCGGCGGTGTCGGCGCGACCTCCGCGCACGCCGACACGAAGTACCGCGGGGAGGGCGACCAGGTGTTGCGCATCGGCGCCACCAAGAAGCCCGGCATCATCCGCTTCACCCACGACGGCGAGTCCAACTTCATCGTCCACACGATCGACTCGCGCGGGAAAAAGGACGACCTGCTGGTCAACGAGATCGGCCCCTACGACGGCACCGTTCTCTACAACGCCTACGCCGCGAGCAACGGCACCATCGGCCTGGAAATCAAGGCGGACGGCGCATGGACCGCCGCCGTCAAGCCGGTCACCAAGGCCCGCTGCTGGTGCACCGCCACCCTCCGGGGCACCGGGGACCAGGTCCTCAAGCTCACGCCGACGAGAGGCCTGAGCACGATGCGCGCCACCCACAACGGTCAGTCGAACTTCATCGTGCACGCCTACCCCCGGATCGGCTCCTACCCAGAGTTGCTCATCAACGAGATCGGCACCTACAAGGGCGGGGTGCTGCTGCCCACCGGCACCCGCCTGATCACCGTCAAGGCCGACGGCTCCTGGGCTCTGGTCCGCCGCTGACGCTCAGCTCACCCACCGGGAAGCGACGGCGCGCCCACCTGCGGCGTTCCCTGCGCAGAGAAGCGGTATAGCTTCAATCCGGTGTCGGCCCGCGCGTCCAGGGGGGTGGGTTTCGTCTGGCGGCCTCGATGGCTTTGGGGGTAGGTCGTCCGATCGGTTCGGGGACGTCACCGAGGGGAACGCCGAACGCCTCGGCCCAGTGCCGGCGCCAGGAGAGTTGACGGGCCGCGCGACGCCGGGCACGGGTGGCGGCGGCGCGGCTGCGGCGATCGGCCTCCCTACGGGCCGCGGTCTCATCCAGCAGCCATGGCGGAGTACGCCGGGACAGCCCCGCGACGAACCCGGCCGACCAATGACCGCTCTTCGGACGGAGCAGCCGGATCACCTCGACAGACAGGCCGAAGATCTCCGCCACGGACTCGTCGCTCAACCGGGAGACCGCTCGGACGGCAGCATCGACCGCGGCCTTCTCAGCCCGCCGCCGTCGCGAGACCTCTTCGGCGGCGCGCTGGGCCTCCGCCCGGGCGGCCCGCTCCAGCTCTCGATCAGCTCGTGCCCGCAGCAGCCACGACGGTGGCGAGGAAACCAGTTCATAGAGCCCGGGCGCCAACAGGTGATCATCGACCCTGGGCAGATCTGCCGGCAGCATGGCGACCGGGACACCCAGCTCTCGCTCCGCGATCTCTGGTGGGACCAGCAGACCGATCAGGTCGATTGATCTCTCGGCAAGCTCAGCGAGCATCCCCTCCAGTTCCGCACGGGGAAGGCGGGCTTCGCGCAAAGTCGCGATCAGTGGATCGGCACGCCGATCCGACATACGGCGGAGTGGTTGGAGCGGTCCAGGCCAGATCCCGGCGACCACCATCAGCGCTGCAGCCCACAGGAGGAGCTGAACCGCATCCGCGTCGGGGGCCGGCTTCATGACCTCGATTTCCGCGCGGGCCGCCGCGGCCCGCGCGAGGTTCAGCTTGCGCGTCCGGGCGGCTTTCGTGGCGGCCTCCGAACGGGAGACCGCCCGGGCTGCGGCGCGAAGCTCGGTGTCGGCGCGGGCGTGGTCGGCCAAGGCATCGACATCTGCCGCGCGGTAGTAGCGGACGTTGAGGGTGCGGCCGTATTTCCTGATCTCCTCCGTCAACACGGGCATCAGGCCGACGACGGCGGCGATCCGTTGGAAGGCGTCAGTCGAGACGCCAAGCCTGGCCGCCGCCTCACTCGTATTGCAGCGACGCTCGGCGGCGAGAAGTCGTCGGAACAGCTCCAGGTCGGCTTCTGCCGTGCTGACGGAGACGGGGTCGAAGGTGCGATCGGGGAGACGTCTGAGCAGACCGGTCTCCACCGCGAGCTCCACCTCCCAAACCGCCATTCCGAGCAGCTTCCGGACCCTCTCCCGGCCGAAACCCTTCACCAAGACCCCCACCTCCCGCGCCGGGAACCAGTGTGCCGTCCGGCTACGACACTTCTCGCGGGTCGGGTCCCTCCGCCTCGACAACCCGGCTGATCGACAGTCCGGCAAGTTCAGCAGCTCCAGCAGGTGCAGATGCTCGTCGGCGGCCCCCATTTGCGGTACGGCTGGCGCCCGGACGGGAGGGCCGGTCGTACTACGCTCAGTATCAGAATGACCGCTCACCGAACCACCTCGGCCGGGTCCGCCGGTGCGGATGCCGGACCGGCGGACCCGGCGCGGGGCCCGGCCGCTTGGGCCGGGCAGGCGCCGATCTTCCAAGGAGCGCCCATGGCCTCGCCCGTCGTCCATTCGCTTCGCGAGCAGATCCGCGAGTTCATCGTGGAGGGGATCGTCAGCGGGCGCTGGAAGCCGGGCGAGCGCATCGTGGAGCGGCGGATCGCCGTCGAGCTGGAGGTCAGCCAGACGCCCGTCCGGGAGGCGCTGCGGGAGTTGGAGACGCTGCGGCTGATCGAGTCGGCGCCGAACAAGGGCGTCCGGGTGCGCGATCTCACCGTGGCCGACCTGGAGGAGATCTACCCGGTGCGGGCGGGACTGGAGCAGATCGCCGCCGAGCTGGCCGCGCCCCGGCTGGGCGAGGACGTCTCGGTCCTGGAGCCCGAGGTCGCCGCGCTGTACGAGGCCGACCGCAGGAGCGACGCCGAAGCCCAGGTGCGGCATACGGTGGCCTTCCACCGGGAGTTGGTGCGCGCGTCGGGGAACGCCGTGCTGCTGCACACCTGGGAGGCGCTCGGCATCGAGGTGTGGACGGCGCTCTCCATCCGCTGGCTGGGCACCCACCAGCAGTCGTACGCGGAGGAGCACGAGGCGGTGGTCGAGGCCTTCCGGCGGCGGGATCCGCACGTGGGCGAGCTGGTCAAGCGGCATGTGCTGGCCTGCGCGCCTCGACGCCCGACGGCCGAGGCCTGAGCCCGACCCGCCTCGACGCCCGGCGGTCGAGGCCTGAGTCCTGCGCGCCTCGACGCCCTGCGCGCTCGATGCCCTGCGTGCCTCTGCGCCCGGCCGCCGGGGTCTGAGTGGCGCGAGATCGGCCTGACGCCCGGCGCCGGAGACCCGGCGGGTGGTGGAAAATATCGCCTTCCTTTCCTTCTCGCGAAATTTGCCCAGAGTATTTTGATCGATCATCGATCAGACGTACAGTGGTCGGCGGGCCTACCGGCCCCGCCCTGCCCGGATGGCAGGGCACCTTTCTCACCGTCTCGTCCTCCCACGAGGTGCGGGCCACTTGGAAGGCGAACCCATGAGCGACGCAATGCGCACCCAGCCGAGCGCCCTCGACCAGCTCCCCGATCGCGACCCGGAGGAGACCGCCGAGTGGGCGGCCTCACTGGACGCGGTGACCGAGGCCGCCGGGTCGGACCGCGCCGCCTATCTCATGCGCCGCACCCTCGAGCACGCCGAGGGGATCGGTCTCGCGCTGCCGAAGCTGCTGGAGACCGACTACGTCAACACCATCCCCACGGCCGCCGAGCCGGAGTTCCCCGGCGACGAGGCGATGGAGCGGCGTATCACCGCCTGGAACCGCTGGAACGCCGCGGCCATGGTGACCCGGGGCAGCCGCCAGGGCCTGGGGGGCCATATCGCCACGTTCGCCTCCGCCGCCTGGCTCTACGAGATCGGTTTCCAGCACTTCTTCCGTGGCAAGGAGGCCGACGGCTCCGGGGACCAGCTCTTCATCCAGGGGCACGCCTCCCCCGGCATCTACGCCCGGGCCTTCCTCGACGGACGGCTGACCGAGGAGCACCTCGACCACTTCCGGCGGGAGGCGGGCGGCGACGGCCTGCCTTCCTACCCGCACCCGCGCCGGCTGCCCTGGCTCTGGGAGTTCCCGACCGTGTCGATGGGCCTGGGCCCGCTGGCGGCGATCTACCAGGCGCGGTTCAACCGTTATCTGCAGCACCGCGGCATCAAGGACACCTCGGGCTCCCATGTATGGGCGTTCCTGGGTGACGGCGAGATGGACGAGCCCGAGTCGACCGCCGCGCTCGCCCTCGCCGGTCGCGAGGGCCTGGACAACCTGACCTTCGTGATCAACTGCAACCTGCAGCGGCTCGACGGTCCGGTACGCGCGAACTTCAAGATCGTCCAGGAGCTGGAGGCGCGGTTCCGCGCGGCGGGCTGGAACGTGATCAAGGCCCTCTGGGGCTCGGCCTGGGACGAGTTGTTCGCGCTCGACAGCACGGGGGCGCTCGTACGACGGCTGCGCGAGGTCCCCGACGGCCAATTCCAGACGTACGCGACCCGCGACGCCGCCTACATCCGCGAGCACTTCTTCGGCGCCGACCCGGCGCTCGCCGAGATGGCCAAGGCGCTGACCGACGCGAAGATCGTCGAGTGCTTCCACACCTCCCGGGCGGGCCACGAGCCGCGTAAGGTGTACGCCGCCTACCGTGCCGCGGTCGAGCACCGCGGCGCGCCGACCGTTGTCCTCGCCCAGACGATCAAGGGCCACACGCTCGGCCCCGGCTTCGAGTCGCGCAACGCCAACCACCAGATGAAGAAGCTGACGGGCAAGCAGTTCCGCGCCATGCGCGACCTGCTCGAACTCCCCATCCCCGACGGCAGGCTGGACGAGGACGTCGTGCCGTACGTCCACCCGGGCGCCGGCTCGCCGGAGGTGCGCTACCTCCAGGAGCGCCGGGCCGCTCTGGGCGGCCCCGCCCCGGCCCGCACGGTCCACCCGGTGGCGTTGCCCGAGCCGTCGGCCAAGCCGTTCGAGGCCTTGGCCAAGGGGTCGGGCAGCCAGGAGATCGCGACGACGATGGCCTTCGTCCGCCTGGTCAAGGACCTGATGCGGGAGGAGGAGACCGGCCGGCGCTGGGTGCCGATCGTCCCGGACGAGGCCCGCACCTTCGGCATGGAGTCGCTCTTCCCGAGCGCCGGGATCTACTCCCCGCTGGGCCAGACCTACGACCCGGTCGACCGTGACATGCTCATGTACTACAAGGAGGCCACGAACGGCCAGATCCTCAACGAGGGGATCACCGAGGCCGGTTCGATGGCCGACTTCACGGCGGCCGCGACGTCGTACGCCACCCACGGCGAGCCGATGATCCCGTTCTACATCTTCTACTCGATGTTCGGCTGGCAGCGGACGGCCGACCAGATGTGGGCGCTCGCCGACCAGCTCGGCCGCGGCTTCCTGATCGGCGCGACCGCGGGACGTACGACGATGACGGGCGAGGGCCTCCAGCACGCGGACGGCCACTCGCACCTGATCGCCTCCACCAACCCGGCGGCGCTCGCCTACGACCCGGCCTTCGCGTACGAGGTGGCCGTGATCATCCGTGACGGTCTGCGCCGGATGTACGGGCCGGACGCGGAGGACGTCTTCTACTACCTCACGGTCTACAACGAGCCCAAGGTCCAGCCCGCCATGCCGCACGGGGTGGAGGAGGGGATCGTCAAGGGCCTCTACCGCTTCCAGGAGGCCGAGGGCCTGCCCGAGGACGCGCCGCGCCTGCAGCTCCTCGCCTCCGGCACCGCCATTCACTGGATCCTCGAGGCCCAGCGGCTCCTCGCCCGCGACTGGGGCGTGGCCGCCGACGTGTGGTCCGCGACCTCCTGGAGCGAGCTGCGCCGCGACGCCCTGGCCTGCGACGAGGACCGGCTGAAGGGCGAGGACCGCGTCCCGTACGTCACGCGTGCCCTGGAAGGCGCGGCCGGGCCGGTGCTCGCGGTCAGTGACTGGATGCGGGCTGTACCGGACCAGATCAGCCAGTGGGTGCCGCAGGACTGGCACTCGATCGGCACGGACGGCTTCGGCCTCTCCGACACGCGCGAGGCGGCCCGCCGCCATTTCGGGGTGGACCCGGAGTCCATCGTGGTCGCGGCGCTCGCGGCCCTGGCCCGGCGCGGCGAGGTCAAGCCGGAGGCCGTTCAGAAGGCCCGGGCGTCGTACGGGCTGTGAACAGTCCGTCGTACGGGCTGTGACAAGGCCCGGGCGTCGTACGAGCTGTTACGCGGGAAGGGCAGCGGCACCGAGGCGGCCGCTGCCCTTTTGACCTGCCCTGTTGACCTGCTCAAATGCCACGTGTGTGCGAAGCGTAGCGTGGTATGTACTGACGGCTCTGCCGCCCGAGGCGACGCGGGGATGCTCCTGCCGAGGGCGTGAGGGGACGCCGGGGCTAGGGGGGCGGGCATGACTCTCGACAGGACGCCGAAGGTCCTCGCGGAGCGCGCGAGATTCATCGACGACCGTCTGGGGGCGGGGCAGTGGTTCAAGCGGAACCTCCGCAAGGTCTTCCCGGACCACTGGTCGTTCCTGCTCGGTGAGGTCGCGCTCTACTCGTTCATCATCCTGCTGCTCACCGGTACGTTCCTGACTTTCTGGTTCAAGCCGAGCATGGGCGAGGTCGTCTACAACGGCCCCTACCAGCCGCTGATCGGCGTGCGGATGTCCGAGGCCTATGCCTCCACTCTGCACATCAGCTTCGACGTGCGCGGCGGCCTGCTGATCCGGCAGATCCACCACTGGGCGGCGCTGTTGTTCGTCGGGGGCTTGATGGTGCACATGCTCCGCGTGTTCTTCACCGGGGCCTATCGCAAGCCGCGCGAGCTCAACTGGACCATTGGCGTGCTGTTGTTCGTCCTTGCCCTCGCCGAGGGCCTGACCGGGTACTCCCTGCCGGACGACCTGCTCTCGGGCGCCGGGCTGCGCATCACCCAGGGGGTGTTGATCGGGATCCCGGTGGTGGGCACGTACCTCTCGTTCTTCCTGTTCGGCGGCGAGTATCCCGGGCAGGATGTGATCACGCGGTTCTTCGCCATCCACATCCTGCTGATCCCCGGCCTGCTGCTGGCGCTGATCTCCGCTCACCTCATGCTGATGTGGGTGCAGAAGCACACCCAGATGCCGGGCAAGGGCCGCACCGAGACGAACGTGGTCGGCGCGCCGTTCTTCCCGGCCTTCATGATCAAGTCCGGCGCCTTCTTCATGGTCACATTCGGCGCCCTGGCGTTGCTGAGTACCTTCGCCCAGATCAACCCGATCTGGCTGTTCGGCCCGTACAGCCCGGCCAACATCTCCGCAGGGTCGCAGCCCGACTTCTACATGGGCTTCCTGGAGGGTTCGCTGCGGCTCATGCCGGCCTGGGAGATCAACCTCCTGGGGCGCACGATCCCGCTGAGCGTGGTCATCCCGGCCCTGCTGCCCATGGGGATCATCTTCACCGGCCTGCTGCTGTACCCGGCCGCCGAACACTGGATCACCGGGGACGAACGGGAACATCACCTGTGCGACCGGCCTCGCAACAACCCCCACCGCACCGCGATCGGTGTCACGGCGATCACGTTCTACACGTTGCTGATGGTGATGGGCGCCAACGACTTGATCTCGGCGACGTACCACATCCCGCTGTACACCACCACCAAGGTCGGGCGGGTCCTGATCTTCCTCGGACCGGCGCTCGCGTACTTCGTCACCTACCGCCTCTGCGTCGGCCTGCAGCGCAGGGATCTGGAGATGCTGGCCCACGGAGTGGAGTCGGGTGTCATCAAGCGCCTGCCCAACGGTGAGTACATCGAGGTTCACGTTCCTCCGACGGAGGATCTGGCGGAGCTGGTGAGGGGGAAGAAGCGCATCCCCGCCATCCCGGCCGCCCCCGCCGCCGCGGACGGCGTGCCTCCGGACGTCATGCGGCACCCGCTCGGCAGGCTGCGGGCCAAGCTCAGCGGCATCTACGCGAGGGAGAGCGAAGCCTTCTCCCTGGAGGCGCCGGAGGCACCCGAGAAGGGGCATGAACGGCCGGCGAAGGAGATCCGCGGCTCCTCCGCGACGGGCCGCCATAGCGGGTGACGGCGACCACCGGGCCGGTCCTAACGGGTCGATCCGCCGATGGGCGTGGCCTGCTCGCCCTGGCGGGCCTCCGGGATGCGCTGTGCGACAGGGACCGGCGGGGCGTCGTCCGTGCCGGACGAGGTGACCGGCCGGCCGGGCTCGGCGGGTGCCTGTCTTTCCAGGAACCTGAGCAGCTCCACGGGGAAGGGCAGCACGAGCGTCGAGTTCTTCTCGGCGGCGACCTCGACGACGGTCTGGAGCAGGCGCAGTTCCAGCGCGGCCGGGTGCTGTGCCATCGTCTCGGCGGCCTGGCTCAGCTTGGCCGAGGCCTGCAGCTCGCCGTCGGCGGTGATGACGCGGGCCCGCCGCTCACGCTCGGCTTCGGCCTGGCGGGCGATCGACCGCTTCATCGTCTCCGGCAGCGCCACATCCTTGATCTCCACACGGTCGATGTGCACGCCCCAGCCCAGCGCCGGGCTGTCGATCATCAGCTCCAGGCCCTGGTTGAGCTGTTCGCGGTTGGACAGCAGGTCGTCCAGCTCGCTCTTGCCGATGATCGACCGCAGCGAGGTCTGCGCGACCTGGCCGATCGCGGAAATGTAGTCCTGCACGTCGACGGCCACCCGCATCGGGTCGACGACCTTGAAGTAGACGACGGCGTCCACGCGGACCGTCACGTTGTCGCAGGTGATGCCGTCCTGGGCGGGCACCGGCATCGTGATGATCTGCAGGTTGACCTTCTCCAGGCGGTCGGCGACCGGCAGCAGCAGCGCGAGTCCGGGTCCGCGGACCGCCGCCCGCACGCGCCCGAACCGGTAGACGATGCCCCGTTCGTACTGCCGGATGATGCGCACGCTCGTCGCCAGCCACGCCGCGCCGAGGACCAAGGCCGCGAGAATCACACTAATAATGGTCATTTCGCACCCCCCGCATGCCCATCGGCCCTGGTGAAGCATCAGGTCGAGGACATATTCACAGTGTAATCCGCCACCACGGCCGAAGCCCGCGGCCGCTCGTCACCGCCGCCCGGGACACATGCGGGAGCCGAGAACCCACACCTGCGGACTGATGGTGGCTTTCGGACGAGCGGGAAGGCGGGAGCGGGCGGGCGTGTTGAGGCCAGGCATGGAGGATCGTTTCGCGGATCAGCGTGTCATCAGGCGACTGCTCAACGAATCGCGGACGTGGGCGTTCGTCGGGCTCGGGGACGACCCGCGCCGCACGGCGTACGACCAGGCGCGGCTTCTTCAGACGAGGGGCAAGCGGATCGTCCCGGTCCACCCGGCGGCCAAGGCCGTGCTGGGCGAGCAGGGATACGCGACGCTGACCGAGGTGCCGGGCAAGGTGGACGTCGTCGGCGTGTACCGGCGGTCGGAGTTCGCCGGGCAGGTGGTGGACGAGGCGATCGCGGCGGGCGCGGGCGCGGTGTGGCTCCCGCTCGACGTGATCGACCGGGCCGCGGCGCAGCGTGCCCTGGACGCCGGACTGGACGTCGTCATGAACCGCTGCCCGGCGGTCGAGTGGGCGCTGCGCCGGGGCGACTGACCGCCTTCGGGCACCCCTTAAGACACGCCTTAGGACCCGCTTTCGGACACCTCGGCCGCGGCTACACCAGTTTGCGGCACAGGAGCGCGTCCGGGGTCTTCCTGGAGCCGAGGCGGCCGGTGTAGGCGATTCCGGCCGCGTACTCGTCGTTGGCGCACTGCCCCTTGTAGTGCCCGTACGCGAACTCTCTCCCGTTGGCACCGCCGGGGCGGTTGTCTCCACGGTCGAACCACACGGTGCGGCCGGTCATACCGAGCGGTACGGAGGACTGCGCGCACAGGCCGCTGGACACGGCCGCGCCGCGGACGGCGTAGCCGATCAGGAAGCTTCCTTGCGGGCACTGAAGTTTGGTGTAGCCCGATGCCCAGTCGCCCTGCCGCACGTGCCGCTCGTCGCGGACGACCTCGTAGCCGCCGGACGACGCCCACAGGTCGCCGGCGGAGACGTCCGTGCACAGGCCGCGGTTGCCGGTATGGCTGAGGCCGGCGAGCCGCCGGCCGTCCGGGCACGACGCCTTGCGCGCTCCGGAGTCCCAGTCCGGCACCGCGCGCATCCGCAGAGACTGGTTGAAGTCGCTGAAGTCGAGGGTGAGCATGGACCAGCCGGCGACCGGCGCGACCTGGCCGGTCCGGCCCGGGGCGTTCACCAGCCGGGTCCAGGCGGCGGCCCGCCAGTCATCGCCGTCGAACAGGCCCATCCGGCTGCCCGCCGCGTCCCAGTGCATGAGCGCCCAGCCGTTGCCCCGCCGGTTCTGGTCCCAGCCGACGAGGGGCCAGTAGGCGAAGTCGGCGTCGGTGGCGATGAGGTAGTCCACGAAATCGGCGAACCACGCGCGGGGCTTCGCCCCGGTCTCGTCGCGGCCTCCGACGCCGAACTCGCTGATCCAGACGGGTGCGGTGAAATGCGCGTCCGGTTCCGCGGCGACGTAGAACGCCTGCCGGCGGAGCACGTCGTACAGCTCGTCCCGGCTGAGGTCCTGATAGCGCGGGTCAGAGGTCTCGCCTATACCCGTCGCCCCGCTGTGCCTGGGGCCGGTGTAGCCGTAGAAGTGGGCGGAGTACACCAGCTTGTTGGACTTCACCAGCGTGTGCGAGAGCCGCTGGACAGGCTCCAGGGTGGGACGCTCGTGCGGAAACCCGTCGATGGGGATGCCCGTCCAGTTGATGCCCTCGACGATGATCAGTAGGTCGGGGTCGGCCTCCTGCAGGATGCGGTCGCCCATCCGTTGCGAGGCGCTGTACCAGTCATGGCCATCGCCGAGGCCCCAGTTGGGGTCGTCCAGGACGGAGCGGCGCACCTCGTTGTACAGGTCCGCGCCGACGACCCGCTGGTTGTCCTTGTAGCGGCGCGCCATGAACAACCAGTCGTTCTGCCACTGGTCGGCCGTCTGGCTCGCGTTCCAGCGCTCGTTGCCGTCCACCCCGCAGCACCAGCGGGACGTATTGGTGTGATTGTTGAGGATCACCGCCAGCCCCGCCCCGGTGAGCGCCTGGACCGCGGCGTCGTAGACCTGGAGCGGAGTCTTCCCCCTCAGCTCGGGGTTCGCCGCGACGGACGCGTCCGGCACGGCGCGCTGGTCGTGGATCATCTCGTTGGAGAACGGCAGCCGGACGCTGTTCAGGCCCAGTTCCCCGAAGGCGGCGACGATCTCGGACATGGGCGCTCGGTCCAGGCCCAGTGGCATCTGGTCGGACTTCTCGCCGGCGTGGTGGTTCGCGGGGTCGCCGACGGCACCCGATCCGGTCCACGTGCCGCTGGCACCGTGCCAGTTCCCCGATTTCAGCTTGAAGCGGTTGCCGTTCGCGTCCACGATGTAGCGTCCCCGCGTGCTGAGCGGCGGCGTCCACGCGGCCGCCACCTCGACACCCCCCGGGACCGTACCGGCGGTGGACGCCGGGGCCGTACCGGCGGTGCGAACCCCGGGCGGCTGAGCGACGCTCCGGGCCTCCACCGCTCCAGGCGCCCACACGAGGGCGACGAGCGTCGCGACGGCCAGTGACGACATGACGATGGACCTTCTCACCGATCGCCTCCATCGACGAGATCCGCTTCCATGCCCTCATGGTGAGCCAGACCACCCGACCGCACCAGCCCGCCGGGGCCGGAGGCGGGAATATCGTGTCGTGAATGCCGTACACGTGCGGGTCGCACGTAGTCGCTCGAACGCGGCCTTCTAGGCTAGCTTTGCATCCACAACGGATGTGCTGACGTGGGCACACGTCAGGGGCGAGACCGGGAGGCCGGCGATGAGCGGAGACGGCGCGACCGTCACCTCGGCCGACATCGCACGCATGGCGGGTGTCGGACGGGCGGCCGTGAGCAACTGGCGGCGCCGGTACGAAGACTTCCCCGAGCCCGTCGGCGGGACGCCGACCAGCCCTACCTTCGCCCTCAAGGACGTGGAGGCGTGGCTGCTCGGCCAGGGCAAGGTCGAGGAACTGCCGCTTGCCGAACGCGTCTGGCAGCAGATCAGGACGGCCGCGGACGATCTCAGGCTCGGTGAGGTGGTCGCCGAGGCCGCCGAATTGCTGCGAGGCGTGGGGAAGCCTCGTTCGGTGCCGCGGCCCGCGTGGACGCTGCTCCAGCAGTACGCCGCGGAACAGGGAGCCGAGGAGGCGAGCCGGTTTCTGCTCGACCGCTACGCCGATGTGCACTCCCGGCGGCTGGCGGAAACACCGATCGAACTGGCGCAGTTCATGGCGAAACTGGCCGGGCCGGACGTCGGCACGGTCCTGGATCCGGCCTGCGGGCTCGGAGTACTCCTGGCGACGATGAACGGGACAGAACACGCCTACGGGCAGGAGTCCGACCCCGCGCTCGCGCGGCTGGCCCAGACGCGCCTGTCCCTGGCCGGGGTCGACGGCGCGATCAGGACGGGCGACTCCCTCCGCCAGGACGCCTGGCCCGGCGTGACCGTCGACGCGGTGGTGTGCCATCCCCCGTTCAACGAGCGCAACTGGGGA
The DNA here is from genome assembly GCF_040653595.1 of Sphaerisporangium sp. NPDC051011. NCBI lineage: Bacteria > Bacillati > Actinomycetota > Actinomycetes > Streptosporangiales > Streptosporangiaceae > Sphaerisporangium > Sphaerisporangium sp. NPDC051011. Next base: position 374,246 of record NZ_JBFAGG010000007.1, on the reverse strand, counting down.
TACGAAGAACTGGCGAGCGACCCGCGCTGGGAGTACGGGCTGCCGCCCAAGTCGGAGTCGGAGCTGGCGTGGGTCCAGCACGCGCTCGCCCACCTGCGGCCCGGCGGCGTCGCGGTCATGCTGATGCCGGAGATCGCCGCGAACCGGCGATCCGGCCGCCGGATACGAAGCAACCTGATGCGCCGCGGCGCCGTCCAGGCCGTGATCGGGCTTCCGCCGAAGATGGCCCCGGGCACCGGCCTTCCCGTGCACATCTGGGTGCTGCGCAGGCCGGTCGGTGACGGCCGCACGCCGTCGCGCGTGCTGATGTCCACGGCGGAACCGGCCACGTTCGACGCCGTGGTCGAGCGATGGCGCCATTTCCGGGAAGATCCGGATCGCGTTCTCGATGTGCCCGGCGAGACCCGTACCGTCCCGATCATCGATCTGATCGACGAGGACATCGACATCAGCCCCGCGAGGCACGTAGGGGTGGCGGACGCCACCGCGGGCGACTACCCCGCGTTCCGCACCGATTTCCTGAGCCGCCTCGAACGCCTCGCGGCGCTGATGCCCGAGGTGTCCCCCAGCCGTCCCCGGGACGTGCCGATGATGCCGCTCACCGAGCTCGAACGCACCGGCGCGCTCACCGTCCAGCAGTCCGGCCGCTACGACGTGGACGGCACGGGTGAGTTCGTGCTGGAAGCCGGTCACCTGTTCGCGGGAGGGCCTGCCACCAACCGCACGCGGCCGGAGAACAGGATCGCGATCCTTCCGGGTGACGTGGTGGTCGCGACGCGGGACCGGGAGGTGGCGGTCCGGGTCGTGGATGAGGCCGGCCTGCTGCTCGGGCCGCGCCTCACCCTTCTCCGGCCTGATCCGGAGCGCCTCGACCCGTACTTCCTCGCGGGGTTCGTCCGCAGCTCACCGGCGCCGGCCGGGGGCACTCAACCGGGGCTGACGCGATTCGACTCCCGGCGTGCCCAGGTGCCCCGGCTTCCGCTGGACGACCAGCGCAGGTACGGAGAGGCGTTCCGTAACCTTTTCGCCTTCGAGGCGGAGCTACGCGGGGCGAATGGATCCGGCCAGGTGGCCGCCGCCTCCGTCCTGCTCGGACTCACCACCGGTGCGCTGAATCCCGGGTCACCGAGCTGACCGCCGCGCCTCCGTCACCGAAGGGCCCGGGTGTGATCTACGTGGCAGGTCGGTGGGCGTCGAGATCGTCCTGGTCGGGGCGGTTCGGGGGGCTCGGATTCCTGTCGGTGGAGTCTGGTAGATGTGGGCCATGGGCGTGAGTGTCGACGAGTTCTTGGGGATGTTGGACGAGCTTCCCGAGGTGAAGCAGAGCGACGGAGGTGAGTGGGTCGCGCTGAAGGTGCGAGGCAAGGGGTTCGGGTACCTCTGGGAGAAGACGGAGACGGTCGGGCTGAAGGCGACGATCGAGGAGCAGATCGCGCTGGTGGCGGAGCGGCCCGAGGTCTTCGAGGTGCAGTTCACCGCCGGGCGGTTCGGGTGGGTCGTGGTGCGTTTGGCGAAGATCGAGCCGGACGAGCTGTTCGAGCTGGTCACCGAGGCGTGGTGCCTGACGGCTCCCAAACAGCTGGTGGAGGCGCACGAGGCCGGTCGCGCCTCTCCCTAGACACATCGGTCCCCGGACATACCTGTGCCTGGACCTACCGGTGCCCGGACACCGGTCCCTGGACACACCGGCACGCACCCGGGCGGCGGCGAGGGTACCGCCGCGAAGGCGTGCCGGTCTGCGGGGACGGGCCCGCGCGACTCCTAGGCTGTGTAGCGATCTTGGGACTGCATGCGGCGTTCGAGCCTTCTTCTGTAGTTGTCGAGGGTGTAGCCGTTCAGGCGCGCCGCTGGTGACGGTCGGCGTCTTCGCGCCCGGCCGTCCGTGCTACGAGTGCGTCAGCGCGGGCGAGCAGGCCCGGCGGCGTCCCGGCACCCCGGCCGACCTGGGCGGACGAAGCGGTGAGCGCGACCGTCGCCATCCGCCGGCTCGACAAGATCGAGACCGTCGTCGACAGCTACGGGAATTCCAACTGACCCCGCCGGCGGGCCTCGGAATCGGAGGAACCATGGACCCGTTCCGCCGGCTTCGGGAAGCCGGAGTCCCCTCCCCGGACGCTCAGGAGGCGTCCAGGCGGGCCAGCTCGTCGGCGGTCAGGGTCAGGTCGGCGGCGGCTGCCGAGTCGCGGATCGTCTCCGGGCGTGAGGAGCCGGGGATCGGAATCACGACGGGCGACTTGGCGAGCATCCAGGCGAGGGTCACCTGGTAGGGGCTCACCCCGTGCGCCTCGGCGATCTCGGCGCCGGCGGCGAACCGCGACCCGAGCCGCCCCGCCTGGCGGATGCCGCCGAAGGGGCGCCACGGCAGGAAGCTGATGCCCAGCTCGTCGCACAGCTCCAACTCGGGCTCGCTGGAGCGGAACGCGAGAGAGAACTCGTTCTGGACGCCGGCCAGACGGCCGCCCAGGATGTCCCGCGCCTGGCGGATCTGATCCGGGTTCGCGTTCGAGATGCCCGCGAGGCGGATCTTCCCCGCGTCCAGCAGGTCGCGGATGGCGCCCACCGACTCCTCGTACGGAACGCGGGGATCGGGCCGGTGGAACTGGTAGAGGCCGATGGCCTCGACGCCGAGCCGCTTGAGCGACGCCTCGCAGGCCTGCTTGAGGTAGTCCGGCGAGCCGTTCACCGTCCACGTGCCGTCGCCCGGGCGCAGGTGGCCGCCCTTGGTGGCGACCAGGACGTCCGTGGTGTCGCCCCCGTACGAGGCGAGGGCGCGGGCGATGAGCGACTCGTTGTGGCCGACCTCGTCCGCGTGCAGGTGGTAGGCGTCGGCGGTGTCGATCAGCGTCACGCCGGCGTCCAGGGCGGCGTGGATGGTCGCGATCGACCGGCTCTCGTCCTCGGGCCGCCCTTCGATGGACATCGGCATGCCGCCGAGCCCGACGGCGCCGACCTGGACATCGCCGACACGGCGAGTCTGCATGGCAACTCTCCTCCGCGAGGATCACCTTCTGCGTTCGCCACAGTCAACCGCCTCGGCGACGAGGCTGTCCAACCCAAGGGCGCGGGCGCTCAGAACAGGAGGCGGATCGCCGCGACGACGGTGAGGGTCACGGTCACACGCTCGAACCACGTCCGGTCGATGCGGCCGATCAGCAGACGCCCGGCGGCGGCGCCGGCGAGGACGGCGGGTGCCGTCACCGCGGCGAACGCGAGGGTGGCGGGGGTGATGAGGCCGAGGGCGACGCTGAACGGCACCTTGAACGCGTTGATCGTGAGGAAGAACCACGCGCTGGTGCCGAGGAAGTTCAGGACGGGCAGGCCCGCCGCCAGCAGGTAGATCGCCATGATCGGCCCCGCCGCGTTGGCCGTCATCGTCGCGAACCCGGCGAAGACGCCCGCCAGCGCCACCACCGTGCGGTTGTGGGCGAGCGAGTTCTCGGGGCCGCGGCGGCGGTTCCACAGGTGGGCGGCGACGATCATCAGGAGGATCGTGCCGATCAGCCGTCTCATCTGCGCGTCGTCCACCCAGCGGACGACGAGGGCCCCCACCACCACACCGGCCGCCACCCACGGGAACAGCCTGAGCAGCCTCGGCCAGTCCGCGTGCCGGCGGTAGGAGGCGACGGCCACGATGTCGCCGACCAGGAGCAACGGCAGCAACACGCCGGTCGAGCTCTTCGTCGGCAGCACGAGCGCGAACAGGGCGATGGCCACGGTGCCGGTCCCCGAGACGCCGGTCTTGGAGAACCCGACGAGGACCAGCGAGAAGACCAGGATGGCCCACTGCGCGAGATCGAGGGACGGCATCAGCCTCGCCCGCGGGCGGTCCGGCGCCGGCCGGCCGATGAGCGCATAGCGACCTTTCGCTCGGTGCCGGACACCATGCAGACGTTCATCGGCAGGGCTACACAAACGCCAGTGGAGGAAAACTGGACGGAAGGATCATAACTCCTATTACGCCGACCTCACCGAGGCCGCCGGGCGACCTGGCCCGCAGCCCGCCCGCTGCCCGTCCGCCACCGACCGTCCGTCCGCCAGGACGGCGGACCTCTGCGCGCGGCGCGCGATAAAACCCTTCCACCCGATAGGAATAGCGGCGGCCGGGGGCGTGGTTGTCGTCGTCATGGCTACCCTCGGATTGATCGGCAGCGGGTACATCGGCGGCACGCTCGCCCGGCTGGCAGTCGCCGCCGGCCTGGACGTCGTCCTGAGCAACTCCCGCGGCCCGGACACCCTGTCCGCACTCGTCGAAGAACTCGGCCCGCACGCCCGGGCCGCCACCCCGGCCGAGGCCGCGGCCGCCGGGGACTGGGTGGTGGTGACCATCCCGCTGAAGGCGTACGACCAGGTGCCGGTGGAACCGCTGGCCGGCAAGGTCGTCCTGGACACCGGCAACTACTATCCGCAGCGTGACGGCCGGATCCCCGAACTGGACAGCGAGGAGACCACCACCAGCGAGCTCCTCCAGCGGCGCCTGCCCGACGCCAAGGTCGTCAAGGCGTTCAACAACATCTACTTCAAGCACCTGGCCGCCCTCGCCCGTCCCGCCGGCGCCGAGGACCGCTCCGCCCTGCCGATCGCCGGCGACGACCCCGCCGCCAAGGCCGCGGCCACCACGCTCCTGGACATCCTCGGCTTCGACGCCGTGGACGCCGGGTCGCTCGCGGAGGGATGGCGCTTCCAGCGCGACACCCCCGCCTACGCCGTGCCGTACGCGAAGTACCCGCAGGGCACGGGCGTCGCCGGCGACGACCCCGGCTCCCCGGGCGACGCCGCCGCCATCCGCGCCGCCCTCCTGGCCGCCCGCCGCTATCACGACACCGCGGAGGGCTGACGCTCGTCCGCGAGACCGTCACACCGCCTCGCCTCGAACGGCGGCGAGGCGGCGGAGGCGGAGCCGAGGGGGTACGGCGATTCGGGATGGCCGAGGGGAACCGCCACCGCATGCCCGTCTGCGGCGTCACACTGAAATGCGGTGACCCGCGGCTTTACCAGAGAGGGATAACCCGGTCAAGACATTGATTACACCGTAAATGCATGGAATACCGGATGCATCCCCCCGAGTAAGGCATAGAGGAGCATTCGGTGAAAACACCCCCGATCACCGCAAGAGCCCCGCGAGCCACCCGTCGTCTGGCAGTGGCGCTGAGCGTCGCCGTCGCCGTGGTCACGACCGGCCCCGTCCAGGCCGCCGCGGCCCCCGAGCCCGCTGCCGTAACGGACGCCACCACCCGGGCCGTCGAGCCGACCGGCGAGATCCCGGGCGGCTTCGCCTCCTGGAAGGACCTGCTGACCACCCAGCGGAAGCTGGTCAAGGCCGCCGACCGGATCACCGCCGCCGTCGGGACGCGCGGTGACACCGGGTTCGCCAGCATCGTCGCCGCGCCCGAGAACCGCGAACTGCGCGTCTACTGGAAGGGGACCACCCCCGGGGCCATCGGCGCCCTGCTGCGCGAGCTGCGCGAGGACGTCCCGGTCAGCGTCCTGCCCGCGGCCTACTCGGTCCGCGAGCTGGAGCGTGAGATGAACCGCCTCGCCCGCGCGTCCGGCGGCGCGATCACCTCGATCGCGCCGAACGCCGACGGCTCCGGCCTGACGGCCTCCGTGGCCGACCGCGGCGTGACCCGCTCGGCGCTCGCCGCCTCGGCGGTGCCGGTCACCGTGGAAGCCGGCGTCACACCGGCCCCAGCCCGCCGCTGGGACGACACCGCGCCCTGGCGGGGCGGCGCGGCCTGGCGGACCACCACCGCCGCCGGGATCGGCTGCTCGACAGGCTGGGCCGTCGCCTACGGCGGCGCGAGCTGGATGCTGTCCGCGGCCCACTGTGCCACCGCCGGACAGGTCGCCATCGACCCGACCGGCGAGAGGATCGGCCCCGTCGCCTACACCGACAAGACCCGCGACGTGATGCTGATCCGCGCCACCACCACGGGCAGGGTCTACAACAACAACCCCGGCACCGTGACGCCGGAGTTCGACAACCCGGTCATCGGCACCACCGGCTCCTACGTGGGCATGTACCTCTGCACCTCCGGCGCCTACTCGGGCACCATCTGCCTCTGCCAGGTGATACGGACCGGCGTCACAATCAACCTCGCGGACGGCGTTCTCACCGGCCTGGCCCAAGTGGAGAACACGACGCGCAAGAACGCGGCCGGCCAGGGTGACAGCGGCGGCCCGGTGGAGACCCCCGAGCCGTCCAGCACCACCCAGCAGTACGCGCTGGGGGTCATCTCGGCCATCGACACCAGCGCTCAGGTCGCCTGCACCGGCTACGTCACCACCGGCCGCCTCTGCTCCTGGCGGCTCTACTACGCCCCATGGAGCAACGCGACCGCCGCCTTCCCCGGAATCGCCATCACGACCGGCTGACGAACCGGACTCGTGCCGCTCATGGACGAGGGGGCGCCCGCCGAGCGCCCCCTCGGTCCGCTGGACGTGAGAGGAAGGGCCCGGCCGCCCCGCTCCATGGCACCAGCGCCGCCGCCTCGGCCCGTTCATCGGGAATCCGGCGACGTGAGGTTGTTCACCCTGCGGCGACGAGCCGGCCTGTGAGCTCTCGTCACCCTCGCCTGTCGAGGATTTCGGCGAGATGATCGGGACCGGTGACGACCGTGATGCGGCCGGCCGTGTTCGCGATCGCCGCCGCGAGGCTCTCGGAGGAGTCGGGGGCGGTGCCGGCCGGCGCGCGCTCGGTGACGACGTCCCGGTAGACCTCCTCGGGCGAGAAGCCCTCGGCCAAGTACTGCAGGACCTCGAACTGGTCCTCGGGGAGCAGGGCGCCGAATGCCTCGAGCTGTGCCTTGCCGGTGATCGTCCGCGCCGCGCGCATCACCTGGTCGTCGATCCCGAGCTCACGCAGCACATGGTCGGAGTAGCCGGAGAACAACAGTGCCGGCGCCTCGGCGGCGGCCTTCTCCAGGGACGGGGTGAGCTGCTCGATGGCGACCACGTTCCGCACCTCCAGACCGCGTGTGGCGGTGTTGACGGTGCACAGGCGCTTGGAAGCCCAGCCGTAGGCCTCCTTGTGCGGTACGACGTTGATCAGCAGGAACGTGTCGCTTCCGTCGTCAGGCGCCAGCACGATGCCGCGCCAGGAGTCGGTGACGCGGATCGTCCGCATCCGGGGGTCGCGGGCCTGCTCCACCGACTCGAGGTGCAGGCCCTTGTCGGCGTGCAGCTCGGCGATGGTGAGTTGCTGGAATTTCGCCATCGCCTTGTGCAGACCGGCTTTGACCGGCTTTTCCAGGACGTCATAGCTCTCCCAGAAGCTGTTGGCGAAGGCGAGCTGCGGCATGACGAACCTCCTGGGGCGATACCAGCCGAGGCCATACGGTCACACTCCGATGAGATTAGCGCTTTGGTGCAACAATGACCGAACGTTCCCTCATCTCCGCGCTTGATAACAGGGAACCGCCTTGAGTGTGTACGCACCTTTGCCCCCCGACATTCAGGGCCGGCTCGGCAATGCGCCCGTCAATTCGTCACCAGTTGGGGTCCAGGGACAGCACGGCGTTGCTGTTGGCCATCCACAGGTCGAACTCCTCCACCGTGGCCTGCGCCAGCCGACGGCCGGCCACCACTGCCACGGCCCATGCGGCGGCGTCCACCCCGCCCGGCGACAACGTCCGCGACGGCGGCTCTGCCTCCTCGGTCACCGTACCCCCGCCAGTAAGCTCAAACGCGCACGGGCGTCGGTGACGACTCTCTCGGAGAGGTCGGTGACCTGGCCCTCGTCGTCGGCGATACGTGCGCTCATCACCGCGACGACGGTGGTGGCCAACGAGACCATGGTTCCCACCTGGGTACGCTCGGCCTGAGTCAGGCGCGTGTAGTCGTCTTCTTCCTCCAGCAGCCTTCGCAGAGCCGGGACCCTCTCCACGAGTGCTGCACGCGCGTCGTCCAGCAGATGCCGAATGGCCCGGCTGCGGGCACATACTTCGTCCGCCGACACCTCCACCCGATCCAGCTCGGCGGCGACCTTGGCCAGCTCCGCCTGGACCTCGTCCTGTTGGCTGAGGGCCTTTCGCCCCCTCCACTCGACGAACCCGGCGAGGGACACCACGATCGGCAACGCCACGATGCCGGTCAGCACCATCGTCCCTGCCGCGACACCACCCCCGCCCGCGGCGAGAGAACCACCGCCGAGCCATGCCAGCGTCGCGCTGGTCGCCGCAGCACCCGACAGCGTCGAGATCGCCGTCCCGGTGGACGCCGCCGCGAACGCCCCCACCGCCGTGTAAGCGAGCGCGCCGATCCCGGCGCCAGCGGCCACGCCCCCCACCAGGGCCCCCATCGCGCCAACCGCGTTGAGCCGGACTTCGCGCAGTTCCACGTCCGGCAGGTCCGCCTCGACAAGGTCGCCGATGTCGGCCAGCTCGGCCAGGTCCACGTTCTTCAGGCGTGAGAACACCTCGGAGAAGGGCACCAGTGCCTCGTCGTAAACCCTGCGCCGCGCGATCTCCTGTCCTTCACGCTCGGCGTTGGCACGCACCTCCATAGCCGCGAACCGCCGCGCGAGCACCTCCTGCGTGCTCTGGTTCCGAGCGGCCTGTCTGATCGACTTGACCATGGAGACGACCACGTTCCGACTCCCTTTCGAATGCTTGCCCCTGCCTGGGGGAACGACGGACTCACACTGGCCGAATCGGAATCGGGTGCCGCCCTGATCCACGCGAATCCTGATCGCGCCGTGAAAGGTGATGCTAATGATTGCAACCGCTCTTGGACAGCTCAAATCAGCATCATGGGGGCACATGAGCACAGAAATACCCGAATTAGTTTTATGGCGTGGCCGAAAACGTAGTCGCAGAGGATCCCGCCATGTCATGTCCCACCACTCTCGCGCTTTCCGTTCCAGCGCGTCCAGCGCCGTTAAGAAACCATCAACGACGTCCTCGTTGGCGCCGACGCCCCACCTGCTGGACGACGAGCAAAGGACTTCGTTCGGCTGTGAACCAATCGGTGACGATGACTCGCGACGGTTCACCGGCGTGGGCGACCGCCGCGTCCAGCGCGGAGGCAAGACGAGAACTCACCAGGCTTGAGTCACACGCTTCCAGAGGGTGCCGGGCGACGACGGCGTACGGGACACGACGCGCTCGTATGCCGATCACCGCGGCATCGGCCGGAAGAACCGTTCCGTCGTAGAGCGCCCGCAGCCCGTCCAGCGACCGCCGCTCACGCTTGAGAGCCGCACTTCCCAAGGCTAGTCGGCCACCCGACAGGACGGCGAACAGGTCAGAGCCCAGCCGCCAGTCCAAGAGCGGGTGGAACACCATGTTGTTGTAGTCACGCAGGCAGCCGTAGCATGACGTCTGGTAGGCGTCAGCATGATCGGGTCTGGCCAGGCCGCCGAGGAATGCCGAGACGTGTGCGGTGAAATCCGAAGCGACCTCGCCGAGATGCGTGCTGAACCCGGCCCCGTTCTCCAGCGCGTCCGCGAGAAAGACGTAGAGCGCCTTTCCCTCACGGTGTGGCCCGGGGTGCACGCCCGCGATGAGTTCTCGTGGGTCGACATCGAGGAACTCCGCGGCAGCCGTTCTGAGGAGGAACGCGAGTACCACGCGGCACGCCGACCCTGATGAAGATCCGCTCCGAATCGAGGCTCTGGCTCCTCAAGGCCGAGGCGCACGCCCTGCTGGGGATCGGTGGTCGTGCGTTCACCTATGAGCTGTCCCAAGGCCACCGCCAGGCGTAGTAGAGACGGCGGCGGGCTGGAAGATCCGCACCATCGCCGACGTCTCCCTCGATAGGTTAGGCGCGGTCGAAGCAATCGGGGAGGGACTCAGTGGATCTGATGGAGCTGGCCGGCGGCCTCAAGGGCGAGCTGGTGCAATTCGCATTGTCGCCGCGGTTCGGGCGAGATCTGGAGAAGGCGATCTCGGCGATCTTCCCTGATGGGGTCATCAACGACGAGGCGGACCTCTCCGTAGTCCTGGAATCATTCATCTTCACCCGTCGCCAGAGATCCGGCCAGACCGTCCTGGAAATCTTCGCCGAGCGATTCTCCGGTGAGAGCCGGGCGCTGCTGTTGTCGTGGTCGGACTACGTGATCGGCGTCTTCGAGAGCAAGGAGCCTTACGGAACCGACGGCGTCGTCGCTTTCAACCACATCGACGAACTGACCTACCGAATCCGTTCCAACATGGGCGCTGAAGGGATCGAGTACTTTCTCGTCCCGGGCACAGTGATGATCGGCGCCGTTGTCCCGGTCGGCGACGACTGGATGATCAGTGGCACCCCGAGGGCCTTCCCCTCGGAAGACGCCCACGCCGCGCTGGCGAGCGTACGGGAACTCCAACTGACCAATCCCAAGATGGTCTTCCGCAACCCGGCGAAGCTCGCTCAGGCCCGCGAGATGCAGGCACACCAACACGAGTCGTTCCTCGACCTCTACGGCAACGATCTGATCGTCGTCCCCGGAAGCGAGGTAGACGAGAAGATCATGGCGCTCTACCGGCACAACTACGAGCGCGCGGGCAGCGAGTCCGGGCCGTGGACCGACCCTGACCTGCCTGGTTTCGGCTTCGACTCCGACGATGTCACGGCGATCATCTTCGATAAGGAAGACGGCTTGGGCTTCTACCGGGAGTTCGACGTGATGCAGGAGGTCTTCGCCAAACCGGAGATGATCGTCCGCCGGCGGTACCGCGATGTCGTGACGAGTTACCTGCGGGATGAGAACGTCTCGCCTGTGCCGCTGCGGCGACTCGCCGCCGAAGACCCTGACAAGGCCAGCCAAGTGTTCCGCAAGCTGCTCAAGAAGCCGAACTTCTCCTGGGAGCGAGATGGCGAGGCCCTGCTGCGGAAACACAAGCCCGGCTGGTTCGCATCCCCGCCCCTGCCCACGGTCATTCCGGTCTGACTCTCACTCCCGAGCCTGTGCGTGGCGGCCAGGACCGTGCATATGCGAGCGGGGTGTTCCCAACGCCTTTGCGGCGGAAGCAGCCACAACGTCGGGACGTCGGTCAGTTCGTCTGAGTGTTCGGGAGGTGATCTCCGACGTAGCCGACCCAGACCTTCCCCGTGGCGCCACCCGAGTCGTCGTGGAAATGGACACGCGGCGCGGGAACCCCACCTTTGCGAAGCTTGATGTGCGCCTCCATGAACACCCTCCCCGACGGATGGACCTCCTGGGGCACTCCGAAGACCCGGCTCGTGCTGTACCTGCCGTTGGTGTTCACCGTCCTGGATTCGCTCATGGCCACCATACCGGCGGGGATGGTGACGTCCGCGGTACTCGTACACCATTGCAGGAACCCACCGGCGAACTCTCCCGAGGACCTGGCCTTGGCGAACGCGTCCAATGCGCGGAGGGCGTCCCAGGCCTTGGCGGCCCACACAGGGGTGAGCGTCGGATAGGCGAGATCCAGTTTCGCCGCCGCCATGTCGGTGTCCCCGACCGCCACATGGCAGAGCGTTTCTCGGGCCCTGTTCAGGGCGTCCATGAGGCTGGTCGGCTCGAATTCGGTTTCCGCGGCGGCGAGACCATAAGCCGGCTGGGCGGATGCGGCCAGTCTGGCCTCCAGCCAGCGCACGCGCTTTTGGAGCTTGCGGGCGTTCGCCATGGCTTCGGCGTACTCGTCCTGCAGGATGTAGTGCTCGGTACGAAGCCGGTCGATCTCGGCCGCGAGCCGGTCGCTCTCGCCTTCGGCTTCGGCGAGCAGCGCCTCCCCCGCCGCCTGGGCCCCCAGTTCGTCACGGCGTTGCTGCTCGAGAACGACCTCGCGCAGCCCGTCGACGTGCGCGCCAAGCGTGCGCATCTGGCGCAGCAGGTGCCCGCTCTGCGAACCGTCGCTCCCGTCTTTGGCCGCCAGTTCGAGCGTCGCCTCCAGTTCGCCGCGTAAGGCATCGACCACCACGCCCGCGACCGCTTGTGCGAACGCGGCGACGTCAGGGGCCGGTCCGCCCTCTAGGACGACGGACCGCTCGACGACGAGCCGATCCGGTCGTTCGACCTTCTCGGGGACCACTGACGAGTCCGCCGTGACGGGCGCATCGACCGAGTCGGGTGTATCGGCTGACCGGGCGCCCGCGGGCGGCGCGGGGCGCACGGTCAGCGCCATCATCTTGCGGCGAAGTTCCTCTTTCTCCGGGTTGACAGCGGCCGACCGCGACGTGAGGACCTCACGGATGTCGCCGGGTTCGGCCTTGCCGGCGAGGATCCGGGAGACCATCCGGTAAGAACGCTGGATGACCTCGGGAAGCGTGCGGCGCGCGGTCTCCCCGATGATGCCCCCTGCTGCCAGTTCGAGAGCCTGATCGCCCTGAGAACGCAGCATGCCCCCGCCCATCGGCCGGTGCCGATATGGATAGCGCTCGGTCTTCGGGTCGAACGGCGCCACGTAGGTGCGGATGCCACCGCCGAACACCTCGAGATCCGGACCAACGGCATGATTGAAGCCGTTCTGGGCGCGCAGGTCAGCGAAGCGCACCACCACGGCGGCACCGGCTGTCACCGCGGCGAGACGACCGGCCCTTGCCATGGCGGCCTGCGGATCCTGCGGATCGTGGGCCACCACGACCAGCGGCACCCGGCGATCGTGCTCGGTCAGGGCATGGATCAGCCGGGGGACGTCGTGCTCGTCGTAGACATCCGGCGCGTCCGTCAGGTGGATGGCTCCGTCCGTGATCCGTGCGGTGCGCAAGTACGCCGGGAGGAAGCCCGGCGCGTGGCCCGCACCTGTCGCGCCGTTCTCCTCCACCGTGACGATCACCCAGCCGGTCAGCCCAGGGATGGGCTCGTGGTAGGTGACTCGGGTGCGCAACAGCGCTCCGTCGCGCGACTCCTCGACGACGTACCGGCCGCAGTCGCCTCGGCGCTCCATCCGGACGCGAGTACCGCCTGTGCCGAACTCCTGCAGAGGCTTTCCGGCATCAGGAGACGGTAGTCCGTTTCCGACGAGCCACTCGCCGAAGGTGCGGCGGAGCCGGAGGGAGATCGGCGCGATCGTGTCGCAGAGGACCGCCTGGTACAGGCGAGTCGGGTTCGGGGGCATGAGGGCGCACGCTTTCAGATATCGTCGCGGATACGCTCGCCAGCGGAGGTATCACGGCAACACCGGCAGTGCTCACGATTCCATCGGCTGCCATGCCGCTCCGTGACTAGCTGGGCGGCGTTCAGTAGAAGCTGCAGGGTCGTCAGCCGCTGCTGCCCGACGACGACGTGCCGGACCGGGAGGAACGTCGTCTGATACCACTGCTGTTCCAGCGCAATTTCATCGATTCTTTCATGCACCTACCTGGACCGCAGCCTTTTCATTCCATATCGCTTCTTCATGCGGCGAGGTCGGCGAACAGCCCCACAGCGCCTGGCGGCCTATGGACGGGGAGGGCACAAGATGCTCCGCCAGATTTTCCGCCGACAACGCCAAGGACCACGCGGAGCACATCAGTGCGTGTGGTGCGGCCTTCCCCTCGAATCGCCTGGGGTGTTCGGGGGCACTAGGCTTTGCCGTCGATCATCGCCGTCGAGCCTTGGGGTCGGAGAAATATATGCCGCTTGTCCCTGGTCCATGGAGGCGGACGGGTCTGTTGCTCGCCTGGGCGGCCGGGGTCGTCGTTCCCGTGGTCGCGGGCGGGGTCGCGCTGAGCGCCGGGAGCCCCGGCCCGCCGAAGGTCGCCGTCTCCCACGGCGTGCCCGCGAGCACTTCGAGTCCGTCGCCCTTCCCGGTCGCGGACGGCGTGCCGCTCGGCGTCACCCCCGATCCCGCCACCAAGGACGAGGAGGACTTCGACGAGCTGTCGGACCGCAGGCGGCACCGTCACTCCCGCGAGGATGGGTTACGTCCGGACGAGGTCGAGGTGCCCCGGTCCGCGAAGGGCGCGTACACGCTCGTACGCGGCGTCGCCCGGCCGCCGAAGGGCCGTAAGGGGCAGCTCGTCCGGTACATGGTCGAGGTCGAGAAGGGCCTTCCGTTCGATCCCGACGAGTTCGCCGCCCAGGTGCACAAGACCCTCAACGACCCGCGCGGGTGGGGAGCGGGCGGGCGTATGCGGTTCAAGCGGGTCGACAGCGGCCCGGTACGGTTCCGCGTGTCCCTGTCGAGCCCCACGTTCACCGACCGGCAGTGCCTGCCACTGCGCACACTGGGCGAGGTCTCCTGCTGGAACGGCCGCCGCTCGGTGATCAACGCGAGGCGCTGGGCGACGGGCACCCCTGGGTATCGGGGGAACCTGGCCCTCTACCGGCAGTACGTGATCAGCCACGAGGTCGGGCACGCGCTCGGCCACGGGCACGAGAACTGCCCCTCGCCGCGCGACCTGGCCCCCGTGATGACCCAGCAGACCATCTCCCTGCAGGGCTGCCGCCCCAACCCCTGGCCGTTCCCCCGCGCCGCCGAGCGGCGGCCGTAACCCGATCGGGTGAGGCGCTACGTCCCGCCGGCGGCGAAGCGGGCGCGCAGTTCGTTCTTGCGCACCTTGCCGAGCTCGTTGCGGGGCAGCGCGTCCACGCATTCCAGGCGGGTGGGCAGATACCACTCGGTCATCCCGGTCCGCAGGAGGTGCTCGCGGAGGCCGGTGAGGTCGGGAGGCGGGCCGGCGGGCACCACGACGGCGCACACGGTCTCCGTGCCGGTCCCGCGGTCCGCGCAGCCGATGACGGCCACGTCGGCGACGGCGGGGTGGCGCAGCAGCTCGTCCTCGACCTCCAGCACCGGGATCGGCAGCGGGCTGCCGACGCGGTCGGCCGCGCGGGTCAGGTAGGTCAGGCCGCCGCGGCCGTCCTCGGCCACCAGGTCGCCGGTGTCGAACCAGCCGTCGGTGTCGTCCGGGGTCCAGGTAGTGCGCAGGTCGCGCAGCGTGAAGGTGCCCACGCACACGGACGGCCCACGCACCTGGAGGCGGGACGGCTCGCCTCCGGGGCCCGGGAGGAGCCGGACCTCGCGGCCCGGCGCGGGGCGGCCGATGCTGTGCCCAGGCCAGCCGGGCGGGTCGCCGGGCGAGGTGATGGTCACGCCTCCGGTCTCGGTCATGCCGTAGCCGTTGACGAGCCCCGGGGACAGCCATTCCCGGATGGGCGCGACGAGGGAGAGGTGCAGCGGCGCGGCCGAACTGGTCACCACGTGCAGGCACGGCATCGGGCGACGGCGGCGGCGCTGCGCCTCGACCAGGTGTCTCAGCATCTCGGGCGCGGCGAGGAAGTGGGTGACGCCGTGCCGGGACATCAGGTCCAGCCAGACGTCCGGATCGCGGGTGTCGGCGAACACGGACGTGCACCGCGCCACCAGGGGCAGCAGCACGTCGGTCCGCATCCCGACCGAGTGCGTGAGGTTGGCGGGCGTGGCCACCCGCGGGTCCGGGACGTCGCGGAATCCGGGCTGCCGTGGCCGGGCGGAGGCGTACTGGGTGTTCGGGGTGTGCAGGACGCCCTTGACCTCGCCGGTGGTCCCCGAGGTGAACAGCACCACGGACACCTCGTCCGGGTTCCTTCCCCCAGCTCGGCGCGCGCCGAGCGAGGCGCCGTCGACGGGGTCGCCGCCGAGGAGGTCATCGAAGGGGACGGTGCCGGGGAGGGCGTCCGCGCCGACGGTCACGCGGTGGCGCAGGCACGGCAGGCGGGCGGCCGACTCGGCCAGGCGCTCGGCGGGACGCCGCCCGTCCCATTCCCCGGCGGCCACGCAGACGCGTGCCCGCGTGCCGGACAGGATCAGCTCCATCTCCCGCGCGCCCAGCGTCATCATCAGCGGCACGGAGACCGCGCCCGCGTCGAGGCACGCGAGGTTCAGCGCCGCGGTCTCCCACCAGTTGGGAAGCTGGAACGCGACCGCGTCCCCCGGCTCCACCCCGAGATCACGCAACCCCTCCGAGAGCCGGGCCACGTACCCGGCGAGCGCGCCGTAGGTGAGGGTGACCTCCCGCCGTTCCGCGTGGCGCCAGGTGATGAACGCCGTCTTGTCCGGCGTCTCCGCCGCCGCGGCCCACAGGTCGTCGGCGAACGTCTCCCCGCGCCACCAGCCCTCCGCGTGGTACCGCTCGGCCCGCTCCCCCGCGGGCGGCTTCAGCGCCGCGATCAGCTCCCGCATCGCTCCCCCCGATCACCGTCACCGGACGGCCGTGTGGTCGTCGGCATGGATCGGACGCAGGGTCAGCACACGATGGCGGCGGCGCGTGGCCATGCGCTTGAAGGACGCGGTGTCGTTGAGGCGGGGGAAGGGCTCGCCGGGCACCGGGTCGCCGAGGAAGTCGCAGAGCGGGCCCCAGCCCTGGCGGACGCTGTAGACCAGCAGACGCTCGGCCGGGACCTGCGCCATCACCTCGGCGACGTGCCGGTCGAACACGTCGACGGCGTACGCCTCGTCGTCGAAGCGGCCACCGAACGTGCCCTCCCAGATCACCCGCTCGCACAGCCGGCGGCGGTGGCGGAGCGCGGTGCTGGCCGTGTCCTCCAGCCGCATGGCGAGGCCCGCCCATCCCGGCTGGCGGTGGCTGGACCTGTAGATCGTCTCGTGGACGCTCGCGTACCACCGGTGCGGCTCGCGCACGGTGAGGATGACGCGCGCCTCGGGATAGGCGGCCACCAGGTCCTTCCAGAAGTAGCAGGACGGCCAGTCGACGGTGGCGCGGTACCCGCCCAGCAGGTTCTCCCAGGCCGTCGGCGCGCCGCGCGCGGCCGCGTTCCACGCGGCGATGCGGGCGAGGTCGCCGTCGAGCGACGCCATGTGGTGGCAGGGGCCGTGGCCCAGTCGCTCCAGGGCCGTCTTGAGCGAGTACGTACCGGTTCTTCCCATGCCGGCTCCAATGACTTCCAGCATGTGCCCTCCCCGTGCGGAGCTGCCGAAGGCAGGGGCGGTGGTCCGGAGGCGATGATCACCCCTGACTTGACCGGACCCGCGTCCTGGCGGGCGGAGGGCGACCGCCCCGCTTGCGGGAAGCCCGCCTCGGCCTCCGGCGGCGATCGGCGGGCGGCGCGATCGGCCTTTCTACCAGCCTGACATGCCCGTTCCGGCCGCCGGACAACCGGGGGGCACCTGCGATACTCCTTGACACGCCGAATGACAAGAATGTGATTCGACCGCAAGATCTCGTACTCTGGCCGTCGTGTCGAAGGGGTCCTTGAGGTGCGGAAGGCCGGTCCGGACGGGTCTGGCGGGGTCGGCGGCGGGCTTCGTGGCCGCGATCACGCTCGTCACGCTCGTCCTGACGCCCGTCGCCGTCGCGCCGGCGCGCGCCGAGTCCACGCAGGCCGAATCCACGCAGGCCGAATCCACGCAGGCCGAATCCACGCAGGCCGAGGCCGTGCCCACCGAGGCCGTACCGGCCGACGCCACGCCCGCCGGGGCCGTGCCCGCCGTGGCCACGCCCGGCGCGCCGCCGGGGCCGTCCTCCCGGCAGGAGTCCTTCGCGACGGCGGCCGAGACGTACGGCGTGCCGGTGGCCGTCCTGCTGGGCGTCTCCTACCTGGAGTCCCGCTGGGACGCCAACCAGGGCCTGCCCAGCGTCACCGCCGGGTACGGGCCGATGCACCTCACCGACGCCCGCACGGCCCTCTCGGGAACCGTCTCCCACCACGGCGACGACGCCGAAGATCCGCGCGGCGACGACGCCCGCCCGTCCGGGCCGCCGCGCCCGTCCACCGAGCCGGCCCCCGAGCAGGACCCGCGGTCGTGGACCGCCGAGGAGGCCGCCCGGCTCACCGGGGTCCCCGTGGCGCGGCTGACCCAGGACCCGGCCGCCAACGTGCTCGGCGGCGCCGCCCTGCTCGCGGAGTACCAGCGGGACCTGCGGGCCCCGGCAAGCGCCGACCCCGCGGACTGGTACGGCGCGGTCGCGCGCTACTCGGGCGCCGAGGACGACCTGACCGCCCGCCGGTTCGCCGACGAGGTGTTCTCCGTGATCAAGGAGGGTGCGAGCCGGGTCACCGATGACGGCTTCGAGGTTTCGCTGCCCGCCTCGCCGGAGATCGCCCCGCGTATGGAGCAAGTGGACCGCCTGGGGTTGCGCGCGGCCGAGGCCAAGAACACCGAGTGCCCGAAGCGGCTCCCATGCGAGTGGCTCCCCGCGCCGTACCAGCTTCTTCCGGGCTCTCCCGGCTCGTACGGCAACCACGACCTCTCGGACCGGCCGCGCAACCAGAGGATCGAGTACATCGTCGTCCACGACACCGAGGAGACCTACGACCGGACGCTGCGGCTGGTGGCCGACCCGGCGTACGTGAGCTGGCACTACACGATCCGCTCGGCCGACGGGCACGTCGCGCAGCACGTCCGCGCCCGCGACGTCGCCTGGCACGCCGGCAACTGGTACGTCAACGCCAAGTCGATCGGCATCGAGCACGAGGGTTTCCTGGCCAAGGCCGGCGCCTGGTACACCGAGGCCATGTACCGCAGCTCCGCCCGGCTGGTGCGCTATCTCGCGAAAAAGTACGACATCCCGCTGGACAGGGCGCACATCCTCGGCCACGACAACGTACCGGGCACCACGTCGGCGACGGTCGCGGGCATGCACGTGGACCCGGGGCCGTACTGGGACTGGGGCCACTACTTCGAGCTGCTGGGCCGCCCCTTCCGTGCCACGGCGGGCCCGCGCGGCGGGCTGGTGACGATCAGGACCGACTACGCCCGCCACCGCCCCCGCTACACCGGCTGCGAGCGACCGGGCGTGGACTGCCCGCCGCACGGCTCGGCGTCGGTGCGCCTGCACACCGAGCCGAACCAGGACGCGCCGCTGGTACGGGACATCGGACGCAAGCCGGGCGAGTCAACGTACGACGTGTACGACCACGGGGCACGGGCGACCACCGGCCAGCAGTTCGCCCTCGCGGGGCGGCGCGGCGACTGGACGGCCATCTGGTACCTCGGCCGGCTCGCCTGGTTCCGCAACCCGCACGACCGGCCGACGGCGGTGAACGCGTCCG
This sequence comes from Sphaerisporangium sp. NPDC051011, assembly GCF_040653595.1. Taxonomy (NCBI): domain Bacteria; kingdom Bacillati; phylum Actinomycetota; class Actinomycetes; order Streptosporangiales; family Streptosporangiaceae; genus Sphaerisporangium; species Sphaerisporangium sp. NPDC051011. Next base: position 355,387 of record NZ_JBFAGG010000007.1, on the reverse strand, counting down.
GGCTGGTGGTGACGCCGAGGCGGGGGCTGTCCGCCGCGCCGGTGTACGGCCGGGCGTACCCGGAGCCGGAGGCCTACCCGCCGAACGTCCCGGTGCAGGCGATCGTGCCGCTGCAGTACACGATCCCCGAGGGGCAGCGGTACTCGGTGGGGGCGGCCCTGCGCGGGGAGTACTACTACGCGGTGACGTTCGACCCGGCCACGCACCGGGTGGTCAGGGGCCGCACGGTGTACTACCAGATCCAGCTCGGGCACCGCGTGGCGTACGTGATGGCCGACGACGTCGACCTGCTGCCCTCGGCGGTGAAGGCGCCCCGCGGCGAAGTGGCCGGGTGACCAGGCCGGCGGCGATCAGTAGTCGGGCAGGATGCCCTTCAGGCCGATGCGGCCCAGGCCGCCGGATCCCTCGAGCTCGTCGGGCGTGGCGCGGACACCGGTGAGGCGCTCGGCCAGCGCCAGGGCCGCCTCGACACCCGCGTCCGGCCCGTCCTCGCCGTCCTCGGCGACCAGCCCGAGGTCGCGCATGTCCCCGAGGTGCCGGTCGGGCTCGGCGCCGGAGCGCGAGTCGCCGGGGAACTGGGGGTCGAAGCCCAGGATCTCCCTGCCGTCCTCGTAGTACACGAAGGTCTGGTCGAACTCGCCGTTGCGGAAGACGCTGGCCACGGCGGTGCCCGCCGACAGCGGCCGCAGCAGCTCGTCCATCGTGCCCGCGTACCCGTTCTCCTCGATCAGCAGGGCGCCCCCGTCGGCGGACTCCGCGCGGAGCACTCCCCCGAGGACGTCCTCGTCGTCCTCGTTCTCGTCGGTCAGCAACTCGACGCCGATGCGCTGGAAGGCCTCCTCGGGCGTGAGACCGCGCACGAAGGTGAAGCAGAAGCCGAGGTCGCTGGTGGAGAACCAGTCGTATTCGTCCAAGGTGACACCGCTCACGTGATCTCCCGGATGTCCTGGAGTGAGCCGGGCCGAGAATCGGCCGAGCCGACCGATAATCTTCGACCTCACCGATGGCCGGGCCATGAAGAGCCCATGGAATCACCGTGACTTCGCGATGTCGGTGTCGTGCACGTCAGTTCACCACATAAGCAGATAAATCAGTCATTCGGCTATCTGAGCAACAGCAACCCGCTGCCATTACCAAGCGGGATACAACGGGCATATCCCTCGATATGCGGACGACGATACCGCGCGATATCACGGAGTCGTTCCACAACTTTCGAGAAAATATTCCCCCACGGTCCGGCTCGCTAGCTTTCAGCTGAGGGGACCGAGGGGGATGCCATGAGGATGCGGCGCGGCAGACGGCCGGCGCTCGTACTGTGGGCCGTGCTGTCTCTGGGAGCGGCCGTGCCGGACCTGGCCGACGGCCTCGGGGACCGCGAGCCGGGCGTCCAGTGCACGGCGGCCGCGGACGGACGCACCTGCCCGTAGGAGCGCCTCGGCGCCGGTCGGTGAAACGGCGCGGGCGCCCGCGGCACTTGGTGCCGGCACGGGCGCCCGCGGGCGATCGCCGCCCTCAGTCGTTGAGGTGCTGGCGGAGGTAGGAGTCGACCTGGTCGAGGGCGATGCGCTTCTGGGCCATCGAGTCGCGCTCGCGGACCGTCACGGCCTGGTCTTCGAGAGTGTCGAAGTCGACCGTGATGCAGAACGGCGTGCCGATCTCGTCCTGGCGACGGTAGCGGCGGCCGATGGCCCCGGCGTCGTCGAACTCGACGTTCCAGCGGCGGCGGAGCTGGGCGGCGAGGTCGCGGGCCTTCGGCGAGAGGTCGGCGTTGCGCGACAGGGGCAGGACGGCGGCCTTGACCGGCGCGAGGCGGTGGTCAAGGCGCATGACCGTGCGCTGCTCCATGACGCCCTTGGCGTTGGGGGCCTCGTCGACCGTGTACGCGTCGATCATGAAGGTGAGCGCGCAGCGGTCGACGCCCGCGGCCGGCTCGATGACGTACGGCACGTAGCGCTCGCCGGAGTCCTGCTCGAAGAACGACAGGTCGGTGCCGGAGGCGGCTGCGTGGGTGCTGAGGTCGAAGTCGGTACGGTTGGCGACGCCTTCGAGCTCGCCCCACTCGGAGCCGGTGAAGTTGAAGCGGTACTCGATGTCGACGGTGCGCTTGGAGTAGTGCGACAGCTTGTCCTTCGGGTGCTCGTACAGCCGGAGGTTGTCACTGTTGATGCCGAGGCCGAGGTACCACTGGTAGCGCTCGTCGATCCAGTACTGGTGCCACTCTTCGTCCGAGCCGGGCTTGACGAAGAACTCCATCTCCATCTGCTCGAACTCGCGGGTGCGGAAGATGAAGTTGCCCGGCGTGATCTCGTTGCGGAACGACTTGCCGATCTGGCCGATGCCGAACGGGATCTTCTTGCGCGAGGACTGCTGGACGTTGAGGTAGTTGATGAAGATGCCCTGCGCGGTCTCGGGCCGCAGGTAGGCCAGGCCCGATTCGTCCTCGACGGCGCCGAGGTAGGTCTTGAGCAGGCCGTTGAACATGCGCGGGGTGGTGAAGGCGCCCTTGGTGCCGCAGTTGGGGCACGTCAGGTCGGACAGGCCGTTCTCGGGGGCCTTGCCGCCGTGCTTCTCGGCGTAGGCCTCTTCGAGGTGGTCGGCGCGGAAGCGCTTGTGGCAGGACTGGCACTCGGTCAGCGGGTCGACGAACTCCTTGACGTGGCCGCTGGCCTCCCACACCTCGCGGGCGAGGATCACCGAGGAGTCGAGGCCCACGACGTCCTCGCGGGCCTGGACCATGGACTTCCACCACTCGCGCTTGACGTTGTTCTTGAGCTCGACGCCGAGCGGGCCGTAGTCCCAGGACGCGCGCAGGCCTCCGTAGATCTCGCTCGACGGGTACACGAGGCCCCGGCGTTTTGCGAGGCTGACGATCGTGTCCATGATGTCGGTACGGCGGGCCATCAAGAATCTCCATCCGGCTGGCGGTCGGGGTTGGGTCGAACGATCGCAGGGCGCGTCACCTGCTCGATCACACCAAGCTTAGGGGAATCCGGGACGCGACAGTGCCCATGGCCGCGCCTCCGGCACGGCGGTTCGGGGCGCCCGGAGGCGATGTTCTTCCGTCGTCACTCGGAAGGGCTCGTTCCTCACCCTTCCTCCCTCCTCCTCCAGAACACCGCCGCGCCCCGAACGGTGCCCATGGCCTCGCTCTGCTCGGCGTGTTCGGGGCGCCCTTTTTAGGCGGTCCCGGCAGGTCAGGGGTTGCTGACCAGGATCTCGAAGGCGCTCGGCTCGTTGATCATCAGGCTCATCGTCGGGTACATCTGCATGCGCGCCGCCGACAGGGCGCGCCGGTAGAAGCCCGCGCCGTCCCACTCGCTGACCACCGCCCACAGGTTGGGCTCGTCCACCGACCTGCCGATGTGCCCGCCGCGATAGCCGGCCTGCGCGGCCAGGACGTCCAATATGGAACTGGCGCTGAGCGCGAATTCCTCGGCGCGCGCCTGCGGGACCGAGTACCTGATGACCGCGAACATGCCGTTCAGCATGCCAGCACCCGTGGGGTGCCCTGGCGGGCCCGGCCCCGTTAGGCTCGAACCGTGGCCGACAAGCACCAACCCGCCGACTCCTCGGCGTCCTCCTCAGGCGCGCCGCGGCGCTCCGTCCCGGCGCACCCGCTCGCCCGCCGACCGGCCGGTGGCGCGAAGGGCGGCCAGGGCCGTCCGGCGCCGAGGCCCCTGCCGCGCGGCGAGCACTTCCTCACGCCGGGCGCCACGGGCGTGCGCCGCGCGGTCGAGTTGAAGAGCGCCGCCCCGCTGGTCTACCTGTACGGGCTGCCGCGCTGGATCCTCCCCGTCGTCCTCGTCGTGCTGCTGCTGGTGGCCCTCGCCGTGCCCGACTGGCGGGGCGGGATCGCCGCGCTGCCGGTGCTCGGCTTCGTGGCCTGGCTCGCGTACATGTCCTGGCCGTCGCTGGGGCCTTGGGCCAGATTCCTGCGGGTGGCGCTCGCGACTTTCGTGGTTCTGCTGGCCGCAGAACGATTCGGACTGATTTTTTAGCCCCCGCGGGGGTTTTCGGGTGCGACAGGCGATTTTGACAACGGTTTTCATTCTGAAGCATACTCGTGAACGTGTCGCCCTTTTCGTCCGAATACCGCCGCCCCCAACGTCCCACGCGCCTCCGCCGGGCCGCCGCGATCGCCGGCGCCGGCGCGCTCCTCGCCACTGCGGCGTGCTCCGGGGGCGTGACCGCCTCGGCGGAGGAGTCGGGAGGCAGGCCCACGGTCCTCGCCGCGTTCTATCCGCTGGAATGGATCTCCACCCGGGTCGGCGGGCCGGACGCGCGGGTCACCGGGCTCACCCAGCCCGGCGTCGAGCCGCACGACCTTGAGCTGACGCCGCGCCAGATCGCCGACATCGAGAACGCCGATCTCGTCGTCTACATCAAAGGGGTCCAGCCCGCGGTCGACGAGGCCGTCCAGGAGCACGCCGCGGACAAGGCGTTCGACGTCGCCTCCGTGATCACCACGATCCCGGCCACCGCCGGGCAGCGCGCCGGGGAGTCCGGGGAGCGGCACGACTACGACCCGCACGTCTGGCTCGACCCGGCGCGCCTCGCCACCGCCGTGACCAAGCTCGGCGAGCGGCTCGGCCGGGCCGACGGCGCCCACGCCGCGGCGTACGCCTCACGGGCCACCGCGGCGGCCGGTGACCTGACCGCGCTGGACGCCGAGTTCCAGCGGTCCCTAGCCGGGTGCAGGAACCGCACCCTGGTGACCAGCCACACCGCCTTCGGCTACCTCGCGGACCGCTACAAGCTCAAGCAGGTCGGCATCAGCGGCATCGACCCGGACGCCGAACCCTCCCCCGCACGGCTCGCCGAGGTGGCCGGGACCGCCCGCCGGGAAGGGGTGACTACCATCTTCACCGAAGAACTCGTCAGCCCCAAGGTCGCCGAGGTCCTCGCCGGCGAGGTCGGGGCGAAGGTCGCGGTCCTCGACCCGATCGAGAGCCGTCCCTCCGGGGGTGACTACCTGTCCGCCGCGCGCGCCAACCTCTCCGCGCTCCGCACCGCACTTGGATGCCCATGACCCGATCAGCACAGGCCCGATCAGCGCAGGCCACCGGCGTGGCGCCGCGGCAGGCGGCCACCTCGGCCGCGTTCGCCATGGCCCAGGGCCGGGTGGCGCTCGACGGCCGTCCCGTGCTGCGGGGCATCGACCTGCGCGTGACCACCGGCGAGGTCGTCGCCGTGCTCGGGGCCAACGGCTCCGGCAAGTCCACGCTGATCCGCGCCCTGCTCGGCCTGGCCCCGCTCTCTGGCGGCTCCACCGAGCTGTACGGCGTGCCGCCGGCCCGGTTCCGCGACTGGTGGCGCATCGGCTACGTCCCGCAGCGCCTCTCGGTCGGCGGGGGCGTGCCCGCGACCGTCCGTGAGGTCGTCGCGTCCGGGCGGGTCGCCCGCCAGAGCCGCCTGCGCCGCGCCGGGTCCGCCGACCGCGCCGCCGTCGCGCGGGCCCTGGACGCGGTGGGCCTCACCTCCCGCGCGGGCGATCCCGTCGGGTGGCTGTCGGGCGGCCAGCAGCAGCGGGTGCTGATCGCCCGCGCCCTCGCCGGTGACCCGGACACGTTCGTCATGGACGAGCCGACGGCGGGCGTCGACGCCGAGAGCCAGCGTCACCTGGCGGCCACCCTCGCCACGCTGGTCGAGCAGGGCAAGACGGTGCTGCTGGTGGCGCACGAGCTCGGCCCGATGGCGCCGCTGATCACCCGCGCGGTGGTCCTGCGCGACGGGCTGGTCGCCCACGACGGCGCGCCCCCGCCGGACGGCCACCAGCACCCCCACGCCTACGAGGGGTCGCCGGGGTCCGCGCGATGATCGAGATGCTCCAGTACGACTTCATGTGGCGGGCGCTGATCGCCGCGCTGCTCGTCGGCCTGTCCGCGCCCGCGGTGGGCACGTTCATCGTCCAGCGGCGCCTGGCCCTGCTCGGCGACGGCATCGGCCACGTCGCCCTCACCGGCGTGGCCCTCGGCTTCCTCACCGGCACCGCCCCTGTGCTCACCGCCGTCGTGGTGGCGGTCGTCGGGGCCGTCGCGATCGAGCTGGTCCGCGCGCGGGGCCGTACGACGGGCGACGTCGCGCTGGCGCTGCTGTTCTACGGCGGCATCGCGGGCGGCGTGCTGCTCATCGGCCTCGCCCCCGGCGGCAGCAACTCCACGCTGACCTCCTACCTGTTCGGCTCGATCAGCAGCGTGAGCGCCCAGGACGTGTGGGTGATCGCCGTGCTGGCCCTGTTCGTGCTCGGCGTGGTGGCGGTCTTCGGCCGCGAGCTGTTCGTGCTGTGCCAGGACGAGGAGGTCGCGCGGGTCAACGGGCTGCCGGTGCGCTTCCTCAGCCTGCTGATCGCCGTGACCGCCGCGCTGACCGTCGTGATCGCCATGCGGGTGGTCGGGCTGCTGCTCGTCAGTGCCCTGATGGTGGTGCCGGTGGCGACCAGCCAGCAGGTCACCCGGGGCTTCGTGACCACCATGCTGCTGGCGATGGGCCTCGGCGTGGCGGCGACGGTCGGCGGGCTCACGTCCGCGTTCTACGCGGGCGTGGCGCCGGGGGCGGCGATCGTCCTTCTGGCGCTCGGCGGGTTCGTCCTCGCCCTGGGCGTGGGTAGATTCGTACGGCGGGGCCGCGCTCGGGAGGCCGGCCCGTGACCACGCCCACGCCGTGCGAAGGAGCCCAGCCTTTGACGAGCCGTCGTGAAGCCGTACGCGAGATCCTCGTCCGGAGCGAGGGTTTCCGCAGCGCGCAGGACATCTACGCCGAGTTGCGCGCCGACGGGGCGAAGATCGGCCTCACCACCGTGTACCGCGCGCTGCAGTCGCTGGCCGACGCGGGCCAGGTCGACGTGCTGCGCACCGACGACGGCGAGTCGGTCTACCGGGCCTGCGCCACCGGCACCCACCACCATCACCTGGTCTGCCGCCGCTGCGGGCGCACGGTGGAGGTCGCCGGGCCCGCCGTCGAGCGGTGGGCGGAGGCCGTGGGCGCCGAGCACGGCTTCACGGCGATCACGCACACCGTCGAGGTCTTCGGCACCTGCGGGTCCTGCGCGTCGATCGCCTCGGCGGGCTGATCGCCTCCCGGGGCCGGGATGACGGGATACCCTTCCGGGAAGGGGAATCCGGAGGGCGGCCCGGCCGTGCCTCGCAAACGGCCCAGCCCCGCGCGCGGCCCGTCCGCGCCCCGTCCGTGCCTGTCCGTGCCCGTCCTAGGGGAAGCACATGCCGTTGAGCCATGACATGCTGCTCTCGCTCGCGGCCGTCGCCGACCTGATCAACTCCGCGCCCGAGACCGGCGGCCCCGACTGGCTCACCGACATCGCCGAGCTGGAGGCCTATCTGCGGCGTCACCGGGTGAGCGGCATCGAGAGCGTCGGGGCGGCCGACCTCGCGCAGGTGCGCGCCCTGCGGGCCACCTTCCACGAGCTGTTCGCCGCGCCCGACGCCGCCGTGGCCGTCGAGCGGCTGAACGTCCTGCTGGACCGCACGCCGATCACCGCCCACCTCACCGAGCACGACGGCTTCCCGCTGCACGTGCACTACTTCGCGCCGGGGTCCTCGGTGGCCGATCACCTGGCGGCCGACTTCGGGGTCGCGCTGGCCCACCTGCTCGTCGAGGGCGAGTGGGAGCGCCTGCGCACCTGCGCCGCCCCGGACTGCGACAAGGTGTTCATGGACGAGTCCCGCAACCGCTCCCGCGTCTACTGCGACAGCCGCACCTGCGGCAACCGCATGCACGTCGCCGCGTACCGGGCCCGCAGGCGCGCCTGATCACACCGAGTTCGGGACGGCGCCGCCGTACCTTCTGTCGCGCTTGGCGTAGATCTCGCAGGCCTGCCACAGGTCGCGGCGGTCGAAGTCGGGCCAGAGCTGGTTGAGGAAGACCATCTCGGCGTACGCGGACTGCCAGAGCAGGAAGTTGGACGTGCGCTGCTCGCCCGAGGAGCGCACGAAGAGGTCGACGTCGGGGATCTCCGGCTCGTCCAGGTAGCGGGCGAAGGTGCGCTCGGTGACCTTGGACGCCTTGACGCGCCCGGCGGCGATGTCCTCGGCGAGGCGGACGGCGGCGTCGACGATCTCGGCCCTGCCGCCGTAGTTCACGCAGAACTGCAGGGTCAGCGTGCTGTTGTTCCGCGTCATCCGCTCGGCATCCTCGAGCTCGCCGATGACGCTCTTCCACAGGCGCCCCGGCCGCCCGGCCCAGCGCACCCGCACGCCCATGGCGTTCAGTTCGTCCCTGCGCCTGCGGATCACGTCGCGGTTGAAGCCCATGAGGAACCGCACCTCGTCGGGCGAGCGCCGCCAGTTCTCGGTGGAGAAGGCGTAGGCGGACAGGTTGGGGATGCCGAGCTCGATGGCCCCCTCGATCACGTCGAACAGCGACGCCTCCCCCGCCCGGTGCCCTTCCGTGCGCGGCAGCCCCCGGGACTTGGCCCAGCGCCCGTTGCCGTCCATGACGATGGCGACGTGGCGGGGGATCAGGTCGCGCGGGATGTTCGGGGGCACGGCTCCTGAGGGGTGGGGGGAGGGCGGGCGGACGTTCACGATCTGCTTCTCCTGTAGGTGTCGGGAGTGCCGCCGACGACCAGGCGGTCTCAGACGCGCTCGACGTGTCGTAGCGAGCGTATTCCGTGTTCGAGGTGCCATTGCAGGTAAGCCGCGACCAGGCCGCTGCATTCGGCGCGATGGCGCTGCTCGGAGGCGTCGGCGGACGCCCAGTCTCCGCGCGTGAGCGCGATCATGAGGCCGATCGTCTCAGCGGCGGGGACGGCGGCGCCGGGCGGACGGCACCCGCCGCAGACCACGCCGCCGGCGGGGATGGCGAAGGCCCTGATCGCGGGGGTCGAGCAGCGGGCGCAGGAGTCGAGCGCCGGGGCGTACCCGGCGACGGCCAGGGAGCGCAGGAAGTAGGCGTCGAGGACGAGCCTGGCCTCGTGGCCGCCGTCCGCGAGGGTGCGCAGCCCGCCGACCAGCAGCAGGAACTGCCGCAGCGCGGGTTCCTTCTCGCCCATGACCAGCCGGTCGGCGGTCTCCAGCATGGCGGTGCCCGCGGTGTAGCGCGGGTAGTCGGAGACCAGCGCCTCGCCGTACGGCCTGAGCGTCTCGACCTGCGTGACCACGTCGAGGGAGCGCCCGGTGTGGAACTGGACGTCGACGTGGGTGAAGGGCTCCAGCCGAGCGCCGAACCGGGACATGGTGCGCCGGACGCCCTTGGCGACCCCGCGGACCTTGCCCATGCGCTTGGTCAGGACCGTGACGATGCGGTCGGCCTCGCCCAGCTTCTGGGTGCGCAGCACGATGCCCTCGTCGCGGTAGAGGTTCACCTGCCCAGTCTAGAGACGTGTGGGGACCGCGATGCGACCTCACCGGCGTCCGGCGCCCTGGATGACGACCCGGCGAATCTAAGAATGTGGACAAATTTCGCAAAAGACCTAACTATGGGTTAAACGTGATCTGACCCCGCCAAGCGACGAATCGATCTCGGGTCAACCCTGGATGGCATCCTCCAGGCGAACAGTCACTAAACTTTTCCCCCTGGCGACGCCTTTTACGTCCGCCGCCGCTCCCCGCCCGCTGCCTGAAAGGGTGACATGACCCGCGTGGTCCTGCTGGGCTCCTCGCCCGGCCCGATCGGTTCCCCCGAGCCGTACGTCCCGCCCGCCCGCCTGGCGCTGACGTCGCTCCCCGGCTCCCCCAGCGTCCTCGACCGGCTGTACGGCCAGGTCGCCGCCGTGGACCCCGAGCCGCTCGCCATCGTCCGGCCCGGCGACGCCGAGGACCACCGGCGGCGTCCAGGCCAGGTCGTGGAGTCCGCCGATCTCGCGGGTGACCTGCGCGCCCTGGCCGACGCCGCCGAGCGCGCGGACGACAACCTGTTCCTGATCCCCTCGGGCGCGGTGATCCACGACGAGCTGATCTACCAGATCACCAAGGCCAAGCGCGGCGCGCTCGCCCTGGTCTCCCGGGAGCCGCGCGAGGAGGACGAGAACGGCGAACCGATCCAGGATGACGTCCCCATCGAGGACGCCCAGCCCGAGATCGGCGACCGCGTCCTGGAGGGCCTGGCGGTCCGGGCGCGGGTGAGCCGCACGCGAGTGGTGTCGGTCGGCTCGGCCTACCACGCGGTCACCCGGCCGAACGCGATCCTGCTCGGCCCGCTGCACGTCCAGGCGCGCCACGCCGCCACCCTCGCCGAGGCGGCCCGCGAGCTCGCCGGCATGGCCCACCTGTTCGGCCCGGAGGACGACCTCGTCCAGCTCCTGGTACTCGGGCTGGTCCGCAGGGGCGTGTCGGTCGGCGTCCGCGGCCGCAGAGACCTGTTCTTCGCCCGCACCGCCTCGCAGGCCGAGGCCGACGCCGCCGTGGCCGCCATGGCGGGCTACGACGAGGACCGCGCGCGGCTCAACAACGCGGTCAAGGGCGCCGACGGCTTCTTCACCACGTACTTCGTGAGCACCTACTCGCGCTTCATCGCCCGCTGGGCGGCCCGGCGCGGCCTCACCCCCAACCAGGTGACGCTGATCTCCATCGCGCTCGGCGTGCTGTCGGCGGCGGCCTTCGCCACGGGCACGCGCACGGGGGCGGTCGCCGGCGGCCTGCTGATCTACTTCGCGTTCGTGTTCGACTGCGTGGACGGCCAGCTCGCCCGTTACGCCCGCAAGTTCGGCGTGCTCGGCGCGTGGCTGGACGCGACGTTCGACCGCGCCAAGGAGTACGTCGTGTTCGCGGGCCTCGCCGTCGGCTCGATCGTGGCGGGCCAGGGCGACGTGTGGACGCTGGCGCTGGTCGCGCTGTCGGTGCAGTCGGTGCGCCACCTGCTGGACTTCTCGTTCGGCGTGGCCAACCGGCGCAGGCCGCCCGTCCCGCTGCCGACGCTGGCGCTGACCGTCGCCGACGACCGGCCGCTGCGCGACGCGCTGGAGAAGCGCCGCGCCACCCGCACCGGCGGCGTGCGCGGCCTGCTCAAGCTCTGGACGCGCGCCGGGCGGTTCCGCGCCGTCCACTGGGCGCGCAAGATGATCGTCTTCCCGATCGGCGAGCGGTTCGCCGCCATCGCGATCACCGCGGCCGTGTTCGAGCCCCGGGTCACGTTCCTGACGCTCGTGATCTGGGGCGGCATCGCCGCCGCCTACACCCTGACCGGACGTCTCATGAGGTCGCTCGCATGATCACCCAACCGCAGGCCGCCCCCGCCGTCGCCGACCCGGACGAGGAACGCCGCCGCGTCCAGACGGCCCGCCTGCTCGCCTACCGGGACGACGGCCCGCTCGTCGCGGTGCTGCGCGACCGCATGGGCCCGGGCCTGCCCCCGGTGCCGGCCGCGCTCGCCTCGCTGCTCGCCGTCGTGGCCGCCGGCGTGACCGGCGTCCTCGGGGACGGCTCCGGCCCGGCCGTGCTCCTGCCCGTGCTCGCGATGGTCGTCCTGGTCGTCCCGACCGCGCCGCGCGACCACCTCGGCCGGTTCGACTGGCTGGTCCCGCCGCTGATCCGCGGCACCGAGTTCCTGACGATCATCCTGCTCGGCCTGGCCGCGGACACGCCCAAGTGGCTGCTGTTCGTGCTGATCTACGTGGTCGGCTACCACACCTACGACACGGTGTACCGCACGCGGCAGAGCATCTGGCCCGCGCCCTGGGTGTTCCAGGCGGGCCTCGGCTGGGAGGTCCGCCTGCTGCTGCTCGGCGCGGGCGCGGCGCTCGGCGTGCTGGACTGGGTGGTCGCCGTGATGTGCGTCTACCTCGGCGTCCTGTTCGCCGTCGAGAGCGTCACGAGCTGGGTCCGCCTGGACAAGCAGGCCTCCCCCGCCCAGGCCTCCGACGACCTGGAGGCCTCCCCCGAAGAGGCCATGGAACAGGCCACCGGCGAGGCCGACAAGGCCTAGCCGTGACCCCCTGACTGTGTGTCACGGCCGAACGCGCTGTATACAGGTGCCCGTGGAGCTGGATGCGCTTGATCGGGCGATCGTCGGCGCCCTCGTCGAGGACGCCCGTTCGACGTACGCCGAGATCGGGCAGCGGATCGGCCTGTCGGCCCCGGCGGTGAAGCGCCGCGTCGACCGGCTGCTGAGCACGGGCGCGATCACCGGCTTCACCGCCCGGGTCGACCCCTCGGCGCTCGGCTGGACCACCGAGGCGTACGTCGAGCTGTTCTGCCGGGGGAAGACCTCCCCCGCCGAGATCGGCACGGCGGTCGCGCGCCACCCCGAGGTCATCTCGGCCTGCACGATCACCGGCGAGGCCGATGCGCTGCTGCACATCCGCGCCACCGACGTCCGGCACGTCGAGCAGGTGATCGAGCGGGTGGCCGCCGAGCCCTTCGTCGTGCGCACCAAGAGCGCGATCGTGCTGTCGCGGCTCATTGACACGCCGAACGCCCGCAGCGGCATCGCCCCGTAAACCACAGCGGCGACCAACGCAACGAATCGCCGCAAATGCCCTTTACGACGCAACCGATCCATGATGGCGCGCAAGCTCCGCACCTGGCCGGGACCACTACCCGTTTCTAGGCTGATCTCATCCCCGACCAGCCATTTTCCGACGGAGTGATAGATGGCCCACACCCGGCATTACCTCATGTGCCGTCCCGACCATTTCGCTGTCGAGTACGCGATCAACCCCTGGATGGACCCGGACGCGGGCGCCGACGCGGCGACCGCCGTCCAGCAGTGGGAGCGGCTCAAGGGCGCCTATGAGGAACTGGGTCACACCGTCAGCCTCATCGATCCGATCCCGGGCCTGCCGGACATGGTCTTCGCCGCCAACGGCGCCCTGGTCGTCGGCGGCCGGGTGTACGGCGCGCGCTTCGCGAGCGTCGAGCGCGGCCCCGAAGGACCCGCCTACCTGCGCTGGTTCCAGGAGCACGGCTACGGCACCGTCATGGAGCCGACGCAGACCAACGAGGGCGAGGGCGACTTCCTCACCCTGGACGACGTGATCCTCGCGGGCACCGGCTTCCGCACCGCGATCACCGCGCACAAGGAGGCCCAGGAGTTCCTCGGCGTCCCGGTCGTGACGCTCCAGCTCGTGGACCCGCGTTACTATCACCTTGACACCGCGCTGTTCCCGATCGACGGCTCGAACGTCGCCTACTACCCCGGCGCCTTCTCGCGCGGCAGCCAGGAGGTGCTGCGGCGCATGTTCCCCGACGCGGTGCTCGCCTCCGCCGAGGACGCCGCCGTGCTCGGCCTGAACGCGGTCAGCGACGGCCGCAACGTCGTGATCAACGCCGAGGCGGCCGACCTGTCGCTGGAACTGAAGCGCCGGGGCCTGAACATCATCCCCGTCGACCTGAGCGAGCTGCGCAAGGCCGGCGGAGGGCCGAAGTGCTGCACCCTGGAGATCCGCGCATGACCAGTTCACCCACCACCGCAGAGCTGATCGGGCTCAGCGAGCGCCACAGCGCGCACAATTACCACCCGCTGCCCGTCGTCGTGCGCGAGGCGCGCGGCGCGTGGGTCACCGACGTCGAGGGGCGCCGGTACCTCGACTGCCTGGCGGGTTACTCGTCGCTGAACTTCGGCCACGGCAACCCCGCGATCCTCCAGGCGGCCCAGGACCAGCTCCAGCGGCTGACGCTCACCAGCCGGGCGTTCTTCCACGACCGGTTCGCGGCGTTCTGCCAGGGGCTGGCGGAGTTGTGCGGCAAGGACATGATCCTGCCGATGAACACCGGCGCCGAGGCCGTCGAGACCGCGATCAAGGTGGCCCGCAAGTGGGGCTACGAGGTCAAGGGCGTCGCGCCGGACCAGGCGAACATCATCGTCATGGAGGACAACTTCCACGGTCGTACCACCACGATCGTGGGCTTCTCCACCGATCCGGACGCCCGCAACGGCTTCGGCCCGGCGACGCCCGGCTTCAGGATCGTCAAGTACGGCTCGGCCGAGGCGATCCGGGAGGCGATCGACGCGAACACCGTCGCCGTGCTGCTGGAGCCGATCCAGGGCGAGGCCGGCGTGCTGGTGCCCCCGGCGGGCTACCTCGCCCAGGTCAGGCAGATCTGCGACGAGAACAACGTGCTGTTCGTCGCCGACGAGATCCAGTCGGGCCTCGGCCGCACCGGCGACACCTTCGCCTGCGACCACGAAGGCGTCGTCCCGGACATGTACGTGCTGGGCAAGGCGCTCGGCGGCGGCGTCGTCCCGGTCTCGGCGGTGGCGGCGAACGAGGACGTCCTCGGCGTCATCAAGCCGGGCCAGCACGGCTCGACGTTCGGCGGCAACCCGCTGGCCTGCGCCGTGGGCGAGACGGTCGTCCGGCTGCTCGGAACCGGCGAGTTCCAGGCCAGGGCCCGTGAGCTGGGCACCGTCCTGCATGAGCGGCTCCGCGCGCTGGTCGGACCGGTGGGCGAGGGCGGCCACGGCGTCGTCGCGGTCCGCGGGCGCGGCCTGTGGGCGGGCGTGGACATCGACCCGAGGCTCGGCACCGGCCGCCAGGTGTGCGAGGCGCTGATGCGCCGCGGCGTGCTCGCCAAGGACACCCACGGCTCGACGATCCGCCTCGCGCCGCCGCTGGTGGTGTCGGAGGAGGACCTGAACTGGGCCGTCGACCGCCTGGCCGAGGCCCTGGACGAACTGGCGCACGCCGCCGGGCGCGACCGGTAGCCGGGCGCCGCCGCCGGCCGTGCGTCCTCAGGAGGTCAGGGGGACGCGGGCCAGCTCTTCGAAGTCGGGGCGGGCGGTGTGCCAGCGGACGGCGGCCGAGCGGCCGTCCAGTTCCAGGGACGCGAGGGCGTTGGGGAACCACGGGCCGCCCGTGATCTTCCACCGGAACTCGCGGCGGGGAAGCCCGGCCGTGCGGACCAGCAGGACGCCGGCCAGGCTCGCCACCCCGAGCGAGCCGATCACGTTGGCCAGGCGCAGCGTGCGGCTCAGGGGGTTGCGGATCGGCGAGCACACGGCCTGGTAGATGCGCGCGGAGCCGAGGCCGGCGGAGACCGGCCGGGCCGCGGCGAGGTAGGAGTAGTGCACGTCCCCCGACATCAGGACGATCGTCGCGGGCGCCCGTCCCCGGCGCCCCGCGGCGACGTCGACCAGGACGCGGCCGAACGCGTCGAAGGACTTGCGGAACGCGCCCCAGTGTTCGAGGTCGAGCGCCTGGCGGATCTTCTCGGCCACCCGCGACGCCCGGCGTCCCCACGCGCCGTCGGCGACGGCCTCGTTCCAGCTCTCGACGTCGAAGATGCCGCTCGGCAGGAAGACCGGCACCGAGGAGCCGATGAGCAGGTGGTCGACGCCGCCGGTGGCCCGCTCGGCGAACCAGGACCACTCGTCCTCGTCCAGCATGCGGCGGTCGCCGCGGTCCAGCTTCCTGGCGCTGCGGGTGTCCAGCATGACCAGGCGCGTCCCGCCGATGTCGCGGGAGTAGCTCCACCGCGCGGAGGAGGGGTCCTGGCCGGCCCGCTCGGCGAACGCGTCGAGGAGCGCGCCGCCGTCGGCGTCGCCGCCCGCGCGGATCGCCGCGTAGACGGGGTCGGCCTCGCGCTCGGACGGCGAGAGGTTCCCCAGGTGCTGGTACACCCAGTACGCGCCGAGCGCCGAGACGACCCGGGCCGGCCACCACGGCACCCCGGCCATCTGCCGGCGCCAGGTCTCGGAGGTGTTCCAGTCGTCGCGCACGTCGTGGTCGTCGAAGATCATCGCGGTCGGGACGGTCGACAGCACCCAGCGCACGACCGGGTCGGTCCACGCCTGGCGGTACAGCTCGGCGTACTCCTGGAAGCCCACGATCTCGTCGGGGCCGTCCTGCCGGCGGGAGCGGATGAAGCCGAGCATCTCCTGGGACGGCTCGTCGGCGTAGACCTGGTCGCCGAGGAACAGCATGAGGCTCGGCGGTTCCTCGCCCCGCATCAGGCGGCGGCCGTAGGCGCGCAGGACGTCGACGCCGTGCGTCCTGGTGTGCTCCTCGTCATGGGGGACGCTGGTGCGGCAGGAGCCGAACACGACCCGCCCGAGCTTCTCGACCGGGCGGATGCGGCTCGGCGGGAAGCCGTCGAGCGGCCACACTCCCCGGCCGTCCAGCTCGACGGTGTACGGCCCGGCCACCTCGACGTCGACGATGGCGTAGTGGTGGCCGTGGACGGTGAACGTGCGCTCGGCCGCGCGAACCCCTCCGGCCTCGACCGTGACCTCGCAGGGCTCGCTCGTCTCCACCCAGATCGACGCCCCGGCCTCGTCGGCGTACCTCAGCAACGGGCCCACCAGCAGATCGGGCACGTGGCCTCCCCTCAAGAGCAAGCGATATGAACCATACGCACGAACTCGCCCGGGGTCAGCCTTCCAAAGTCTCGACCAGGCCCTCCAGCTCGCGCATCAGCTCCTCCGTACGGGCCACGCCGTAGGTGGCGAGGATCGCCCGATGGTGCTCGGCGATGCCCGCCTCCAGGCGGCCCAGAAGCTCACTGCCTCGACTTGCGAGGAAAACCGCTACTTTGCGGCGATCTGTGGGATCGTGTCCGCGATACACCACCGCGCGGTCCACGAGCCGGTCCACCGCCTTGGTCAGCGTGGGGTGGGGCATGAGCGCGGCCTCGGCCAGGTCGCCCATCGAATGCCCGCGGCCGTCCGCCAGCGCCTGGAGGATGCGCCACTGCTCGACCGAGACGTCCTCGGCGGCGAGCGCCGCCGCGAGCCCGCGGTTGACGCCCCGCTCGGCGCGGGTCAGCAGATAGGCGAGCGAGGAGCCGAGCCCTTTCACCGGCGGCGCCTCCCGCCGGGGCGGGATGCCAGGTGCCGCCGTCATCGCCGAACTCCCTTCCTCCGCGGATGCCCGAGGAGGATACTCCCCACCGGCCGGAGCGTCCCCGCGCCGCCACACCGCTCAGCCGAGGGCTCGACCAGGGCGGGCGTCGGCGGTGGCGGTAGAGCGGGCCGGACCCTGGCCCCGGCGCGCGCGAGCTCACAGCCGTCCGGCGGCCGTGACCGTCCACGGAACCTGGCCGGCGCGGCTCGTCGCCGCCGCGCCGGCCCGGCTGCTCGATGGACGGCCTCCCGCGTCAGGGGATGATCTGCAGCAGGCCGTACTCCTTGGCCTTGGCGGGCTCGGCGAGGGTCTGGAGCTTACGGCCGGCGGCGTCGAGCACGACCAGGCTGTTGTGCGCGGCGCCGGCGACGCGGACGACCAGGCGCCCGTCCGCGAGGTAGAACGCCCCGGCGAGCCGCCCCTTGACCGGGATCGCCACCTTCTTCCCCGTCACCGTGTCGACGATGGTCGGCGTGAACAGGCTCGGCCAGGTGCCGTCCCCCGTCGGCTCGCCCCTGGGGACCACGTGGACGATGACGTTGCGCCCGTCGGGCGACAGGCTCTGCACGTGGGTCACGAAGGAGATGCCCTTCACCTTGACCGACTTACCGGTCTTGACGTCCAGCTTGTAGACGGCGTCGGCCGTGCCCGCGTACCCCGCGAGGTAGCGCCCGTCCCCCGACCAGGCCAGGTGGCAGACGCCGATGGTCTTGCCCGCCACGTGCCTCCCGGTGCCGTCGAGGTTGACGCTCGACACCGGAGCCAGGTCATCGTTGCTCGCCCCCACGTACGCGACCCGCCGGGAGTCGGGCGACCACGTCGCTGTGCCGCACGGGCCCCCGGCCTGGACGCCCTTGGCGACGGTCGTCACCTTGCTCCCCCAGCCCACCTTCAGCTCGCCGCGGATCGTGATCCAGGCGACCTTCTTGCCGTCCGGGGAGGCGGAGAACTGGAAGTTGCCCGACGGGACGCCCATGCGGGCGAAGCCCTTGCCCGGCTGGTAGCGGTCGATGCGCAGGCCGCGGTTGTAGGCGTAGTAGACGGCCGCGCCGGTGAGCGGCGCCAGGGCGGTTCCCCGAGTGGACGTGGCGGCGTCCCCCGCGGAGGCGGCGGCGCCCCGCGCGGTCGCGGCGGCGCCGCTCGCCGAGGTGGTCGCGGCCGCCGGAAGCACTAAGGCGGGGACGAGCGCGGCCGCGAGGAGCGCGGTGGCCGGTGCGCGAAGTTTCACAGGATCTCCGTCCGTTGGTGCGTGCTCAGAATTGGACGCCGGGATCGCCCATATAGTTCGCCGCGCGTGCCGGGCATCCAGCCGAGCATGATCCCACCGAACGGGCCGGGGCCGCGCCCGTTCCGCAGCCTTCGGTATGGTCAGGCGGCCTTCGCGTCACGCCACCAGGCGATCGTCTCCTTCAACGCCTCGTCCATCGGCGTCGGCGGGACGCCGAACGTCGTCTCGAACGCCGACGAGTCGACCACGAACGGGCGGACGAACTGGTAGCGGGTCTCCTCCAGCTCGCGCAGCAGCGGCGAGAAGAGCCCGGCCGCGCGCATCATCCAGTGCGGCACCGCGGCGACCCGGGGGGACGGCGCGCCGCCGAGGGCGGCCACGCGCTCGGCCATCTGCCGGATCGTCAGCGCCGGGCTCGTGGGGACGTGCCACGGGCGGCCCCACGCGCGCTCGTCCGTGGCGGCGGTCGCCAGGGCCCGCGCCACGTCCGGCAGGTACGTCAGGCTGTGCGGCTGGTCGGGATCGGCCGGGATGCGGGCCGTCCTGCCCGCCAGGACCGGCGCGAGGAAGCGGTCACCGAAGATGGACTGGTCGGTCATTCCCGGCCCGAAGAAGTCCGACCCCCGCAGCTCGGTGGCGCGCAGGCGCCCCGCCTCGTGCGCGGCGAGCGCGTCGGCCCACATGCGGGCCCGGACGCGGCCCTTGCTACCGGCCGACGCCAGTGGCAGGTCCTCGGTCATCGGGCGGTCCACGGGGCCGTACCCGTAGAGGTTGCCCATGATGGCGAGGACCGCGCCGCTCCCCTCGGCCGCCGTGAGCAGCGCGTTCGCGATGGGGGGCCAGTCCTGCGGCCAGCGGTGGTAAGGGGGGTTCGCGCAGTTGTACAGCGCGTCGGCGCCGGCGGCGACGCGGGTGAGGCGGACGGCGTCCCTGGCGTCCGCCGCGACGCGCGACACCCGGGGCACGGCCGGGCCCGACCCGGATCGGGTGACGACCACGACCTCGTGGCCCTTGCCGGCGAGCAGCTCGGCCAGTTGTGAACCGATCTGCCCGGCTCCGACGATGACGTGCTTTCCCATGATCATGTCCTTCGGTACCGCGTGTCAGCCCTGATGCGACGATCCCGCCGTCCACGAACGAGCGCCACACCCCTGCCGACGCACGCTCTCTTTCGAGAGCAATGCTCTCTCAACAGAGCGCCGATCGTCAAGAGCAGTGCTCTCGGTTTCCGTCAAGCCTGCGGGGCACGTCCAGGCGCACCGCCAGGGGAGTGAGCGCCGGCAGCTCAGGCGCGGATCACTCGACGCCACCGGCTCCCGACGCCCATGCCAGGAGCCGGCGAACCCGAGTCCCCCCGTCGGCGGGCCTGCGAAAGGCCACCCCGTCCCGGTGCCGTGGGAGACGACCAGAAGGCTGCCGGGGGCCATCCGTTCGCGGACGGGCGGTCTACGTTCACCCGTATGGCGTCGATCTCCTCCCGCCGCGGCGAGGGCAGGAACAGGAAGGCGGTCAGGTACCCGGTCGATCATGGCGCCTGGGCACGTCGGCCAGATCAGAAATGACTATTCTGCCAATGTGTCCGACGTCAATGTTTCCGAGCTGTTCGACTCCGCCGCCTGGAGCGAGGTGAAGGGCTTCGACTTCACCGATATCACCTACCACCGGTCGACGGAGGCCCGCTCCGGCAAGCGGGTCGTACGCATCGCCTTCGACCGGCCGGAGGTCCGCAACGCCTTCCGGCCGCACACCGTCGACGAGCTGTACCGGGCGCTCGACCACGCGCGGATGAGCTCCGACGTCGGCTGCGTGCTGATCACCGGCAACGGCCCCTCCCCCAAGGACGGCGGCTGGGCGTTCTGCTCCGGCGGCGACCAGCGCATCCGCGGGCGGTCCGGCTACCAGTACGCGAGCGGCGAGACCTCCGACACCATCGACCCGGCGCGGGCCGGCCGGCTGCACATCCTGGAGGTGCAGCGGCTGATCCGCACCATGCCGAAGGTCGTGATCGCCGTCGTACCCGGGTGGGCCGCGGGCGGCGGGCACTCACTGCACGTCGTGTGCGACCTGACGCTGGCCTCGGCCGAGCACGCCCGCTTCAAGCAGACGGACGCCGACGTCGGCTCGTTCGACGCCGGATACGGCTCCGCCTACCTCGCCCGCATGGTCGGCCAGAAGTTCGCGCGCGAGATCTTCTTCCTCGGCGAGGACTACACGGCGGCCGAGATGCACGCGATGGGCGCGGTCAACCGCGTCGTCCCGCACGCCGAACTGGAGGCGACCGCCCTCGAGTGGGGCTGGAAGATCATCGGCAAGTCGCCGCAAGCGCAGCGGATGCTCAAGTTCGCCTTCAACCTGGTCGACGACGGGCTGGCCGGCCAGCAGGTGTTCGCCGGCGAGGCGACCCGCCTGGCGTACATGACGGACGAGGCGGTCGAGGGCAGGGACGCGTTCCTGCAGAAGCGCCCCCCGAACTGGGAGCAGTTCCCGTACTACTACTGAGCCGCCCTTCCGCCACCGTGAACGTTCTTGGTCAGGGCACTGGCGCCGTCCTGTGGTCCTCTACGCGCG
Organism: Sphaerisporangium sp. NPDC051011; assembly: GCF_040653595.1. Classification (NCBI taxonomy): domain Bacteria; kingdom Bacillati; phylum Actinomycetota; class Actinomycetes; order Streptosporangiales; family Streptosporangiaceae; genus Sphaerisporangium; species Sphaerisporangium sp. NPDC051011. Next base: position 334,856 of record NZ_JBFAGG010000007.1, on the reverse strand, counting down.
TCGAGCCGGCCGCCTCGCGCGGCCCGCAGGTGCTCGATCTGCGCCACGACCTCGACGAACACCCGCAACTGCGCCACGCTGTAGATCTCGCCCAGTACGCCCGCCATCGTGTCGTCCAAGAACTCCTCCCCACGAGGCGAGACAGTCCCCGGAATCGCGAGCCACGGGAAGCGGTCCTGCTGCCGCAGGATCTCTGGCGCCATGCGCGCGGCAAGATCCCTGATCGCGTCGTCGTCGGCGTCGGGGGGAAGCGCGTTGAACTCCTCGTCGATCGGAGTCTGGTCCTCCGCCACGGCACGGAGGTCGTCGAGCGCCTGGTCGTCGAGCAGCCGTGAAAGGACCATCAGCAGCGCCTGGTCGCTGTCGGACAGCCGGCCGGCGATGCGGCCGAACCCGGCCGGCGAGTGGAGCGGCGCGTCGTGCTCGCGGATGGTCGCGAGCTCCGCGCGGATGCTGACCAGCCGCGCGATCGTCGCCTCCAGCTCGGCGTCGAGGTCGCGGATCGCCGTACCCGTGTCGGTGTCGTCGTCGTACAGCTCGCCGATCTGGGCGAGCGACGCGCCGAGGTCGTTGAGCCGCCGGATCTCGAGCAGACGAAGCAGATGGACGGTCTGGTACTGCTTGTAGCCGTTATCCGCCCGCTGCGGTTCGTCGAGGAGGCCGATCCGGTGATAGTAGCGGATCGCCTTGACGGTCGTACCCGCGAGATCGGCAAGCTGCTGCGTACTCCAGGCCATCGCGCCCCCCTCCGCTCATTGTGGCCGATCCGGGTCGGCGACGCGAGTCTGGTCACGGACGGGACGACGACCCACGCACGCACGCTTGCCCCTGCCCCAAGGGCTGACCTTACATTCCGGGGCGGTGGGAAATCTCCACGATCTATTGGCTGGGGTACCTGGACTCGAACCAAGAACAACAGAATCCTGAATTCAATTTCGTGGGGAAGAAGTGAGTCGGTGAATGAGGTTCGACAGCGTGGAGGGCGTCCGGTTCGACGGGCTGCTCAGGTACCACGTCGATGAACACAGCTTCTCTTTCGATGTGAGCAGCCCCGCCGACCTGGCGCACGCAATGGGAGACGAGGGCGTCACGAGCGTCGTGATAGACACCCTCCAGATCGAGGTCGGAGTCTCCACGCACCGCGCTATGTACGTCTGGGGCTACCATCCGCGCTCCGCATGGGAAGAGAGGCCCCTGCCCCGGCCCTCGACCAGGCCGGGAGGGGTGATCATCGCCGCGCAGGAGATCTTCGAGATGGGGGTCTCCGAGCCGGTACCCGGGGAAGAGGGCTGGAAGACGGTGTTCGACCCGTCGAACGGCTGGATCCGCGTGGCGCCCGACGAGGAGGCCGACGATGAGATGGTCGAAGTCGCGACGGGAGTCGTCCTGGGACGGAGAGGGCAGGATCTGCACTCCGTCTGGCTTCATCCTGTGTACGAGGATGGGGCGGACGCGTACTGATCGAGGCTGGTTCTCCTCTGAGATGACGGGAGAGCGGCCACCACGGCCGCCCGACCCCGGCCCCCTGACGTACCTCGGCCTCCCGGTCCCCGGCTGAGGTGATCGGACGTGGCTGACGGGCGTACCGGCCCATGGAGGGCGGCAGGGCCCGCGAACCCTGAGGCTCCGTCCTGTCAGCACGCCGCAGCCTCAGGGTTCGCGGGCGCAGAGGTACGCGTCCAGGTCGGCGGCGCCCTTGAGCATGGCGCGGCCCCGGGCGGATAGGCGGGCCTGCCAGTCGCGCAGGGTCGACTCCAGCGGGGCGACGCCTCCGGCGGAGCGGACCTGAGCGATCAGCGGGGCGATCTGCTCCAGCAGGTAGCCGCCCCGCCTGAGCTGGTGGGCCAGCCGGACGTCCCGTACGTCGGCCGCTCTGTAGATCCGGTAGCCCGTCTGCGGGTCGCGGCGCGGCTGGACCAGCCCGGCGTTCTCCCATTTGCGCAGGGTGGCAGGGCGGATGCCGAGCCTCCTGGCCAGGGGGCCGATGAACATGTGGCCGCGCTCCTGCGGCACGGGCGCCAGATCGCGGAGCGCGGCTTCGACGGCCTGGAGGGTGCGGCGGTCGTCGAGGAGCCGGCCGTGGCTCTCGTCGATGAGTCGCAGCGCGTCCTCGGTGGCACCCCGGTTGACCGCCTGCATGATCGACGTTGCCGTCTGGTGACCGTGCCCGGGCACGAGGGCGAGGAACGCGCGCAGGGCTTGCGCGTGCAGCGGCGTATAGGTGCGAAAGCCGTGCACGGTGCGTTCCGCGGCGGGCAGGATGCCGGCGTCCTCGTAGTTCCTGATCGCCTGGGTGGACAGGCCGTGCTCGCGCGCCAGGTCCACTGGCCTCATGGATGCATCACCGATTGAAGGTCCATACGGTGTGAACGGCGATTTCCACCGGAAAGTTTACACCGAGAGTTCAACGATACCGTTGAAGGTATGGATATCAAGGACCCGGCCCGGCCGCTCGACGGCGCGGGCGTCTCGGCGTTCCTGCGGTCGCTTCCCGCCAAGCCCCTGCTGCTCGGCCTGGGCGAGGCCAGGCACTTCGTGGGAGAGCTCGGCGAGTTGCGCAACGAGATCTTCCGGCATCTGGTCGAGCACGAGGGCTACCGGTCGTTCGCCATCGAGAGCGACTGTCTCATGGGCCTCGTGGTGGACGACTACGTCACGACGGGGGCCGGCACGCTCGACGACGTCATGGAACGCGGCTTCAGCCACGGCTTCGGCGCGTCACCGGCCAACCGCGAGCTCGTGCGCTGGATGCGGGCCTACAACAAGGAGCATGACGAAAAGCTCCGGTTCTTCGGGTTCGACGGCCCTCTGGAGTATTGGGCGGCGAGCCCGCGCCAGGCGCTCACCGCCCTCTACGCCCTCCTCGACGGCCCGCTCCCCTGCGCTGTAGTGACCAGGGAAACCCTTGACACGCTGCTGGGCCCGGACGACCGGTGGGCGAACGAGGCTGCGGCCATGGATCCGTCCCAGTCGATCGGCCAGTCCGCCGACGCCCAGCGGCTGCGACTGATCGCCGACGACCTGGTGGCGCTGCTCGACACGCAGGCGCCGCAGCTGAGGCCGGAGGACAGGGAGCGGGCGGCACTGTACGGGCGCACCGCCACCGGCCTGCTCCGTTACCACTACTGGATGGCCGACGCGTCCCCGGCGCGGTGGACCCGGCTGTCGGCCCTACGGGACGCGATGATGGCCGCCAACCTGCGTGCCGTCGCCGAGCACGGCCCGGCCCTGGTCTTCGCCAGTAACCTCCACCTGCAGCGGAACAAGAGCTCAATGCCGTTCGGCGACCAGCTGCTGGAGTGGTGGAGCGCGGGGGCGATCACCGGGACGCACCTGGGCGACCGGTACGCCTTCCTGGCCTCGGCCCTCGGCACGGTCGGCGACAACGCCCCGCCCCCGGACACCGTCGAGGGCATCCTGTCCACGCTCCCGTGGGACCACTCTCTCATCGACGCCCGCCGCCTGGCCGAGGCCATCACGAAGCCCGCCCCGCGCATCTCCCACGATTTCGCCTATTTCCCGCTGGACCCGGCTCAGCTCGACATGATCGACGGCGTCGTCTTCCTCAAGCAGGCTGTCAGGCTAGGTTGACGGGCGCGTGCGTGTCAGGCTCCTGAGCGTCCCCGAGACGGTCGAGCCTCACGTCGGTCGCGACCTGAGTGCCCGTGGGACGGTTGGGTCTCGCGTCGGTCGTGACGTGAGCGCCCCGGGACGGTCAGGGTCGCGCCGGTCGTGGCGCTCGCATCGTTCCCGGAGGGCCCCCGATGAGGCTGGGGGTTAGTCTCATCGGGGGCGGGGCCGGTCGGAGCATAGGGGAAGGTTCCGACCGGGGCTTTCGGGGTGCTCCGGTGATAACGGAGGCGGAACAGCTTCTCACGAAAATCCCCCCGCACCCACCAGAAATAGGCAAAAGCCCTCGTTTTGCCTCCCGCTCTCTGCCGGGGGGGCGCACCCGGCACCTCAAGGCGCGAACCGGGAGAGGCGCTGACGAGCGAGCCGGAGACACTCTTCGTCATGGCATCAGCGGGCCCGAGCCGTTGGTCGGGGTGAAGCGGATGGCACACCAGACCGTCCGGCCGATGCCGGGGCCGTCGTCGCAACTGCCCCAGTCGTGGGAGAGTTCACGGACGATCAGCAGGCCGCGTCCACTCTCGGCGTCGGGGTCTTTGCGGACCTCAGGCTCCGATACGGACGAACCCGGATCGTTCACTTCTATACGGATGGCTCCATCCTGCTCGGTGACCGTGAGCCCGATGTAGTCGTCCGCCCCGCAGCCGGTGTGGATGATCGCATTTGTCACGAGTTCTGACGTGGCCAGAACCACGTCGTCAACCGCAGGATGCGAATCACCTAGCCATCGGCGCACCTCGGTTCGTGCGTGTGGGACGGACTCTCGGACGCCGGCCAGACCCGTCGTTCCAAGGACTCTCGGCTGCGCGCTTGCCCGCTTCAACTTTTCACCCGCTCCCAGGATTAGTTCTCGACCGCCTTCCAACCATCTCGAGCTTCGGCTACATTCTGTTGCTGATCGACTTCAACGAGTCATCAACGCTTCAGCTGAAACCCTCCGGTGAAAAGCTGAGGAAGAACCCCCTGGAGCCACCCATGCCAAAGGAAAGCGAGCTCTACCCCTCCGAGTCGCCGACGGCCCTATTTGGCTATGAGCTGCGCAAACTCCGGAAGGAGCGACGCTGGTCCCAACTGCGGCTGGCACGAGCGGTGCCTTACTCGGTCGGCACGATCAGCATGATCGAAACAGCCAAGCGGTCACCGTCGGAAGCGTTCGCTCGCCACTGCGACGAAGCTCTCCAGGCGGACGGCGCCCTGACACGCCTCTGGCCGATGGTCAATCGCTCGTCCGCTCCCATTTGGTTCCGTCCTTGGCTCGACGTCGAAGCCACTGCAGAGGCACTCAGTACCTGGGAGCCGTTGATGATTCCTGGCCTGCTCCAGACGGAGGACTACGCCAGGGCGATACTGAGCGGCGACGTGGGAGTCACCGCAGAGCAGGTCGAAGAACAAGTGGTGGCCCGCATGGAACGCCAGTCGATTCTCAGGCGCCCCAAGCCTCCTCTTCTCTGGTTCGTGCTCGACGAAGCCGTTCTCCACCGTCCCGTCGGCACCGTCGCCGTGATGGCGGCGCAGCTCGCTCACCTGCTGGAGGCTGCCAAGTCCTCAAGTGTCACGATCCAGATCCTGCCCTACAGCGCCTTTTCCACCACCGGGCTCGCGGGCGGGTTCGTCATCGCGCAGGCGGACGGCGTCGCCGACACGGCGTACGTGGAGTCGGCGGGAATTCTCGGACGCGTGACAGAGCGAGCGGAAGACATCAGAACCCTAAGATTTAGATATGACGGGATTCGCTCCGAGGCACTCCCTCAACGCGAATCCTTGGAGCTGATCAAGGAGACCGTGCGGCGATGGAAAAGCTGACCTGTGATCGGGAAACGGCCAAGTGGCGCAAGTCCAGTTGGTCGGGTCCTGATGGCGGCAACTGTGTTGAAGTGGCGGAACTGGCCGGTGGGCGGCGCGGGGTTCGCGACAGCAAGCAGGTCGCGAATCCCGTTCTGGTCTTCCCGGTGACCGAGTGGCAAGCGTTCGTAGGCGGGCTCAAAGCAGGGCGGATCGCCTGATCAGAGCGGTGCCTTTGTTGGAGTCAGCGCTCTGGTCTGGTCGGAAGATGAACGTCAGTCGTACTGCGCGGGAGCGGGTTCGGGCTTCAAGGAGGCGATAGGGCGATGGACGAACTGCCCCAGGAGCGCGCGACCTTATGGATCAAGTCCTCCTACTCGGGCAGCAACGGCGGCAACTGCGTTGAAGTGGCGAAACTGGCCGGTGGGCGGCGCGGGGTTCGCGACAGCAAGCAGGTCGCGCAGCCCATTCTGGTTTTCCCCGCGACCGAGTGGCAGGCGTTCGTAGGCGGGCTCAAAGCAGGCCAGATCGCCTGACCTTGCAATGGACCACGGAGGAGGTCATCCTGGGCTTGGCGTGCAGCTCCGCGACTTCGTCGTTGAACCTTTCCTCGGTGCCGTGTTCGCTCTGGGGGTGCTCAAGTAATGGGTGCCGTTGTGTCCGTACAGGGCCCACCTTCGGCGGAGTTCGGGTCGCATCCACGAAATCGGCTGCTGCCTCCATCTGGCGAGCCCGGTCGGATGGCTGGTGAACGCCAGCGGCAGCACCTGCCCGGCCGGGGCACTTCGAGGAAATGGTGGTGGGCGGCGGCGATCATCTCCCCGCGGGCGACGATCAGCACCTTATGGCCCGAGTGACGCCCGATGATCGCAGCCAACGCCACCAGCCGACTGCCGTGAGGAGGCCGCGGGGCCTTCTCACGGTGTGCCGTCGGTCTGGTCCAGCGTGATCAACGGGGTCCCCGAGCAGGTGCAGGTGGCCCGGATCACCGCTCAGCGCGCGCGGTCCACACTACCGGCCACCTCCGCACCGTCACGGCTGGACGCAACGCCGGCAGTCCCGGTCATCAATCAGACCGGGCCTGCCGGGTCGCTGATGGCGGGCGGTGGTTCACCCGGTCGAGGCGAGGCCCCCTCTCAGCGGAACCGGTACCGCGCCGTCGCTGCTGGGTGTCGTCTCCTGGTCGGGTTTCTGGGCTCGCAGGTGCTCAGCCAGGGCGGTGATCCGGCGCAGCGGGCCCAGGTCTGGCGGAGGCAGGACCCGCGGGCTGATCAGCGTACCGGCCGCCAGCTCGATAGCGGTGCGCAGCGGCGAGTCTTCAATCACCTGGTCGTGCAGGACATCGTCGTCGCGTTCCACCGTGACCCGGTGGTGGTTGCGCTCCAGTTGCCAGCCGCCGGCTGCGGTCACCGGGTCCAGGTGGACCGTGACCCGGGTACGGCCGGCGTGGACGGTGAGGTAGCGGTGCCGGTCGTCCGCGGGGCGGATGTCGCGCCGCCATCCGGTCGTCCGCTCGGGGGCGCCGCCCAGGACAACGGCCGGGCTGGTGATGCTGGAGTGCAACTCCAGGTGCAGCAGGTGCTCGCCCGTGCGCAGCGTGGAGTGCTCGGTGAGCGCGGAGACGAACAACCTGGGGTCGTAGATGGCGCGCAGGGTCGCCTGCCGGGGGTGGGCTGCCAGGTAGGTGTCGAACGCCTTGGCCGGGAGCAGGCGCCGCAGCACGGCCAGCATGTGCAGCCACTCGTAGCCGAGCACCCCGTAGGAGCGGTCAACGAACCGGCCGTCGGCGATGTCGGCGCTGCGGTCCTTGGTGAACGTCACCCCGATGTGGCTGATCGGCGTGCCCGGCTCGTAGGTGTCGAGGAGTCCTGCGGCGACGTCCAGGGCGCGGGCATGCTGATACTGGTCGGTGATGACGATGCGGGCGTTGGGGTGCTCGCCGAGCAGGCCGGTGAGTTCGCCGATCTCATGGCCCTGGCAAGCGGGCTTCTCCAGGAGGATTCGCGCCTGCGGGTCGTGGGTGAGGATCGAGCGCAGCACCGGCAGATGGTCAGCGGTCGGGCAGCACACCGACCATAGGCCGACACCGGCGGCGACCGCCGCCGGCAGGTCGTCGACGCCGTGCCGGAACGTCTGACAGGTCTGGGGCAGGTCTTGGTGCTTGGGGTCCACGATGGTCAGTTCCGCGCCCGCATCGGTGAGGATCTGCCCATGCAACCGGCCGATGGCGCCGTAGCCGACCACGCACGCCGCGACCCCGGCCAGCGGCGCGGGCCGGGCCGGTGTGGAGCGGACGGGCGCCCCGGTGAATGCCAGGTAGGTGTCGTAGTATGCCTCGTACAACCCTGAGGCGGCGATGATCTCATCGACGAGGCCGGTGTGGACTCCCGCCTGCAGGGTGTCGGCCTGGGCGCAGAGGGCTTTCACCGCGATGAGCGTTCCGGCCCGGTAGGCGTCGTATCCCTGGTTGGGGATGGCGTCGGACTCGAACAGGTTCAGGGAGCGGCCGTCGCCGAGGATCGTCGCCTGGGCGCCGCCCCGCAGGTGGTAGCGGCGGCCGACGCCGGGGATCTCGTTCACCGCGCCGGCAAGCTCCGGGTCGGCGGCCAGCAGCGCGAAGTCCCGGGTGGCGTACGGCGCCAGAACGACACTGTCGGGTAGCAGCGACACCGCCTCCTTGGTGAGGGCGTCCTCCCCGGTGGTGCCGACCACCAGGAACGGCTGTACCGCGCGCAATGCGTCCACGGCGGTGCGGTAGGTGGGGTGACCGGTCTCGGCGGCGGCGATCAACGCGAGCGGGTCGGGGTCGACGACGTGGACCTGGCACCCCTGGGCGCGTAGCGCGTTCGCCAGACGCGATCCCAGGGTGCCGTACCCGAGGACCAGCGCCGGCCGGCCAATGACCTTGACGGCGGGCAGCAGTGCCCGCAACCGGCGCAGGCAGGAGTCGGCGATCTCCGGGTAGCCGAGGTTCGTTTTCAGTTCCGAGCGCGCCAGGTTGAACACTGGGATGCTGAGCGGCCCCGCAGCGGTGATCCGTTTCAGCCCGGACACGGTCAGCTCTACCGCCGCGTCCACCCATCGGGGGGCGTCCGCGTGGCCGTACCCCTGGGCGAGCAAGCCGCCGTCGTCGATGACCAGCACCGGCCGCTCCGCTTCGTGGGCGGCGTCGATGAACGCGTCCACCCCGGCCATCGCCTGGGCGAGATCCTCGGCGTGCGTTCGGGGTGCGTTGATCGTGGTGTTGTCCAGCAGCCCGCTGGAGCACCCCTGCGCCAGGAGCGTCGCGTGGACCCGGTCACGGTTGTGCGTGCGGTCGCCTTTGGCCAGCGCGTAGATCCACTGCGGGGGAACACCGGCCTTCTGCAAGGCCATCAGGAACGCGAGACTGTTCTCCACGTAGTGATCACGGAAGATGATCGCCCACCCGGCGAGGTGCTCGTCGTGGGTGGCGTGGCCGGCCAGCAGCGGCATCGACGCGGTGATCTGCCCCAGCTCCGCCGGGTCGTAGCAGCGCAGCCGCTCCCGCAGCCACGCCTGCAGGTCCCCGGCCGCTTCCTGCCCGCCCGGGTGGACGTCGAGGAGGATCTCTAGGCATTCCTGGCCGGGCAGCACATGGCTGAGGGTGTCGGGCCGGTCCGGGGTGTAGGAGTGCCAGCGCAGGGTGACGCGGGTCGTGCCGTTCTCGTCGGCCAGGAGCAGGGCCCGCTGGTCGAGCTGGCCGACGCGCAGGTGGTGACGGGCGGCGATGTCCGCCGCGCCGAGGTCCAGGACGGTGGGTGAGATGGGGCCGCGCATAACGTCCCATGCCGCACCGGCGGGCGACAGGACGGTGTCCAAGGTCACGGGGATCTCCCTTGAGGTGTCGGAGGGTAGTACAGGGGTGCGCGGTGGAGAGCGGCCAGGTCAGGCGTCGGCCAGCTCGGTCAGGAGCGTGTCGGTCACGGCGAGCTCGGCGAGCAGGACGCTCACGGCGCGGTGCCGCAGAAGCCAGAACTCGTCCAGGTCGTCCTGGAACAGGCCGGGCTTGAGGTAGTGCTGCCGGACGCCGTACAGGCTTTTCAGTAGCTGCAGCAGCGCGACCCGCCCGCAGGCGCGTACGTCGACGGTCGCCACGGCGGGGTGTGCTTGCTGGTAAGCGCCGATCAGGGTGGCGGCGGCGTCGAGCCAGCCGGTGTCGCCGGTCACGGTGTTGGGGTAGAACGCCATCCGGCCCAGATCGTAGGCGAGGAGGAACGGGTCCGGCGGCCGAAAGTCCAGCACCGCCGACAGGTGCTCCCCGACGAACAGCAGGTTCACCGGCGAGTAGTCGCCGTGCACGACCTGCACGGTCAGCTCCGCGGGCAGGTCGGCCAGTAGCTCGGGGACGTGGGCGAGCTGGTCGCGGCGCTCCAGCAGGGTGCGCTGTGCCTCGGTGTCGAACGCGTCGCTGGTCCCGGTACGGATGCGCCCGGCGATGATCTCCAGGAGCTGGTCGATCGTCGCGGTGATGTCGTCCACGTCGATGTCGCGCCACCGCTGCCCCGCCGACCCCTGAGCCGGGGGGCTGCCTGGCAGGTCGGCGAACAGGGCGTGGATGCGGCCCAGCGCGGTACCGGCTGCGGCGAGCTGCGGCGGCGACAGGCGGGTGGTGACGTGGCCGGGCATCCACTCCCATACCGACACCGCCAGCGGGGCGCTGGCGTCGATGACGTTCCCTTCCTGGTTGGGGAGCACTCGCGGCCCGGGGATGCCCGCCTTGGCCGCTCGGGTCGACAGCGCGATGGCTGCCTGCTCGGCGTGCAGGTCGGTGCCGGTCGGGTAGCTCTTGACGAACGCCTTCTGGTCGTCCTCGCAGATGGCGCGGTAGTTGACGGTGCCCTGCCCGATGGGCAGCTGGGTGAGGGTGCGCACCGTCAGCCCGTAGCGGGCGGCCAGGACGGCGGCGACGCGGTCGCCTCCCTCGGCGGCCGACGGGGTCGTGATGTCAGGCACGGTGAAGATCTCCTTATGCGGATGGAACGGGTTCGGTGAGTTGTTCGAACATGCGCTGGTAGGTGGCGGTGATGGCGTGCCAGCGGGCGGCACTGTCCGCCACCGGCCGGGGGGCGTGGGAGCGGGGAACGGTCTCGGCGCTGGCCAGCAGCCGGCCGGGGCCGTCCGCGGTGGGGTACAGCAGCGCCGGGTGCCCGGCGGTCATCTCGCTGATCGCGGGCAGGTCCGGGGCGATGACCGGGGTGCCGAACGCCAGCGCGGTACCGACCGACCCCGGGTACAGGACTTGAGTGAAGAACTCCCACGGCCCATCGACCCGGTACGGGCACACCGCCGCATCAGCCGCCCGATACAGGCCGTGCACGTGCTCAGGCGGGATGCGGTGCGGGTACACGCGGACCCGGCCGCCGCCCGCTCGCGCCGCGTCCCTGAGTTCAGCCGCCAGGACTTCATCGCGGCACGGCCCGGCGACCAGCAGCCGCGCGCGCCGGGTGTGCCCGGTGAACGCGCCCACCACGGCGGGCAGGTCCTTGTAGGCGGTGAGGTTACCCACGACGAGCACTGCGTACGACGCGGCACGCAACCAGCCAGTCAGCTCACCCACCGGTCCCGGTTCCGGACCGCAGTCGGCGGGGGCGCTCAACCCCGCCCAACCGGCCACGACGACCGGGACCTTCGTCAGCCGCGACAGGTAGACGGCGTCGGCGCAGGTGTGGGTAAGGACCGTGTCGGCCAGGCCGAGCACGCCGAGCGCGGCGTACCAGTCGGCGTCGCTGGGCGGCCCGCCATCGATGGGCAGCAGGTTGTGCACCGTCCACACGATGCGCCACCCGCCCTCGCGCAGCGCCGCCAGCTGCTCCAGCATGGCCTTCGCGGCGTCGAGCGTGCGCTGACCGTCCGGCTCCCGGTACAGGCGCTTCAACCGGTGCACGTTGATCACACCGGGCTTGGTGGGCCGGGCCGGCAGGGCGTCCAGGGCGGCGGCGCAGGACAGCGGGAATCCGGCGGGGGCGTGGCGTTCCAGCTCGCCGAAGTACGGGCTGGGCCATGCCGGGTCGCGGATCACCACCCACCCGCCGTCAGGCACGGTACTCATCGCGCCTCCCGGGCGGTGAGGTTCGCCCACCAGGTGGTGGCGGCGCGGTACCGGGCCAGGCACGCGGCGGGACTGCGGTCGGCGCCGGTCCATTCCACGGCGATCTCCATACGTTGCCCGGCGTCGATCCGGTCAGCGGTCAGGCCGGCGACCAGGGCGTGGCCGGGCGCGTGCAGGCCGGGGCCGGTGTCGGACAGGTGCAGCGCGCCGACGTGGTCGAGGACCTGCCCCACCCAGGTGGGTGTACTGCCGTCTCCGGGGAGTGCTGCGGCGAGTTGCGCGGTGTCGGCCAGCAGCCGCACCAATGGGCACGCTTCCACCATGCCGATCAGCGGCGCGAAGGTGCTCTCGTCCATCCATGCCGGATGGTGGAGCTCCACCAGCAGCGGCATCGGGCCGCGCGCCAGCACCGGCAGGGTTACCGCGTCGGCCAGCGCCCGCTCCTGCAGGGGGGTGCGGGCCAGCAAGCGCACCCACCCTGCGCCGAGGAGCGTCGCCGCTTCCGTGAGCTGCACCAGGTCGTGAACGGCCTGCGTGCGGGCGACGCTGTCTCCCTCCAGCAGATCGGCCAGGTCCAGGTCAGCGGTAACCCCGGTTATCGGAACCGTGTCCATGGCCAGCTTGCGCCACTCCCATACGGTGGCCACGGGCTGAGCGGCCAGGTGGAATCCGCGGGGCCCGCCACGCAGGTGCACGAACGGCACCCCATTGCAGGCGGCCAAACGCAGCAGGCCCGGCACATCCAGGCCGCGCACGGAAATGCTGTACAGCCCGATCGGCGCAGCGGTGTCCATCACACCTCCCACGAGAAGATCACTACGGGTTCGGCCGGTTGGCCGGGCCCGCCCAGGCCCGCGTACAAGGCCGGGGCGTGGGTGCCGGGCGTGATCAGGCACCAGGCGTCGACGAGCCCCGGGTCCAGGTGCCACCGCAGCCAGGCCGCCGCCGCCATGTACGCGTCGGCGTAGCGGCCGGTGGCCAGCGCGGTCAGCTCGTGCATGCCGATGACGGTCCACCCGGACCGGTGCAGCGATAGCGACGGCAGGACCGAGCCCGGGGCGGGGGTGCCGAGCAGGCCGAGCGTGCCGCCGGACGCCAGCAGCATGGCGGCGCGGCGCGGGCGCCCGGTCGCGTCGACGACCAGCCTGGCGCTTGCCTGGTCCACGGCGGTGACGCACTCCACGCCGGGCACGAGACGGATCGTGGCTTGAGACCGGGACGTCAGCACCCGCACCCGGCCGGCGCCCTGGCGGCACAACTCCAGGGCGCAGCCCAATGCGACCGGCCCGGAGCCGACCACCACGGTGCCGTCCAACTCGACCCGGGCGGGCAGCTGCTCCAAGCCCAGGACGGCCATCTGCTGGAACCGTGCCAGCGCCGCGACCTGCACGCTGGTTCCGGGCGGCGCGGCCAGGGTGCCGCTCCTGGAAGGATCGAACGCGGCGCCGTGCGGCACCGCCGCCAGCACCCACCCGGCAGACTCATCGCCGCCGATCGTCATGTATCCGGCGTCCCGGACCCCGTCAGGGCCGTTACTGGCGGCCAGGTGGCGGCGTTCGGTGCCGGGGCTGAGCACACTGAACCGGCCCGCGACCATGCCGTCCGGGACGGGGGCGACGGGCAGCAGGCGGGCGTGCCCGCCGGACAGGCGGATGCGTGGGCCGACGTACCGGCACACCGGGGGGCGGGCGAGGTCAGCGGCCACGGAGACTCTCCAGGTAAGCGGGCAACTGCGCGAGGTGGGCGATCACATCGATGCGGGGGTCCAGGCCGGGCGGGCGCCCTGCGGGGCTGATCAGGGCCGCGCGCATGCCGTGGCTGTACGGACCGAGAGCGTCCTTGGCCGGGGTGTCGCCCACAAACAGGATCTCCCCGGCCGGGCATCCGGCCGCCCCCACCACCGCGGCGTAGAACCGTGGGTGCGGCTTACGCACACCGAGCGTGCTGGACAGCACCAGGCCGTCGAAGCAGTCACCGATCCCCGCCTCGCGCAGCGTGTTGCGGCGCACGCTCTCGGGGCGTTGGGTGTCGCACGCCAGCACGCACACCAGCCCGTCCTCGTGCAGTTCCCGTAACGCCTCGGCGGCCCGCGGGTCGATCTCCGCGTCCACGATGGCGGTGAACACCTCCTTGGTGGCGGCCGCCGGGTCATCCAGCACCGCGCCGCTCTCCAACGCCGCCACGCGCAACTGCTCAGCGAACGACGTTTGCGCGTCGCGCCGCCGGTCGGCGGCCCGGACCCGGCGTGTCACCTGCTCGAACGTGGCGGCGAAACCGTCGGGGATCACCGCACAAGGCAGGCGGCGCAGGATCTGGGTCACGGTGGCGGCGTCCGGGGCGGGGCCGGGCCAGGCCAGGGTGCCGCCGAAGTCGAATGCCACCGCTCTCACGTGCCCCTTGGTCACGTCCTCACCTGCCTGTCATCTGTGAGCCGTTCGATGCGCGCCGCGATCTCCTGCGGTGCGCCCCGCGCGAGGTGGGCGCCCACCAACCCGGCCAGGGCTCGGACACAGCGGATCCGCCGCCGCAGGGCCATCTCGTCCTCCAGCAGGCGCAGCGGCTGCTCCCCTTCGTCCAGGAGTCGCTCCAGCAGGTGCCCGCTGGCCAGGAGCCACGCAGTCGCCACCGTGTGACGATCCAGCCGCTCGAGTGCCGCGCGCCTTGCGGGGTCGCCGTCGACGTCGACCAGGACGGCCGCGACCACCGGCACGCTGACGGGTGCGGGCTGCAGAGCACGCTGCTGGCGCAGGTCGACGACGCCTGGCCCTTCCTCCGGCAGGTCGAGTTCGGGGAACCAGCGGCGCAGCGGGTCCCGCCGCCCCAGCACGGCGCTGGTGCCGCCCCGCACCACGGGCCCGCCCTCGGCGGGAACGTCGACCAGGGCCACATCTCCGGCCAGCCACTGCCAGCCACGCAAAGCAAGCGCGACCCCGACGAGCGTTTTGCCCGCGCCGTGCCCGCCGAGCAGCAGTACTGCACCGGCCCCGGGACGTTGCACAGCAACGGCGTGCACCGGCACAGTGCCAGCGGCCACGTGGATCACATGCAGGTGAGCGTTGATCAACCGGCGGGCGTCTGCCGCGTCGTCGGGCACGACCACGCCAGCGGCCACACCGTGATCGCTCTCCTGCGGCGGGGCGTCACACGCACCGGGGATGTGCTGCGCGACCTGCGGCCACGCCGCGACCAGGCCCATGCCGCACTCGACGGACAGGGCGCGGCCGGCGCTGCGCACCTCCACGGTCCGCCGGGTTCGCTCCGCGGTCATCATCGACTCACGCCCGACAGCCACACCGACAGTGCCTCCCACACCGGGGCGTCAGGCAGCGTCCGCAGATCAGCCAGGGTCAGCCGAGCCCCTACCGTGCCGGACAGCGTCGTGTCCCAGCCGAGTTCCGGCCAGTCGACGCGACGCGGGCCACCGGTCACGCCCAGCAGGTCAGTGGAGTACAGCCGTTGCGCCGGGATGTCCGCCGCGTCCGCCATCACCGCACCCAGCCCGGCCTTATCCATCGGGGCAGCCCACGCCACCTGATCCGACCCTGCCGGGTTCACCCCGGTCGTTACGTGGACCACGGCGCCCAACCGGGTGGGACGCGCGTATCCGAGGGTGGCGCGGTGCTCAGCTGGGGCGAGCACGAGCCGATGCCGCGTCCCTGTCACCAGCCGTTCCCTTCCCGCACTGGCCTCCTGCAGGGAGACCATGCCGACGGGGAGCACCGCACGAGTCGGCCAGCCCGCCACGATTCCACTCGGCCCGACCATCACCAGGTCATCAGCCATGAACTGGGCGCCGAGCTCCTTACACGCCCGGTGTGCCAGTGTCGTCTTGCCGCCGCCCTGACCGGCGACGAACAGCACTGCCGCCCCGTCGACCACGACCGCGGACGCGTGCAGCAGCCGCCACCCGCCGGCGAGCATGCGGGAGGAGAAGAACATGCGGGCCACCCAGTCTGGCCAGCGCCGCCCCGGCCCGGCACCGGGCACCACGACGCGGGTCATACGGCGGGCCTTGTCGATTTCCAGCAGCGCCGCCGCGCTACACGGCTTGTAGCGGCCTAGCAGGCGGATCAGCCCGTTCGACGCGTCGACCACCGCGAGCTGAGGCCCGCCGCGGGGGGACACGAGCACCGGCCGATCAGCGCACACCTCATCGGCATCGTTGGTGCTGGGAAGTTCGTCGTGCTCGTCTCGCATGGCCTGCACTGTCCAGCCGATGCCCAGGGCGGCCTCCTCGACCGTGCAGGGTGGGGCCATCACCGTGAGGACCTCCCGTAGCAGATCAGGGGGCGCTGACACGCGCAGCCGCCACGACCCCAGCACGAGATCCGCGGTCTGCTCCGGCCCGGAGGCACCGCTGTTCGTCGCCTCCGGCGGGGTCACGCGCCCACCTCCGGTCGTGCGATGATGCTGCTGACCTGGCATTTCGCCACAGGAAGCTCCTTCTTTGAAAGGTGCGAGGAACGAGCCGCAGCCTCTCTGCGTCGCTACTGTTGCTTCTCGCACTCACCTGGTTACGGTCTGATCTCAGACAACCGGGTGTCAGGAGCACCGGACAGAACCTCGCCGTAATCTCGCTGTAGTCTCCCCTCCCCTAGGGAGCGTCACATGATCAGTGATCAACCTCTACTTCGTCACCCTCTGGCCTACCTGCGTGAGCTGCGCGGCTGGACTCTCTCCGACGTCGCAGCGCTGGTACAGCGCCGATCCGGCCTGAACATGGCGGCCAACCGGCAAAAGGTCTACCGGTGGGAACACGGCACCGTCCCGGAACTCGACGCGCAACTCGCCATAGCCGCAGAGGTAGGCATCGACTCGCAGACCGTGCTAGATCTTCCTTGGCCGTCGTGGGTACTGACAGCCACCGGGACAGAGCCGTTCGACCAGGCGTGGACGCCCGAGACGGCGCGGCACATCATGGCGGGGTGCATGGACGCGGACACCGACCGGCGATCGTTTCTGTTGCTGTCCGCGGAGGGCGCCGCCGCGCTGGCAGACGCCTGGGCGGCTGTCCCCGAGCAGAAGGTCACCCATGCGGGTGACGGCGGCGCCATCGACGCCGAGCTCGCCACGTGGGTCGAGGGCCGCATCCAGCAGCTGTGGCACCTGGACGACCTCACCGGCGGCGACTACTGCCTGAACCTGGCCAAGGCCGACCTGCAGCTGGTGTCACGGCTGCTGGAGCGCGGCCGCTACCGCGGGAACATCGAGCAACGCCTGTACGGCGCCGCCGGGGAGCTGTGCCGTTTCGCCGGCTGGTCGGCATTCGACGCTGGCCGACACGCCGCTGCCGAACGGTACTGGCACGCCGGACTACGCGCATCCGCAACCGCCGGCGGCACCATGACCGGCGCTTACATTCTGTCCCTGATGGCGATGCAGCGCACCTACGCCGGCGACGGCCGCGCCTCTATCAACTTGCTGCAGGCCGCTCGCGAGAAGATCGGCGTCGGTGGCTCCCGAACGGTCCACGCGATGCTGGATGCCTGGCAGGTCCGCGCGCACGCCGTGCTCGGCGAACCGCGCCAGGCGGTACACATGTTGTCCCGCGCCGACGACCATTGGGAGCACCGCGACCCCGACGAGGACCCGCCGTGGATCTACTGGATGCGGCGCCCGTCATTCACGATCGAGGTGGGTACGGCGTTCGTCCAGCTCGGTGAAATCAGCACGGCTCTGCACCTGCTCGAGCAAGGCATGACCGAGCGCAGTGAGGACTACGCCCGAGACAGCGTGCTCGGCCTCGCCGCCATCGCAGATGCCCAACTCGACCAGCATGACCTCCACGGCGCTCTCGAAACCGCGTACCGTGCCGTCGAACTCGTCACCGATGTCGACTCCGGCCGCGTCACCGATCAGCTCGAAGCCTTCGCCCGGCGGCTACCCCCCAAGGAACCCGCGGCCGAGGACTTCCGTGCCTACCTGGACAACCTGCCCTCGTCGCCCTGAAGGTCGGCCCGCGTCAATCAAGCCCAGGGCGCGAAAGGTACGTCAGCTTCGCGATGCCGGGGCTGCGCGCACGCCACCTACTACCGCTTGGTCGCCCGCAACCGCGTCTGGCTTGCCTGCAGAGAGGCTGCAGAGCAGGCACCAGGCCAACATGGACCGGGCATCGTGCTCGACGTCAGGGTCCTCGATCACCTCGGCCAGCAGGTGGGTCTGATCAGAGCGGTGCTCTTTGTTGGGGTCGGTGCTCTGGTAGGGTCGGGAGGATGAACGCCAGTCGTACTGCGCGGGAGCGGGTTCGGGCGGAGCTCGTGAGCGAGATCAAGGACGTGGCGCGGCGGCAGCTCGCCGTCGACGGGGCCACGGGGCTGTCGTTGCGTGCCGTCGCCCGTGAGCTGGGCATGGTGTCCTCGGCGATCTACCGCTACTTCCCGAGCCGCGACGAGCTGCTCACCGCGCTGATCATCGAGGCGTTCAACGCCGTGGGCGAGGCCGTCGAGACCGCCGACGCGGCCTGCCCCCGCGATCAGTACCTCGACCGGTGGATGACGGCCTGCCGGGCGATCCGGACGTGGGCGCTGGCCCATCCGCACGAGTACGCGCTGATCCACGGCTCGCCGGTGCCGGGCTACGTCGCCCCGCAGGACACGGTCGGGCCCGCCGCCCGCGACGCGTTCGTCATGGCGGGCATCCTGCGCGACGCCGACGCGGCCGGAAAGCTGACCCCGCGCACCGCCGGCCTCCCGCCCTTCCCCGCCTCTTTCGCGGAGGACGCCGAACGGCTGCGCGAGACGTTGTTCGACCCCCTTCCGCATGATGTGATCCTGATGTCGCTGATGGCGTGGACGTCCGTCTATGGCACGATCAGCTTTGAGCTGTTCGGCATGTACAACAGCGTCATCGAAGACCCATCCGCCACCTTCGACTACAACGCGCTGACCCAGGCCCACCTGCTCGGCCTCACCCCCGGCCCTCAGTAGCGGGCTCACCTTCCGGCGGCGCTCACTGCCGTCCGATATGGCCACATGCCGCCGATCCGAGGTCGTCACCCCATACGATGCGCTCACGGGGAGAAATGCGGGCAACTGGCGCGCGTGACACCTGTGGGAGTCCGCGGAGGGGCATCGCGGCGTGGGCCTGGCGCCGGCTCCCCGGGACGCGTGACCGCGGAACGGAGGACGGCTATGGGCGACGCCGCGGCCGAGGACGCGAACAGGGCCCGAGACACGAAGAATGCCCAGGACGCGGACAAGGCTTCAGACGCGGACGAGGCCCGGGACTCCGCCCCGCGTGTGGAGGTGCCTCGGGCGCCGGCGCCGGGTGGGTCGGTCGTGTGGCACCACAAGGGGCGCGGCTGGCTGGCGCTCGGAATGTGGAGTGAGCGGCGGGAGGGCCTCGGGGAGGACGCCGAGCCGCTGCTGGTGCACCACGGGCCGACGCGCGAGGGCGTCGTCGGGGTCTTCGACGGCGCGGGCGGCGCGGGCGCCTCGATCGTGGCCGTCTCGCGGACGGGCGTTCCGCGTACCGGCGCCTGGGTCGGGTCGCGTACGGCGCGCCGGTGCGTCGAGGGGTGGTTCCTGGAGCGCCTGGAGGACCGCAAGCCGTTCGAGACCGAGTCGCTCCGGAGCAGCCTGGCCGCCGAACTCGCGGGCGCCCGCCCGCGCGTGCCCAGCAGGATCCTCGGGTCGATGCGCCGGGTGCTGCCCTCCACCATGGCCGCCGTCCGCTACCGGGTCGAGGACGGGCGGGTGGAGTGCGAGGCGCTGTGGGCGGGCGACTCGCGGGCGTACGCGCTGACGCCGGACGGAGGACTTCAGGCGCTCACCCGGGACCACACGGTCGAGACCGACGCGCTGGAACAGCTCGTGCAGGACCCGCCGCTGACGAACATGCTGTGCGCGGACCGGGACTTCACCGTCGAGTCTCACCCCGTCGCGCTGGACGGCCCGTGCGTGCTCGTCTGCGCCACCGACGGCTGCTTCGGGTACGTCGACACGCCCTCCGACTTCGAGCGCCACCTGCTCGGCACGCTCATGGAGTCGGGGGACGAACGCGACTGGGCCGAGCGACTTGCCGCGCGCGTGTCGGGGTACACGGGCGACGACGCGTCGCTGTGCCTGGCGGCATTCGGGTTCTCCGGCCTCGGCGACCTGCGGGAACGCTTCGGCGACCGCCTGCGCGAGCTGGAGGGGCGGTACGCCGCCGAGGCGGAGGCGGCGGACGACGACGACCCCGCCGCGCGCGGACGGTGGCGCGAGCGGGCCTGGCGGGACTACCGGGAGGGTTACGAACTGCTCATGCCACCGCTGGAGGGGGGACGATGAAGCTCGGCGCGGTGATCAGGGGCTACCACGTCGTGTCCGAGCCGACCAACGACGGCGGCGGCAAGTGCGTGTGGGCCTTCGCGGTGCGGGGTGGGCGTCACTACTTCATCAAGCGCTTCCTGGAGCCGAAGCGCCCCAAGGAGGGGTCGACGGCGTCGGCGGCGAGCAAGGCGGCGCGGCTGCGCGAGTGCGCCGAGTTCGAGCAGCGGCAGCGGGACATCATGGGCCGCCTGTCCCACGACGTGACCGGGGCCGGCAACCTCGTCCTGGCGGTGGACTTCTTCCACGAGGGCACGACGTACTACAAGGTGACCGAGCGCATCACGCCCTCCCCGCTGGACGCGCCGCACGCGCTGCCCCCGCGGAACAAATCGGTGCTGCTGAAGACCCTCGGCCTGAGCGTCGGCCTGCTGCACGGCATCGGCGTCGTCCACGGCGACCTGAAGCCGTCCAACGTGCTCATCCAGCGCAAGGGCCCGCGCGCCTTCCACACGGCCAAGCTCATCGACTTCGACGACTCGTACGTCTCCGGGCAGCCCCCGGGGCCGGAGACGATCACCGGCGACTCGGTGTACGGGGCGCCCGAATGGCGGCGGTACGTCCAGGGCGACCCGGAGGCGCTGCCCGGGCACCTGACCACGTCCGTGGATGTGTTCGCCCTCGGCCTGATGGCGCACCGCTACCTGACCGGCGCGATCCCCGGCTTCGACGACCGGTACGACTCGCCCGCCGACGCGGTGATCGCGGGCGAGCGGCTGCGCGTGGACGAACGGCTCGCGCCGCACGTGCGTGCGCTGCTGGAGGCGATGACGTCCCTCCATCCCGGCGCCCGGCCGCCGATCTCCGCGTTCCTGGCTACGCTGGGCGATCCGGAGGCGTGCGTCCTGCACGCGCGTCCTCCCGCCGGGCGCACGGACGCCGTACCTCCCCCGGCGCCGCGGCCGGGCTCGCGCGTGCGCATCAACCTCGGCGACGGCCGTCGCTGACCCCCGGCCCGTCCCATGGCGGGCCGCGACCACATCGGAAGGGATCAATCGGCAATGACAACCGGCCAGCAGCACACCGGGAACCTGCGGTACGCGGTCGACATCGTGCTGTGCATCGACGTGACCGAGAGCATGCGCCCCGTGCTGGACACCGTCAAAGAGAGCGCCCTGTCGTTCCACGAACGGCTCGAAGCCGTGATGACGCGGGCGGGCAAGGCGATCAGCCAGCTCCGGCTGAAGGTCATCGGGTTCCGCGACTTCGCCGACCGGGCCGAGGACGCGATCGAGGAGAGCGACTTCTTCCTGTTCCCCGGCCAGGCGGGCGAGTTCGAGCGGTTCATGCGCCGCCTGGAGGCGACCGGCGGCGGCGACTTCCCCGAGTCCGGGCTGGAGGCGCTGGCGCTGGCAATCAACGCGCCCTGGGAGAAAGGCCTGGACCGGCGGCGTCACGTCATCGTCATGTTCACCGACGCCCCCGCGCACCCGATCGGCATGCCGGAGGCGATGGCCGCGCACACCTATCCGATGCACCTGCCGCGCACCATGGACGAGCTGTTCGAGGAGTGGGGGTACGCGAGCAGCCGGACCGCGGTCATGGAGCACTCGGCCAAGCGGCTCGTCCTGTTCGCCCCGGACACCGAACCGTGGACCAGCATCACGGACGAGTGGAGCCTGACCATGCAGTTCCCCTCGAAGGCGGGCGAAGGGCTCCAGGATGTCGAAATGGATGAAATCATCAACACGATCGTCCACAGTCTCTGACGTACGCGACGAGGACGGCCGCGCACGGCCCGGAGGACGTAACGTGAGGACGGGGAGAATCCGGCCCTGACGGACGTACGTCCGTGTATCAGGACCGGCATCGTCAGGTCAGGTCATATCCGGTGGGGGGCACCATGGCGGGTGCTACATGGCAGTGCGCGGCGTGCGACACCTACAACGACGCCCAGCGGGCCAGTTGCATGGTGTGCGACGAGCGGCGCGCGCCCGAGACCCCGATCACCCTCATCAGGCCGCCCGCCCGGCCCACCGGCCCGGCGCCGCCGCGGGTGTTCCCTCAGCCCCCGCCGGGCCTGACACGTCCCGCCAGGGCGCCGGCCCGGGACACGCCCCCGCCCACACCGCGGAACAGCGGCCCCGTGATGGGTCCGGTTCCTCCTGCGTCCCCCGCGCCGGAGCGGCGGTGGGGCCCGCCGGACCCCGGGTCGGTCGGCATGGGGTACCCGCCGTCGGCCACCTGGCCGTCCTACCTCACGCCCGACGGCATGCCGCCCCACGCCGGCCCGGCGCACGGCACCGTCGCGCCGATGCCCGGCCCGTACGGGCCCGCCTCCGGCCTCGGGGCGCCGTACCACCCTCCGGGCCTGCCGGCGCACCCGCCCCGGCCGTACGGCGGGACCGCCCCCGGCACCCGGTCGAACTTCGCCGGCTGCCTCATCGCGATCCTGATCTGCACGGCCGGGGGCATCGTGCTCATGTACGTTATCTTCGCCATGGCCGCCTTGAGCTGAGGTGGCCCCGCCGGCGGTCAGGACGGCCGTCGGCGGGGCCAGAGGCCGGGTCAGGGCCTGGAGGCGCGGTTCACGGCGGAGAGGATGGCCTTCAGGGACGCCGTCACGGTGTTGGCGTCCACGCCGATGCCCCACAGGACGCGGTCGCCGACCTGGCACTCGACGTACGCGGCGGCGCGGGCGTCGGTGCCTGCGCTCATGGCGTGCTCGGTGTAGTCCAGGACGCGGACCTCCGCGCCGACGCTGCCGAGGGCGTCCACGAACGCCGAGATGGGGCCGTTGCCGACGCCCTCGACCTCGCGGATCTCGCCGTCGACGCGGATGTCGGCGCTGATGGCGTCCTTCTCGTCGACCTTCGCGACGTTGCGGTGGGCGAGCAGGCCGAAGCGGCCCCACGGCTTGGCGGGGTTGGGGAGGAACTCGTCGTTGAAGACCTCCCACATCTCGGCGGGGGTGACCTCTCCGCCGCGGGCGTCGGTGCGGGCCTGGATGACGCCGGAGAACTCGATCTGCAGCCGTCGCGGCAGGTCGAAGCCGTACTCGGCCTTCATGATGTAGGCGACGCCGCCTTTGCCGGACTGGCTGTTGACGCGGATGACGGCCTCGTACGTGCGCCCGACGTCCTTGGGGTCGATGGGCAGGTAGGGCACGGCCCACGGGTAGGAGTCGACGGGGACACCCGCCGCGACGGCGTCGCGCTCCAGGGCCTCCAGGCCCTTCTTGATGGCGTCCTGGTGGGAGCCGGAGAAGGCGGTGTAGACGAGCTCGCCGCCGTAGGGGTGGCGGGGGTGCACGGGGAGCTGGTTGCAGTACTCGACGACGCGGCGGATCTCGTCGATGTCGCCGAAGTCGATCCGCGGGTCGATGCCCTGGGAGAAGAGGTTCATGCCCAGCGTGACCAGGCAGACGTTGCCGGTGCGCTCGCCGTTGCCGAACAGGCAGCCCTCGATGCGGTCGGCGCCGGCCTGGTAGCCGAGCTCGGCGGCGGCGACGGCGGTGCCGCGGTCGTTGTGGGGGTGCAGGGACAGGACGATCGAGTCGCGGTGGGCGAGGTTGCGGCTCATCCACTCGATCTGGTCGGCGTAGACGTTGGGGGTGGCCATCTCGACGGTGGCGGGCAGGTTGATGATGACCTTGCGGTCGGGGGTGGGCTGCCAGACGGCGTTGACGGCGTCGCACACCTCGACGGCGTACTCCAGCTCGGTGCCGGTGAACGACTCCGGCGAGTACTGGAAGAAGATCTCGGTGCCGGTCATCTGGTCGGCGAGCTTCTTGCACAGCTTGGCGCCCTCGACGGCGATGGCGGTGATGCCCTCCTTGTCCTGGCCGAAGACCACGCGGCGCTGCAGGGTGGAGGTCGAGTTGTACAGATGGACGATGGCCTGCTTGGCGCCGCGCAGCGACTCGAAGGTGCGCTCGATCAGCTCGGGACGGGCCTGGGTCAGCACCTGGATGACGACGTCGTCGGGGACGCGGCCCTCGTCGATGATCTGCCGGACGAAGTCGAAGTCGGTCTGGGAGGCGGCGGGGAAGCCGACCTCGATCTCCTTGAAGCCCATGCGGACCAGCAGCTCGAACATCTGGAGCTTGCGGTGGGCGTCCATCGGGTCGATCAGCGCCTGGTTGCCGTCGCGCAGGTCGACGGCGCACCACTGCGGGGCGCGGTCGATGACCTTGTCGGGCCAGGTGCGGTCGGACAGGCGTACGGGGGCGAAGGGTTGGTAGCGCTGGAAGGGCATGGGGCTGGGCTGTTGCTGGGGATACATGGCGTGCTCCTGATCGGTGTCTGGACCGGGGGCGGCGCGCGTCAGGACTCACATGCCTGACATCTGTGATCGCCCGGAGATCGCTAGGCGTCGCTGCGGATCGCGGGGATTGGTCGCCACCGGGATTCTCGTCCTCGGACGGCCGACGCGCATGACTCGCTCCGCGGCGAGGGAGCCGGCCTCTTACAGGCCCTCGCCGCGGCGGCTAAGGAGCAGCCCGCGCAGCATAAACCAGACCGTACCAGACGCCTGGATTCCGTCGTGACGGGGTCGCCCGAACCTGGGGTGGCGCCCCCGGGTCACCCCTACATCCCGCCGGCCACCCCCGTGAGATCACGTACTGCCACTCACCGTCCGTGAACACCGCAGGTGAAAGGCCCGATACGCGGCCCTCACCCCATCCTGCCATCGTCCACGCCGTAAGCTCCCTATGGACATCGAGGAGGTAGGACATGCAGGACGGCGAGATCCTCGCGAAGATCAAGGACCTCATCGCGGAGGAGCACGAACTGCGGAACCGGACCGGTACGGGCGAGGTCGACGCGCAGGACGAGCGGGCGCGCGTCAAGGAGCTGGAAGACGCGCTCGACCAGTGCTGGGACCTGCTGCGGCAGCGCAAGGCCCGCAGGGAGTTCGGCGAGGATCCCGACTTCGCCAGCCCGCGCCCGGTCGACGAGGTCGAGGGCTACCAGCAGTAGCCCCCCGTTTTCCGCGGGTTCCTACACGGCGGCGGTGTCCAGGTTTTCGGAAAGAAAGCCTGGCCGTCGCCTTTTGTGTCTTTGCCGGATATTTCGCCGCTTAGACAAGTTCGCCCGATGTAATCGGAGTACGAGCGGAAACGGGTCGGTGAGCGGACGACGGCGGGGGGTGTGGCGTGACGACGGCACACAGGGCCCGGCCGGGTACCGGCCCCGCTGAAACCGGTGAAAACGGCGTGACATCGCGCGCTGTACCGTGGCGGGCGGGCCGTACGGCCGGCGCCACCCGATGGGCCGCCGGCCGTACGGTTGGGGGCACCTCGTGATCTACACGCGGGAGCCCCCGGTCCCGGCGACCGGCCTGGCCAAGAAGGGCCGGCTCCTGCTCAAGTGGGCGAGCACGACCGACCACAAGGTGATCGGCAACCTGTACCTGGTCACCTCGTTCGGCTTCTTCCTGATCGCCGGGTTCATGGCGATGCTGATGCGCGCCGAACTGCTGCAGCCCGGCCTGCAGGTGATGTCGCAGAAGATGTACAACGAGATGTTCACGAACCACGGCGCGTTGATGCTGCTGCTGTTCGCCACCCCGCTGTTCGCCGGGTTCACCAACGCCATCATGCCGCTGCAGATCGGCGCGCCCGACGTCGCGTTCCCCCGGCTGAACATGCTCAGCTACTGGCTGTTCCTGTTCGGCGGGCTGATGGTGGTGTCGGGGCTGTTCGTCGCGGGCGGGGGCGCGGACTTCGGCTGGACGCTCTACGCGCCGCTGTCGAGCGGCACCTACACGCCAGGGACCGGCCCGGACCTGTTCATCATGGGCCTGGTGTTCTCGGGCCTCGGCACAATCCTCGGCGCGGTGAACTTCATCACCACGATCATCACCATGCGGGCGCCGGGCATGACGATGTTCCGGATGCCGATCTTCACGTGGAACGTGCTGTTCACCAGCGCGATGGTGCTCATGGCGTTCCCGGTGCTGGCCGCCGCCCTGCTCGTCCTGGAGATCGACCGTAAGCTCGGCGCGAAGGTCTTCGAGGCCGGGAACGGCGGCGCGCTGCTGTGGCAGCACCTGTTCTGGTTCTTCGGCCACCCCGAGGTGTACATCATCGCGCTGCCGTTCTTCGGCATCATCACCGAGGTGCTTCCGGTCTTCAGCCGCAAGCCGATCTTCGGCTACATCGGCCTGATCGGCGCCACCATCGCGATCACCGGCCTGTCGATGACGGTGTGGGCGCACCACATGTTCGTGACCGGCCACGTGCTGCTGCCGTTCTTCTCGTTCATGTCGTTCCTCATCGCGGTGCCGACCGGCGTGAAGTTCTTCAACTGGGTCGGCACGATGTGGCGGGGGCAGATCGTCCTCTGCGCCCCGATGCTGTTCGCCGTGGGGTTCCTGGTGACGTTCCTGTTCGGCGGGCTCACCGGGGTGATCCTGGCCTCGCCCCCGCTGGACTTCCAGGTCAGCGACACGTACTTCGTCGTCGCCCACTTCCACTACGTGGTCTTCGGCACCGTGGTGTTCGCGATGTTCGCCGGGTTCTACTTCTGGTGGCCGAAGCTCACCGGGAAGATGCTGGACGACCGGCTCGGGAAGTGGCACTTCTGGACGCTGTTCATCGGCTTTCACGCCACGTTCCTGGTGCAGCACTGGCTGGGCACGCAGGGCATGCCCCGCCGGTACGCGGACTACGGGCCGGCGGACGGCTTCACCACCGCCAACATGATCTCCTCGGCGGGCGCGTTCCTGCTCGGCGCCTCGACGCTGCCCTTCCTGTTCAACATATGGAAGACGTGGAGGTACGCCCCCAAGGTCGAGGTGGACGACCCGTGGGGCTTCGGGAACTCGCTGGAGTGGGCGACGTCCTGCCCGCCGCCGCGGCACAACTTCACCTACATCCCGCCGGTCCGCTCCGAGCGCCCCGCGTTCGACCTTCACTACTCGCTTCTGCCGATCACCGGGATACAGACGGCGCGCCGGCGGGAATGAGCGCCGAAGAGCGGGTCTTCACCGCAATAACACCGCCCGGCCTTTGCCGCATGTCCGTATAAGGTGGTCCCGTGGGCCGCGCTTGACCCTCGCGCAGCCGCTCCGGTCGGCCGCCGCGTCCCGCCATTTGGGGCGCCCTGGGTTTAGAACGCGATATCCCCGGCCTCATGGCGTCCGACACGATTCCGAAATGGCGCCGTCACACCATGGAAACGACCGTTGCCTAGTGTCCGGCCATGCGGCTGACCCCACACGAACAGGAACGTCTGCTCATCCATGTCGCGGCGGGTGTCGCCCGAGAACGCCAGGCGCGGGGACTGCGCCTCAACCATCCCGAGGCCACCGCGATCATCGCGTCGTTCCTCCTCGAGGGCGCCAGGGACGGCCAGACCGTCGCCCAGCTCATGGACGCGGGACGCAAGGTGCTGCGCCGGGAGGACGTCATGGAGGGCATCCCCGAGATGCTCGAATCGGTGCAGATCGAGGCGACCTTCCCCGACGGCACCAAGCTCGTCACCGTCCACCGGCCGATCAGTTGACGGGGGGCCACGTGACGCCAGGCGAGATCCTCCACGGCGAGGCGCCCATTCCTCTCAACCCGGGGCGCGAGCGGGTCACGCTGCGCGTCGTCAACACCGCCGACCGTCCCATTCAGGTGGGGTCGCACTACCATTTCGCCGCCGCGAACCCGGGGCTGGAGTTCGACAGGGACGCGGCGTGGGGCCTGCGCCTGGACATCCCCGCGGGCACGGCCGTGCGGTTCGAGCCCGGCGTCGAGCGGGACGTCCGGCTCGTCCCGATCGGCGGGCTGCGGGTCGTCCCCGGCCTGCGGCTCGAATACGCGGGCGCGCTGGACGAGCGCGGCGCGGACACCAGGGAGCCGGCATGAGCGGTCCCTCGATCGAGCGCGCGCGCTACGCCGCCCTCTACGGCCCGACCACCGGCGACCGGATCCGCCTCGCCGACACCGACATCCTGATCGAGGTCACCGACGACCTGAGCAGGAGCCCCGAGGGTGCGGGCGACGAGGTCGTTTTCGGCGGCGGCAAGGTGATCCGCGAGTCCATGGGCCAGGCCCGGACGACGCGCGCCGAGGGCGCCCCCGATCTGGTGATCACCGGCGCGGTGATCCTCGACCACTGGGGCGTCGTCAAGGCCGACATCGGCGTGCGGGACGGGCGGGTCTCGGCGATCGGCAAGGCGGGCAACCCGGACACGATGGACGGCGTGCACCCCGATCTGGTCATCGGCCCGTCCACCGAGGTCCTGTCCGGCAACGGCAAGATCGTCACGGCGGGCGCGATCGACTCGCACGTCCACCTGATCTGCCCGCAGATCGTGGACGAGGCGCTCGGCGCCGGGGTGACCACGCTGATCGGCGGCGGCACCGGCCCCGCCGACGGCACCAAGGCCACCACCGTCACCGGCACCTGGTACCTCGCGCGCATGCTGGAGTCGATGGACGGCATGCCTGTCAACGTCGCCCTGCTCGGCAAGGGCAACACCACCGGCGCCGAGGGCCTGCTGGAGCAGCTCAGGGCCGGGGCGTCCGGCTTCAAGCTGCACGAGGACTGGGGCACGACGCCCGCCGCGATCGACGCGTGCCTGCGGGTGGCCGACGCGACGGGCGTGCAGGTGGCGATCCATACCGACACCCTGAACGAGGCCGGGTTCGTGGAGTCCACGCTCCAGGCGATCGGCGACCGCGGGATCCACGCCTACCACACCGAGGGCGCGGGCGGCGGGCATGCGCCCGACATCATCCGCGTCGCGTCGCATGCGAACGTGCTGCCGTCCTCGACGAACCCGACGCGCCCGCACACCGTCAACACGCTCGACGAGCACCTCGACATGCTGATGGTCTGCCACCACCTGAACCCCTCGGTGCCTGAGGATCTCGCCTTCGCCGAGTCGCGCATCCGGCCCTCGACGATGGCCGCCGAGGACGTTCTGCACGACCTCGGCGCGATCTCGATGATCGGGTCGGACTCGCAGGCGATGGGCCGGGTCGGCGAGACGATCATCAGGACCTGGCAGACGGCGCACGTGATGAAACGCCGCCGGGGCGCGCTGCCCGGCGACGGCGCGGCGGACAACCTGCGCGCACGCCGCTATGTCGCGAAATACACGATCTGCCCGGCCGTGGCGCACGGCCTGGAGGAGCACGTCGGCTCGGTCGAGGTCGGCAAGCTCGCCGACCTGGTCCTGTGGGATCCGGCGTTCTTCGGGGTCAAGCCCGATCTGGTCGTCAAGGGCGGCGTCATCGCGTACGCGCAGATGGGCGACGCGAACGCCTCGATCCCGACGCCCCAGCCCGTGCTCCCCCGCCCCATGTTCGGCGCGGCCCCGGTCACCGCGGCCGCCACGTCCCTGCACTTCGTCGCGCCGCTCGCGCTGGAGGACGGCATCGCCGACCGGCTGCGCGTGGCCCGGCGGCTCGTGCCCGTCGCCGACGTCCGCCGGCGGGGAAAGGCGTCGATGCCCCTCAACGACGCGCTCCCGGCCATCGAGGTGGACCCCGACACGTTCGCGGTCCGCGTGGAGGGCGAGACGATCGAACCCGCCCCGGCCGAGGAGCTTCCCATGGCCCAGCGCTACTTCCTGTTCTGACCGAACCGGCACCCTCTCGACGATGCTGACCACGCTGACCACGCTGACGACGACGCTGACGATGCCGGCGGACGGCTGACATGGACGCGGCGCTGCTGCTGCTCGCCGACTCCCGGCTCCCCGCCGGTGGCCACGGCCACTCGGGGGGCGCCGAGGAGGCGGTGCGGATCGGGGCGATCACCGGCCCGGAGGATCTGGCGCGGTTCCTCCGTGGCCGGCTCGCCACGACCGGCCTCGTCGCCGCCGGCCTCGCCGCCGCCGCGTGCGCGCTCGGCGCGACGGCCGACCAGACAGCCGACCACGCAGCCGGCGAGACGGCCGGCGGGTGGCGGGCGCTGGACGCCGAGGCGGACGCCCGTACCGCCTCGCCCGCGCAACGGGCGGCGAGCCGCACCCAGGGCAGGCTCCTGCTGAGAAGCGCCCGGCGCATCTGGCCCTCGCCCATGCTCGACGCCCTGGCACGCGCGGTGCCCGAAGGGCCGCACCACCCGATCGCTTTCGGCGCGGCGGCCCGGGCGGCGGGGTGCGCACCCCACGACGCGGCCCTCGCCACCGCGTACAACGCGATCACCGGACCGGCCACGGCCGTCGTCCGGCTGCTCGGGCTCGACCCGGTCGACGTGCACCGCGTGCTCGCCGGCCTCGCGCCCGACCTGGAACGCGTGGCGCGCGCGTCATGCGCCACCACCGCGTGGGAGGACCTTCCCGCGCACGCCGCTCCCGCACTCGACCTGCTGGCCGAACAGCACCTACGCACGGAGGTACGGCTCTTTGTCAGCTAACCACGAGGACCGCCACCAGTCCCCCGGATCCCGGGACCGCGCACTGCGCCTGGGCATCGGAGGACCGGTCGGGTCCGGCAAGACCGCGCTGGTCGCCGCGCTGTGCCGCACGCTGGGCCCGGTGCTGCGCCTGGGTGTGGTCACCAACGACATCTACACCACCGAGGACGCCGACTTCCTGCGCCGGGCGGGGGTGCTCGACCCCGAGCGCATCGTCGCCGTGCAGACCGGCTGCTGCCCGCACACCGCCATCCGCGACGACATCGCGGCCAACATCGACGCGGTCGAGAGCCTGGAGGAACGCTTCGGGCCGCTCGACCTCGTCATCGTCGAGAGCGGCGGGGACAACCTGACCGCCACCTTCAGCCGGGGGCTCGCCGACCAGCAGATCTTCGTGCTGGACGTGTCCGGCGGCGACAAGGTGCCGCGCAAGGGCGGTCCCGGTGTGACGACGGCCGACCTGCTGGTCGTCAACAAGACCGATCTGGCCAAGCACGTGGGGGCCGATCTGACCGTGATGTCCAGGGACGCGGCGGCCGTGCGCGACGGCAAGCCGGTGCTGTTCACCTCGATCAGGGAGGTTCCCGAGGTCTACGCCGTCGCCGAATGGGTGCACGGCGTGGTCGAGTCCTGGGCGCACGCCCGCGCGCACCACCCGCACGGTCCCGCCGTCCCGTCCACCAACGCGTGAGAACCTCCGAAGGACGCCTGAAAACGCTGAGAACGCTGAGAACAGGGTGACGACCTCCGCCATGCCACGCCCCCCGGTACCGTCCCCGCCGGACCGGAGGTCGCTGGACGCGCGTGCCGCGGTGGTCACCGAACTGTCCGGGGGCCGTACCGTGCTGCGGACGCTCCGGTCGGATCCGCCGCTGACCCTGCGTCAGACCGGACCGGCCATCGGGCCGGCGACCGGATCAGCCACGGTACACCTCGTGTCCACCGCCGCCGGGCCGCTCGGCGGCGACCGCCTGGAGCTCCGCATCGACGTGGCCCCGGGCACCTCACTGGAGCTCGCGTCGGTGGCGAGCACGCTCGTCCTTCCAGGTCCCAGCGAATGGGGTCCCGGCGAATCGGTGGCCATCGTCGAGGCGCGGGTGGGCGCCGGCGCCTCACTGCGGTACGCCCCCGAGCCGGTCGTCCTGGCCGCCGGGTCCGCGCACCGCATGATCGTGAGGCTGGCGATGGACGAGGGCGCGTCGGTGTACTGGCGAGAAGAGATCGTGTTCGGCCGCTACGGCGAGCGGCCGGGCACCTGCCACGCCCGTTTCGACGCGACGATCCGCGGCGTGCCGCTGCTGCGGCAGGAGTTCGTCGTCGGCGACCCCGCCGTGGACGGCAGCCCCGCGGTGTACGGCGACGCCCGCTGCGTCGGCAGCCTGCTGGTCGCCGGGCCGAGGCCGCCCGCCGTCAAGTCCCCGCCCGAGGCGGTGGTGGGCGAGGGGTGCGCGGTGCTGCCCCTGGCCGGTCCGGGCACGCTGGTGTCCGCGCTCGCGCCCGACGCGCCCACCCTGCGCGAACGCCTCGCCTGGGGAGAGTCCTACTGCGACTCCGGCCGCTCCTGACGCGGTGCGCCCGGCCCCTGAGCCCGCTCGGTGCCGGAAACGGCCGCTGCGCCTGTGAAACGGCCGCGCGGTGCTGAAAACGGGCCGCTCCGCCGGTGAAACGGCCGCTCGGTGCTGGAAACGGCCGCCGGTACCGCTGAAAGGTCTTCTCAGTCTCCGGGAACGGCCGTGCGTCCGGGTTTCCACCCGCGGCGCCGTCCCAGGGGGATGACCAGGCTCACCGCCGTCACCAGGGCTGCCGCGCCGACCGCGCCCAGCGCGATGCCTCCCGCCCGCGCCATGGCCTCGTGGTCGGGAGGCGCGGGCTTGGCCACGATGCCGGAGGGCAGCGGATCCGGACGCGCGGGCGCGAGGGCCACGACCTCCGAGGGCAGGATCTCCGACACCGCCAGCAGCGGGTTGACCATGCCGGCCCCCGTCCCCGATCCCGAGGCGCCGTCGGCGGTGAGCTCGATGCGCCGCCGCACCCGCACGTTGTCCAGCTCCGGGTGGCGCGCCCGCACCAGCGCGGCGACCCCGGCGACGAACGGCGCCGCGTAGCTCGTGCCGTCCAGGTCCTGCTCGTAGGCGGCGCCGGGCCAGGTGCTCGTGATGTTCTCGCCCGGGGCGAGCACCGAGACCGGGGTGGCGGCGTTGGAGAAGTTCGTCCGCCTGCCGTCCGGCCCCGCCGCGCCGACCGACAGCACGCCCTCGTAGGCGGCGGGGTAGGCGGGCACCACGGTGCCGTCCTGCTGCTGAACGTTGCCCGCGGCGGCGACGATCACCACGTCGTTGGCGAGCGCGTACTCGACGGCGCTTTTCAGGTCCGGCTGGTCGGTCGTCTGGATGGAGACGTTGAGCACGTCGGCGCCGAGGTCGGCCGCGCGCCGGATGCCCTCGGCCAGCAGCGCGACGTCCCCCCGGTCGCCGTTGGCCTGCTTGATGGAGATGAGCCGCGCCTTCGGGGCCACGCCGGCGAACGGGACGTCCTTGCGGTCCGAGCCCGCGATGATGCCCGCCACCGCCGTCCCGTGGCCGACGCAGTCCAGCGGGGTGGTGCCGGTGAGGTCGACGGACTTGGCGACGTCGAGCTGCGGGTGCCGCGGATCCACCCCCGTGTCGACGAAGGCGACGGTGACGCCCTCGCCGCGCGTGAGCGGCCACACCCCCGTGAAGGCCAGCCGCCGCTGCGCCCAGGACTCGCCGACCTGCATGCCGCCGCGTTTGGGCACGCACTGCTGGGGCTCCCTGACCGCCGCCGCGGCCGTGCCCGGACCCGCCGCGAGCGCCAGCGCCAGCGCGCCGGCGAGGATGCCCCGACCGACCATGCCTCAGCTCCATCTCCCCGGGTGGCCCCGCGCCGGCCGCGAGATCACCGGCGTGGTTCGCGCGAGAAGCGTAGCCAATCCGGCCTCCTTCGCGTCCGGGACAAGAGCTCACGAGGTTGTGTCTTCGGGTGATCGGGAAGAAAACCCGCAGGTGGGAACGGGGGCTCCCATCTGAGCGAATCGGGGGAGCATGATGCGCGTCACCGGTGCCGTCCTACTCACCTGCTGCGCCCTGCTCGCCGGGGCGACAGCGGCCTGCGGCGGGCAGAGGAGCCGTGAGGAGCTGTCGCGGGCGCGCAAGGCGCTGGCGCAGGTCGACGACCCGTCCGTCGACTTCACCGACCGCGCCGGAACCGGCTGGCAGCCCCCGTTCCGCCCGGCGGACGAGCGCTGCGGGAAGCTGTTCGACCTCGCCGAGGGCAAGCAGGGGCCCGGCGTCGCGGAGGCCGCGTCCTTCCGGGGCGACCGCCTCGGCGAGACGGCGGGCGTCGTGCTCGCCGCGTACGCGCCGGGGGACGCGCGCCAGGCGCTGCGCACGGCCGCCGACCTCATGCGGGACTGCCCGGTGGCCACGGTGAAGGCGGCCGGGGCCGGGGACCGGCTGGTCGGCTCCCCGCTGCCCGTGCGCACGATCGGGGACGGCGTGGAGGCGCGGCGGTACAAGGGACGGGTCGGCGGATATCCGTACGAGATGCACCTGGTCGTGGTGCGCACGGGCGGCATCCTGATCTCCTTGGTGCACACCGGCATGGCCAAGCTCGACCCCCAGCGGACCGAGGACCTCGCCACGCTGCTCGCGGCCAAGGTCCGGGAGGCCTCCCAGTAGCCTTGTGCCCGTGACCGAAACCTCCCTCGCCCCCGAGGACAGCAAGATAATCACGTTGGCCCGCGCCGCCCGGGCGCGCAACGGCACGGCCGAGGGCGCCGCCGTGCGCGACGAGACCGGCCGCACCTACACGGCGACCAACGTCGACCTGCCGTCGCTGAAACTCTCCGCCGTGCAGGTCGCGGTGGCGATGGCCGTGTCCAGCGGGGCCGTGTCGCTGGAGGCCGCCGCGCTCGTCACCGACGAGGAAGAGCCCGGCGCGGACGATCTGTCCGCCGTCGAGGACCTCGGGGAGGCCATCCTGTACCTGGCCGCCCCCGACGGCGCCGTGAAGGGGCGGTACATCTGATCGGCGACAATGAACACGTGAGTTCCTCAGCCGCTGAGTTCCGTGCCGGATTCGCCTGCTTCGTCGGCAGGCCCAACGTCGGCAAGTCGACGCTGATGAACGCGCTGGTGGGCGCCAAGGTGGCGATCACCTCCAGCAAGCCCCAGACGACCCGCCGCGCCATCCGCGGCATCGTCACCCGGCCCGACGCCCAGCTCGTCATCGTCGACACGCCCGGCCTGCACCGCCCGCGCACGCTGCTCGGCGAGCGCCTCGACAGCCTCGTGCTCTCGACGCTGACCGAGGTCGACGTCATCGGCTTCTGCGTCCCGGCCAACGAGCCGATCGGCAAGGGCGACCGCTTCATCTCCGAGAAGCTCGCGGCCGTCAAGAAGACGCCGGTGGTCGCCGTGGTCACCAAGTGCGACCTCGCGAGCCGCGAGCAGATCGCCAACCAGTTGCTGGCGGTGTCCCGGCTGGCCGACTTCGCCGAGATCATCCCGGTGTCCGCGGAGTCCGGGGAGCAGCTCGGCACGCTCGGCGATCTTCTCGTCGAGCGCCTGCCCGAGTCGCCGCCGCTGTACGCGGGGGGCGAGCTCACCGACGAGCCCGAGCAGGTTCTGGTCGCCGAGCTGATCCGCGAGGCCGCGCTGGAGGGCGTGCGCGACGAGCTGCCCCACTCGATCGCCGTCCTGGTCGAAGAGATGGTGCCCCGCGAGGGCCGTGACGACCTGCTGGACGTGTACGCGCAGATGTACGTCGAGCGTCCCTCGCAGAAGGCCATCGTCATCGGGCCGAAGGGGGCGCGGCTCAAGGAGGTCGGCACGCGGGCGCGCAAGCACATCGAGGCGCTGCTCGGCACCCACGTCTACCTGGACCTGCGCATCAAGGTCGCCAAGGACTGGCAGCGCGACCCCAAGCAGCTCCGCCGCCTCGGCTTCTACGACTGAGCCGTCCCGGGTTCCCTTCCGAGCCGCTCCGGGTTCCACGTTCGGGGCGCCCCGACTGCCACGGCCGCGCAGGGGTCGGCGTCCCGGGCGGGCGGGTCGCTCACGTTGCCCGGATCTGAATGCGCGCGACGAATGGATTTCTGCGACATACCCCTCTAAAACGGTGCATGATCAACAGAACCGTAACAAGTGATGCACGGGCGACAAATTACGTCCTGTGGTGCTTGATCATGTGGTGTCATGATCTGCAACGGTGAGCCGTAGGGAAGGCGACGAGGGACATGCAGCCATTGCTACCGGGGGATCCTCAGCAGATAGGCGCCTACACGCTTCTCGGACGCCTGGGCGACGGCCCTCGCGGAACCGCCTACCTGGCCGAACACACCGATCCCGCACGCGCGAACGCCGCCAAGCCGGCCGAAACCGCCGCCGCGCCGTCCGAGCCGTCAGAGCCGGCGGGAACCGCCACCGAGGCGTCCGAGGCGGTTGGAACCGCCATCGAGCCGTCCGTCCAGGTGAGCGCCGAGCAGTCCGCCGAGGGGGACGCGGCGCGGTTCGTCGTCAAGCTGCTCCCCCGGTGGCCCGAGGCCGACGACCAGGCGCGCTCGCGGGTCCTGGACGATCTCTCCGCCGCGCAGCGGGTCTCCAGCGCGTACGCGGTGCGCGCGATCGACGCCGGATGGGTGGACGACCGCGCCTACGTCGTCCGCGAGTACGTCGAGGGACGTTCCCTGCGCGAGACCGTCGAGGCAGACGGGCCCCTGACCGGCGACGCCCTGGAGCGGGTCGCCGTCGGCACGCTGACCGCGCTCACCGCCGTCCACCTCGCCGGCATCGCCCACCGGGGCCTCACCCCGGACAACGTCTTCCTCGGCCCCGACGGGCCGCGGGTCGCCGACTTCGGGCTCGGCGAGACCGACTACCGCTCCCCCGAGCAGGTCCGCGGCGAGCCCGCGGGCCCGGCCGCCGACGTGTTCGCCTGGGCGCGCACCATGGCGTACGCCGCGACCGGCGCCGAGCCGTTCTCGGACGGGCCGCAGGCCATCGCCACCGCCCGGCCCGACCTCGGCGCCCTTCCCACGCCGCTGCGCGACGTCGTCGGCGCGTGCCTGGCCAAGACGCCCGCCCAGCGTCCCACGGCGCAGGGCGCGATGCTGTGGCTCCTCGGCGAAGAGAAGGCCGTGCCGCCGGCTCGCGCGATCCCCGCCGCCCCCGTACCCGGCGCCGTCCTCCCGCCCGCCGCGGGCTCCGCTCCCGGGGTGGTCATCTCCGGCGAACTCGTGTCCGGCCCGGACCCTTCCGGGGACACCGTGAAGGTCACCCCCGGCGGGCCGGGCGTCGTCGTCCCCGGCCCGGCCGTGTCCGGCCCGGTCATCTCCGCCGGCCCGGGGTCCGAGCCCGGCCCCTTCGAGTCCGGCCCCGTCCAGTCCGGCGCTGCCGAGCCCGGGTCCGCGGTGGCCCCGCGTACGGACGGCCAGGAGCCGGTGTGGGAGGTCCCGGCGCAGGCGCCGCCCGCGCAGCAGGTGTGGAGCGCCCCTGCGCTGCCCTCCGAAGAGGGCCCTCAGATCCCCGCGCGGCCGTCCGCGAACGGCGAGGACGGGGCTTCCGCCGCCTCGCCGCGCAAGAAGGCCGGCGCGCACTTCCCCGTCGGGCTGGCCGCGGGCGTCGGCATCGTGGTCGGGCTCGCCGGGCTCGGCCTGTGGGGCGCCGGGAAGTACTCCGCCTCCCCGCAGCAGATCGGACGCGTCGCCGCGGAGGGCCAGGCGACCACCGCGGCCGATTCGTCCGGCACGCAGGCCCAGGGCTCGGACGTCGGCGCAACCACCGCGCCGCGCCCGCAGGTCACGGTGCCGTGGGCGACCTCGCCTGCCCCGCAGGACCAGGGCGTCTACCCGATGCAGATCACGACGGCGTCCCCGTCGATCGGCATCCCGACGCTGTCCCCCTGGCCGCAGTTCACCCCGCCGCCGATCCCCACCCAGAGCGGCTCCCCGGAGCAGTCGCCGTCGCCGCAGCCCACGGTGACCGTCACGGCGACGCCGACGCCCAGCCCGTCCGAGCCGGCGCCGAGCCCCTCCGGGCCGTCCGAGACGCCCGACCCCTCCGAGACGCCGACACCGTCGCCGACCGGGTCACCGACAGGGTCGCCCACCGGTTCCCCGACGGGGTCCCCCACCGGATCTCCCACGGGGTCGCCGAGCATCCCGTTCGTGCCGCCCACGACGACGGCGACGCCCAGCCCGACGCACTCGCCGACGGCGCCGCCGCGCCCGACCGCGTCCGGCCCTGTCTCGCCGCGGCCGACGGTCACGAGGACCGTCACCCCGCGCCCGACCGTCACCCCGCCCCGGCCGACCGTCACCAAGACCGTCGTGCCGCTCCCGTACGCGACCACCTCCACCGCGCCGCGTCCCACCGGCGGGGTGGTCGACCCGCGCATTTCGCAGCCGACCCGCACGCAGGCGCCGGCGTCCAACCCGTACACGCCGCAGCAGGTCTGCGACTCAGCGGGCAAGGGCGTCGGGTACGCCGTCCAGCGGTCCGTCTCCTTCCCCGGCGGTGTGGCCTACCAGCTCTTCAGCAACCAGTCGGGCCTGACCTGCGCGGTAACGATCAAGACCGACCGCGTCGGCGTGGCGTCCCCGGTGTCGGTGACGCTGGAGGTGCAGGGCGGCGGCTCCCAGACCGACGGCGGGTCTGAGAAGTACTACGCGGGCCCGGTGATCATGCTGACGAAGGGCAAGTGTGTCCGCCTGGGCGGCGCCTCGGGCAGCGGATCCACCCAGTCCCCCTTCGGCACCTGCAAGTGAGCGTGCCGCGTACCACCGATAGGCCGGGAGCGAAGCGAAGGACGGGCCTCGGATGACGACGAGCGGCGGACGACCGGTACGCCGGCCCGGGCCGCCGCCGCTTCGGCGACCGCGACCTTCGTCGCGAGGGGCCTCCGGCGACCTAGAGTGGTCGTCGTGCGGGACTGGGAGCCGGCGGGGCCGTTCGAGGTGGAGCTCGCCGCCGCGTTCGCCGAGGGCGACCTGGCCCGCTGCCTGAGCCTGCTGCGCCGCGCCGACCTCGCGCTGCCGATCGGCCCGGACGCCGCGGCGGGCCGCGCGCCCGTGGCCTGGCCGACCGCCTCCGACGCCGAGCGCACGTGGATCGTCGCCTACACCTCGGCCGAGGCGATGCGCGCCCGCGTCGGCGGACTCACCGGGCACCACAGGATCGTCTCGCTGGCCGAGATGGCCGCCGGCTGGCCCGACCTACGCTGGGGGCTGGCCGTCAACCCTGGCCTTCCGGTGAACTTCTTCCTGGAGCCGGGCACGGTCGCGCGGCTGGCGGTGCCGTCCCTGGCCGACGACCGCGCCGCCGACCCGGGCGCGGGGACGCCGGTGGTCCAGAAGCTGCTGACCCCCGCGGACCTGTACGCCTACCTGGCCGAGGGCCGTACGCGGGTCTCCGGGTACTGCCACCACGCCCTGGACGTCGCGCACATCGCCACCCCGGTCGTCCTCGCCGACGCGCTCGCGCGCTCACGGGACGAGGGCGTCGTGACGGACGAGGGGTCGGTGCACATCCTGCGGTGGCACGCGGTCGGGACGGCCCTCTACCGCACCCCGTACGGCGGCACGGACGAGGAGACGCGGGCGGCCGTGGCGGGGTGGGTGATCGAGGAGCCGCCGTTCGCCGGGATGGGATTGGCACCGAACGTCGACCAGGTGATCCGCGAGTACAAGATCGACGGGGTGGGGCTGCCGCACGGGGCCGAGATCTGGGAGCTGACCGCCGAGGGCGTCGAGCACCGTCGCGCGCTGTACGACGGCGACCTGGAGCGGTGGATGCTCGTCCGTGCGGCGGACCCTGCCGGGCACGACCTCGGCGCCCCCGCCCGGCAGGACCTGGGCGACCCCGGCGGGCACGGGTCCGGCGTCGGCGAGCGCGTCGGCGGGGCGCGATGAGGTGGCATTCGTACCGGGCGCGGTGGCGCGGGTCGGAGTACGAGGCGAGCCCGGACGCCCGGGCGGGGCGGCTGTGGATCCGGCTACGGCGCGCGACACCGGCGGAGGGGTTCGAGGAGGTCGCGCCGGGCCTCCACGTGCGGCCGGTCCCGGCGGAGGAGTGCGAGGCCGTCGTGTTCGTGACGACGGTGGGGACGTGGCGCGGCGTCCCGTGCCAGGTGCACGACGCGCGTGACGGGCACCTTCATGGCGAGCAGGACGACGGACACGACGGGCGTCCTGGCGGGCACGGCGGTGAGTTGCTCGTCGAGTACACCGGGGGGCTGGCGCCGGTGGCGCGGGCGCTGGAGCTGCGGCGGACCGAGCGCGGGGTCTACCAGGGCTGGGTGCCTCGGGACGAGGTGCTCGGCCTGCGTGAACACGTCGTCCCGCTCGATTTATGACAAGTACCGCCATATAGACATATATACGGCAAATCACTTATAACGCTATTCGATGTTCACCATGCTTGCCGGATGATGTTCGTAAATGCCACAATGCCGCAAAGCGACCGTTTCCCAGAAGTTAGTCCACGATTACTGCGCCGTTAAGCGCTGTATCGGCCAGGACAGGTGCTCGGGGAGGTGTGAATGGAGCCTGCGGACGGGGTGGACGACGCGGTCAGTGCCGAGATGCGCGCCTACGCCGACGAACTGCGCGCCTCGTTCCTGCGGCTTCAGGAGGAGGCGCCCGCGCTGCACGAGAAGGCCCGGGCCGTCCAGGTCACCGAGAAGTCGGACGACGGGCTGATCTCGGCCACCGTCGGCGCTCGCGGCGACCTCGTCCGGCTCGACATCGACCCGCGCGTCTACCGGCGGCCCGACTCGCGTCGGCTGGCCGACTCCATCACCGAGACCGTCCACCGGGCCGCCGCCAAGGCGCGGGCCCGGGTGGTCGAGGTGTTCGAGCCGCTGATCCCCGCCGACCAGATGCGGGCGCACCTCGACGGAGACCTCCAGCGCGCCCTGGACGACATGGCCGCGCGGATGCTCGGGAAGAAGTGAAATGGCCGACAACGTTCAGACCTCCCAGTACGCGGGCCAGGGTCCGCACGTGGACATCCACGCCCAGACGGCGCACCTCGGGCTGACGCAGTGGGACACCGCGGCGACCGGCGTCACGAGCCTCTGGAAGTCCGGCACCGAACGGCTCCAGCGACTGGTCGAGGCGGCCCCGTGGGGCCGCGACACCGCCGGGACCGCGTTCCTGCAGGCGTACACCAAGGACGGCGGCACCGACGCCATGATCCGGGACGGGGACCGGATCATGAAGGACATCGACACCCTGGGGACGAACGTCCGCACGGCCGTCACGACCACCCGGCACACCGACCAGAGCCAGGCGGACGCCACCCGGAGCATCTGACGGCCGGCGCCGCGAAGACCGCCCCGGCCCGCCGGCACCCGGACGCGGAGATCGAACGCACCACAGCCGGACCACCCGGGCGCAGGCCCGGGCGGGCGGGCTGCGACGAGTGGAACGGGGGGACGTGGCCAGCGGTACGAACGTCGACCCCACGGTCAACGTCAACCCCAACACCCCGCCGGGCCAGAGCGGGATCGTCGGCGGCGGAACCTCCACCAGCGACGTCACCCCCGCCTGGGGCGAGAGCCTGCCCGGATGGGTCGACCTGCTGATCTCGCTGATCGTCTCCGGGCAGAGCTGGCCCGAGGCGAGCGAGACCCTGCTGTGGGAACTGGCCAAGGAACACCAGGCGCTCGGAGCCGGGCTGTACGGGGCGTCGACGCCGGGCGTCAACGCGGCGCGGACCGTGCTGGCCGGGTGGGACGTGCCCGCGACCCCGCTCTACCTGGACCAGGCCGCGCGGCTCTTCACCCACGACACCGGGGTTCCCGGGCTCGGGATCAAGAACCTCACCAAGGCCATGCAGGCCGACAACTTCGCCCGCGAGACCCAGTACTCCAAGATCTCCATCAACGTGGCGTTCTGGGTGGCCGTCACGGCCGCGTTCATCGCGCTGGTCAGCGCGTTCTTCACCGCGGGCGCCACCACGTCCGCGGTCGGGCCCATCGCCGCGTCCGCCCGCGCGGCCATCGCCCGCATCCTGCAGCGGCTGGCCTCCGTCGCCGGGCGCGACTTCGGCACGGCGGTGACGACCCGGCTGGCGAGCGCCACCGCCGTCAGGGCCGGCCTCGCGCGTACCGTGCTCGCCAGCCACCTGGGGCGGGAGCTGATCGAGGAGATCGGCGAAGAGGTCTTCATCGACGCCTACACCCAGAAAGAGCAGATGGACCGCGGCTCGCGGACGAGCTGGGACTGGAGCAAGACCTCGGCCTCAGCCGTCGGCGCGGGCGGCGGCGCGATCATCGGGACCAAGATCGCAGGGCCGCTGAACCGGTACAGCGACCGGATCCCGCTGCTGCGCACGCTGAACGCGGCCGGCGGGGACGCCCCCGGGGTGGCCGCCGCCTTCGCCCGCTTTCCCGGACGGGCGGTGCAGACCGGGCTGAACAACATGGCCGCCTCACCCGGGGGCAGCATCCTCGCCAACGGCCTGGTGTACGGGCAGTTCTCCCTGCCGGACGGCGAGTCGCTGCTCGGCGCGGCGATGGGCGGCGCGGGGCGGACGAACACGATCAGCCCGTTCAACCCCTCGGTCCCCGCCGCCGTCCTCAACCCGGGCGGGGCCCTGCACGACGCCACCACCGCGAGCGCCCTGACCGACCTCTCCCACCTCGCCAATACAACGACCACCCCGCCCGGCACCCACACGGCCTCCACCCCACCCGGCACCGACCCGGGTGAGGCCCCAGGACCCCGCAACCCCGCCGGCCTTGGCGTCCCGCCGCCCGCACCCACCACCGCCACCACCCCACCTCACGCCTTCACCCCTCAGACGGGAGTACCGCAGGCCACAGCCGGCACCGTCCCCCAACACGGCACAAACCCCCAGACGGGAGCACCCCAAGGCGCGGCAAGCCCCACCACCCAGCACGCCACGAACACCCAGACGGGAATGCCGCCCCGCGCGGGAGACACCGTCCCGCAGCACGCCACGAATACCCAAAGCGGACTGCCTCACAGTGCTGGAGCCACCCAGCACGGCACGAACACCCAGATGGGAATGCCGCACGGCACAGCAGGCACCGTCCCGCAGCACGGCACGAGCACGCAGACGGGAGCACCCCAGGGCACGGCAGGCTCCACCACCGGCACTGATGCCCATACGACCCAGACCGCGCCGCACAGCACCTCCCAGGCCGCACCCCTGGCGACGGCATCGCCGAACGGCACGCCGCAGGCCGTGCCGCCGGGCACATCCCAGCCGACCGCGCCAC
The DNA here is from genome assembly GCF_040653595.1 of Sphaerisporangium sp. NPDC051011. Taxonomy (NCBI): domain Bacteria; kingdom Bacillati; phylum Actinomycetota; class Actinomycetes; order Streptosporangiales; family Streptosporangiaceae; genus Sphaerisporangium; species Sphaerisporangium sp. NPDC051011. Next base: position 292,494 of record NZ_JBFAGG010000007.1, on the reverse strand, counting down.
CGCCGCACGGCCCGTCACATCACTCGGCCGCGCCACCCACTCCGCCGTCCACGAACGCCGTACCGTACCAGGGCACCCCCCAGGCAACGGCGAACCCCGGCCTGCCCGCCGGCACGTCTCCGTCCCACCTTCCGATCGCTCCACAGACACCGAACACCTCGCAGCCACCGACCACGTCCCAGTCCCCGGCCCCCGCCACCTCGCAGGCGCCGTCCCTGTTCACGGCTCCGGTCGGCTCGCAGGCGCCCCAGAGCGTCCAGGCACCGGGACCTGTCCCGCAGCAGACCACCGCACACCAGACCACACACCAGAACGGCCACGCACAGGCCGCACCTCGATCGCCGGGACCGGTGCCCGGTTCCATCGTCGCGGCGCTCAACGGCGACCCAGCCCCCGACGCGGCCACCCGCTCCCCTGACGGAGCCCCGCCCGCCCCCACATCCCACGCGAACGGCTCACCCCACCCCGGACCCGTCGCGAACGCCGCATCTCGGTCCGGGCACCGGGGGGCCGGCTCTTCTGGGCGGCGGCCGAATGTCGGGAGGCGGCACGCGCGGGCGGGGACGGTGACGGCCGAGGAGCTCGGGGACTCCGATTTCCGGCCGGACGCGCGCCCGGCGGGGATGCCGAAGCTGGATGTGCGCGAGGTCCCCGCCGCCATCGCCGACCTGCGGCCCGGTGACTTCGCGCACGGCACGGCCGTACGGCGGCTCGGCGCGCTGCCGGACGGCTCCCGCTACTGGGTGGAGACGACGAGCCGCCGCGTGTACCACTTCTCCGTCGAGGTGGGCCGGGTGCCGCGGCCGCTCGGCGCGCTGAGCGGCCCGCGCCGGGTCGCCCGCACGAAGGTGAGAAGCGGGGACGCGGACGACCCGATGAGGGTGCGCATCGCCCCCGGCGTCCACCCCGATCAGCTCGCCCGCGTGCTCCTGCACGAGACAAGCGACGCGCTGCGACGACGCGCGGCGATCGACGCCGGTAGCGCCCAGGGGATCATCCGCAGCCACCTGCCGGGCGCAGGCGGACACGTACCAAGCACGGGCGGGCACGCAGCAGGCACAGGCGGACACGTACCAAGCACGGGCGGGCACGCAGCAGGCACAGGCGGACACGTACCAAGCGCGGGCGGGCAGCAGCCGACCTCTGGCGGATCCGTGCCGACCGCAGGCGCCCAGCAGCCCGTACCGGGCGGACGGCAGCCCGCGCCGGGTGGTCGGCGTGCCGAGGGCCGGGACGAATGCGTGACATCGCGCCGGAATGAGATCGCCCACCTCGTCCGCAAATGGAATGCGGCGCGCACCCCCGAGGGGCGGCGCTACTACCGGCGCGAGGCCGAGGCGACCGCGCGGGACATCGAGCGGCGCGGGCACGTGCCGCCGTCCCTGCCATGGCTCGCCACGGTGCCCGCCTCCCCCGAGCTCGCCCGGGCACGCGAGCTCACCAGGACGATGGCGGACGCCGCGGACGCACTGACCGTCCGTTCGGCCGCGAAGCTGGAAGCGGCGATCAAGGCCGCGGACGCGGCCGACAAGGCGAACAAGGCCGCAGAAAAGGCGCAGAAGGCCAAGGACCTGTCCGCGCCCGAACGCCTGCGCAGGGCCCACGCCGACGCCGACGTCGCGGCGGACGACGAGAGCAGGAACCTGCGCATGGCCGAGGCCTACCAGAACGCGGCGGAAGCGGCCCGCCAGGCGCGGCTCGCCTACGAGGACGTCGCGCTCGCCCTGGAGGCGATGGAGGCCGCCCAGGACCCCCGCGAGATCGCCTGGTCGCGCCAGGAGGCCGAGCAGTACGCGGACCTGGCTACGACGGCGCGGACGGCGTACGACGCGGCGCTGGAGGCCGCGCTGCCGTCCGTGACCGCGCTGGCGGCCGGGCATCCGTTCGGCACGCTGCCGCACGTGGCGGCGCTGGCCCGCACGCTCAACGACATGATGCGGCGGGCCGGGGTCGACCACGAGTTCACCGCCTCCGCGCTGGAGAGCCGCCTGTTCGCGGAGTTCGCCCAGGTGGCCTCCGCGGACGGCCACACCATGCGCGTGGGCCGCGACCGCCCCGGCGAGGTGCGCGTCAAGCTTCACCTGAGCGAGCTGCTGGAGATCCTGGACCCGGGCGCGCGTCCGAGCGAGTTCATCCGCGGACGGCTGCCGCAGGGCGGCGCGTCGTTCGCGCACAGGGCGGGCCACCGCCTCGGGCAGACCTACGAGCCGAACTACATGCGCCTGATCAAGATGGCCGTGGCCATGCTGCCGGACACCGCGGCCGGGACGGCGATCAAGGTGGCCGCGGCCCACGCCGTGGCCGGGGTGGGTCACAGGTTCGGACGCGAGGAGTCGACGAGCGCCTCGTCGTACCAGCGCGCGCTCGGGGGCGGCGTGGACGACAACCGCGGCGAGTCGCCGGTGTTCGAGGCGGCGGCGGAATGGGAGGCCGAGGTCCGCACGGCGAAGGGCGCTCGGGCCGAGCGGGTGACCGGCGCGGCGGACGATCCGGCGCGGCTGCGGCTGGCGCTGTCGCACTCCTACGCGGTGCCCGGCCCGGAGGACGTCGTCCGGCTGCCCCCCTCGGTGGCGCCGCGCCCAGGGCTCCCCCGGCACGTCGTCCTCACCATGGACGGCGTGAACGATCTGGTGGAGCGGACCGCCGGCGCCCTCGGGGGCAGCGCGCCGGTCGGGAGCGTGGCGCGCGGCGAGATCCGCCAGATACTGACCCAGGTGTTCCCCGCCCGGCTCGGGGAGGCGACGGCCCTCGGCGGGCTGCCGTGGCGGGTCGTGACCGACGGGACGAAGCCCGTGGCCGAGGTGCAGGTCGTCGCCCGGCTCAAGGCGCGGCCAGGCACGAACGGCACGCCCGAGCCGGCCGTGACCCCGTTCGGCGTCGCCAGCGGGACGCACTTCCAGGAGCTGCTGCGCATCGAGTCGAACGGGGTGTCGGTCACCCAGGCGTCCGGGCGCTCGCACGGCACGACCGCGACCGTCGGCGCCAAGGCCCTGCCCACCGAGGACCTGCCCGTCCTGGACGACGAACTGACCCCGAAGATCACGCACAGCTACGGGCGGTCCCGGTCGCACTCGGAGACGTCCTCGGCGACCACGGCGACCTACAACGTGAGCGTGCAGCGGGCCAAGTACGGCGCGCCGTACGTCGCGGAGTTCGAGGTGGAGGTCCGGGTCCGCCCGGTCACGCTGGGACGCGCGGGCGCGCCGGCCGTCGTCCCCGGCGAGGTGACCGCCCTGCTCAGGACGCCGGTGTGGCACGCGTACCGGTCCGGGTGGCCGGTGGACGCGCGGGCGGTCGTCCACGGGCCGTCCGGCGCGCCGGAGCTGAACGACGACGGCTCGCACGTGCTGCGCGACCAGGTCGTCCCTGGCCCTCCGCCCGGGCGGCTGCCGCGACCGCCGGTGTGGGCGGGCGAGGGCCCCGGGCGGCTGCGGGGAGCCGGGCCCGCGCTGGTCCAGGACATGCGTGGCGTCCCCGAGCTGAAGCGGGCGCTGGAGAAGCGGCTACGCGAGATGGAGGACGATTACCTGCCGCCGCTGAACGCCGCCGGCGACCCGGTGTGGTCGCTCGACCCCGTGAAGCACGCCGCCCAGGAGCTCAACAAGAGGATCATCGACGAGCAGCTCACCGCCGAGCGCCTGGAGTCCGGGTACAACACCGCCGTGCAGAACGGCGTCGTGCTACCGCTCGTGCACGCCGGGCTCAACCGGTCGGTCGAGTACCTCACGCTGCTGGTGCAACTGGACCAGCGCCTGGACCGCATGGACTTCAGCGGCGTCGCGCCGATGGACGCGGTGGTGAACCTCCAGATCGGCTCCGACACCGCCGGGACGACCAGCGGCGAGACGGCCTCCCGGGCCCGGGACGTGGTCAGGGTGTCGGTGGACGCGGACGTCCACGGGCAGGGCGAGATGGTGACCGGCGGCGGCGCCGGGGTGAACACCGGCCGCGACGCCGCCGCCACGGGCAAGGCCGGGAACACCACCAACAACGTCAAACTCGGCGAGGGGGCGAACGCGCCCGCCGCCGAAGACGTCCCGCACACCGCCCAGGTCTTCGTGATCCACCCGGACGGCCGTCTGGATCCGTTCGTCGAGGACGTCCAGGTGTGGGCGCGCCTGGGCTGGCCGGTGGACCTGCTGCCCCCGGCGGACCCCGCGCTGGGCATGGCGTACGACCCGGCGGCGGCGCACCCGACGTCCCTGGAGGAGGTGCGCCGGGGCGGCCTCCTGCACCTGGACACCGGGCCGATGCTGCGCGCCGTGCTGCCGCGCCTGCCGTACTCGATGCGGCCGGGCACCGACGCGTTCCTCCACGTGGCGGCCCTGCTCAGCACCGAGAACCTGCTCGCGCACAGCGAACTGCTGTTCTCCGAGTACGGCGTCCAGCTTCCGGTGCACCCGCAGGGTCCGGGGGCGCTGCACTCGCCCGTGACGATCCGCGCCGTCGTCGGACCCTCGACGCTCGTCGGCCGCGCGGAGCTGGTCACCGGCGACATCCTGTTCGGGATGGGCAGCTACGGCACGGCGACCGGCGCGACCCGCGGCTTCGGCGCCGGGGCGTCGGCCGGGGCCGGGACGCACCAGGCGAGCGCGCCGAAGGCGTCCGTCACCCCGGGCGTCGCCGGGTCCAGGTCCGTGAACCGCTCGAACACCAAGATGTCGATCTGGGGCGTTGAGACGCTGGCCATCGACCTCGGCATCGACCTGGCGCACGCCGCGCCCGTCCGCTTCGAGATCACCTTCCAGGAGGCGGGCGAGCCGATCCGGGTGGAGGTCGACGGCGCGATCCTTTACCGTCAGGCCGAGCGGCGCGCCCTCAAGCTGTACGCCGACGGCGCGCGGCCGCTGCCGCTGACGGCCGTGGCCGACGCGGTCGAACGGTTCCTGGGCGGCGACCTGACGCTCGACCGGCGCACCGCGATCCCGCTGGTCCGCCGCTACCTCGCCGACCTGCACCAGGCGCAGCGGTCCGGCGGCGTCCCCGAACTGTCCAAGGATCACACCCGCCGGCGTCTGCTGCACGCGCTCGGCCCGCTGCTCGGCGACCCGGCCGTGGCCGCGAACACCGGCTCGGGGTCGCGCCACCGGCTGGCCAAGGCGCTGAGCGGCGCACGGAGCCTGGCGAACCTGGAGCCGGAGGTGTCCCTGCCCGACCACTACCTCCGGGGCCAGGGCCAGACCGCGTTCGAGCACGTCGCGCTCACCATGAACGGCGAGCGGGTGGAACTGCTGGACGAGATGCTGCGCTCCGCCGAGGAACGGACGCCGGGGATCATGAGCCGCGATCCGGTGCTGCGCTCCAGCCTGTCGGCGATCTTCGGCCTGGACCGCTGGCTGGCCAACGCCCCCAACCTGTACGGGCCGCAGGGGCTCGTGCTCTCCTTCCCCGTGCGCGTCGGCCCGGAGCTCACCCAGCGGCTCACCGTGCGGATGAGGTGGGACTTCACCGGACCTCCCCGGTGGGCCGGACACACGCCGTACAAGGACGTGATCACCCAAATCTACGACTACGAGCAGGAGGAATGGTCGGCCTCCCCCAGCGGGACGGGCGCCGTCTCCCTCGGGGGCGAGGCCACGGGCGGGCCGGACCTCGGGGCGCTCAACGGCGGCATCGGGACCGACCGCGCCCAGGAGCACGGGGTGTCGGCAAGCGACCAGCGGACCGATCTGTCCCGCATGGCGACCTTCTCCGGCGGGCACACGGTCCGTATGCCGTTCCGGCTGACCGTCGACATGGAGTGGTCCGACGCGTTCGACAGCGTGGCCGAGAAGGCGGTGAACCACCTGCCCGGCCTGGTTCCCGCCGGGCGCGCCCCCACGCTGGTGTTCGAGGGCGAGGCCGAGCGGCTCGTGTCGACCGGGATGGTCGGGCCCGCGGGCGTGGCCCCGGCGGCGCTCGCCGTGCCCGACCCCGGGGTGCTCACCCTGCCCGCCGACTACGTGGTGGAGGTCCTGGACACCGGCGACCTGCTGGACCGGGTACGGACGGCGCTCGCCGGCGACGGCCTGCTGGGAGAGAACGGGATGCGCGCCCGGGACGTCGCCCTTGAGCAGCAGTTCGCGCCCATGAGCCTGATGTCCAAGTTCAAACGCCTGGCGACCGCCACCGGAGACGAGGCCGCGCGGCTCACCGTACCCGGACATCCTGGGCGGGAGGTGCGCGTCCGCCTGCGGGCCCGGCCGACGCAGGCCACCGTCATCGTGTCCGGACGGGAGGGCGTCGAGTTCGGCGTGGCCAAGCGGCACCAGGACATGCGGTCGAGGTCCAACGGTGTCGGCCGCCCGCTGCCGGTCGGCTGGGACGTCGGGCCGGACGTCAACGCCGCCGGGGACGGGGCCGTCGGCACCGACTACGCCTACGGCGTGCAGGCCGCGGACACGATGAGCACGGGCGACGGCGTCCGTATGGAGGAGACCAGGATGTTCGTCGGCGACGGCGCCACGGTGACGACGCGCGTGGACTGGGACGCCGTGATCGAGCTGGTCACCCATGACGCCGGAGGCGGCGAGCGCGTGGGCAAGGTCGTCACGATCACCCAGGTGGCGGTGGGCGCGGCCGACCTCAGCATGCCGCAACGCGACATCTCCGCCATGCTCGCGACCACGCCCGACGCGGCGGGAACGCCCGGCACATCGGGCACGCAGGGCGGCACGCCGGGCACAACCGGCACGCCCGGCGCCCCGTGGCCGACGACCCACGACGTCGGCCGCCACACCCCCATGCCGGGGCCCGGCGTCACCTACCAGAGCGGCGCGGGCGGCCCATGAGCCCGCGGGCACGACAGGCGCGGCGGGCGCGAGGGAGCGGCCCGGACGGATGAGCGCCGGCGCGTGCGGCGGACGGTTCGGCGGAAGATCGGCGGCGGAGGAGCGTCATGGCATTCTCGGTGGCGAGGACCAGGGACGAGGCGCACCTGTTCCTGGACCTGAACCCCTGCGAGGACTGCGGCTCGGTCGACACGGCGTGGGAGTCCACGCTGGCCGAGTTCGGCGGCGAGCCGGCCGCCGGCTACGCCGGGGTGTGCGAGGGCTGCGGCGCGCGGCGCGAGTTCCTGTTCGGCGTCCCCGAACGCGACACCGCGCCGATCACGTTCCCCTCCTTCGGCGGCCCCGAGCCGTCACAGTTGCTGGACGCCGGCGAGTGGCTGTGGGTCGCCGACCTGACCGCGGGCGACGTCCCCGAGGACGACCCCGCCGCGGCCCGGCGCGCCCTCGCCATCGCGATGGCGGCGGTGGAGGAAGTGGTGAAGTTCATCCCGCCCGGCGAGTCCGAGGTCCCCGAGCACGCCTTCTGGTCCGAACGAGGATTCGTGCTGCGCGCCACCGACCCCGGCCGCTTCCAGCTCGACCGCCTACTCGTGATCCGCGACACCTACCGCGACCTCCTCGCGGCGCGTTGAGTTGGCGATGAGGTGAGGGTGCTGGAAGGACGAAGCTGGAGTCAGCCGGACACAGCTCGTCGATCAGGGGCCCTCTACCACCGTGTTCGTTTCGTTCGATTTTTGTTATGGTGGGACTGACGGAGAGGGGGGATGATGACGGCCGAACTTGCTGAGCGCACGGTGCTTCCTCCGGGCACGCCCCTGGACCAACTGGTCGAGGCGGTGCGGAGGCCGTTGAGCGGACATGTCGAACTGGTCGAAGCGGGCGGGCAGCGCATCGTCCTCCCTGATGAAGTCTTCGAGGTGCTGCGACTGGCGGTGCTGGCAATGGCCTCCGGGCAGGCGGTCACGATCGCGCCCCATCACCAGACCCTTACCACCCAGGAAGTCGCCGACCTGCTGGGAGTCAGCCGTCCGACGGTTGTGCGACTGCTGGAACGCGGAGAGATTCCATTCGAGCAGCCCGGACGGCACCGCCGAGTCCTGCTCCGTGATGTTCTTCTTTATCAAGAGCGACGTCAGCACCAACAGCGCTCTTCCCTCGATCGGCTCGTAGAGATCTCCGAAGAGGCCGACCTGTACGAGGTCACAGCCGAGCCACACAAGACTCGGTGACTCAGAGCGCACGATGACTTTCAGCGTTGTGCTCGACACGTGCGTCTTGTATCCGGCCTACCTGCGCGACACGCTGCTACGACTGGCTGAGGCGGGGTTGTTCCGACCGCTGTGGTCAGCGGGCATCCTCGATGAACTGGACCGCAATCTGATTCGCGCAGGTATTCCCGTTCAGATCGTGCAGCGGCTCGTCACCGAAATGCGGACCGCCTTCGATGACGCAGAGATAGTCGGCTACGAGCCCCTCATCGCCACGATGACCTGCGACCACAAGGACCGCCATGTCCTGGCCGCAGCCGTGTGCGCTGGCGCCGACACGCTGGTGACTTTCAACGTCAAGGACTTCCCGGAGTCCTCGCGTGAGCCATACGACATCGAGTTGCTCACGCCGGACGCCTTCCTGCTCTGGCTGCTTGACTTGGCCCCCCGGATAGTACTGCGAACGTTGCGAGATCAGGCAGAGGGCTACAAGCGCAACCCCAGGACCGTGGCAGGCCTGGTCGCTGCACTGGAACGGACAGGCACCTCCCGGTTCGCGGGCGAAGTCAGGCGCCACTTCTCCTGATGGAGGGCGTCCTCCCTAACTTGCGAGGACAGGAGGTGATCGCCTCAGTGGCCGCCGGTGTTGCCTGCTCGATGCGCACACTGAAGGCGTAGCAATCGAGGGGACGGCCGCGCCCTTGCGCAGTGCTCACACCCGAGCTCCTCCAGCACTACCAGGTTGATCCTCAACCGCGCGGCTGAGAGCTTGCGGCGAACTGCCCTTACAACAAGCCGTTTTCGCAGGTCAGCGGGGAGTTCTAGATCTGTTCTAGATCCCCGGCCATCCTCCGCCAAGGCTCACGGTTACCGCTAGGGTGATGTGTACCCGGGCCTGCCCGGGTACACCCGGGTTTCGTTGGGCCGCTGGAAGGGGCCGGCGTCGATGCTGCGTGCGAGAACGCTCGTGGAGGCGTACCTCTACATCGACCTCACGCTGGCCGCGGGCGGCGACGAGGACGGGCTCGACACCACCGGCGAGCCAGGGCTGTCGGCGCGCCCGTGGACGACGCTGACCGAGGGCGCCGACGCCTGGACGCTGCGGTTCGACGGGCCCGCGACCGGCCCGCGCCACCTCATCGACGTTGTCGTCCCCTACCGGACGGAGGCGGAGGCACGCCGCGACCGCCTGCGCTTCGGGCCGGGTCCGTCCGAGCTGGTCGACGCGGGGCAGTGGCGGCTGGTCGCCGACGAGTACGCCCAGCGGGCCCTCGCCGCCGACCTGTCCTTCGCCGACACCCCAGAGGATGACGAGCGTTACCACGAGGTGGTCCTGAACTGGGAGTTCGCCCGTGACGCCCTCGCCGAGGCGGCGAAGTTCCTGCCGGCCGGCGCGGACGCGGCGGACACAGTGCCGGAGACGGCGTTCTGGACCGGCATGGGCACGGCCGTCCACGAGGAGGATCCCGGACGTTTCACCCGTTCCCGACTGGATGACGACATCGCCTTCTACGGGGAGAACCTCCAGCACTTCACAGACATGTACGGCGACCGCTGACGCGCCTCTTGATCGGTTCGACTGGGCGGCCGGGAGCGGTTCCGATGCGCGGGCCGGCGAGGTTCCGGCACCCGTAGACACACCCCTCGACTTGCCGGGACGCCACCCTCGCGCCGGATATGGTCGAAAGAGGCCGCGACGGTCGAATGAACCGCGCGGCGATCGAAGCGGCCACGGCGTGCGGACGTGGCCGGACGCGTGACGGCGCCGCACAGCGCCTCGGACACGCCTCCAGCAGGCCGGGCGAAACGGGCACGCTTTCGGCGATACAAACAGCGATCAGGGGGCGGCCGTGACGAGCACCGAAGTTCCCATCCTGCACGCGCGAACGCTAGCCGAGGCGTACCTGTACATCAGCCTCGTCATCGCCGCCGACGACCTGAACCCCACGAACAACACCGAACCCCCCACACACGAACCGGCCCCCACCACCGACGAACCGAACAAGCACCTGGTGAGAGGAGAGTCCGACGAGGTTCGAGAGCCCGACAGGTGCAGGGACGCCGAGCAGGTCGAAGAGGTCGAGGAGGGAGCCAAGGGGGTCCAGAAGGTCGCGGAGGCGGGCGAGGGCGTCCAAGAAGTCGACACGTTCAGGGGCGCCGGGGATGCGGGCGAAGGGATCCAGGAGCTCGGCGCGTTCGGAGACGCCCACCCGCGCGCGCGGAGCCGGGTGATCGACTACGAGCGGTGCACGACCCTGACCGAGGGACGGACGGCCTGGACATTGCTGTTCGACGGCCCCGGCACCGGCCCTCGGCATCGGATCATCATCGTGATCCCCTACGAGACCGAGTTCGCCGCCCGCCACGGCGAAGCACGCTTCGGTCCAGGTCGCTCAGAGATCATCGACCCGGGCCAGTGGCAGCTCGCGGGCGCGGGCTACGCCCACCGAGCCCTGCACGAGGCCACCCTGTACGCCCAGAACCCCACGGACCGTGCCCGCTACCAGGAAGTCCTCGCCAACTGGTCCTACGCCGTGGACGCCGTCGCCGAGGCGGCCAAGTTCCTCCCCGACGACGCGGACGCGATCCCCGAAGACGCCTTCTGGACCGAAGAGGGCGCCACGACCCGCCACGACGAACCCGAACGCTTCACCCGCGAAGGCCTCCAAAGCGACCTGACCCTCTACCAACACCACCTGACCCACTTCCAAAACCTCCACCCCCCGCCCCGATAACCCGTGTCACGGCCGGAGACGTGATCCTCCCGGCGGTGCGGGCTGGATCACGGCTCGGTTCGGGCACGGTGCCGGGTTCGTCCTTTCCAGATCTCCGCCGCGGCGGCGACGCGGTCTTGTGTCCAGCCAGGAGCCGGCCAGGGGGTCAATAGCCGACGTAGCCGGTGCCTCTTTTGCTGCCTACGACGCCGGGGACGTTGGAGACGGAGCCGTAGCGTTCGATGGCGTAGCGGACGCCCGCGATGATGTTGTCGATTGGGTCGTAGATGTTCTTGTGGCCGGGGAGCGACCAGCGGGAGAACGTCCCGTCGATGGTCTGCATCAGGCCCTTGGAGGGGTGGCCCGCGGCGGCGTTGGAGTCCCAGTTGTTGATCGCGTGCGGGTTGCCGCCCGACTCGTGCTGGATGATCATCCAGATGTCGTTCGGATTCATCTTCTCCACCGGGTACCCGTGCGCCTTGAGGATCTCGGTGGCCTGGCGGATCCACTCCGCCACCTGACCCTTGGGCGCGGGGCCGCCACCGGGAGGCGGAGGGCCGCTCGGCCCGTACCCGCCGAATCCTCCCCCGCCGCCACCCGACGATCCGCCGTCGCCGTTGTAGAGCGTGGGGTCGATCTCCTTGGCCGGCACCGGGATCCACTGCGTGGTGTGCCCCGGTCCGGGGACGAAGGCCTGGTCTCCGGCGGGCGGAATCGAGGCGAACGTAGGCGACACGCCCTTGAGCTCCGCGTCGATCTCCCCGAGCGCCGTGGACAGCACCGTCTCGGCGGTCGTGACGTACCCCTGGGCGAGGGTGACCGCCCGTCCGACCTGCTCGGTTATGCCAGGTTTGAGCTGTTCCTCGGTGGCGTGCGGGTTGCGCTTGCGGTAGTCGGCCACCCAGGCGAGCAGTTCGTCGCAGACGCCGATGACGTTGCTCCTGGCCGTCTCGACCGCGCCCGCGGCGGTGTCCAGGGAGTCGGCGCAGGCGCCAAGCGCGTCGTGCAGCGCGTCCCCCGCGCGCCCGTACCGCCGCATGTACGCGACGAACGCGTCGGCCGAGGCACCCCTCCAGGCGGCGTCGACCCGGGTGATGGACGCGCCCAGCGTCTCGAACGGCTCGACGCAGTCGCCCGCGGCGGTACGCCACCGGGTGGCGATCCCGCGGATGGCCACCGGGTCTCCCTTCGTCTTGTCCGCCAGCGTGACGAGCTCCTGCCCGCCCGGCAACGCCCCGACGGCGCCCATGTCGGTCACTCGTGACTCCCCGTCCGCACGTCGCCTCTGGCGGTCATGCATCCGTGTCCGTCTTCGCAGGCCCCGGCGCGGCGGCCCTCACACCGGCTCTACGGCCGGAAGTCCCGCGCCCGTGTCGTGCTCGGCCGTGCGGATGTTGTCCTCGATGGTGTCGAGAGCCCGTTCCACCCCGTCGAACCGGCTCTTGACCGTGCCGAGCTCCTGGTCGGCGTGGTCCTCGACCCGCCCGATCGCGCCCGCGAGAGCCTCGGCGCCGCCCAGCTTCCCGAACAGGGACGCGGCGGCCCGGTCCTTGGCGGGGAACCCGTCCCCGACGGTGGCCAGCAGGCCCGCCTGCGTATGCACCGCGCCGCGTAGCTTGGCCAGCGCCTCGCGGTTCATGTCGATACCTGTCACCGGGGGCGACTCCCTCCGAACGTCACCGGCCGATCACCTGCTCACCGGCGGGCGGGACCCCCGCGACCGGCTCCTCAGCCCTCCGACCGGAACCACAAAAGCGATCATATCCACCCAGGTCTCCCCCCACCGTACGAACAACCCGTCACGAGGCCGTTTCAGCGTTGGGGGTGGAGGGGGGCAGGTAGGCGGTTTGGATGAGGCGGGAGCCCGAGCGGCGGTCCACGTAGTAGGCGCGGCCGGGGGGCAGTGGGTGGGGGCGGACGCCGAACAGGACGCCCTCGTCGCGGTCGCCCGAGAGGACGACCGCGGGGCTGGCCATGTCCTTGAGCCGCTGCATCACCGGGTCGTACATCGCGCGCCCGGCGCCGCCCATCGCGCGGGACAGCACCAGGTGCAGACCGATGTCGCGGGCCTGCGGCAGCAGGTCGAGCAGGGGCGCCAGGGGGTTGGTGCCGGTGGCGACCAGGTCGTAGTCGTCCACGATGAAGTACAGGTCGGCGCCCTTCCACCAGTCGCGCGCGCGGAGCTGGTCAGGAGTGAGGTCGGGCGGCGGGAGCCGTTTGGTCAGCGCCTCGCGGGCCTCCATCACCATCTCGGCCGCGGCGGTGGAGGAGGCGGCGTACCCGATGCGGTGCTCGGTGTAGGCGGCGTCGAGCAGCGAGCGCCGGTAGTCGATGACGATGAGCCGCGCCTGCGCGGGCGCGTGCCGCGCGACGATGCCCTCGGCGACCAGGCGCAGCAGGTTGGACTTGCCGCTCTCGGTGTCGCCGAGCACGGTGAGGTGCGGGTCGGTCTCGAAGTCGGCCGCGACCGGGGACAGCGTGGCCTCGTCGATGCCGATGGGGACGCGCGCCCCCGTCTGGTCGGGGCCGGGCAGCGCGTCGGCGGGCAGGACGGCGGGCAGCAGCCGGACGCGCGGCGCGGGCGCCCCCTGCCACGCCTCGCGGACGCCGTCCACGAGCGCGCGGACGCCGACGCTGAGGTCGTCGGTCTGCCGGACGCCGTCGATGCGGGGCAGCGCGCCGAGGAAGTGGAACCCGTCGCGGGTCAGGCCGCGTCCGGGCACGCCTTCGGGCACGGCGAGCGCGGTCTTGCGGTTGACCTCGGACTCGTAGGCGTCGCCGAGGCGCAGCTCCAGCCGGGAGCCGAACAGGTCGCGGATGCCGGGCCGGAACTCCGACCACTTGTTGGTGGCGGCGACGACGTGGACGCCGTAGCCGAGCCCGCGCGCGGCGAGGTCGGTGATGGTGGGTTCCAGCGACTCGAACTCCTGCCGGACGGTGAGCCAGCCGTCCACGACGAGGAAGACGTCGCCGAAGTCGTTGCCTGTGATGGCGCCCTCGGCGACCATGCGCCGGTAGGTGGCGAACGAGTCGACGCCGCGCTCGGCGAACTCGCGTTCGCGCCGTTGCAGGAGCGCGGTGACCTCGGCGACGGTGCGGCGGACGCGGTCGCCGTCGAGCCGGTTGGCGACCCCGCCGACGTGCGGGAGGCCTTCGAGGGAGGCGAGCGTGCCGCCGCCGAAGTCCAGGCAGTAGAACTGGACCTCGCGCGGGGTGTGGGTGAGCGTGAGCCCGGCGATCAGCGTGCGCAGCAGCGTGCTCTTGCCGCTCTGCGGCGCTCCGACGACGGCGAGGTGCCCGGCCGCGCCGGACAGGTCGACGCCGAGGGGATCGCGCCGCTGCTCGAAGGGCCGGTCGACGATGCCGACGACGGCGCGCAGCTTGCCGCGCCCGGCCCAGCCGGTGGTGGACAGGCCGTGCTCGGGGGTGATGCTGAGCGGCGGCAGCAGGTGGCTGAGGGTGAGCGGCTCGGCGAGCGGCGGCAGCCAGATGCGGTGCGCGGGCGGGCCGTACCCTTGGAACTGGCGGACCATGATGTCGAGCAGGCTGTCCCGGCCGACGACGGCGGGCTGCGGTTCGGGGTCGGGCTGCTGGACGGGCGGCGTGGGGACGGGGATGTAGGACGTCCCGTACGTGACGATCTGCCGCCGGTCGGCGGGGGCGTGGCGCTCCTGGCGTGTCTCGGGGGCGAACGGGCCGGAGACGTAGGCGGCCTTGAACCGGGTCATGCCGCTGGTGTCGAACTTCAGGTAACCGTTGCCGGGCGCGGAGGGCAGCTCGTAGGCGTCGGCGACGCCGAGCACGACGCGGCTCTCCATGGCCGAGAAGGTGCGCAGGCCGATCCGGTACGACAGGTGGGTGTCCAGGCCGCGCAGCCTGCCCTCCTCCAGGCGCTGCGAGGCGAGCAGCAGGTGGACGCCGAGCGAGCGTCCTAGGCGGCCGATCATGACGAACAGGTCGATGAACTCGGGCTTGGCCGACAGCAGCTCGCTGAACTCGTCGAGCACGACGAACAGCGTGGGCATCGGCCGCAGGTCGGCGCCCTGTTCCCGCGCGCGCTCGTAGTCGCGCAGGGAGGCGTGGTTCCCGGCGGCGCGCAGCAGTTCCTGGCGGCGCACCATCTCGCCGTTGAGCGCGTCGTACATGCGGTCGACCAGCGGGAGCTCGTCCTCCAGGTTGGTGATGACCGCGGAGACGTGCGGCAGCGTGTCCAGGCCGAGGAACGTCGCGCCGCCCTTGAAGTCGACGAGCACGAAGTTCAGGATCTCGGACGAATGGGTGGCGGCGAGGCCGAGGACCAGCGTGCGCAGCA
This sequence comes from Sphaerisporangium sp. NPDC051011, assembly GCF_040653595.1. NCBI lineage: Bacteria > Bacillati > Actinomycetota > Actinomycetes > Streptosporangiales > Streptosporangiaceae > Sphaerisporangium > Sphaerisporangium sp. NPDC051011. Next base: position 277,490 of record NZ_JBFAGG010000007.1, on the reverse strand, counting down.
GCTCGCTCTTGCCGGAGCCGGTGGCGCCGATGATGAGCCCGTGCGGTCCCATGCCGCCCTGGGCGGACTCCTTGATGTCGAGTTCGACCACGCGGCCGTCGGCGCCGAGGCCGATGGGCACGCGCAGCCGGTTGCGCGGGGCCCGGGGGCGCCACAGCGCCGGGATCTCCAGGCGCATCGGGTCGGCGACGCCGAGCAGGTCGGTGAGGGTCATGTTGCCGGCGAGGACGTCCTGGCCGTCGCCGCTCTTGGCGGGGGACGCGCGCAGCGGCGCGAGCTGGCGGGCCAGCCCGTCGGCCTGCATGTACGACAGCTTGTCGGGGCGGCCGAGCCCGGTGACGATCTCCTTGCCGGCGTGGTCGAGCTGGATCCGGTTGAACCGGTCGGGCAGGACCTCCAGCCGCAGCGTGACGCCCTCCTCGGTGGGGGACGTCGCGCCGGTGAGGTCGATGACGGTGACGCCCTGGATGGCGTCGGCGCCGAGCTGGGAGTCCTGCGGGACGTACCCGCCGTCCACGATGACCACGTGGTACGGCAGCGCCTCGGCGGAGGCGCCCTGCCGGAACCGGCCGCGGTCCTTCAGCTCGCCGCCGAGCAGCCGGTCGAGGTCGCGCAGGTCCTCGGCCATGAGCCGGACGGGCCCGGCCGCGTCGACCTCCTCGGGGTGCAGCGCGTGCGGCAGCCATTTGACCCATTCCCACTGGGCCATCCACTCCTTGCCCGCGCACACGGCGATCCGCATGTCCTCGGGCGAGTGGAACACGGCGAGCTGCCCGATCAGCGCCCGGACGAGGGCGCGGGCGGCGGCCGGGTCGCCGGTGGGCAGGATGCGGGCGAAGGAGTGCAGGGCGAGGGCGATCGGCAGGTCGTCCACGGTGGAGTGGGCGCGGACGAAGCGGCGCAGCGCCGCGGCGGACATGGCGTCGAGGTCCTCGACGGGCTTGGAGTCCGGCGGGATGAGCTGGACGGCGAGCCGCTGGGTGCCGGTCCCGGCGCGGACGGTGGCGAAGTCGCCGTCGCGCGGGCGCCGCTCCCACAGGCGCGGGCCCATGACGAACGACCACAACGCGTCGGGGTCGGGGCCGTTCCAGTGGAGGGCCTCGCGCTGCCGGCGTGCGGCTCTGCGCACCTTCTCGCGGGTCTGGGACAGGTAGCGGAAGTAGTCGCGGCGCGCGCCGTTGAGCCGCATCTTGCGCTCACCGGAGGCCCGGCCGAGCTGGCTGAGGCTCATGCCGACCATGGACAGGGCGAACATGCCGCTGGCGACGTACATGATGGGGCTGCCGCCGGCGCCGGCGGTGAACATCAGGCCCATGGCGGCGCCGCCGGCGACCATCGGCATGAACGTGAGGATCTGCCCGAATCCGCCGGATGTCGTCTCGGGGATCTCCGGCGGCGACTCCAACAGGATCTCGCCTCGGGGCGGCACCGGAGGCGGCCGGCGCTCGGGCCGCCGGACGACGACTGTGCCCACGTCGCTCCCCCTGTTCAGCGAACTGTTCAGCGAACCCGTCCCTGGGCTCGCCGCGCGCGTACAGTCCCCGTAGCCCGCGACGCCCCCGAAAACTCCGTATTGGGCTAACCGTAGCGAATCTGGATCAGTCGCCCAGCTCGGTCCGGAAGAAAGCTCGCGTCACCGCAGAAGATGAAATGTCGGGCTACTACTGGCTTGTCGGCCCGATACGGTATTTCTCGTGATGAAGGAGTCGGCGTGACGCTGAACCCGATGACCGGGCCGCCGATGCCGGGGGCAGGACCGGCGCCAGGACCCGGGCTGCCAGTGGCCGACCCAGGCAACGGAGGGGTCGGGGCGAACCCGATCAACGGGGGCGGCGGGCCGCGCGCGGCCGTCCTGCGCCCGCCCGGGTCGGCCGTGGCCATGAGCCGGGTCACCATCGTCACCCCCCGCAAGCGGGTCGACCTCGCGGTCCCCTCCGACCTCCCGCTCGCGCACATGCTGCCGAACCTGCTGGCCGCCGCGGGCGAGGGCGCCGACGAGGCCGCGTTCACCACGGCCGGGTGGGTGCTGCAGCGCGTCGGCGGCCGGCCGCTGGAGCTGGACGCCGGCCTGAGCACGCTCGGCGTCCGCGACGGCGAGGTGCTGTACCTGCTGCCCCGCCCCTCCGAGCTGCCCGAGGCCGTCTTCGACGACGTCGCAGACACCATCGCCACCGGCATCAAGGAGCGCTCCGGCCGCTGGCAGCCGAGACACACCCGGGCCACCGGGCTCGGCGCGGCCGTGGCCTGCCTGGTCGCGGGCGCGCTCGCCCTCACCGTCGCGGGCCCGCCGTGGACGGTCGCCACGATCGTCGCGGGCGCGTTCGCCCTGCTGCTCATCGGGGCGGGCGCCGCGCTCTCGCGGGTGCTCGGCGACGCCGGGGCCGGGGCCGTCGTCGGGTACACCGCGCTGCCGTACGCCTTCCTGGCCGGGATGTTCGCCACGGGCGGGAACGCGGGCCTGCTGTGGTTCGGCGCGCCGAGCCTGCTCGCCGGCCTCGCCCTGACCGCGCTCGCCGCGACCGTCGCCGGGTGGGTCGTCGCCGAGGGGCTGCCGGTCTTCTTCGGCGTCATGCCGGCCTCGCTGGCCGGGGCCGCGGGCGCCGCCGTGGTGATGGTGTGGCACCTGCCCGTCGCGGGCGTCGCGGCCCTGGTGGTCGCCGTCATGCTGGCCTGCACGCCGCTGATCCCCACCCTGTCGTTCCGCCTGGCCCGCCTGCCGCTGCCGTCCGCACCCAGGAACGCCGAGGAGCTGCGCGCCGACGGCCAGGACCTCGACGGGCCCGATGTCAAGAGGCGTGCCGTGGAGGCCGAGCGGTTCGCCACCGGCCTCGCCTCAGGCGTCGCCATGGTCGGCGTCGCCACGGAGCTGTTCCTGCTGGGCGCCACGGGCTGGACCGGCAGGGCCATGCAGGTCGCGCTCGCGCTGGCGTTGCTGATGCGCGCCCGGGTCTTCCTCGGCGTAGGCCAGCGCCTGTGGCTGCTCGGGGCCGGGGTGGCCGGGCTGGTGCTCCTGCTGGTCTCGCTGTCCTTCGCCGGCCCGCTCGCGGCCCTGCTGGTCGTGCCCGGGCTGCTGGGCATCGCGGCGATCGGGGCAGGAATGGGACTGTTCCTCCCCCAGCGCCGCCCGACGCCGTTCTGGGGCCGCGCGGGGGACATCGTCGAGTTCGTGCTGATCGCGGGCATGTTCCCGCTGGCGCTCGGCGTGCTGGACGTCTACAGCTGGGTCCGCGGCCTGGCCGGGTGACGGCACGGCCCCTGACGGCCGCGGACGCCGGGCGGGACGCGCGCCGTCCCGCCCGGCCCTCTGTCCGCGTGTGGCTAGGAGGTGATGTCCACTCTGTCGGGCACCACGAAACTGTTCGTCGCGCCGGGACTCGCGGTGCCGGTGACCCGCAACCGGAAGGTGTGGGTTCCGGACGGCAGCACCGGGCTGGTCCACAGCAGGACGTCGCCCTGGCGCGTGGCGTTGTAGAAGTCGACCTGCGTCTCGGCGCCGCCGTCGATCGACACCGCGCCCCGGCCGTGGACGGTGTCGCGGACGCCGTACAGCCGGATCTGGGTGCCCACGAAGGTGACCGTCACGTCGTCGCCGGCGACGTTGTCCCAGCTGTTGGTCCCGGCGTACAACTCGGCGCCGCACCCCGTGCAGGACTGCCAGGCCCCGCGGTAGTTGAACTGGTTCGTCCCGGTGCCGGTGACCCGGTCGTCGACCGAGACGGTGGCGCCCATGCCGACCTGGAGGTCCGCGACCGAGGTGAACGCCTGCCCGTCGAACCCGCTCAGCGCCCGCAGCCGCACATAGCGCCCGGTCTTGGCCGGGAACGTGACCGTCTGCCGGGCCGCGCTGTTGGGGAACGTGCCGGTCGCCACCGCGCCGCCCCAGTTCGTGCCGTCGGCGCTGACGTAGAACTCGTACTGGGCGATGCGGCCGTTGGCGTTGTCGTCCTGGCGGGGCAGGTACTGGAACGAGGCGATCGGGTACGTGCCGCCGAGGTCGATCTGAATCTCGTGCGGCAGCGGCGCGTTGCCGTTGCGCCAGGCCGTGTGCCAGAACGTATTCGCCGTGTTGTCGAAGGCGCTGATGGCGGGCCCGCTGAGGCTGGTGCCCTCGGGGCCGTAGTCCTGGCTGTCGACGTACTTCAGCGACCACTGCGCGTGCGGGATCAGCGTCCCGGACGCCACCGGCAGCGCGGACGCCGGCGCGGCGACCACGGCCGGGCCCGCCGAGACCACGATGGCCCGGTCGAGCGCCACGGCGCCGCCGCCGATCACGCGTACCCGCAGCGTGTGGCCGCCCTGCGCGAGCGCGGCGCTGCTCCAGAGCGCGACGTTCGCGCGGCGTGTCGCGGCGTTGAAGCTCACGGTCTGCTCGGCGCCGCCGTCCACGGACACCGCCGCGGAGCCGTGCCTCGGGTCGATGATCCCGTACAGGACCACCCGGTTGCCGGTGAAGGCCAGCGTCGCCGTGGCGCCCGCCGTGCTGTTCCAGGTGTTGTCCTTGCCGAAGGCCTCGTTGTCGCCGCCGTTCTGCCAGCCGGCGCCCGCGTACGCGAACTGGTTCACGCCGCCGCCGGTGACGCGGTCGTTGACGTCCAGCGGGAAGCCGAAGGCGTAGGACCCGGAGACGGGGACGATCGGGTCGGTGAACGCGGTGGCGCCGACGCTGACCGGCGGCGCGTCGGCGAGGCCGGGCGAGGTGGCGCGCAGGGTGATCGTGCCCGTCTGGTTCAGCGCGGTCTTGACGTACACCGCGCCGGTCCCCGCCTCCAGCCGCAGCGGGTTCTCGCCGACCACCGCGCCCGGCCCGCTGACGGCGAAGCTCACCGGAGCGCCGCTGGTGGGCACGACCTGGTCGTTGGCGTCCAGCGCCTTGACCACGACGCGGGTCATGTCGGCGCCGTCCGCCTTCAGCGAGGTGTCGTCGGCGGCGAGCGCGAGGTGTGTGACCTCGCCCGGCGTGTGGCGGGTGTCGGTGGCGGCGATCCGGCCGCCGATCCAGCAGTCGGCGCGCAGGCTGCCGCTCGCGGGCGTCACGTTGTCGAACTGGAAGAACGGGTGCGGCAGTGAGGTGTACGCGTTCGGGCTGATACGTCCCTTGGACGCGCCGTTGGCGAACAGCTCGACCTGGTCGCAGTTGCCGGCGACGTAGATCGTGCTACTGGACGTGCTCGGCTGCCAGTGGCTGTTGATCGACACGTACGCGCCGTAGCGGGCCGGGTCGCGCTGCGAGGAGTACACCGACGCGGCCATCTTGGGCTGCCGGAAGATGTCCGACACACCGTGATAGCACGTGAAGTCGAGGCAGGAGTCGCTGTCGAAGGTGGTGTTGTAGTCGAAGGAGACCCAGCCCAGCGCCCCGGAGATGTTCGCCTTGGACGCGGCGGTGTTCTGCACGTTGAGGTGCGTGCGCATGGTGCCGGTCAGGACCTGTTCTGGGTCCCAGCTCCGGTCGGGGTCGGTGTGCCCGGAGAACTCGGTGATCAGCCACGGCAGCACGCGCGGGTCCTGCGCCGTGCCCGAGAAGTCGTTGAAGGTGTAGACGTCCTCCAGGAACTCGCTGCCCATGAAGTTGCGCACGCCGCCCGTCGGCCGGGACGGGTCGAGCCGGCGCGCCAGGGCGTTGGTGCGGGTGTAGAGGTCGTGGTCGTCGGCGGACTCGTTGATCCGCACCCCCCACAGGACGACGGCGGGGTGGTTGCGGTCCCGCGTGACCATCTCGCGGACGTTCTCGACCGCGATGTCCTTCCAGGCCGCGTTGCCGATGAAGTTCCAGCCGGGGATCTCCTCCAGGACCAGCAGGCCGATCTCGTCGGCGCGGTCGAGGAACTCCGGGTCCTGCGGGTAGTGCGAGGTCCGCACCATGTTGACGCCGAGGTCGTACTTGAGGATGTCGGCGTCCTTGACCTGGAGGCGGTTCGGGGCGGCCCTGCCGATGTAGGGGTAGGACTCGTGCCGGTCCAGGCCGCGCAGCTTCACAGGCTGGTCGTTGAGGTAGAACTTGCCGTCCGTACTGCTGAACCGGATCGACCGGATGCCGATCCGCGTCCGGTGCTCGTCGACGTACCGCGTGCCGTCCTGCACCTGGGTGTACACGGTGTAGAGGTACGGCGAGTCCAGGCTCCACAGCCGCGGGTTGCTCACCGGCGAGGTGGTGTGGTCGAAGTCGGCCGCGCCGCCCGCGGCGATCGTCTGCGTGCCGGTGCCCGTGGCGACGACGTTCCCGCCGGTGTCGACCACGCTGGTGGTGACGGTGACGGCCTTCGCGGCGGCGGCGCCGTTGACGACGCGGGTGCGCGCGCGGACGGTGGCGCTGCCCGCGCTGACGGACGGCGTGGTGATGTAGGCGTCGTCGACGCGCAGGGGATCGGTGACGATCATGTTGACGTCGCGGACGATGCCGCCCCACACGTAGTAGTCGATGCTGCCGCCCTCGGGCGGGATGTCGCCCCGGGTGTTGGAGTCCACCTTGACGGCGATGACGTTGTCGGCGCCGCCGATCGCGACGTACGGGGTGATGTCCACCGTGAACGACGTGTATGCGCCCTTGTGCTGGGTCACCCACGTGCCGTTGACGTAGACGTCGGCGACCTTGGCGACCGCCTGGAACTCGACCATGACACGCCGGCCGGTGTAGGTCGAGGGCAGGGTGAAGTGGCGGCGGTACCAGGAGACCGGCACCTCGAAGTCGTCCTTCGGGAACCCCTTGTGGGGGTGGGTGCGGAAGTAGGGCAAGGTGACCGGGACGAACGCCGACTCGTCGAGCCCGGTCGCCTGGCCGTCGCCGGCGGGGACCTCTCCCGCGAACAGCCAGTGGGTGTTGAAATTCAGCACGGCGCGGTTGGAGTTCTGTGGCACGTACACGGCTGCGAAGGACGGCGCCGCGACGCCGCCGACCAGGACCGTGATGATGAGGGACAGCACTGCTAACAGGCCGAGAGGCTTGCGCATCGGGTCTCCCAGGGGCGGGGGGCAGTGCATCCTGTGTAATAGCGTTACAAATTATCGTCAAGACCGAACATTGGATACATCAGAAACGCACACGATGCGACATCACGGGACATGCCACAGCCTCCAGGGAAGGGCACCCGGACCAGCGGATTTCCCGGGACGCGAGGTGGAGGGGCGGCGAGGCTCTTCAGAAGGGCACAGGGAACGGCGAAAGCGCGACCTCGACCGGGAGCTCCGAGCCTCAGTGCGGCCAGGAGTCCTTCATCGAGCGGGCGGCGTCCTCCAGCCATGACTGGACACCGTCGAGGTTCTGCGGGTCGAAGGCCAGTTCCCCGCCCATCGCGTCGCGCAGAAGCGCGTCGTTGCGCCTGCGCGCGTCCTGCTGGGCCGCCCGCACGGCCTCGGTGACCGCCTCGGCGATCGAACGGCTGTCCAGGCGCATGGCGCGCGGGTCGAGCGTGACCTCCTGGATCTGGCCTCCCCCGTCCACGACCGCCCCGACCAGCCCGTCGGCCGCCTCGCCGACGCCCTTGATCGTCCTCAGCTCGCCGAGGACCCCGCTCAGGCGCTGGACGGCTTGCTTGCTCTGCTCGGCGACGCGGTCGAGGTCCTCGAGCTGAAAGTCGTCCGGGTCGAACACGCGGGCCGCTCCTTCGCTGGGCGGTCGGGGGTGGATCCAGCAGGGGTCTTACGGGTGCTCAGGGGGTCTCACGGGTGGTAGGGCTCGGGCTTGTCGACCTTCGGTTCCCGCCACTCGAACCCGCCGGACGGCGGCGGCACGGGAGGCTGTCCGGGGGACGTGGCGGGCGGCTGCTGGAACGGCGGCAGGCCCTTGGTGTCGATCACGGCCTTGGTGAAGTCGATCTTGGCCTCGCCCGTGGGCTGGAGGTTGTACATCTGCACGAGCGCCTTGCCGGCGAAGTACACCGACATGCCGCCCGCCACGGCGGACACGACCTTGCCGAGCATGCCCGTGGCGGCGGCGATCACCTGCGTGGCGAGCTGGCCGAGCGCCTGGAGCCGCGCGTACCCCGCGGCGGCGTACGGCGTGGCCAGCATCGCGGCGGCGATGGCGACGCCCGCGAGCAGCACCGCGACCACCCGGGCCAGCGCGAGCCAGTAGGCCCGGTAGGCGTCGCCCAGCTCGTCCACGATGCCCGCGATGTTCTTGACGTACCCGCGCAGGCTCTCCAGCGCCTCCTGGTAGCGCTCGACCGCGTCGACGAACGCGTCGTGGTCGGCGGCGATCCAGCCCTCTTTGCCCTTGTCGCCGAGGTTGCGGATGAAGCTCTTGTTCGCCGTGTCCAGGCGGGAGTGGATCGACTCCCAGTTGTTGTACGCGTCGGCCATGCCGGGGACGTTCGCGATGGCGGTCGAGGCGATCGCGACGCCCACGGTGAGCGGGCGCGAGAGCAGCGCGGCCTTGCGCAGGTCGTTGAGGATCGACGCCGCGCTGCCCCCGGCCATCCGCAGCGACGGCCCGTACGGGCTACTCGGCATGGTCGAAATCCCCCTGTTGGCGCTTTGACGCGGAACGTGCAGGAATGGCCGGTACTGGTGGACGGGCGGTGCGCGCGGTCAGACGTAGACGGTGGTGGAGGCGTCCTCGGCGGCCCGCCAGTTGCCCCGGGCCGTGTCGAGCTGCCGGTTCCAGGTCTCCAGGACCGTGATCGCCTCGCCGAACTTCTCGCGCACGTCGTTCTGGACGTACCGGTAGCGCATGCCGATCAGGACCTCGCCCAGCGCCCCCCAGCCGGGAAATCCGACGACGGTGGTGTCGACCAGGGCACGCCACTGCTTGACGGCGGGGATCACGTCCTCGTTGATCTCCTTGATGATGCTCTCGATCGCCGCCGAGGTGACGTACCGCTCCTGCCCCATGCCGCCTCCATGCTCCGACGTCCCCGCGCTGACGTTCTTACCAGGATTCGTACGGTCTCCAGGAGTTACGTCACGTATGTTCACCTTTATCTAGATGATCGGAAATACGGTCGATGATCACCGTTCATGCACGGCGGGGGCGGCCGGCGCGGCGATAGGGTCCTCGATGTCAGGCCCGGCCCAGGGGAGGCTGAAGATCACATGACCGAGTTCGGCGACTTCGCGAACATCGATGTGGAGAAGCTGCTCAGCGGAGCCCAGCAGCAGTTCGCCCGCATGGAGGAGCTTCAGCGCCGCCTGCCCGAGCTCGTCGGCCGCGCCCAGGACAAGGACCGGCTGGTCACGGTCGAGTACGGCGCCGACGGCCTGCGCGAACTGGAGCTCAACCCCCGCGCCATGCGCCTGGCCTCCACCGACCTCGCCGAGCTGATCAAGACGGTCACCCGCCAGGCCGCCCAGGACCTGAGCGCCCGCACCAACGAGGTCATGGAGGAGGTCTTCGGCGCGGAGGACAACCCCATGAGGCTCCTCAACGACCCCGAGGCCGCCCTCGCCGGCGCCAAGGAGGCCGAGGCGACCTACAACCGCGTCTTCGACGACGTCATGGGCGAGCTGAACCGCGTCCGCCGCCGCCTCGACCTCTGACCGGTCTTGCCGCTCTGACCGCTCCGACCGCTCTGACCGCTCTGACCGCTGGCGCGGGCCTACTTCTGACCCGGAAGCCCGGGATAGCCGGGGTATCCCGGGTAGCCGGGCACGGTCGTGTTCGGGAGCCCGGGGATGCCGCCGTCGCCGGTGGTCAGGTTCAGCGTGGCGACCTGCGTGAACATCGGCTGACCGCCGCCGGTGGCGTTCATGCCCTTCTGCTGGAGGTCGCTCTGCTTGCCCTGGTTCCACTGGTAGGCCAGGTACATCAGCGTGGACGCGACGCCGAGCGCGAGGAGCTTCTTCTTCTGCGCCAGCTCCACGACCTTCTGCAGCCCCGTGGCGATGGCTCCGGCGGCGGCCTGGGCCGGAGCCGCGCCGACGCCGGTGGCCAACGCGGCGGCCACGGCGGCGATCAGCGCCAGCAGGATGCCGCCCACGGTGAACACGACCACGGCGAACGCGTAGTACAGCGTGGCCATGCCCTGCATGCTGTCCCCGACGCCGTCGTGCACCTCGCCGCTCTTCTTCAGCTCTGCCTTGAAGGCGGCCACGCTGTCCTCGAACGCCTTGCGGTCCTCGGCCGTCCACTTGTCGTCCGGCACGCTCTTGGTGAGGTTCGTCAGCTCGGTGACGAGGCCGTCGAAGTCGGACGCGACGCTGTGCCAGTCCTTGGCCGCCTTGTCCATGCCGCCGGGGTTGGACAGCGAGGCGCCCGCCATGAGGAAGATCGGCCACCCTCGGGGGTTGAGCACCGAGAACGCGCCGATGCCGGCGAGCCCGATGGTGTGCAGTGTGGTGCCGTTCTCGTAGCTCATGGACGGGTCTCCGTCATGTGGTCGTCACTTCCCCTTGGTGGAGCTGGCCTCCTCGGCCAGGGTCCAGTACTTCGCCGAGGTGTGGAGCATGTCCTTCCACTGGGTCAGCGTGTCGCGGCCCTGCTGGAGGTAGCCGGTGGCGCTCTCGCGGACCTGGGCGTGCGCGCCCGCGAGGCCGATCCCGATCACGCCGAAGGCCGGGAAGCCGACGTGGATCTGGCTCGTCTTCTGCTTGGAGCCGTCCATCTTGGCGCCGGCGCTGGTGTCGATCGTGTTGCCCAGGTTGCGCAGCGCGCCCGGGTCTGCCTTGCGGGTCTCGCCCGGGTTCTTGGGGCTTCCCGGCACCTGGCCGGGCACTTGTCCGGAAACCTGCGGAAAGGCGGGAATGCCGCCTCCGCCGCCCCCTGACGGCATCCCGCCGCCCGACGGCATGCCGCCGCCCGCGCCGGACAGGTCGGGGACGGAGGGCATACCCCCGCCGCCGCCAGAGCCGGAGCCCATCGGGTCGAGGGCGCCGGGCACGTTCGGATTCTGGCTCTGGGGGATCGTGAGGTCCGTCTGACCCGGAAGGTTCGGGTCGGGGATGGGCGGGATCGTCGGGTCGGGCTGCCCGGGGAGGTTGGGGTCGGGGACGCCCGGCCCGCCGGGGATGTTCGGGTCGGGCACGTTGGGGTTCGGCACGTTCGGGTCGGGGATCTGCGGATCGCGCGGCTCACCCCCGACCGGCACGAACGGCTCCCCCGGACCACCCGTGATCGGCACGTAGGGCTGACCCGGCTCTCCCTCGACCGGCACGAACGGCTGCCCCGGCTCGCCCCCGATCGGTACGTACGGCTGTCCGGGATCGCCGGGGTCCGACCCCTGCGGCTGCCACACCTGCGACCACTGCGGGACGAACGGATCGATCGGCTCGGGCCCGGAGCCGCCCCCGTCCGGGTACGTCAGGTCGCGCGTCTCGGAGAAGGTCGGCCCCGTCACCTGGAACTGCGGCCCGCCGTCCCCGCCGGGCGGGACCGCGCCGAACGGGACGCCCGGGTCACCGCCCGTCGCGAGCGGGTTCCCCGGATCCACCGGGACGACGAACCCTCCGCCGAGTGAGCCGTCCGGATTCCCATCGGCCGGGCTCTGCGGACCTCCGCCGGTCGGGCCACCGGGTGAGAAGGGACCCCCGTGGAGCCCCGGACCGCCGGGGCCGGCCTGGCCGGTGTCGAGTGGCACGGCGTACGGGCCGCCGGTGACGGTGCCCGCGGCGGTCGCGTCGAACGCGCCGGAGGCGGCCGGCGTCGGATCGTCCCCGTTCAGCAGCGCTTCTATACTGCGTTCGCCGCTCACAGCGCCCCCGTTCCGTGCCCGCCCGGTCTTGATCGGTGGAAGTGCAGACTAGCCCAGCGCACTTCCGAGCGTACATAACCGCTCTATGCTGGCGGCCGTGATCCGCCAGGCAAGGCAGAGGTGGCATGCAGACCCGTCGTGATCTCTACCAGGCGCACCGGCTGATGATGCAGCGCCTCGGCATGGCGCTGCTCCAGGGCGAGCCCGACGTCCCCGAGTCGCCGATGCGGCGGCACAACGTGGCGATGTTCTGCGGCGTCCTGCTGGCGGTCCTGGTGACGGCGGCGTTCGGCATCTGGGGCCTGATGAGACCGGGCGGCGCCACCGCGCTCACCGCGCCCGGGACGCTGATCGTCGAGGAGGAGACGGGCGCGACGTACGTGTACAGCGCGCAGGAGGCCAAGCTCATCCCGGTCGCCAACTACACCTCGGCGCGCCTGCTGCTGGACAGCCAGGACGTGACGGTCCGCACGGTGTCGTCGGCGTCGCTGGCGGGCTTCGCGCGGGGGACGCTGGTGGGCATCCCGGGCGCGCCCGCCTCCCTGCCCGCGCGTGAGAAGCTCGTCCGCGGGCCCTGGTCGGCCTGCGTGGCCGAGGCCGCGGAGGCCAACGGCACCCGCAGGCCGTACGTGTCGCTGGTGGGCGGCATGGACGTCGGCGGCAGGCCGTTCGGGGGTGATGCGATGATCGCCGACGACGGCCAGCAGGCCTGGGTGATCCTCGCCGACCGCCGCATGCGGGTGTCGGACTCGGGGGTGCGCGCCCTGACGGCGGAGCAGCCCCGGCAGGTGCCGGCGAGCTGGCTCAACGCGCTTCCCATCGGTCCCGACTTCCGCGGGCCGAAGATCCCCGGCCTCGGGCGCAAGACGCGAGGCCCGGACGGCGGCCCGTCGGCGGCGGGGCGGGTCTACACGGTGCGCGGGGTCACCGGCGGCGAGTCCCGCTGGTACGTGCTGCTGCCGGACGGGCTGGCGCCGATCTCCGAGACGCAGGCCACGCTGCTGTTGCAGGACCCGTCCAGCAAGGCCGCCTACGGCGGCGGCACCGTGCAGGCGATCGAGACCGACGCCGCGCACGTCAACGGCTTCGCCGCCTCCCGCACGTCGCTGGCGAGGCCGGGTCTGCCCGCGACGATGCCGAAGATCGGTTCGCCGGACCCCTCGGCGCCGCTGTGCGCGGTCTACTCCGACACGCAGAAGGGCTCCACGCGGGCGCGGCTGACCATCGGCGGGCGCATGCGGATGCCGGTGCCGCCGACGGCGGGCTCCGACCAGGACCACTTCGACCAGGTGCTGCTGCCCCCGGGCGGCGCGGTGCTCGCGGGGCTGCTTCCCGGCGAGGGCCAGCTCGGCGCCGTCCAGAACTTCTCGCTGATCACCGACCAGGGGCGCAGGTTCGCGCTGGCGTCGGCCGACCTGCTGCCGAAGCTCGGGTACGACGCCGACGTGGTCACGCCGCTGCCGGCCCACCTGCTGCACCTGATCGCGGAGGGCCCGGTCCTCGATCCCGCCGCCGCGCGGACGCCGGTGCCGATCACGCAGGTGGACGCGGTGAAGCCCTGACGGGCGTACACAAACGGGACGGTTGCGAGACACGCGTACGGAAAACCGTTACTGACTCGCAATGCGCCTCATGACCACTGTGTGGTGATTGATCCTAATGTTTCAATCGATCAGCATCGCGGGGGCACGACGATGCGAATGCCGCATTGCGGGCCGCCGCGAGCATGGCCAGGCCGTACTCCATGGAGGTAACCGTGGCCCCGCAGACCGCAGCGAATCTCCCGCAGATCGTCGAGTCCGCCAAGAAGACCGAGGCGGCGCACACGCTCATCGGCAGCATCCAGTCACAGCTCCAGGGCCACGTGGCGGACCTGCGCGCGGGCTGGGGCGGCCAGTCCGGCATGGCGTTCGAGACCGTGTACAACCAGTGGAACACCGAGCTCGGCGTCGTGCTGCGCGAACTGCAGGAGCTGGCCAGGAAGCTCCACGCGACGGAGGCCAAGTACCGCGTGACGGAAGACGCGGGGGCCGCGGCCGCCCACCGGCTCACCGCCAACATCAACATCTGAGACCTCTGAGACGTCCGAGACCTCCGCGACGTCGGGCGGAACCTCTGACCTGAACCGGTCCTCCACGAACGGAGATCATCATGGCTGGCATCAACAACGACGTCGACCGTACGCTCGTCAACTTCGGGACCATGACCACCGGGCGCCAGGACTTCGCCCGCCAGTGGCAGGCCATGGAGGGGACCCTCCAGCAGCTCGAGGGCGACCTCGACCGCCTGCTCGGCGAGTGGGAGGGCGACGCGCGCGCCGCGTACTGGCAGGCGCGGGGGCAGTGGGACGCCGCCTCGGGACGCATGGCCGCCCTCCTCCAGCAGCTCGGCGCCGTGATCGAGCAGGGCCACGAGAACTTCGCGCTGGCCGAGAAGGCCAACGTCGCCATGTTCGACGGCAAGTGAGGCGGCCACCGGCCGCACTGGCAGCCTAGGACCGCCCCGCGCGGGGGCGGTCGCCGAACCCAAGGGGGCAACGATGCACGGAGAGAGCGGCTTCGTCTACAACGGGTTCGAGATCGATCCCAAATGGCCCGGGCTGGACGTCAAGGACGGGGTCGACGTCCACCACCCCCAGGTGAAGAACCTGATCAAGGCGCTGGAGGACGACGTCCAGAAGCTCAAGGGCCACATCGCCGGTACGCCCGTGCACCTCAAGACGTACGGGCAGGTGACGGCCCAGCACGTCGGGGAATGGGACGCGGCGCAGCAGCTCGCCGCCGTCTTCGGCAAAGGGCACTCGGCGATCATGACCAGCTACGACAAGCTGATCCTGCAGTACGAGGCCGCGGTGGAGGCCACCAAGGCGGCCTTCGCCAACATCGGCAAGGCCGAGCAGGCGAGCACGACCGACGTGTGAGCCGCCGGCCGTGACCGACGGCCGGGCGACGCGATCGACAGCGAGGCGATAGGTCGACATGGAGCGAATCAGCGACATCCAGCCGGTCAAGGCCGGAACAACGTCGCCGCGCGGGGACTCCGGCACCTACGGCGGTGTCGAGAGCGTGCGCAAGAAGCTGGAGAACACCGATCCCGACGGGATCTCCACGGCAGGCGACGCCTACATCCGGGCGGCCGAGGTGCTGGACGACACCGTCGACACTCTCGCGTCTGTCGCCGGCTCGATGGCCGGGGACTGGAAGGACCAGTCGTCCAAGCAGGCCCAAGAGGCGCTGCAGCTGCTGCACGCGTCCGCCCGTGAGCTCTCGGAGCGCGCGCGGCAGATCGGCGCGGCCCACAACCTCTACGCCGACGAGCTGCGCAAGGCCAAGGCGAACCTGCCCGACAGCGGCCACTTCCACTTCGACGACGACATCCCGGAGAACGTGAAGTCGATCTCGCCGGTCACCATGATCTCCGGGTGGCTCGCGGGCGAGACCGAGACCGACAACGACAAGGCCCGCAAGCACCTCGAAGAGCTGAACAAGCAGATCACGACGGTCTACAACGGGCTACCGATGGACGTGACGACCGTCCTGCCCGCGCCGGGGCCGCCCGTCACGCCGCCGATCGACACGGTCAACTACCCGAAGGGCGATCCCTACTCCGGCTCGCCGTACAGCGGGACGGGGTACGACGGCTCCAGCTCGTCATACGGCGGGAATTACCCGGGCGGCGGGAAGAACGGCTCGATCTCCTACCCGGGCGGATCGGGCATTCCAGGCTCCTCGGACCCCGGCACCGGGCCGGGCGGGACAGGACCGGGTGGGACCGGCCAGGCGCCCGGCGGCGGTTCCGGCCTGCCGCCGGGGACGGGGACGGGCACCGGCGGGACGGACGTTCCCGGCAGCGGTCTTCCGCCCGGGTCGGGAACGAACACCGGGCAGCCTCCCGGGCTCGACCCGGGCGACCCGCGGGGCACCGGCCTGGCGGGCGTCCAGCCTCCGGGCACGAACACCATGCCGCCCGGCACGACCCAGCTCAACACGCCCCCGGGCCTCGGCAACCCCACCGGGGGCCCGAACGGCCTCACCACGCCGCCAGGGATGAACGTCCCGACCTCGGGCTACACCGGGCCGCTGGGCACGGGACCGTTCGGCGCCGGCCCGCTCGGAACCGGGCCCGGCGCGAGTCTCGGCGGCGGGACGTCGTACGGAGGCGCGGGCGGGCTCGGAGCCGCGGGCCAGGCCCTGGCCGGTCGCGCCCCGGCGGCCGGGCCCATGGGCGGCATGCCGTTCATGCCGATGGGCGGCGGCGGCGCCGACGGCACCCAGGAACGCGAGCGTTCCACGTGGCTGACCGAGGACGAGAGCGTCTGGGGCGGCGACGGCCCCGTCGCCCCCGGAGTGATCGCCTGACCGTCCCCGGCTGAACGAGCGAGCGAAGTGCGGCACCGCGACCGCGCGAGGTCGTCGGACGCGGAGTGAGACAACGGCGAAGTGCGGCAGAGCCGGCGTCGCCCACAGAGTTCGGACAAGGCCGGCACAGAGTTCAACAAGACCGGCAGAGTGACACGAAGCCAAAAGGGTGCCTCACCCGCCCAGCGAGGGTGAGGCACCCTTTTAGCGTGGCGCGCCCCGGCCGGTCCCCCACCGACCAGGGCCCGTCACGCATCCCCCCGGCTCTAACCGATCCGCCGCGAACCCCTCCCCGGCGAACCGGCCCTCCCCTTACCGACGCCCCGAGCCGGTGAGCGCCTGAGACAACGATGGCAGCGCCCGCTTGCAACTCACTTAAAGAACGCTTGCCATATATCCCTAATATCCCCACAAACACCCATAGCGGACGGCAACTCGCGACAACCACGACACCCGCCGTGCGAACGCGCGGCGGGTGTCGTTGGTGATCGCGAAGGGCGGGGGGTTAGGTGCCGGAGGTCTCGGAGACGTTCTCGGGCGCCTCCGCGAGTTCCTCCTTCGAGGGGACGCGGTGGACGACGACCGTGCTGATGCGGTTGCGGCGGCCGGCGGTGCTCTCGGCGGTCAGGCTGAGCCCGTCCACGGTGGCCCGGGAGCCGGCGATGGGGACGCGGCCGAGGGCGTGCGCCAGCAGGCCGCCGACCGTGTCGACGTCCTCGACGTCCAGCTCGACGTCGAACAGCTCGCCCAGCTCGTCGACGGAGAGCCGGGCGGTCACCCGGGCGCCGCCGTCGTCGAGCCATTCCACGCGCGGCGCCTCCTGGTCGTACTCGTCGGCGATCTCGCCGACGATCTCCTCCAGGACGTCCTCGATCGTGACCAGCCCGGCCGTGCCGCCGTACTCGTCGATGACGATCGCGAGGTGGATCTGCCGCGCCTGCATCTCGCGCATCAGCTCGTCGATCGGCTTGCTCTCCGGCACGTACGTGGCCGGGCGCATGAGCGAGCCGACCTTCTCCCTCTCGGTGGCGCCGGCGCCGTTGGCCTCGTGGACGCGGCGCACGATGTCCTTGAGGTAGGCGATGCCCACCACGTCGTCCTCGTTCTCGCCGACCACCGGGATACGGGAGAAGCCGCTGCGCAGGGCCAGCGACAGCGCCTGCGACAGGGTCTTGCCCCGCTCGATGAACACCATGTCGGTGCGCGGGACCATCACCTCGCGGACCAGCGTGTCGCCCAGCTCGAACACCGAGTGGATCATCTGCCGCTCGTCGGGCTCGATGACCCGGCGTTCCTCGGCCAGGTCCACCAGGTCGCGCAGCTCGGCCTCGGAGGTGAACGGGCCGTCGCGGAAGCCCCTGCCCGGCGTCAGCGCGTTGCCGAGCAGGATCAGCAGCTTGGGAAGCGGCCCGAAGATGCGCGTCAGGCCGTACACGATGGGAGCGCTGGCCAGCGCGATGGGCTCGGCGTGCTGGCGGCCGAGGGTGCGCGGCGAGACACCGACGATGACGTAGCTGATCACGATCATGACGCCGGCCGCCACCGCGTAGGCCTGGCCCTTGTCGCCGAGCCAGTCGATGAACAGCAGCGTGGCGATCACCGTGGCGATCAGCTCGCAGCTCAGCCTGAGCAGGAGCAGGAGGTTGAGGTAGCGGGGCGGGTCGGCGACGATCGCCTGCAGGCGCTGCGCGCCGCGCCGGCCCTTGCGCGCGAACTCCTCGGCGCGCACCCGCGAGATGCGCGCCAAGGCCGTCTCCGCGCTGGCCATCAGGCCACCGATGAAGATCAGAAGGGCGGCCGACAGTAGCCACCCGCTGGGGGAACTCACGGCTCCCGCCGCACCCCCCGCCACGCTTCGAGCAACTCGCCTTGGAGACCGAACATCTCCGCGTGCTCCTCCGGCTCGGCGTGGTCGTAGCCGAGGAGGTGCAGGATGCCGTGGGTGCAGAGGAGCTCGAGCTCCTCGCGGGTGCTGTGGCCGGCCTCCGTGGCCTGCCTGGCCGCGACCTGCGGGCACAGCACCACGTCGCCGAGGAGCGCGGGGTCGAGCTGGGCGTCGCCCTCCTGGCGGGAGCCGCCGGGGCTCGGCCGCAGCTCGTCCATCGGGAAGGCGAGCACGTCCGTCGGGCCGGGCTCGCCCATCCACTTCTCGTGGAGCTGGGACATCGCCGCCTCGTCCACGATGAGGATGGAAAGCTCGGCCAGGGGGTGGATGCCCATGCGCCCGAGCACATGACCGGCCAGCTTGGCGAGCGAGGACTCGTCGACCTCGACGCCCGACTCGTTGGCCACCTCGATACTCATCGTGTTCTATCTCTCCCGTGGGCGTTTGCCGCCCTTGATGGCGAGCGGCTCGGCGTTCGCGAGATCGTGACGGCTGTAGGCGTCGATGATGTCGCTCACCAGCTTGTGCCGGACGACGTCCGCGCTCGTCAGCCTGCTGAAATGAATGTCCGGAATGCCTTCCAGGATATCCTGGACGACCTTAAGACCGCTTTGCGTCCCGCCCGGAAGGTCGATCTGCGTGACGTCGCCGGTGACGACGATCTTCGCTCCGAAGCCCAGGCGCGTGAGGAACATCTTCATCTGCTCGGGCGAGGTGTTCTGCGCCTCGTCCAGGATGATGAAGGCGTCGTTCAGCGTGCGGCCGCGCATATAGGCCAGCGGGGCCACCTCGATCGTCCCCGCTGCCATCAGGCGCGGGATCGAGTCCGGGTCGAGCATGTCGTGCAGGGCGTCGTAGAGCGGGCGCAGGTAGGGGTCGATCTTCTCGTACAGCGTGCCGGGCAGGAAGCCGAGCCGCTCGCCCGCCTCGACCGCCGGCCGGGTCAGGATGATGCGGTTGACCTCCTTGGCCTGCAGGGCCTTCACGGCCTTGGCCATCGCCAGGTAGGTCTTGCCGGTGCCCGCGGGGCCGATGCCGAAGACGATCGTGTGCTTGTCGATCGCGTCGACATAGCGCTTCTGGTTCACCGTCTTCGGGCGGATCGTGCGCCCGCGCGAGGACAGGATGTCGAGGGAGAGCACGTCGGCGGGACGGCCCGAGCTCATGCGCAGCATGGCGATGCTGCGCTCGACCGCGTCGGTGGTGAGCTGGGCTCCCGACCGGACGAGCTCGACCATCTCTTCGAAGAGCCGCACTACGAGGCCGCTCTCTTCGGGGCTGCCGCTGATGGTGATCTCGTTGCCGCGGACGTGGACGTCCGCGCGGAAGGCGCCTTCGATGACCCGCAGCAGCTCGTCGCGCGAGCCGAGGATGGTCACCATGGAGTGCTCGTCCGGGATCACCACTTTGGCCTGCGTACGGGACGGGCCTTTGGTTCGCGGCGGTTCGCTGGTCTGTGCGCCGTTACGGATGGCGCTGCGGTTTTCGTGTGACTCGGACATGGGCGGCCCTTACGGCCTGCTCGCCTCCCGGTCTGGATGTACTTGTGTCGCGGGTCGAAGTCGAAAATGTGTCCCCGCCGCGCCCGGATGCCCGTGATGCCGTCTCGTACCCGGCCCGATCGCGCCGCTGACGACACCCATGCTATCCGGGACGCGCCCTTCCCGCAGGACCGGTGCGCGCCCCGCCCCACCTGCGCCGATCAGCCCGGAGGCCAGTGCATGGACCGGCCTCCCAGCACGTGCCCGTGCACATGGAAGACCGTCTGGCCGGCCTGGGGGCCGGTGTTGAAGACCAGGCGGTAGCCGTCCTCGGCGACGCCCTCCTGGACCGCGACCGCGTGGGCCGCCTGCAGGACCTCGTCGGCGAGCCCGTCGTCCGCCGCCGCGAGGGCCGCCGCGTTCTCGTAGTGACCTTTGGGGATCACGAGCACATGGGTCGGGGCCTGCGGGTTCACGTCCCTGAAGGCCACCGTGCGGTCGGTCTGGTAGACGATCGTGGCCGGGATGTCCCCGCTCACGATCTTGCAGAACAGGCAGTCTGTCACGCCGGAATGGTAGTCACCTCTGTTGCCAATCGGTAATACCGAGGTGGCCCCGTCAAAAGATCCTCCCGGCTAGGGTTGGTGTGCGACACTTCAGCGGCAGACAGCGTTCAGTGTCGGCCAGGCCACCGGCGAGGACAAACCTGGGTCATGCCCCCTAAAGAACCGGCAGAGAGTAAACCCTCTGGGAAGGCCGTGCGTCCAACTGATGTGACCACCGAGACCCTCGTGGCCGAAAGGTCGCTGGGGGCGGTGCCCGTCGGGTGGGACGCCGACATGGCCGTTACGGCGCTTTACAGCGCCCACTATCGGTCGCTCGTGCGTCTCGCCGTGCTGTTGGTACGCGATACCGCGACCGCGGAGGAAGTCGTGCAGGACGCCTTCGTCGCCCTTCATGGGGCGTGGCGTCGCCTGCGCGACCCCGACAAGGCACTCGCCTACCTGCGCCAGTCGGTCGTCAACCGATCGCGCTCCGTCCTGCGCCATCGTGCCGTCGTGGAGAAGTACGCCCCCAAGGGCATGCCCGACGCGCCGAGCGCGGAGAACGGCGCCATCGGCGCGCTCGAGCGGACCGCCGTGATCGAGGCACTGCGCGGGCTGCCGACCAGGCAGCGTGAAGCCTTAGTGCTGCGTTACTACGGCGACCTCTCGGAGGCGGAGATCGCTCATGCCATGGGCATCAGCAAGGGTGCGGTGAAAAGCCACACAGCCCGCGGAATGGCCGCACTACGCACTGTACTGGAGCAATTGTCATGACCGAGGCCCCCGACGAGTCCGGCGAGTTCCTGCGCCGTGTCTTGCGCGCGGAGGCGGAGTCTGTCGTCCCGTCCGCAGAAGGACTGGAGATCATTCGCACCCGCATCGAGCAAGGCGGCATGCGAGGCCTGCGAGGTGTCTTTTGGTGGCGGGCAGGAGCGTCCGCTCTCGGCGCGGTCCTGGTGGCCGCCACCGTGGTGATGGTCGTGCCCAACCTGCGCGCGCAGTTCACCCCTGAGCAGCATTCCGTCGTTCAGGTGGACAACCCCACCGCGCCGCCCGACGACTCGAGCACCCGGCGGCCGGGGCTGCCGGCCCGGACGTCCCCCGGCGGCTCCCAGGGCGCCGTACCGGGGACGACGACCTCGGCGACGCTGCCGCCCACGGGGAAGCAGACGCCGATGCCGACCCCGGGCCACGAGTGCGCGTCGCCGGTCTCGAGCCCCTCCCAGCCGGTAGCGGCGGAGCTCGGCGACCCCTGCGATCCGTCGGCGTCCCCGACCGGTTCCGTGCCGGACGAGACCACCAAGCCGAGGCCGTCGCAGAAACCCACGCCCACGCCCACGCCGTCCCCCACGCCTCCCAAGCCGCAACCCACACCGACGGCCACCGTGCCCTCGGACGGCTGCCAGCAGTGCACGCCGACTCCGACGACGACCGCCGCTCCGCCGACCGCCACACCGCAGTCGACCACGGAGGGCTCCTCCAGCGAGACGCCGCCCACCCAGGGCGCGGCGAGCTGAGCAGAAACCCCGCGCGCCTCTGCACGGCCCTCCCGGGGCTCACATGGAGGCGCGGGGCTTTCCGGGGGTTATCGCCGCTTTCCGGAGGCTTCTCTCGGTCTTCTGGGGCGTTCTGGGGCTCTTGCCGGGCCGGAACGTCCAGACGGGCGCGGCCTACCAGCGGCCGGTGCGGGACAGCAGGACCGCGGCGGCGGCCACTCCCGCCGTCGAGGTGCGCAGGACGGTCGGGCCAAGCAGCGCCGGGGTGGCGCCCGCGTCCCGGAACAGGCCGACCTCCTCGTCGGTGATACCGCCCTCGGGGCCGACGACCGTCACGATGTCCCCGGTCGCCGGCAGATCGAGGCCCGCCAGGGGCAGGGCGGCCTCCTCGTGCAGCACGGCCGCGGCCGCGGCCTCCTTGAGCAGCCGCGCGACGTCGGCGGTGGTGGCCTGCTCGGTGACCTCCGGCAGGTGGAAGCGCCTGGCCTGCTTGCCGGCCTCCCTGGCCGTGGACCTCCAGCGGGCCAGCGCCTTGCCCGCGCGCTCGCCCTTCCACTGCGTCACGCAGCGCGCGGCGGCCCAGGGCACGATCACGTCCACCCCGGCCTCGGTCATCATCTCGACCGCCAGCTCGCCACGGTCGCCCTTGGGCAGGCCCTGCACGACGACCAGGCGGGGCTCGGGCGGCGGGACGACACGCCGCGCCAGCACGTCCAGCCTCAGCGAATCTTTGCCGGTGACATCGCGCACGACGCACTCGGCCACCGCTCCCCTGCCGTCGGTGAGGTCGACGCGCTCCCCGGCGCGCAACCGGCGCACGGCCGCGGCGTGCCGCCCCTCGGGGCCGGCCAGCGTGATCTGCTCGACATCGCCCGAGAGGTCACCGGAGAGATCGTCGGAGAGGAAGACAGGGACGCTCACCCGCAAACCTTAGCCAGGCACCCCGGCCTTGGCGAACCGCTCGCGCGGCCTCCGCGCGCGGCGGAGGCCGCCCGTTGTCAGCGACTGTCAGCGACTGTCAGCGACCGTTGAACGCGTCCCTCAGCCGGGAGAAGAAGCCCTGCTGCCCCGGGGCGAACTTGCCCGGGGGACGTTCCTCGCCGCGCAGCTTGGACAGCTCGCGGAGCAGTTCCTCCTGCGCGGGGTCGAGGCGGGTGGGGGTCTCGACGTTCACATGGATCAGCAGGTCTCCCCTGCCGGTCTCGTTGAGATGCTGGACGCCCCGGCTGTACAGGGGGATGACCTGCCCGGACTGCGTGCCGGGCCGCACGTCGATCTCTTCGGCGCCGTCCAGCGTCTCGACCGTGAGGATGGTGCCGAGGGCCGCCGCCGTCATCGGGATCTCCACCGTGCAGTGCAGGTCGTCGCCGTGGCGCTCGAAGATCTCGTGGGGGCGCTCGACGATCTCCAAGAAAAGATCGCCCGGAGGGCCTCCGCCGGGGCCGACCTCGCCCTCGCCGGCGAGCTGGATGTGCGTGCCGTCCTCGACGCCGGCCGGGATGCGGACCTTGATCGTACGGCGGGTGCGCACGCGCCCGTCGCCGGAGCACTCCTGGCAGGGGTGCTGGATGATCGAGCCGAAGCCGCCGCACTGCGGGCACGGCCGGGCGGTCATGACCTGGCCGAGGAACGACCGCGTGACCTGCGAGACCTCGCCGCGGCCGTGGCACATGTCGCAGGTGTCCGGGTGGGTGCCCGGCGCGGCGCCCGAGCCCTGGCAGACGGTGCACAGCACGGCGGTGTCGACCACCAGCTCGCGCGTGGTGCCGAACGCGGACTCCGCGAGGTCGAGCTCAACGCGGATCGTCGCGTTGCGCCCGCGCCTGGCCCGGGACCGGGGGCCCCGCGAGCCGCCCGCGCCACCGAAGAACGCGTCCATGATGTCGCTGAACGGGAAGCCCGCGCCGAACCCGGCGGCCCCGGCCCCGGCGCCCGCGCCCGCGCCGATCGGATCGGCCCCGAGATCGAACATCTGGCGCTTGTTCGGGTCCGACAGGACCTCGTACGCCTGGTTGATCTCTTTGAACCGCTCCTGCGTCTCAGGGTCGGGGTTTATGTCCGGGTGCAGCTCGCGGGCGAGCCGGCGATAGGCCTTCTTGATCTCGTCCTGGCTGGCGTCACGGCGGACCCCGAGGATGCCGTAATAGTCGCGGGCCACCTAGGACCCCGCCAGGATCTGGCCGACATAGCGCGCCACCGCGCGCACCGCTCCCATTGTCACGGGGTAGTCCATTCGCGTCGGGCCCAGCACTCCGAGCCGAGCCAGTTCGTTGTCGCCCGAACCGTAACCGGCGGCGACGATCGAGGTGCCGTGAAGACCTGAGTACGGGTTCTCCGAGCCGATGCGCACCATCAGCGCGGAGTGGTCCCCCGCCTCGCCGAGCAGGCGCATGAGCACGACCTGCTCCTCCAGGGCCTCCAGCACCTCACGCAGGCCGACACTGAAGTCGCCCGCGAGGTTGGCGGCCCCGGCGAAGATGACCTTCTCGTCGTGGCGGTCGACCAGAGTCTCCAGCAACACCGACAGGATAGTGGCCGCCACCGGTCGGTCTTCCTCGGGAAGGCGATCAGGAAGATCGGCGATCGTCTCCGGCACGCGGCCGAGCCCGCACCCGTCCAGCGAGGCGTTGAGAAGCGCCCGCAGGTGCGCGACCTGGTCGTCGGCCACGATCTCGGGTAGCTCGACGACCCTCTGCTCCACCCGGCCGGTATTGGTGATCAGGACCAGCATGATGCGCCGCTCGGCGAGCGGCACCAGCTCGACGTGGCGGACCGTCGAGCGCGTGAGCGAGGGATATTGCACCACGGCGACCTGGCGCGTGAGCTGGGCCAGCAGGCGCACCGTGCGGGTCACGACGTCGTCCAGGTCGACGGCGCCCGCGAGGAACGTCTCGATCGCCCGCCGCTCGGCGGCCGACAGCGGTTTGATCTGGGACAGCCGGTCGACGAACAGCCGGTAGCCCTTGTCGGTCGGCACGCGGCCCGCGCTGGTGTGCGGCTGCGCGATGTACCCCTGCTCTTCGAGCACGGCCATGTCGTTGCGGACGGTGGCCGGGGAGACGCCCAGATTGTGGCGCTCGGCCAACGCCTTCGACCCGACCGGCTCGTTGGTGGACACGTAGTCCTCGACAACGGCGCGCAGGACCGCCAGCTTACGGTCATCGAGCAACGTGCTCACCTCCTGCCTCGCGAGTGTGCCCCCGCGAAGGGGGGTCTGCTGGCACTCTGTGTTCCTGAGTGCCAAGTGTACGGCTCATGTCGTCGGCGTGCGATAACTCGGAGGCACGACCTCACCCGGTCAGCGACAAGCCACTTGCTATCTGATGACAAGCGCCTTCGTCCACACTGGGATCATGAGCCAGAACGACCCCCGTCCGAGCGAGCCGAACCCCTGGATCCCGCGCCAGGGCACCCCAGAGCGACCGGGGCCACCCCCTGGCCCTCCGCCCGGCGGGTACGTCCCGCCACCGGGAAGCCCCCCTCCGGGCGCACCCGGGCACGGCGGACCCGGGTACGGCGGCCCGCCGCGGAACGGCCCCGGGTACGGACCTCCCCCCGGCGGACCCGCGTACGGCCCTCCGCCCGGTGGTCCCGGCCTCGGCGCGCCACCACCCGGTCCCGGGTACGGCCCCCACCCGGGCGGTCCCCGCCAGGGCACACCGCCGGGCGGTCCGGCGTACAGGCCCCCGGCCGCGGACATCCGCCCGCGCCGCCGCTGGATCCTGGCCGCCTGGCTGGTCGCGATCGCGAGCCTCGTCGCGGGCATCGTCATCGGCTTCGGCACGGTTACCAAGACCATCGACCAGGCCGCGCCGACGCACGTCTTCCCGAGCGGCGGCAAGGTCTCCGCCCCGCTCGACCCCGCCGACAAGCCCATCCTGTACGCATCCTCGTCCGGGCCGGCCAACGTGACCTGCCTCGCCCAGGACTCCGCCGGGAACCCGGTGAAGCTCACCAACGTGAGCCTCCACCAGACCGTCACCGTCAACGGGCGCACGTGGGAGGGCATGTTCGACATCGCCGTCCCGGCGGCGGGAACGTACGAGATCAGCTGCCGGTCGGAGGGCGGCCAGGTCGTCTTCGGCGTCGGCAAGACCCTCACCGCGGCCGTCGGCACGGTCGCCGGGGGCGCGGCGGCGGCCTTCCTCATCCCGACCGCGGGCTTCCTGCTCGCGTTCGTCGTCACGATCGTGGTGATCGTGCGGCGGCGAGGGGCGCGCAGGCGTCTCGCGGCGGCCTCCCCCGGCGGCGCGTGGTCGCAGGGGACGCCGTACGGCGCGTGAACTTTGCTAGCGTGCCCAGGTATGCGGGACTACGGACGCGACGTGCTCGCCGGAGACTGGCGCAGGCCCCTGCGCGGGAAGATCCCTCAGATCCCCGCCGACCCCGGGCTCGTGGTCGAGGACGCCGACGAGGGTTTCTGCGGCGCGGTGGTGGCCTGTGACAAGGAGGCCGTGACGCTGGAGGACCGCTTCGGGCGGCGCCGGGTGTTCCCGCTCGCCCCGGCCGCCTTCCTGCTGGAGGGCAAGACGGTCACGCTGGTGCGCCCGGCCCCCGCCGCCGCGAAGGGCCCAACGCGCAGCGCGTCCGGGTCGATCGCCGTGGCCGGGCTGAGGGCGCGGGTCGCCAAAGAGAGCCGCATCTACGTCGAGGGCGTCCACGACGCGGCCCTCGTCGAGAAGATCTGGGGCCACGACCTGCGCGTGGAAGGGGTCGTCGTCGAGTACCTGGAGGGCGTCGACGACCTGCCCGCGATCGTGGACGAGTTCGGGCCCGGCCCGGGCCGGCGGCTCGGCGTGCTGGTCGACCACCTGGTGGCCGGGTCCAAAGAGAGCCGCATCGCCGCACAGGTGACCTCGCCGAACGTGCTCGTCGTCGGGCACCCCTTCGTGGACGTCTGGCAGGCGGTGAAGCCGTCGGCCGTGGGCATCCCGGCCTGGCCGTCGGTGCCGCGCGGCGTCCCGTGGAAGGAGGGCGTGATCGACGCCCTCGGCTGGCGCGTGGAGCCGTCGGAGGCGTGGCGGCGCATCCTCGGCTCCGTTCACAGTTACACCGACCTCGAACCCGAGCTCCTCGGGCGCGTCGAGGAACTCATCGACTTCGTGACCACCGAGGAGCTCCCATGACCGAGTCTCCGTACGACCGTCCCTACGGCGCTCCCGGCGCTCCGGGATCTCCGGGGTCTCCCGGCGACCAGGGGCAGGGACTGCAGCAGTCCGGTCAATACGGCCAGTACGGGCAGCAGGGCCAGCACGGACAGCAGCAACAGTACGGGGCGTACGACCAGTACGGCCGCCCGCAGGACGCGGCCCCCGGCTCCGCGGGCCAGGACGGATACGGGCAGAGCTCATACGGTCAGGGCTCCTACGGGCAGGCCTCGTACGGGCAGCCGGACCACGGGCAATCGGGGTACGGGCAGCAGGGCCAGGGGCAACCCGGGTACGGGCAGCAGGGGTACAGGGACGCGGGTTACGGTCCGGGCCACGGGCAGCCCGGGCAGGGGCCGTCCGGATACGGGGACCCCGGATACGGACCGGCGTACGGCCATCAGCAGTACGCGCAGCCCGGCTACGGAAGCGGATACGGCCCCGGTTACGGGCACCCCGGCCAGGCGCCCGGATACGGGCAAGCCGACTACGGTCAAGCCGGCTACGGGCAGCCCGGCTACGGCGTCGGCCACAATCCCGGTTACGGCTACGCGCAGCCGGGCTACCCCGCCCCGGTGCACGTGCGCGGGCGCTTCGGCCCCCGTCCGGGATCCGACGACACCACCATGGCGATGCTCGCCCACCTGCTGGGCCTGTTCACCTCGTTCATCGGCCCGCTGGTGCTCTACTTGGTCAAGAAGGACGAGTCCCCGTACGTGCGCGACCAGGCCGCCGAGGCGCTGAACTTCCAGCTCACGCTGATCATCGCTTACGTCGTGTGCGCGGTGCTGGTCATCGTGATGATCGGGTTCCTGCTGATGCCGCTGCTGTGGATCGGCTCGCTCATCATGACGATCGTGGGCGCGGTCGCCGCCAACCGTGGGTCCAACTTCCGCTACGCCCTGAACATCCGTTTCGTCAGCTGACCCCCGGCCAGGCCCGTCCGGCCCGTGACCAGGTCAGGTCGCGGATCGGCGCTGGTCAGGTCAGGTCGCGGATCAGCGCGTCGGCCAGCAGGCGTCCCCTGAGGGTGAGCACGGCCCGGCCCGCCCGGAACGGGCCGGGGTCGAGCAGGCCGTCGGCCAGGGCGCGGGCCACGGCCGGGCGGGCCTCCGGGCTGATCTCGGCCAGCGGGAAGCCCGTGTCGAGTCGCAGCTCCAGCATCAGCCGCTCGACGTGCCGGTCCTCCGCGGTCAGCACCTCGCGCGCGTGGGCGGGCGAGGCGCCCTCGGCCAGGCGCGCGGCGTACGCGGCGGGATGCTTGACGTTCCACCAGCGGGTGCCGCCGACGTGGCCGTGCGCGCCGGGCCCGACGCCCCACCAGTCGCCGCCGGTCCAGTACAGCAGGTTGTGGCGGCAGCGGGCGTCCTCGGAGGCCGCCCAGTTCGAGACCTCGTACCAGGAGAACCCGGCATCGGCCAGCATGGCGTCGGCGATGAGGTAGCGGTCGGCGGCCACGTCGTCGTCCGGCATGGGAAGCTCGCCCCGGCGGATCCGCGCGGCCAGGCGGGTGCCGTCCTCGACGATGAGCGAGTAGGCCGACACGTGGTCGGGGCCCGCGTCGATCGCCGCCGCCAGCGAGGCACGCCAGTCGTCGTCGGTCTCCCCCGGCGTGCTGTAGATCAGGTCCAGGTTGACGTGGCCGAACCCGGCCGCGCGGGCCTCTCGTACGGCCTCGGCGGGGCGGCCGGGGGTGTGGCGGCGGTCCAGGACGGCCAGGACGTGCTCGCTGGCGCTTTGCATGCCGAAGCTGACGCGGGTGAAACCCCCGGCGCGCAGCCGTTCGAGGGAGGCCGGGTCGACGGACTCGGGGTTGGCCTCGGTGGTGACCTCGGCGCCCGGGGCCAGCCCGAACTCGGATTCCACGGCGCGCAGGACGCTCACCAGGTCGCCGGCCGCCAGCAGGGTGGGCGTGCCCCCGCCGAAGAAGACGGTCTGGACGGGCAGCTCGACGTCCCCGAGCACGCGGCGCGCCAGCCGTACCTCCTCGATCGCCGTACGCGCGTAGTCGGCACGCGAGGCGCCGGGGCCGAGCTCGGCGGCGGTGTAGGTGTTGAAGTCGCAGTACCCACACCGCGTGGCACAGAACGGCACATGCACGTAGAACCCGAACGCCCGCGCCCCGAGCCCCTCAAGAGCGCTCGCGGGCAGTTCCCCTGAAGCGGGAACGGGATCACCGTCAAGAACCACGGATGGCATATGTCCAGTTTCTAGTACCGATGATGGTCCTCACGCCCCGCGAACGGAGAGAGCGGCCGTAGGCACGGCTACTTCTTGGCGGGCTTGTCGGCGCTGGGATTCTCGGTGGACAGGGCGGCGACGAAGGCTTCCTGCGGAACCTCCACCCGTCCCACCATCTTCATGCGCTTCTTGCCTTCCTTCTGCTTCTCCAGCAGCTTGCGCTTACGGCTGATGTCACCGCCGTAGCACTTGGCGAGGACGTCCTTGCGCATGGCGCGGATGTTCTCGCGGGCGATGACCCGCGCGCCGATGGCCGCCTGGATCGGCACCTCGAACTGCTGCCGCGGGATCAGCTCCTTGAGCTTCTTGGCCATCTCGACGCCGTAGGCGTACGCCTTCTCGCGGTGGACGATCGCGCTGAACGCGTCCACGGCCTCGCCCTGGAGCAGGATGTCGACCTTGACCAGGTCGGCCTCCTGCTCGCCCGCGGGCTCGTAGTCCAGCGAGGCGTACCCGCGGGTGCGCGACTTGAGCTGGTCGAAGAAGTCGAAGATGATCTCAGCGAGGGGCAGGGTGTAGCGGATCTCGACCCGGTCCTCCGAGAGGTAGTCCATGCCGAGCAGCGAGCCGCGCCGGCCCTGGCACAGCTCCATGATCGCGCCGATGTGGTCGGACGGCGAGAGCAGCGTCGCCTTCACCACCGGCTCGTGGATCTCGGCGATCTTGCCGGCCGGGAACTCGGAGGGGTTGGTGACGATGAGCTCCTTGCCGTCCTCCATGACGACCCGGTAGATGACGTTGGGCGCGGTGGAGATGAGCGACAGGTTGAACTCGCGCTCCAGCCGCTCGCGGACGATCTCCATGTGCAGCAGGCCGAGGAAGCCACAGCGGAAGCCGAAGCCGAGCGCCGCCGAGGTCTCCGGCTCGTACACGAGGGCCGCGTCGTTGAGGCGCAGCTTGTCCAGGGCCTCGCGCAGCTCGGTGTAGTCGTCGCCGTCGATCGGATACAGGCCGGAGTACACCATCGGCTTGGGGTGCTCGTAGCCGCCGAGGGCCTCGTCGGCGGGGCGCACGACGGAGGTGACGGTGTCGCCGACGCGGGCCTGGCGGACGTCCTTCACGCCGGTGATCAGGTAACCCACCTCGCCGACGCCGAGCGAGGGGGACGGCACCGGCTCGGGCGAGATGACGCCGATCTCCAGCGTCTCGTGCGCGGCGCCGGTGGACATCATGATCGTGCGCTCGCGCTTGGAGAGCTGCCCGTCCACCACGCGGACGTAGGTGACCACGCCACGGTAGGTGTCGTAGACCGAGTCGAAGATCAGCGCCCGCGCGGGGGCGTCGGCGTTGCCCACGGGGGCCGGGATCTGCTGGACGACCTGGTCGAGCAGGGCGCCGACGCCCTCACCGGTCTTGCCTGACACGCGCAGCACGTCGGAGGGCTCGCAGCCGATCAGGTGGGCGAGCTCCTCGGCGTACTTGTCCGGCTGGGCGGCGGGCAGGTCGATCTTGTTGAGCACCGGGATGACGGTCAGGTCGGCGTTCATGGCGAGGTACAGGTTCGCCAGGGTCTGCGCCTCGATGCCCTGCGCCGCGTCCACCAGCAGGACGGCCCCCTCGCACGCCTCCAGCGACCGGGAGACCTCGTAGGTGAAGTCGACGTGGCCGGGCGTGTCGATCATGTTGAGGACGTGGCCGTCCCAGGGCAGCCGCACGGCCTGGGACTTGATGGTGATGCCGCGCTCACGCTCGATGTCCATGCGGTCGAGGTACTGCGCGCGCATCTGCCGGGCGTCGACCACACCGGTGAGCTGCAACATCCGATCGGCAAGCGTGGACTTGCCGTGGTCGATGTGCGCGATGATGCAGAAGTTGCGGATCAACGCGGGGTCGGTCTGGCCAGGCTGGGTGCGCACCGGTGTCCGTTTCGGCAGGGTTGACGATGATCAGGCGGCTGGCGGACCAGCCGATGTCCGTCGCGACACGCCCAGGTGGTTCACCCTGGGAGCGTCACCCCGGACAGCAGAGCAGCGCGGACGCACACCACGTGGGCGACCTCGCCCCGACGGCGTGCTCGTACGGACCGCGCTTCCTCCCCAGTTTACCGGCCATCAAGAGCGACAAGCTCGTCGCTGGGGTTAAGATAATGGCGCAGGCGTGTGCCGTGGTCCTTCAGGTCGTTGATTTGAGGGCGCACCCGGCATGTTGGTAGCCTGTTCCTCTGCGTGTGGCGCGCCCTCTCTGCCCGCGCGCCCACCATCCGACCGACATTCACCGAGGCTTCTTCGTGGCGAACATCAAGTCCCAGATCAAGCGCAACCGGCAGAACGAGAAGGCCCGGCTGCGCAACAAGGCCGTCAAGTCGACCCTGAAGACGGCGGTCCGTAAGTTCCGCGAGGCCGCCGACCAGGGCAACGTGGAAGAGGCCACCGCGCTCATGCGCGCCGCCTCGCGCCAGCTCGACAAGGCCGTCAGCAAGGGCGTCATCCACAAGAACCAGGCGGCCAACCGCAAGTCGGCCATCGCCAAGCGCGCCGCCGCTCTCGCTACCGCCAAGTAGTCCAACCGCACAAACGCCGCGCCCTCCGAGGACGCGGCGTTTTGCCATGCCCGGACTATCGCGCCTCCCCGCCGGTCCATGCCATGTTCGCCGTGCCAGGCTCGAGCGCCGGAGCCCCGGCACCATCGCATGCCCGGCGCGCATCCCGCCCTGCGGAAAGTACGGCGGTGGCGCGATGGACGACGCGAGGGGCGGCGACGTCCGGAGTCCCTTCCGGCAGTGCGGCCCGTGAACGCGGTGCGGCCCGTAAGCGCCACGCGGCGGATTCATCACGAATGTAGATGCGCGCGAACAAAGTGTGATCCCCGTTCATCTCCGCCGGTATGAGGAATTCGGCCCTCGCCTGGATCGGTCACCCTCTCACCGTCGTCACCGCGCTCGTCCTGCTGGCCAATGACCATCTGTTCAAGTCGCTCTGGCCGGGCCTGGTGACCGGCAAACTGAGCGACGTCGCGGGGCTGATCGTCGCCCCGCCCCTGCTCAACCTGCTCGTCCGCCTTCCCCGGACGGCCATCGTGGTCACCGGTGCGGCGTTCACGCTGGTCAAGACCACCGCGGTCGGCGCCGCGCTCGCCTCGCAGGCCTGGACCCTCGTCTGGGGCCCCTCACAGATCCTGGCCGACCCCACCGACCTCGTCGCGCTGCCCGCCCTGTACTTCGCCTGGTGGATCTTCACCCATCCCGGCCCGCACGCCGCGCGGCGGGCACGGGCCGTGGTCGTGATCCCTCTCGTCGTGCTGGCCGTGACGGCGACCGGTGCCGTGGAGTATTCGAAGCCGTACAGCGCTTACGCGGCCGACGTGCTCGACGGCACGATCATCGTGGCGACCGTGGGGGGAACGCAGCGCTCCCCTGTCACGGGCTTCGCCTCCAACGATGCCGGAAGAACCTGGTCGGCCTGGCAGGTCCCCGTGCCCCGCGTTCCGAGGACGTCGTCCTGTGTGCCCGGCCCACCGGACCGCTGTTACCGGATCGTGCCCGGCAGGCTCAAGGTCGAGGAGTCCCGCGACGGCCGCTGGGTGACGGCGTGGGAGATCTCTCCCGGCGACCAGGACCGGCTGGCGAGGGCTCACGTGGCCAAGCGTCCCGAGGAGACCGAGATCATCGAGTCGCTGGGGATCGCGACCGGCAAGCTCGGCGGCGGGCATGTCGTGGTGGTCGCCAACGGCGCGGACGGGATCGTCCTGCGGGACACCACGGGCGTCTGGCGCCGAATGGGCTGGGCGGAGGTGGGGTTCGCCCCCTCGGCGGCGATGCCCCTGACGGCGCCGGGGAGATTCGACCGGTCCGTCCCTGTGACGGCGCTGCTCGCGGCCCTCGCGGCGGGACTGATGACGCTCATCTGCGCTATGCGGATCGTCGGCTTCACGGTGAGTGCTATAGCGCTGTGGACAGGGATCCTGATGTGCTGCTGGGCGACGAACTGGCCGGTCAACTTCGATCCGCCCGCCGCACTCCTCGGGGTGATGGTGGCGGCCATCGGTGCGGTCGGCATGCTGCTGAGCAGTGTCGACAGGTCATCTCTACGACTGTGGGCGATCGGGACGGCCTGTACGTTCTTCTCCTATCACGCCATGATGGCGCCGTTCTACGCGTGGAGCGACGGACGGTTGCAGGACTTCTCGGTGGCGGTCCGCCTGTCGGTCGTCCTATGGATCGTGTCGGCCTCCGTGAGCGCCCTCGCGGTCATCAGACTGCCGAAGCGTGCCGGAAACGAGGACGCGCCGATCCCGGCCGGAAGCCCGGAAGGTGACGCGGGCCAGGGCACCGGCCCGCGTCATCTCGGGTGAGCCGTCCGGCGCTGGGGGACGCCGTGACGGCTCATGGGGTCACGATGTCTGGGCCTTTCCGCCGGCCTGCTCGGCCACCGCCCCGACGTGCCCGCCCGGGTCGGAGATCATCCGGCCCAGGACCGCGTGGAAGCCGGCGGCGATGTCCTCGGCCGTGGGCTGGTCGAGCAGGTGCCGCTGGTACTGGAGGATCACCCGGTCCGCCTCGACGACCAGGGTGACCGGGTAGCTGTTGCCGCCGACCGATTCGGGGCCGGTGAGCTCGATCCCGGCCGCTGCGGTCGCCTCGGTGTCGCGGTTCCACAGGTAGGACTGGAAGGCCACCAGGGTGTCGAACAGCGTCTCGACACGGGCGGCCTGGTAGATCTCGCTCAGGCTGTGGTGGTGATGGTCGAGGAGCGCCGTCTGCCGGTCCCGCAGCGCGGTCAGCAGCCCGGCGACCGTCCCGTCCGGGGCGAGGCGCACCCGTACCGGGATGGTGTTGATGAACAGCCCGACCATCGACTCCACGCCCGCCAGCGCGCCCGGCCTGCCGGAGACGACGGCACCGAACACGATGTCCTCGCGGCCGGTGAGCGCCGAGAGCAGGACGGCCCACGCCCCCTGCACCACGGTGTTGGCCGTGACGCCCAGCTCGGCGCAGCACCCGGCCAGGAGCTTGGACTCCTCCGGCGACAGCGCCAGGAAGACCTCCCCGATGCCCTCGCTCCCGCCGGGGGACGCCTCCGCCGGGACCAGGATCGTGGGCCCGTCCACGCCCGCGAGTTCGCCCGCCCAGACCCGGGCGCTCGCCTCGCGGTCCTGGCGTGACAGCCACGCGAGGAAGTCCCGGTACCCGCGTGCCGGTGGCAGCGCGGAGGCGTCGCCGGCGGCGGCGTAGAGGCGGAGCAGGTCACGTCCCACCACCTGCTCCGACCAGCCGTCGATGAGCACGTGGTGGATGGTGAGGACCAGCTCCGCGCGCCCGGGGTCGAACGTGACCAGGGTCATGCGCAGCAGCGGCGGGGTCTCCGGGTCGAAGCGCACGGTCTGGTCCTCGGCGAGGAACCGCCGGAACGCCTCGTCCCGCTCGCCCTCCCCCAGGTGGCCGAGGTCGATCTCTCGCCAGGGCAGTTCCACCCCGTCCACGATGATCTGCACGGTGTCGCCCATCTCGTCGGCGACGAAGGCCGCGCGTAGGTTGGGGTGCCGCTCCAGCAGGGCCTGCCCCGCCGCCCGCAACCTGGTCGCGTCGACCGGGCCGGAGAGGTGGTAGATCGACTGGAGCAGGTAGGCGTCGTGTCCGGTGTCGTTCAGCGTCGACTCGAACAGCATGCCGGTCTGCAGCGGGGTCAGCGGCCACACGTCCGAGATGTGCGGGTGGTCCTGGCTCCAGTACTCCATGTCGTCCTCGCTGACCGCGATGAGCGGCTGCGAGGTGTCCTCGACGGCGGTGGGCTCCGCGCCGGTCGCGGCGAGCGCGAGTTCGGCGACGGTCCGGGCCTGGAGGACCTGCCGGGCGCTGACCTCGACGCCGAGGGCCCGGGCGCGCGTCACCACCTGGATGGAGCGGATGCTGTCGCCGCCCATCGCGACGAAGTCGTCGTCGAGGCCGACCCGGTCCAGGCCGAGGACCTCCGCGTACACGCCGGCCAGGGTCTTCTCCTCGGGCGTGCGCGGCTCCCGGTACGCGGCGCCGGTAACCTCGGGCTCGGGTAGTCCCTTGCGGTCCAGCTTGCCGTTGGGCGTGAGCGGCAGGCGCTCCATCGTCACGAACGCCGTGGGGACCATGTAGTCCGGCAGGCGTTCCGCTCCGAGTTCGCGTAGTTCGTCCGCGCTCGGGGCCTCGTCCTCGGGCACGATGTAGGCGACCAGCCGTCCCTCGCGGGCGGCCACCGCGGTCTGCCGTACCCACGGGTGGGAGCGCAGGACGGCCTCGATCTCGCCGAGCTCCACGCGCAGCCCGTTGATCTTGACCTGGAAGTCCACCCGGCCGAGCAACTCGATGAGCCCGTCCGCGCCGAACCTCGCCAGGTCGCCGGTGCGGTAGAGACGCTCGCCGGTCACCTCGCCGTACGACCATTCGGTGAACCGCTCGGCGGTGCGCTCCGGCTGGTCCAGGTACCCGCGGGCGAGGCCGATCCCGGCCAGGTACAGCTCTCCGGGCACGCCCGGCGGCACCGGCTGCAAGGCATCGTCGAGGATGTAGGTGCGCTGGTTGGCCATCGGCCGCCCGTACGGGATGCTCGTCCAGTCCGGGTCGGCCGCCTCCACCTCGTAGATCGTCGAGTGGATGGACGCCTCGGTGGCCCCGCCCATCACGATGAAGCGCAGCGCCGGCGCAAAGGCGCGCACCCGGTCGAACAGCGGCACGGGCACCCAGTCGCCGCCGAGCAGCGCCAGGCGCAGGGACGGCAGCGGCGGTGCGCCCGTCTGCTCCATCTGGTCGGCCAGCAGGCCCAGCAGGGCGGGGGCGGAGTTCCAGACCGTGACGTTCTCGGAGGCGAGCAGTTCGGCCCAGTGCGCGGGGTCCTTGGTCCGTGCCGGGTCCGGGATCACGATCGTGCCGCCGGCGGTGGTGAGGCCGAGGA
The DNA here is from genome assembly GCF_040653595.1 of Sphaerisporangium sp. NPDC051011. NCBI lineage: Bacteria > Bacillati > Actinomycetota > Actinomycetes > Streptosporangiales > Streptosporangiaceae > Sphaerisporangium > Sphaerisporangium sp. NPDC051011. The sequence goes on along the minus strand of NZ_JBFAGG010000007.1, from coordinate 241,853 downwards.
ACTCGTACACGGACATGTCGAAGCTCGGCGAGGACAGGGCCAGCACCGAGTCCCCGGGGCCTACCTCGAAGCGGGTGTTGAGGTCGGCGATGTTGTTCATCACGCCGCGATGGCGCAGCGCGATCGGCTTGGGCTCGCCGGTGGATCCGGACGTGTGGATGATGTAGCAGAGGTTCTCCGGCCCGACGGCGGGCTCCGGGTCGTGCTCGGGCAGCGCGGCCAGCAGCTCGGCGTCCCGGTCGAGCAGCACCAGCGGCGCGCCCTCGCCTGCGCCGGGGAGGTTCGCGGTCAGGGCCTCGCGGCTGATCATCAGGGCGCACGACGTCCCGGAGACCATGGTGGCGATGCGCAGCGCCGGGTAGTCGGGGTCGATCGGCACGTACGCGCCGCCCGCCTTCAGGATGCCGAGCACCGCGACCAGCAGGCCGGGCGAGCGGTCCAGGCACAGGCCGACCCGCATGTCCGGGCCGACGCCGAGCGCGCGCAGGTGGTGCGCCAGGCGGTTGGCGGCGGCGTTGACCCGCGCGTACGTCCACCGCTCCGCGCCGTTCACGACCGCGACGGCGTCCGGAGCCTCCGCCGCCCGGGCCTCGAACGCCTCGTGCAGGCAGACGTCGTACGGCAGGTCGGTCCGCGTGGCGTTCCACTCCACGAGCGTGCGCCGCAGCTCGGCGTCGGTCAGCAGCCGCAGCCGCGCGACGGGGCGGTCCGGGGACGCGGTGGCGTCCTGGACGAGCGTCCGGTAGTGGCCGAGCAGCCGCGCGGCCGTGGCCTGGTTGAAGAGGGCGGTGTCGTAGTGCAGCTCCAGGGCGGCGGCGCCGTCCGCGCCGGGGCGTACGACGAGCTGCAGTTCGTACGGGGACTCGCCGGCGGACTCGTGGGCGGACGGCTCCGCGGCGAGCGCGAAACGGACGGCCACGGGACCGGGGGCACCCGCGAGGTCCGGCACGGCCTCGACGTCCGGGGCGGCCTCGGGGGCGGGGACGGTCTCGCCGCTGTCCGCCAGGTCCCTGAGCGTGGACTCCCCGGAGACCCGGAACCGCAGGCGCTCGGCGCCACGCACCCGATCGGCGCCGGCGCGGTCCAGGCTCACCCGGTTCTGGCCCGTGTAGCGGTACAGGAGGGCCGCGAACCCGGCGACCAGCACGTCCCCGAGGACGGCCCCACCGGAGGGCGTCCGTACGCCGAGGTCGGCGTGCTCCACGGCCGTGCGCCGCGCCCACGCCCCCGGGCGGCGCGGCCGGTCCGCCGGCACCAGCACTGGGGGCCAGTCCGAGGAGGTCGTATCCGGCGGGAAGTCCCGTTGGAGGGCCTGCTGAAGATCCTGCTGGAGGTCGATGCTCATTGGACGGCTCCTGGGGTGTAGACGTCGGCGCGGCCATCGAAGGGCAGCGGGTACCGGACGCACAGCCTCCTGACCTCCGCGCCCACCTCGGCGGCCCGCGCGGGGTCGATGCGGTACGCGCTGTCGGACAGGGCGATGGTCGCCGTCAGCACGGCGTGCAGCAGGCGGGCGCATTCGCGCATCTCGTCCGGGCCCATGCCGCGTTGGGCGAGGATGTTGGTGCCGAGCCGCAGGCCGCTCGTGACCAGCGGCGGCTTGACGTCGCCGGGGATGCGGTTGCGGTTGGCGAGGATGCCGCACTCCTCCAGGGCACGCTCGGCGATCACCCCGGTCAGCCCGCGCTCCGCGACGTCGATCACGACCATGTGGTTGTCGGTGCCGCCGGTCAGGACCCGGTAGCCGAGCCTGGACAGCTCGGCGGCGAGCGCCTGGGCGTCCTGGACGATCAGCCGCGCCGTCCGCCGGAACTCGGGGCCGGAGGCGAGGGCGAAGGCCCGGGCCATGGCGGCGATCGTCGCCGGGCTGGGCGTGCCCTGCGACTGCGGGAAGACCGCCCGCTGCAGGAGCCGGGCCAGCGGCGTGCGGCCGTCGGGTCCCGGGGAGTCGGCGTCCCGGCCGCTGAGGATCAGGCCGCCACGCGGGCCCGCGAGCTGCTTGTACGTGCTCGTCGTCGTGACGTGGGCGACGTCGATCGGGCTCGGGTGCTCCCCCGTGACCACCAGCCCCGCGATGTGCGAGATGTCCGCGAGCAGGTACGCCCCGACGGAGTCGGCGATCTCGCGGAACCGCGCGTAGTCCAGCGTGCGCGGGTAGGCGCTGGCCCCTGCGATCAGAACGGTCGGCCGGTGCCGGCGGGCCAGCTCCGCGACCTGGTCGTAGTCGACGCGCCCGGAGTCGTCCAGGCCGTAGTGGACGGCGTTGTAGTGGCGACCGGTCACCGAGGCGCGGGAGCCGTGGGTGAGGTGGCCGCCGGAGTCGAGGTCGAGGGCGAGCAGCGTGCCGCCCGGCGGGAGCAGCGCGGCGAGGACGGCGAGGTTGGCCGACGAGCAGGAGTGCGGCTGCACGTTGGCGTACCGCGCGCCGAACAGCTCCTTGGCCCGCTCGATCGCCAGCGTCTCGACCTGGTCGAACTGGGAGGAACCAGGGTGGTAACGCGCGCCCGGATATCCCTCGACGGTCAGGTTCGACAGCACCGCCCCTCCGGCGGCCAGAACCGACAGGTCCGCGACGCTCGCCGAGGCGATCATGGCGAGGGTGGTCGCCTGCTGGCCCACCTCTGCGTCCAGCAGCACGGCGAGCGCGGGGTCTTCGTGGCGCAAGGAGTCCATGCCGATCCGCAGCAGTTCCGCCTGCTCGCTCACCGACCCGGGTAACACGTCCGGCGCGTCCCCCCCGTCCACCGCGGCGGCGGAAACGGCACGCGTACGCGCCGTTTCCACGGCGGCGGTGTTCAACTGACCGGCCATCTCCTGCACCTCATCATTTCTCGCACTGACAATTAATCGTTTCTTGCATTGGCAGCGTTGGCGGTGGAAACGAAATGACTTTCGGCCCACGGCCATGAGAAAAGACTACGCGGCGGACACGAGAATGGGCGGACGGAATGCGTTGTTTTTCTGGAATACGCCGGTCGCCTTTGGTTCCCGGCGCGGGCGCACCGCCGCCCGGCCACGCTCCCGAAGCGCAGCCCCGGCCACAGACAGCCGTCTGACGTGCGGTTTTCCCTGACCCCGGCACAGGGCACTCGCCGGGCCAGAGGGCGACAGGGCTCCGGGAGGTCGCCACGGGTTCGCCGCGACCCGGTACGACTGACCCCCGTCGCCCGCCTCTCAAATATCGCGGCGTGAGAGCCGGTCGGCCTGCCGGATCGGCTCGGGGATTCGATAGCGCGGAGCCAGTTCCAGGACCTGACGGCATGCATTGGAAAGGCTGATTCGATGCCCCTGGGAGACGTAGACCGGCTTGGTGTCCCGCCGCGTTCTCAGGGCTCTTCCTATTGTTTCGCCACCGTCGGTAATGGCCGACCACGCGCCCCGCTCGGGCCCGGGCGGCTCGCAGGCGCCGACGAACGCCGTCTTCCCGACACCGATCGTCGGCAGATCGGTCAGGACGCCAAGATGGCAGGCGAGGCCGAACCTGTACGGGTGCGCGAGCCCGTACCCGTCGCAGACGAGCAGGTCCGGAGTCACCGTGAGCCGCTCCAGAGCCTCCACGAGCGCGGGAAGCTCCCGGAACGCGAAAAGCCCCGGTACGTACGGGAACCGCACCCGCCCGGAGACGGCGACCTCCTCCACCACCTCCAGCGTCCCGGCCCGCAGCACCACCACGGCCGCGACGAGCCGGTCGTCCTCGGGCGAGTACCCGACGTCCACCCCCGCCACGAGCTCCGGCTCCTCCGGCCCCGGCCCGGCGAGATCCACCAGCCCCCGCAACTCCTCCTGCAAGGCCCGGGCCTCCGGAACCGTCGCGGGCCAGTCATGAAGCCGCCGCACTCGCACCCGTGAAGCATAACGAGCCTCCCGCCCATAAGCCGGGCTCAGGACACCGCCGCGGGCCGGGCTCAGGACGCCGTCGTGGGCCGGGCTCAGGACGCACCCGCCCACGGACGGAGCGGAAATCAGCGCCTCCCAGCCGGCATCTTTCGCGCACTCCGCGGATCAGGGAGGTGACGTTCCGTTCGACGGCCTTGCGGATCCCTCGAGATGAGGAAGACGAAACTCCTCGCCGTCAAGACCGAGAACCCCCTGCGATTCAGGCGAAAATCGTGGTTCGTGGAGTTGAATTCTCATTGCGCATGAGCCCGACGCCCCGCGTTGGATCACGATTCAGTAACGGCACGTCGCGTGCGACCAGCGCATATGACCGACAGTGATTTTGACTCCGAGTCACCGACTCCCGTTAATCCAGTGAGGACGCACATGTAGCACGCGACTCGGCCGATATGGGAGCACGTGTTCGAATAGGGTCGTGGTCACGCTGTGTTGATCTTGACCCTGGGTGCGGTCTCTGGCGTGATTGGGGCGATTTTGCCGTCTTTCGCCTGTCTGAGAGCGGAGTGCCCGTGCGCGAGTCCCTCCCTGAACGCAGCCCCCTACCCCAACCCCCACCGCGTCCCGTCCGTAAACGCCTCAAGGCCGGCCGGGCCATCGCGGTCACCGTGACCCTGATGCTGCTGGCATCCATGGCCCCGGCCGCCCCCGCCTACGCCCAGAACACCGACGCCTCACAAGAGCCGGGAATCGTGTCCCGGCTGACCCGCTGGCTGTCCGACGGGCTCACCGGGCTGTTCACCGGCGACCCCAAGGGCGAGATTCGCCCGGGCGACGGCACGATCGCCCTGCCCGGACGCAACGGCTCGCCCACCCCGCAGAAGGCCAAGCCGCCGGGCAAGCGCGTGAAGGAACTGACGGGTAAACGCTCGGCGCAGCGCCGGGTGTTCGAACTGGAGGACGGCCGGCTGCAGGCCGAGGTGTCCTCGACGCCGATGTACTACCGGGATTCCGCCGGTAAGTGGCAGGACATCGACACCCGGATCCGCGCGGTCGCCGGGGAGGGGTTCAGCCTCGGCAACGACAGGACGGGGTTCTCCTCCCGGTTCGGTGACAGCACCGGCAGGCTGGCCGAGGTCAGGGCCGGTGACCGGCGGCTGACCCTGGGAGTGGCCGGACAGGCCCGCCAGGTCACGCCCGAGGTGGCCGGGTCGACGGTGACCTATCGCGGCGTGTGGGACGGCGTCGATGTGGTGTACAAGCTCACCTCCGAGGGGGTGAAGGAGTACCTGGTGCTGTCCAAGCCGCCGGCGGCGGGGGCGTCGTACGCCTTCACGGTCGGCACCGGCGGCGTGAGCGCACAGGCCCAGGCCGATGGGTCGATCGCGTTCCTGCCGGAAGGCTCGGATCGGCCGGCGTTCACGATCCCCAAGCCCTTCATGATCGACTCCCAAGCCGATCAGACGTCCCCGTACGGCAAGAAGTATTCGGACGCGGTGACCCAGGCCGTCACCCAGCGGGGCGGCGAGGCGACGATCACGCTGACCCCGGACGCGGGATGGCTCGCCGCGCCCGACCGCAAGTGGCCGGTGGTGATCGACCCCACGGTCCGCATCCAGCCGGAAAGCGAGTTCGAGTCATCGGACACTTACGTCAACTCGGCTGCCAAGACCACCAACTACGACTCCTCGTGGAAGCTGCCGGTCGGCAAGATCTCAGCCACCGGGATCAACCGCGCGCTGCTGTACTTCAACATCACCAATGACGAGGTGCCGATTGGCACCGTGGTGGACCAAGCCCGGCTGGAGACCTACTTCGACCAGGCGCTGGGCGAGGCCGGGCCGGTGACGATCGAGGCCCATGAGATCACTTCGCCGTGGGAGTCCTGGACGGTGAACTGGAACACCCAGCCGACGTTCTCGCCCACGGTGGCCTCCTCGGTGATCCGCCAACCCGGTGAGTTCTCCCGGTGGCACTCCTTCGACGTGACCACCATGGTCAACGGCTGGATGTCCTCGATCGACGCGCCGATGAACGGCATCCTGCTCAAGGCCGCCGACGAGGGCTCGGCCGGGGCGATCGCTGGTCCGGTGTACGAGGCGTCCCAGGACCTGTACGGCGGGGACGGCATGACCGGCGAGACGGTCAACATGCCCAAGCTTGTGATCACCTACGGCAACCCGGGCGTGGTGCTCAAGCCGGTCACCACCGCCACCGCGACCGGCGCGCAACTGTCGTGGACCCCGTATGTCGACCCCACCCCGGGCGACGCCTCCGACGACATCGTGGAGTACCAAGTGCACCGCGAATGCCCGTCGGGATGCCAGATCCCCGCGACCGGCGGGGTGGTGGACACTCTGGTGGCGCCGCTGGCGCCGGATGTGACCTCCTACACCGACACCACCGGTGGTGGCGACCCGGAGGCGGTGGCCGACCCGTCCTACATCCACGAGGCCACTTACTGGATCGTGGTCAAGCTGGCCAACGGTCGGCAGGTGGTCTCCCAGTCCCAGCGGGTCATCCTGCCCCGGCCGGGCCAGGTTTCGAAGATCCTGTACGGGTCCGCGGATACGACGCTGTCGTCGGGTGAGCCCTCGGTGGCCCATGATGTGGTGACCGGGCAGAAGTGGTTGCAGGTGGGCAACACCGCGACCACGCTGGCCAACACGCGTGCGGTGGTGAAGTTCGACGACTACGCCGCGCAGATACCAGCGGATGCGCAGATCAGCGACGCGACGCTGTCACTGTGGGGCGTCAACACCTCCGGTTCGGGGGTGACGTTCAACGCCCACAAGCTGACCCGGGCGTTCACCGAGGCCGCCACCTGGGCCAAGTCCGACGGCACCACCTTGTGGACCACCGCCGGCGGCGACTTCGACGCCGCAGTGCTCGGATCGGTGAGCGGAGTGAGCGCGCAGCCGGGCTGGCGCAAGTGGACGGTGACCGGCGCGGCCAAGGCGTGGACCACCACCCCGGCGTCCAACTTCGGCCTGCTGGTGAAGGTGGCCAACGAGGCCGGCACGGCCAAGCAGTCGGCCCAGTTCCTCGCGACGGAGGCCGACGGCGAGACGGTGCTGCGGCCCCGGCTGCGGGTGACCTACGCCGAGAAGACCTCCGGTTCCTCGTCCTTCTACGCGCCGGGAACCCCCGATCGGCTGGAGGTCGGCGCGACTCAGACGGTGACGGTGGCGGTGACCAACACCACGACCCAGACCTGGCCGGCCGCCTCCACCGCGCTGTCCTACTTCTGGAAGCTGCCCGACGGCACCGACGTGTCGACCGGCTCCAACCAGGTCAAGACGATGCTGCCCGCCAACCTGGCCCCGGGCGAGACGGTCGCGGTCACCGCGCAGATCAAGGCCCCCGCCACCTTGTCGAACGTGGGCAACAAGGCCGAGGCCGTCGATCTGGTGTGGGACGTACAGGACACCTCCACCAACAACTGGAAGTCCGCCACCCACCAGTTGCCGCAGCTTCCGCAGCAGATCCGCCTCGACTCCCCCACCTCGGACCTGCTGGGGGCGGAGAAGTTCTACTCCTACACCGGTAAGAACACCGGCGCCGGCTCGACCGCGCTGGTGAACCCGTACGCGGGCAACGTGGTGTGGGGGTACAACGCCTACTCAAACCCCTCTCGCGGCGCGCAGACCTTCGTCCGCACCACCTACAACAGCCTGGACACCTCGGCCTCCTCGATGGGGTACGGCTGGTCGTTGCAGACCTCGACGTTGCAGCGGCTCGGGTCGCAGGTGTACTTCCACCCGCCGGGCCAGCAGTGGCCCACCCAGGTCAGGCTGACCGACGGGGACGGCACCACGCATGTGTGGACGCTGGACACCCACGGTGCCTCGGTCTGCACCCCGGCCGTGTGCGACTACACCCACCCCCGTGGTGTGCACCTGTACCTGCAGCGGGTCGCCGACCCGAACAATCCCGCCCGCGTCTCACCGGACCCGTCGCGGCAGTGGGTGTTCACCAAGCCCGACCGCACGCAGTTCTTCTTCGACGACGAGGGCTTCCAGTCGGCGATCGTGGACAACAACGGCAACACCATGTCGTTCACCTACGAACGTCGCAAGTCCAACAACAAGCCGACCAAGTTCCTGCAGTACATCACCGACGCGGCCGGCCGCAGAACATTGAGCCTGACCTACTACAAGAAGGGTCAGGACTACACGTACATCGACGACAACACCTGGAACCCGGTCGACGACACCAAGCTAACCAACCCGCACATCATCGACCAGGTCGAGTCCGTCACCGACATCGCCGGCCGGAAGGTCACCTTCGCGTACACCGTGAAGGGTCTGATGGCCAGGATGGTCGACGGCGCGGGCGACGCGCAGGCCAAGACGTTCAAATTCGCCTATGACGCCACCCAGGGCAACAAGAACGTCAAGCTGGTCAAGGTCACCGACCCGCGCGGCAACGCCACCGCGCTGAAGTACTACGAGGCGCCGGTCGACCCGAAGGACAAGTGGAAGATCGAGGACCTGACCGACCGGCTGTCGGGGGTCACCCACTTCGACTACGTCGACCCCGACGGCCCGCAGGGCGGGAAGATCGAGGCGACGGTCACCGATCCGCTTCAGCACGCCACCAAGTACGTGCTGGACGCCTACGGCCGACCCGAGTCGATCACCAACGCCAAGACCGAGACCACAGCCCTGCAGTGGGACCCCGACCACAACGTCACCAGACTGACCGAGGCCAACGGCGCCTACACCACCTGGAATTTCGACCAGAAGACCGGTTACCCGCTTGAGATCAAGGGCGCCGAGGCCAACGCCAACGGCACCGCTCCCACCACGCTGACGTACCAGAGCTTCCTCAACGGCTACGTCGCCGATCTCACCGGGAAGAGGAGCCCTGAGGGGCGCAGCTGGCAGTTCGGCTACGACACCGCAGGCAACCTCAAGACCGTCACCGACCCGCTCGGTGTGGCGAGCCCCGCCGCGGGTGACTACACCACCGGCTACGACTACGACGCCTTCGGCCAGCTGGTCAAGTCGACCGACGCCAACGGCAATGCGACGCGGTACGGCGGTTACCACCCCACGGGGTACCCGCAGACGATCATCGACGCCTACGACAACGTCACCACCACCGCCTATGACGTGCGCGGCGACGTCCTGTCGGTCACCGACGCGCTGGGCAAGAAGACCACCCAGACCTACGACATCTTCAAACGCCCGCTGGAGAACAAGGTCCCCAAGGACCAGGACGCCGGCGTCTTCATCACCACCCCGCCACCGGTCTACGACGCCAACGACAACATCACCCAGATGACCGCCCCCAACGGGGCCGTCTCCACTGCGGTCTACGACAAGGCCGACCAGCTGGTCGAGTCGCTGCTGCCCAAGGATGCCCCCAACGGTCCTGAGCGCAAGGCGTCCTTCACCTACGACCTGGCCGGCAACCTCAAGACGCAGACCGAGCCCAAGGGCAACCTCACCCCGTCCGACCCCGCCGACTTCGTCACTTCGTATGTGTACGACCCGATCTACCAGCTGACCGACGTTATCAACGCCGAGCAGAAGAAGATCACCTACATCTACGACAACGTCGGCAACGTCGAGAAGGTCGTCGACCCGCGCAAGAACGCCACCGCCGACACCGCCGACTACACCGCGATCTACACCTACGACCGCGACCACCGGGTCACCCACGTCAAGGACGCCGCCGGACACCAGACGATCACCGACTACGACCTGGACGGCCTCGTCGAAGGCACCACCGACCAGGACGGCAACAAGACCCTGATCGGGCTCGACGGGCGCGGCGACGTGGTGGAGACCAAGGTCCCGCACTCGGAGACCGGCGGCGTGGTGAAGTACACCACTATCCAGTTCGTCTACGACCAAGCTGGCAACCGCACCAAGGTCATCACCCCGCGCGGGGTGGAGACGACCGACGACCCGACCGACTTCATCGCCGAGACCAAGTACGACAAGCTGAACCGGCCCAGCGAGCAGATCTATCCTTTCGATCGCGACGATCCCGTCTACAACACCCCCGACTCGGTCAAGTACGCCTACGACGCGGTGTCGCGGCTCAGGGAGATCTCCGCTCCGCCGTCCCACGGGCAGACGGTCCGCAATGTCACCTCGATGACCTACTGGGACAACGGCTGGTCCAAGACCACCACCGACCCGTGGGACATCAAGACCAGCTACGACTACAACCCGCTCGGTGAGCAGACCAACCGCACCGTCACCTCCGCGGGCGGATCCTCCCAGCGGGCGCTCACCTGGTCCTACCACCCCGACGGGAAACTCAAGGCCCACGCCGACAACGGCACCCCGCTCGGCCTGGACGTCGTCCTGGGTGACAACTCCGACACCGGGCAGGTCACCTTCACCGGCACCTGGGCCACCACCTCCGCCGGATCGGGCTACACCGGCTACGACTACGCCACCGCCCCCGCAGGCACCGGCACCTCAGCGGCCATCTGGACGCTCACCACACCAAGGGCGGGCACCTACAAGGCCTACGTCAAGTACCCCTCAGGAGCAGGCGCCACCAACGCGGTCTACACGGTCAAGTACGACGGCGGGCAGGCCACCGCCACCGTCGACCAGACCAAGAACGCCGGCCAGTGGGTCGAACTGGGCAGCTACACCTTCGCCGAGGGCAACGCCCACACCATCACCCTCACCGACCAGGCCAACGGCACCGTCGCCGCCGACAGCGTCAAACTGGTCCGCGACAACAGCGCCGACACCGACACCGAGAAGAAGGACTTCGAGTACTCCTACGACCCCAACGCCAACCTCACCCAGATCCTCGACCACTCGCCCAACGCGAAGATCGACACCTGGGACATCTCCTACACCGGCCTCAACCAGGTCAGCAAGATCCTCGAAAAGCTCGACGCGGTGGTGAAGAACACCACCACCTACGACTACAACGAGAACAGCGCCGTCACCAAGCGCACCCACGACAAGACCATCGCCACCTACGGCTACGACGTGCGTGACCTGGTCGACACCGTCACCAACGCCAAGTCGGCCACCGACCCCTCGCCGAAGACCACCCGCTACACCTACACCCCGCGCGCCGAGCGCCTCACCGAGACCAAGGCCAACGGGAACACCGTCACCTACGACCACTTCCTCGACGGCCTGCTCCAGCACAGCCTGGAGAAGAAGCCCAACGCCACGGTCGTCTCCGAACACACCATCAACTACCAGGGCAACCTCAACCGCTCACGCGACCAGGCCAAACTCCAGAACGCCGACAACCCCGGCGCCTACCTCGAACACGTCTACGACTACACCTACGACCCCCGCGACCGCATCGCCAAAACCGTCAAAACCCCGGCCGGCGGCGGCGCCACCGAAACCGAGACCTACAACCACGACGCGGGCTCCAACGTCTACGACCAGACCGTCAAGGGCGTCCGCACCCAGTTCACCTTCGACCGCAACCGCCTGATGACCTCGATCGCCGGTAGCGCGACGTCGACGTACACCTACGACCCGTACGGCCGGCTGCGCCAGATCACCGGCGGCGGCAAAGCCCTCGAGAAGTACACCTACGACGGCTTCGACCACATCATCCGGCACGACAAGCTCAACTCCGACGGCGCCACCAGCACGGTCACCAAATACACCTACGACCCGCTGGACCGCACCACCAGCAAAACCGAGAAGGACGGCACCGCCGCCGCCAAGACCACGCTCTACTCCTACCTCGGCCTGTCCGGCGAGGTCCTGGATGAAGAGGTCGCCGGCAAACTCACCAAGTCCTTCCAGTACAGCGCCTGGGGCGAGCGCCTCTCCCAGGTGAAGGTCAATGCCGACGACACCGAAGAATCCTCCTACTACGGCTACAACCCCCACACCGACGTCGAACAGGTCACCAAGGAGAACGGCGACACCCGCGCCACCTACGGCTACACCGCCTACGGCACCAACGACGACAAACTCTTCACCGGCATCGACAAACCCGACCCCGCCGACCCCACCGCCAAAGACGAGTACAACCCCTACCGGTACAACGCCAAACGCTGGGACAACTCCACCGGCATGTACGACATGGGGTTCCGCGACTACAACCCCGGTCTGAACCGCTTCCTCACCCTCGACTCCTACAACGGCGCCCTGGCAGACCTCAGCCTCGGCACCGACCCCTGGACCGCCAACCGCTACACCTTCACCGGCGGCAACCCCATCAGCAACATCGAACTCGACGGCCACCGGCCAGAGCCCGGCGACATGACGGCGGGCGAGTGGGGAGCCTGGCAGCGAGGCGGATATGACGAGTACAAGGCACATCGGTACAAGAACGGACTCATGTCCTGGCATGAACAGTACGAGTACACATATCGGAGGAACGGCGGAAATGCCAGGAGCGTCATTCGCGATGAAGGGCGCCTGCTCGGCGCCGCCGCCGTATACGATAAGCAGGGAAAGCGCCTATACTTCGAGTCCGGCTTCTTCACCGGCAAGGTGAACAAGGGAATGGGCGAGTCGAAAAGCTATGAAACCCATCTCGAACGGCGCATCGTTGATTGGTTCGAGGAGAAAGGCCTGTTGAAGCCAGGGAACACGTTGGTCATATTCTCGAACGGCAGCCAGGGTCCCTGTCCCGGTCCGAAAGGATGCGAGGCCTACCTCCAGCAATACGCCCACGAAAACGGGGTGAACATTCGATGGGAATCAAACGGTAAGCCCGCGGCGTTCGGGAGCCCCAATACTGGCAGCGACAATCTGAAGGCGTCGGACATCTTCGACGACGAGGGGCGCTGGAAGTACCTTCCGAAGCAGCCGGCGATCACAGAGCGCGGCGGATCGCCATATGGGGGATCTCACTTCGGGCGAGTAGGCGGGCGTATGCTGGGGGCTTTCAGCTTCCTCAGTGACCTTCTCTGGGTCTTCGAGGCCGCCGATATCTGGACCAACCCCACGAAGTACTGTGCCGCGCAGTACCAATCGGACTGGATATACGGAACCGTACCCGGTTGCTCCGGGCCAATGCTCTAAAAGGAGTCGAGCCCTCTAACGAGGCGGCCACTCGGTCAGAGGAATAGAAGGAACGGGAAGATGCCTTCCACGCTTGACAAGAAAGGTATTCAAGGAAGATACGGAGGCATCTTCCCGATATCCTGCACCGACACAATGATCAGGTCCATGGTATCCTCTAGGCTGAAACCATCAGCAGAGAGACAGCAAATGCCACTCACTTCTTGGCGTGAAGCCCTCGGCGTCGTCGATTGGACGAGTCTGGAAGACGGCAAAGATGAACCTAGGACGCTACCGGACGATCTGATTGCTCTGACGTCCGATGACGCGTACGTCCGAGAGGTGGCGCTGGAGTCCCTGGGCGAACGCCTGTCCGTTGAGGGGGTTCGCTATTCCGCGACTCCACCGGCGGCCTCATTGTTGATCCGCATGCTCAGGGAAGAGGTCATAGCAGGTGCGGACACAGGTGCGGTACTCCGTCTGATTCGGCGCCTCGTTTTCAGCGATGAAGACGATTATCTGTTCGACGGGTTCACCGCCGAAGGACTACGGGCGATCGTCCTACGAAAGTCACGGCAGTCGGAATCCGAACGTGACGCGGAACTCAGACGATGGGTGGAGGAGGCGCCGACCCCTGAATCGAGGAAGAAACGTGAATCCAACTACAAGTGGATGGGCGCCGAGGCGATATACCAACTCGAGAAGCTTGAAATAGCGACGCACGACAGCATCATGGAAGGCGTCCCGGTCTACTGCACGTACCTGGTCATTGGTGAACGAGCGGCACGCCTGCAGGCGGCCGCCCTGCTCGGGTACTTCCCGGAAAGAGCGGTAGAGAGCATGCCCGCCCTGCTGGGAGCCCTGGACAGTGAAACCGATCCTGACATTATGGCCACCATGTTGATTGCGATCGGGCTCCTGGGACCCGGATCGGAACCCGCCGCCCCCGCGCTGCGTTCTCATCTGAGCTCACCCGAGACCATTGTGCGCTGGGCCTCTGCCATCGCCCTCGCCTGGCATGGTGCCGCAATCGACGGCTTGACGCTCAGGCTCCTGCGAGAGTGCTTCACCAGCGCCGATGAACTACAGACCGGAATCCCCTATCACTACGGACTGATCGGGCACATCGCCGAAGAAGCCCCCAAGCGCTTACCCAGACATCCCACCCCCTGACCTGATGCCCGGCGGTCTCAAGCGATGGAAGCAAGTTCGGAGGTAACTGGTTAGGTCACCAAGATCGCTAGGTCTTGGATTACGCCGCAGTAGGCAACACTGAATTACCAGCGGGGGCGCGAAGGTCGTCGAAGAGTGTGAGCCCTGGGATGGCGGGCAGCCAGGGGCGGCCCTCGGCGAGTTCGACGAGGGCGTGGAAGAAGTGAACGCCGTGTTTGCGGGCAGTGGCCAGATAACTGCGGATCGCGCAGAACTGCTCGGCACCGGCCAGAGTGCGCAAGCAGCCGGAGACCTTCTGCCTCAGCTTGATCATCCTGATCTCGCGCTCGGCCGCGTTGTTGTCGAAGGGCACCCGTTGGTCTCGGGTGAACCGCAGGTAGTCGTCTTGGCGGGCCAGCATCCGGGTGGCCAGGGCGTTGTGCTTCTTCATCAGCGTGCCCGACCGCGCGGCCGTGTCGTTCTTGCCGATCAGTGCGGCCGAGCGCCACAAGCGGACCTGCCCGGCCAACGCCGCCTGGTCCAGGTGCTCCAGCCCGCCCGCCTCCAGGGCCGCCTCCACCAACGTCTTCATCTGGCCTAGCGCGTCGGCGGCCTGACGCGCCCAGCACCACCCGCCGCCGGGCATGGTGTCGATGACCTGCTGCAGCTCACGCAGGAGATGAGCGTTGCACAAAGCGTGCGCCGCACCGGTGTAGGTGTCATAGGGCGCCCAGGCGTCGTCACCCCCGCAAAACCCGGCAACACCCCGGCGGCGTCCATCGCCTCGGTGCCGCGCTTGCGGTGCACGGTGATCAGGCTCCACTCGCCCGTGGAGGCCGAGTGCACCCAATGCAGGCGCCCATCGACGCGGAACCCGGTCTCATCGAAGTGCGCGATCGGGGCGGCGGCGATCCGTTCGCACGCGCGGGCCAAGAACGCCTCCAACCGCCCGGCGGCTCGTGTGGCCGCCTTCAGTACGCTCGCGCCCGACAGCCGGACACCGAACAACTCCCCCAGGGCTTCGGCGGTGCGGTCCTTGGACAGGAACTGCCCGATGTACAGGTACAAGATGATCGCGGTGATCCGGGAGCCGTACTGCACCGGCGCCGTCACGCCCTGCGGGGCACTGCCGCTGGTGACGACCCCGCACGCGCACCGCCGCTCGATCAGCTGGTACTCGGTCACCTCGACCGTGACCGGCGGGATATCGAACACCTGACGGCGCTCCATGCCGGCCTCGACCGCCCCGGCCAGGTCATGTCCGCAGTCTCGGCACCGCTCCGGCTCGTGCCGCAGGCGGATGTCCGGCCGATCGACCTGCATCAACGTGGTCCCCGGGGTTCCCTTCGGACGTCCCGGCCTTCGCTGCCCGTTCTTGCGCAGCGATTTCGGCGAGGGCTTGACCAGCCCATCCGAACTCGGCGGCTTGGAGGAGTTGCCCGAGTTCAGCCCCAGCCGGGCCTCCAGATCCGCGATCCGCGCGTTCGCCTTGTCCAGCGCCGACCGTGTGTCCGCCAATTCTCTGCGCGTGGTTTCCAGCGCCGTCCCCAACCGCACCACCAGCGCTGCGAGCTCGTCGTACGACGGCTTCGGTACGGAGGACGCGGACACCCGACAGATGATCGCGGATCACGCACTGCCGATCAAATCGGACAGCCTCACGAAAGACCTAACCAGTTACCCTGCGCATAGCTGCGAAGACTCCTTCGGAGTCCGAAATCCGCGCCGCTGAATATCTGGCCTCACTGGGCAACAAGGTTGTACTGCGGGACCCCGTGGGAACCAGAGCGGGGGGCGAGACGAGTGACCTCCTGGTCAACGGTGTACGGTGGGATGTCTTCTCACCAACCAGCTCTAGCGTCAAGGCAATCCTCAATAAGGTAGCCAAGAAGCACTCGCAGGTGCACGGAGGTGGCGTAATCGTGGATTTGTCCGGAACCGGACTTTCCGCGTCGGACTTCGCAAATGCCCTCGCGCGAGTTAACAGCCAAATTCGCAGCTGGGGCAAAGATAGCTTCATCAGCGACGTAAAGTTCTTCGGTGGATCGTGATGGCAAAGATGAGGTGCAAATGCGGGAATATCATCCGAGATGATGACCCCGATTATAGTATGATCCTGCTTCCCTATAGAGAGTTCGATGCGGACGTCGATGGTGCGATGCTCCTCGGAAGAGGAGTGGATGTCCGGCGCTGCAGGATCTGTAATCGTTTCTGGGTCTTCTGGGAGGAAGGCTCTGATGCTACGGAGTACCTCGAAGTTCGAGATGACTGATCGGCTAGTCATGAAGTAGTCGCAGGCGTAAGTTACTAGTGGAGTTCCATGGCGCAACACCTGTGCCCTTCCAGAGTCTCCCGGAAGGGCACAGGTGTTTTGTGTCGGTAAGGTGACCGTGACTATTCAGGTTTTTCTCCCTGGTACGGTCGGCACGGCATGAGGGTGATCTGACATGCCCCGGGAAGGTAGCCGACATCCACGAGGAACAGCATGGGCAGACCTTGCTGCACCATGCGATCGATGTCGAGATCGATGGCCACACTCAAACCGGAGATCCGCTACATGTCGATGCAACGGCATATCTGCTCGCCCGAGGGGCCGATCCAAGACGCCGATCTGAAGGGGGGCATGGCGTCACCGCCGAACACATGGCCTTCGTGCGACGGCACTGGCTGGCCACCAGCCTGATCGAAGAGTGGCTTCGCAGCCACCCGGAAGGGCCGGTCGGCGCTTGATCATAGCCGAGAGACAAAAGACATAGTTGCCGCATGCGGCTTGCGGGTCTTTCCCGTGAGCGGGGTATCGTGCAACCGCCTGGTACCCGGGGACCACAAGACATGAGCCTGCCTCGATGCAGTGGAAAATCACTGGTAGTAGTCGCTACTTGGGATACTACGACGAGTCTCGATAGCTCAACACAGGAAACGGCAGGGAGCGCATCATGGCGGATCCGGAGGAACTCGAGCGAGAGAATGGGATAGTTCTGGACGCGGTCCAGGCGCTATTGGGCCTTATCTCTCCAGATGTGATTGCCGTGGCGGTCCGCGTAGAGAAGGATCGCGTCGAGTTGAGCTTCTGGGTTCGACGCCGTACAAGCGAACTCGACGAGGACATTCAAGATGCGGTCGCTGAGATGGAAGCTCTCCTTTCTGGAGAGGGTCCTCTCATCGAGCCAAGAGTCCATGATGGAGCACCCGACCCGACGATGCTGCGTTCGTACGATCGGATGATCTACTGGGCGAAGTACTGAGCCCTGCTCGGTTCGGACAGGAATTCTGGGCGAACCGAGCAGGGCTCGCCCGCGAGTGTGACTTCCTGGCCTAGCCTGGAATGCCCCATCAGCCGCGGCTGATGGGGCATTCCAGGTATCTGACAGGAGCCGGCGGCAACGCCAGCGCAGAGGCGGCCAGGTGATCGCCATTCCTCATGTCAGGATCACTCGTTGGTGTAACGCCGATGCGGAAAGAAGGCCGAGAAGGAGCTCCATGAATGCAGAGGGAAATGGCGGTGCCGAGAGAGGCTTTCTGGAGAAGCTGGACGCTGGCCAGGTGATCAAGGGCGTGGTCTCCTCGGTAGTAGACTTCGGTGCGTTCGTCGATCTCGGCGCCACAGAAGGGCTGATAAGTGTTACGCAGCTATCCTGGAGTCCTATAGACCACCCTTCCGATGTTGTGCATGTGGGACAGGAGGTCACCTTAACCATTTTGAATATAGACCTGGAGCGCGCTCGGATCTGGCTATCGCTTAAGAGTCTGCAGCCGGATCCGTTTCAGGTTTTCGCTCGCACTCAGCTTGGCAACATCCTCCATGGCCACGTCACCAAACTGACCCCCATCGGTGTTTTCGTCAGAGTCGACAAAGATGTGGAAGGCTTGCTTCCCGCATCCGAATTCACAAGAGATGGCGCCGACCTGTCAAGACGAGCACCGAAGATAGGTGAAGGGATCATTGTGCGCGTCGCTGCAATCAACGTCGACAAACGCAGGGTTGCGTTGCAATTTCCGTGAGACAGATGGCCCCGTTCAAAAGATGGCCAGCCAGGGCGGGCTCAGATTGGCGATGTCCGGGCCGGACCCCTGGGAGTGTACTCTCGAATGATCGCGTACAGATGAACGACAACAGGTACAGGGCAGCCGGAGACACCGTTTGCTAATCAATGAATGCGATTTGCCACTCATCCCCGTAAACGAGAAGCGCTTCTGCGTCGGCCAGATCGTTCGAGTCGCAGGCCCCTCATTCCTGCTGGCCACATTCTCGACCATCGACAAGAGCACCCATCAGCCGAGTATCAACGAGATCGACCTCGACAGCCCTGTGCTAGTGGTCACCACTCTCGATGTGAGCGTAGAGTCGGGTCGCTGGAAGATCGTCGGAAACAGGACCTCATCACCGAAACCCCTCTTCCTGGAACCCTGATAAAGATTCACACATAGGAGTCCATGCAAATGTTGGCCGACTGGAGGCGTCCATTCCAGGTGTGGAATTACACAGTCAGTCATTCGACACTACTGTTGCGCAGCGTGCACGTCGAGGGATTCGACACACGCATTGACGTCGCATTTGCGAACGTCGGCCTCATGCTCCTGCGGTCGAGCTACAATAGCCTTTCCGTATTCAAAGCCGACGAGGCGGAGAAAGAGGAGCTCGCGGCACATCAACCTGTGGAGCTGGATGGAATGTCACTCTTCCTGCTGAATGATCGCACCAGCTATGTTCTCGCAGCGAATTGCGCCTGGCACGAGGACCATGGCGATCACCATACGCCTTCGCGGTTCGGTCCGTTGCGCGGAACGGAGTAAGACCACAACCGCGGCGATCATCTCGACTTCCTTCTGGCCACGATCGAGCAGACGGCCGAGGGTACACAGGGCTAACTGCTCACCAACCCGGGTGCGGGAGAGGGCGGAGATCGCCTGCGACGTTCCTGGGCGGTCGGCTCGGCTGAAGGTTTGTGACGGGGAAGGGCGAGCGGAGGCGGAGGTGTTCCGTGAGCGCACGACCCGCCTTCGCTCGGAGTGAAGAGGAGCAAATCCAGTTGTCCGCATCTCGTTCGAACTGGGTTCCATAGCCGCCTGTATGGATGTCGGCCTGGAAGCCACCATTTACGTGCGCGGCTCGCTCCTTCTCACATGAAGAATTTGAGTCAGTCCGTCGTGGGTTACGATAATAGTCCGGCAGGGAATCTGTTCGAGATTCCCGCTCGCATATTCATGATCAAGGAAGCCGGGAGTCCGAGTGTTGTGCCGATGAATCCGGAGGCTTGGTCGCGTCCTTCCGACGTTGAACCGGGGACTGGTGTTGCAGAACAGCTTTACCTAATGCGCCAGTTCGCCGGCGGGCGGTTGTCTGCCCCAGACTTCGCCAGCGCATGGTTGGCTGCACGTCGACGTGTGTTGGCCGGAGGCGAGCGCCTGCGCAAGCGATTTGACCGGGTGCTCACCAACGTCTTCTACCAGCTCGATGACTACGCAATCGACCCGGCGCTAAGAGAACCCGGAGATATGACAGATGCCGATCTAAAGCAGTACGTACAAGGCGCCCTCGACGACCTGGATGCGCTCGAGGGCAAGTAGTTCTCGCTCAAGATCTTGCAGCTTCCATCAGGATTGGCTGGCGGCCATTCAGGCTCATTTGATGAGCTAGTCTCGATCTTTCGTATGAAGGGCGGCCAGAGACTCAGGCCGCCCTTCATCGCACCGGGGCATATGTTCCAGTCAGGGGCCAGCGTCGAAAGACAACAAAGATGACTAAGACATTGAAGAGTCGTATCGTGGCTACTCGGGCATCCCTGGCCGACGATTCGGTTGAGCGATTGCATGATGCGTTGTCTCAGATCATGAGTAACATCCGGCCTCGGAGGTCCGCTCCGGCGAGGTCGGACACTGTTTCCGGATTCGACTAGGAGAACATGCGATGCGGCCCACGATGGTGCTGCTCTGCAGACCCCTGACGGCTTCCACGGTCATTACCCGCCTGAAGGCAATGGGCGAATATCAGTCAGAAGAATACTTCGACCGCCTGACGGTGGGCGACTGCGAGTTCGGGGTCGACCTTTCCGGATCGGTGATCGATGACTACGACGAGGAAGAACTGGCGGACGTGGAGCTGACCGCCGCCGAGGTACAATCCATCTTGATCGAATATCGATCCGCCTCATGCGCGAAAACGCTGCTGATTCCACTCCTGGACGGACTGACCGGATTCTTTGACACGAATTTCGGACGGATTCTGAGCTTCGACGAGGTGCGCGAGGAATTCCGACGCAATCCCGAGTGGGACTGGCGGAAACCCTGACGTTCTCCAGGCGCCAGCGGAATCAGCCTCTCGAGCGGATCACCCCGCTTCGGCGGAATTTCGGCAGGGACCCGGGTCAGGTAGGAAACATGGGTCCCGCTCGTCCCGTCTATGCCCGCCGGCGGCCCTGTTCGCCCGATCAGCGGGCGATTCGGGGCGCGTTGGTTCGTTCGTGGAGTGTACGGTGGTAGATGGTAGGGATACGCCGACGATGCGGGCGCTGAAAGATCACTTCAGAGGCTGATGGCCCTTTACCGGGAGGCGGAGGCCCTCAACTACGCGGTCATCAAGGTTTTTAGGAGATGAGGCGAGAAACCCGGTCGATGTAAACGATCCCGTAAACCAACTCTCCCGATCCGAAGGAAGGTCGTTTCGTGACGATCGGACTCATTCGGTACGTCGTTGCCACTCTCCGCGTCTCACCGAAAGGAGCGGAAATGAGCAAGGACGTAATGGTGGGTTTTCGGTTTAATTCCGATGTTGATTTCGAGGCGATACTCGACCATCTTGAAACCATCGGGTGGACTTGCCTGCGGGACGGGGTCGTTATGTACATGGTCGACGACTACGACTGGAAGGACCTGCCGCCCGACCGTATCGGCAACGCGAGGCGGGAAATCAGAAGATCCTATGATGCCGGGGAAGTCGTTGCTCTGTCCATGAAGCTACCCGGTGAGGAAATCTACGGGAATCTCGTGTTCCATGCCGACAGGAGTTCGGTGTCGTTCATTCCCCTACTGGATTATCGGGTCATTACCGGCGCTCCTCGATGGGTCGATTTGAGCTGGTACATCGAAAGGCTGGCCACTTCCCTTGAGGATTTCACCTTGACCGGCATCACCGCCTCCGATGAATTGTGAGGCCGCCGCCCTCGATCGTATACATGAGCGGCAGGGCTCCTCGGAACAGTGAGATGGTGCCGGTGTCGGACTCGCCTAAATCAATTGTGTCATTACTGGAGGCTGGGCTGGCTGACGACGTCACCGTCCGATCGGAAATGAGTAGGTTCGTCCATAATTTGATAGAAATGGGCGTCACCTGCTCGCATCAGATAAGCGGATGCACCGTCAAAGAAGTCGAGGAGGTCGTGAGGTATGCGGGAGATTTTCGGCTTCCCGATCACTACCTGGCCTTCCTGAGCCTGATGGGGCACGGAGCAGGCCAGCTGTTCCGTGGAACTTCGATCTACTATCCTGAGCCTTTAGAGCTCAATGATTATGCGCGCGAATTCGCGGAGGACGACGACCCGGACCTGGTGACCGAAGGCCGATTCTTCTTCGCCCACCATCAGGGGTACCAGCTATACTACTTCGACTCCCAACACGACGGCGTGTTCATGCATTCGGAGGGAGAAGGACAGGCTCGACTAATAGCAGTAGACTTCATGAGGCTCTTGCAGCAGGAAGCGACCTGCCAGGCGGGCGCATCCGTTACGGGGTATACGGGCAAGGAATGCGAATGTGCCGGCACATCTCGATGAAACCAGAGAACTACATTTGCGGACCACCGCTCGACAGTACGCACGCGGACATTGGCCTGGGCGTCAAGGTCGGCGGTGGACAGCGGCAGATGCAGGTGCCGGTCGGCTCAGTCCAGCAAGGGGACCGGCCAGTCGCCGGGGCGCCCCGGCGAGGCCGGGCGGTGGTACCGGGGCTGACCGCCGTCCGGGTGGGGCGGGGTGAACGGACGACGGATCGGATGGGCGGGGACCGCGGTACCGTGGTCGACCCGCACCACAGCCACGACATCTACGCCATCACCGCACCGGTCCTGATGGAAGCCGCCGAGCGGATCTTGGCCGAGCGTGGCCGGGCCGCCCGGCCTCGTCACCGCCGGGGGGATCTTCGACGCCGAAGGCGGCACGGTGCGAATCGGAGGAGCGAGTGCCGGACATCTCGCATTCTGTGCCCCGCTCCTACGAAGCTCTCCTCGGAAGCGCCTTGCGAGGAGCATGTCGCCGATGTGGCAGCTCAGCCGGAAGATCCTGCGGAGAAGGCAGGGATAGCCACCACTGGCGCAGCCTCGCCGGTTTCAGGTCAAGCGGAAGCTCTGGTGTTCGGCACCGAGCCAGGATGCGTCGAATGGATGGCCGGTCAAGCGTTGGATGAGGACAAAGGTGGCCAGTCGGTATTGGCCGTCATTGTCGGCGGTGCCTTCGCCGAGGGGGAGGCCTGCCAGGTACGGAATCAGCACGTGGGGGTCTTCTCCTGACCAGTGGTCGCGTCGCCCCATGGCCGGTTCGAATCTGACCAGCAGCCGGCCGTCGGCAGCGTATGTGAAGCGGCTGACGCCGTTGATGTTCTTTTGGTAGTTCACAGCCTGACGGCCGCCAGTTGACAGGGCTACCAGGGTCTGTTTGTCCCCGCCCCGCCAGGTCAGCTGCTCCAGGGCGAGAGTCCAGCCCCCTAGGCGGCCGATGAGGACAGCATTGTCTTCAATGAACGGCCAGGTGGCACACTCAGCCGACGACACGTCGGCACCCAGACCATGGGCTACCTTCAGCACGTCCTGCTCACTGCACCAGGTACCACAGAAGTTGGACAACAGCCCGTATGGCTGTAGCACGTCGTCCTCAAACTTGGTCGAGTCCATCCTGTTCATCCTCCATGGGCGAAAAGCTCGCTTCCGACGATCTAGGGGTAGGTACCGGCCGGCTGACGCGAACTGCCGAAGCGCCCCAACATCATGCAAGCCGTAACACCTGGTAGGTGGCACTCAATGACGAATATGAGTCCTGCTCATATGGCAGTCGAGTTGTCGGATCTCGATGCCCTCCGTGAGCTGCTCGACGCCGGAGCCGACATCCACGAGGAACAGCATGGGCAGACCCTGCTGCACCATGCGATCGATGTCGAGATCGATGGCCACACTCAAACCGGAGATCCGCTACATGTCGATACGACGGCATATCTGCTCGCCCGAGGGGCCGATCCAAGACGCCGATCTGAAGGGGGGCATGGCGTCACCGCCGAACACATGGCCTTCGTGCGACGGCACTGGCTGGCCACCAGCCTGATCGAAGAGTGGCTTCGCAGCCACCCGGAAGGGCCGGTCGGCGCTTGATCGTAGCTGAGAGACAAAAGACATAGTTGCCCCCTGCGGCTTGCGGGTCTTTCCCGTGAGCGGGGTATCGTGCAACCGCCTGGTACCCGGGGACCACAAGACATGAGCCTGCCTTCGATGCACTGGGAAATCACTGGTGGTAGTCGCTATTTGGGATACTACGACGAGTCTCGATAGCTCAACACAGGAAACATGCAGGGAGCGGTGGAGATGACATCCGGGTTCCAGGAGATCGTGCCACACAGCGGGACTTCCGAGGTTCTATTGGGGGAAGATCGCGCCGCTCTGCGGGAAAGACTTGGCGATCGAGAGACCTTTCGCAAGGGCAAGGCGACTGCACAGCTGTCCGACCATTATTCAGCTCATGGTCTGATCCTCCATTTCGACGACGACAGCAAGCTGCACTCCATTGAGTTCACACCACCCTCGGATCCCCACCTCTACAGCGCTCGACTGCTCGGTGTTTCGCACAGCTCAGTCCTGCAGCGACTCGCTGAACGGAACATCCGTGTCGAGCCAGAGGACGTAGGCTGGGGCCTTACAGACCTGGACATATCGCTTTTCGTATCAAGCATTAGCGAGCCTGAAAGTCCGATCGAGGCTGTGACGATGTACAGCAAGGGACATCGAGCGTTCAATCTTGAATTTTTTAATTCTCAGAGTCCAGGAATTGGCCGAGTGCATCAAATTATTCCTCGTGAGGGCCTTACGAGTCTCCGGCTAGGCGATCTTCGAGATGATGTACATGAAGCACTTGGCCCTGGCATGACATGGCTCTCCGGCCCCGGCCCCACCATATCTGATCGCTTCTTAGAAGAAGGGCTGGATGTAGGTTACGACGACCACGGCCGGATAATTCGAATCATCGCATCACCTCCCGCGCTTGCGATATTCGAAGGAGTCGACTTACTATCTCTGAACTATCGGGATGCCGCATCCGAGATGCTGGCACGCGGCCATCGGATCGATGAGAAAGAAGGAGAGATCCATCTCGCCGACCTGGGGTTCAGCATATGGACCGCCCGAATCGGAGATGACACTCTACCGGTATGTGCGGTCGCGTTCAGCGCAATGTCCGGGAAGTCTCGAATCACCCTTCATCAACCGACCATGCCGTGACGCGATACGAGGTACCATCTGCAGATTGTCAACACCGCAGTCTACCTATTCCTGAAGCCTGAACCAGATTCACACTCAGGAGTCCCATGCGAATGTTGGTCGACTGGAGGCGAGGGATTCGACACGCACTGAGGTCGCATTCACGAACGTCGGGCTCATGCTTCTACGGTCGAGCTACGACAGCCTTTCCATATCAACTTTCGAGCCAGAATCGCCGGAAGCGGGAGGAGAGTCGGCACAATAGTGGTGATACCCAAGTGAGCAAGTTCCACTGCGTGTGTGGAAATCTTATCCGGATCAGCGGCCTTATCCCGAATCCGGACGAGTGGAAGATTATTTCCGATATCGACTTCGACCACTTCGAGGGTCTGGTTGACGCGGAGAACGTCTACGCATCCAGTACATCCATGTTTCGCTGTAGGAATTGCGGCTGTCTTTGGGTGTACTGGGATGGTTTCGATAACCCACCTCAGCTTTACACGCCAAGCTGCCCAAGCCTAGCCAGAGCAGCGCAGCGCTCATATCTTGACAAAATCGAGAGGAGGGCCGGGTCAGCCGACCCTCTTCTCACACTTTGACACGCACCCGTTTCTGCTCGCTCCAGCGTGTAGTGGGGCTCTCAGCGATCCTCACCACACTGCACGAGCAGAATATAGAGTCGACGGCCCATGATCGGAGCTCCATGTCCGGCTTGGAAAGAGCATCTACAGACATAATCGATTGCCGAAACCGAATTGCAGATCGAGTATGTGACCAGCTGAACCTGGCAGGCCTCACCGCCTTCAGAGCACTAGATTCCACAGAAAACCGCGGTGCGGAGGTCGAAGTCGATCAAGGAGACGATGACGCCGGCGGTGTCTACGTCACCTGGCGGCCAGACCCCCAAGTCTCCCGCGACGTAGCTGATCTCGTACGGGCCAGCCGGACGGACCACCCACTGATTCGATATTCGGAAGCTATCATCAGGTCGATGCGCGACGCCATCGCCGGGATCCTAACTTCGGCCGGCTTCTCCGTAGAGATCGACACGGACGATATGCGCCCATTCGCTGTTCTAGTTGTCCGCGAGCCATCCAGCGAGTGAGCCTTTACAATCAAGGGAACCAGGAGACCGAGCGTTGTGCCGATGAATCCCCAGGCGAGTGCACCGCTTCACGCCAGCGAATCGGAGAGGCAAGTGCCGATCGTCGCGTTCGACGGCTTCCGGGCATATCTCTGGGACCACCTGCCCGAGGCCAGAGGGCTACTCCAGGCGATCGCCGAAGAAGAGGCCGAGGAGGCCGCCGAGCTTGAGGTTCCCGTGAGTGAAGCCGAAACCGTGGAGGGTCTTTCATCCGGCTCTCGAACGAAGGGACGAGAAGGCCGTCAGGCGCTGCTACACCGTTCTGGAAGACCTTCTGGGGCATGGCGACGAGAATCTTGTGCAGTGCCTGGAGGTGCGTGTGGTCGCCTGGCTGGCGTCTGCCGACTGGAGCTCCGAAAGCCGGGTGTACGCCGGCGAACGGCTGAGAGCACGTTTGATCACGTGAGGTCGTCCATCACCGTACGGACAAGACACCTCAGTTGGATCGTCCATGCACTCAATCATGGACTTGACGCTGGCGGGGCAGGCCAGTCGGCGGCACCCAGTCGATCAGGATGCACGTAGCGTCTAACTTGGGGTGGACACCGAGGGCTTACCGCGAACTGCGTCGCGAAGCGCCCCAACATCATGCAAGCCGTAACACCTGGTAGGTGGCACTCCATGACGGATATGAGTCCTGCTCATATGGCAGTCGAGTTGTCGGATCTCGATGCTCTGCGCGAGCTACTCGATGCAGGAGCCGACATCCACGAGGAGCACCACGGTCTGACCTTGCTACATCACGCGATCGACGTCGAGATCGATGGCCACAATCAGACCGGAAGCCCACTTCATGTCGATATGACAGCCTACTTACTCGCTCGAGGGGCCGACCCGAGGCGTCGATCTGGCGGAGGGAGTGGGGTTTCGGCTGAACACCTGGCATTTGTAGAAGGGCATTGGCTGGCCACCAGCCTGATCGAAGAGTGGCTTCGAAGCCACCCGGAAGGGCCGACCGGCGCTTGATCGTAGCTGAGAGACAACAGACATAGTTGCCGCATGCGGCTTGCGGATCTTCTCAGCACCCGGGGTATAATGCGCCCCGCCTAGGGCATGTCCCGTGGATCTTTAATGGCGGTTTGGTGTAGATCAGTACGGTGGGTGATCGCCTGAATCGTCATGACCTGTCCGAGGAGGAGTGGCAGTGCCTATCGCCGCTGCTGCCGGTCAATCCGCGTCAGGGCGGCCGCTGGGCCGATCACCGGCTGGTGATCAACGGGGTCTTCTTCCGGACCCGGACCGGCTGCCCGTGGCGGGACCTGCCCGAGTGTTACGGAAACTGGAAGACGGTCTACAACCGGCATCGCCGCTGGTCATTGGACGGCACCTGGGCGGTGATCCTTGATCGGCTGCGGGCGGGATGCGACGAGGCCGAAGGCAAGGACTGGACGGTCGGCGTCGACTCCACCATCGTCCGTGCGCATCATCACGCGGCCGGGGCGCATCACCTGCCGCCCGCGGACTTCCCGGTAAAGGGGACGGCGTAGATCACGAATCGGCCAAGAACCGTGAAGGGCTCGGGCGCTCTCGTGGCGGCCTGACCACGAAGATCCATCTGGCCGCCGATCGGCGGTGCCGGCCCATCGCCCGGCTCACCAGCGCCGGGCAGCGGGGCGACAGCCCGTACTTCATCCGGGTGATGGGGTCCATTCGAATTCTCCGTCGCGGCCTTGGCCGGCCTCGCCGAAGGCCCGCGCGTGCCCTGGCCGATAAGGCGTACTCTTCGCGCGGCAACCGCGCCTACCTGCGGCGACGCGGCATCCGCGGGGTCATCCCGGAGAAGAGGGATCAGCAGGCCAACCGTCTGAAGAAAGGTCGCAAGGGTGGTCGGCCACCGGCGTTCGACGTCGACCGATACAAAGAGCGCAACACCGTCGAACGCTGCATCGGCAAACTCAAGGCCTTCCGTGCCGTGGCCATGCGCTTCGACAAGCGCGAGCGGATCTACCAGGGCACCATCGACGTAGCCTCGATCAAGATCTGGCTCCGGGACCCAGTTCCCTGATCCAAAGGACACGGCCTAGTACCCCCGGGGAACCGCAAGTCATGAGATCACCTTTCGTCGCTGTGGGTGTGGGTCGTCGCTTCTCGGGTTCGCGGTCGGAGAAGCAGCGGCGCAGGATGATCGCCGAGCAACTCTCCTGTGTTGACGGTCGGGCGAACTGGCGGCTCTTGATCAGCTCAGGACGCACACCCCACGGGCGGAGCGGAAATCGCGTTGAACTCCCCGAGAGGCGGGCCCTAGCCTCGCGGAGGTGGATCTTCGTGACCTGAGGTCGGATCATGCTTTCGAACGGTGAATTCGAGCGGCGTTACCTAAACGTCGTGGACGTCGAGGCGACGTGCTGGGAGGGCAAGCCGCCACGCGGTCAGGTTTCGGAGATCATCGAGATCGGGCTGTGCGTCGTCGACTTCACGCTCCGGCGGCGGGTGGCGAAGCACAGCGTCATCGTCCGCCCGGCCCGCTCGAAGGTCAGCGGGTTCTGCACGGAGCTGACCGGCCACACCCAGGAGACCGTGGACGTCGGCATCCCCTTCGCCGACGCCTGCCGCATCCTCACGGACGTCCACGACTCCCGCACGCGCCCGTGGGCGAGTTGGGGCGACTACGACCGCAGGCAGTTCGAACGCCAATGCGCGGCCGAGGGAACGCCCTATCCGTTCCATCCGGACCACACCAACGCGAAGAAGGTGTTCGCCGAGGCGAACGGCCTGCCCCGAGGCGTCGGAATGGCCCGCGCCCTGACCATGAGCGACCTCCCCCTGGACGGCCGCCACCATTCAGGCGCCGACGACGCCTGGAACATCGCGGCCCTGATACTGCGCCTCATTCACGTCGGCCACTGGCCGTCGCCATAGCCAACGACGGCACCACGTCCCCACTGATTCCGGCGTACCCGCGAATATCACGGTGTGGAATCCAACCCGGCCGCCGAAAGCGCAGGTAGCCCGCCAGTTTACCCCGCAGAGAAGAAACCGGAAACCCGCAATAGAGGATGTACCTTTGGTACTCGAAAGCATGTCCGTAATCAGACAGGGACCCCTGCCTCGCTATGTGTGCATGTTCCCCGGATAGACACGCGGTAAATGCGGAGCCATAATACAACCAAAACTACACTCCGTATCCTTCGATCGACCTCACCCTTTGTAGCTGGGGTCACAACGACGGCACGTGTGATCACCGAGCGGAAGCCAACGGTACGATCTATCACTACTGTTAAGCTTCTTCGCGACGTGAAGGACTGAGGATGCTGACGCGAATGAGCAGTAAGGTCAAGAACTCGCTCGTAGTCGCAGGTACCGCCCTTTTAGTAGTTCTACACTTGCTGGACGGGCTTTTTGGATTCGCGCATCTCAATGACGTAAAGGTGCATTACCCTTGGGGGCAGGTCATTACTGAGGCCGGGCCGGGTCCCAGCCTGCTCAACATTGCCTACGCCCTCGTGCATCTAGTTGGGACCGCCTTTCTCATTACGGGAACCGTGCTTGTGTTCAGGGGGCAAGTCGCCAGGTCGCGTATCGCTTACATATCGGCGGCTATATGCGCTCTATTGCCAAGCCCTGTACTGGGCCTGGCCTGCCTCGCATTTGGCGCAGTTGTGACGGGAACCCGGAGTGGCACGGGTCAGCAGCCTCGGTAGTACCCCAATGGTCAATATGTCGCCCGGCAACCCATGTGGTTGCCGGGCGCATCGACTCGGGCGCGGGCCGGTCTCTGTCTCCAGGCAGGTGAAGGTGAAGGCGGCCAGGTCACGGACGTCGATAGGTTGAATCGGTTTGGCAGGGTCGCCTGGAGCGAGGACCTGGCCGCCTTGCTCGATACCGCTTGAGCCAGCAGGTCAGGCGGCCGACGTTCTCGTGTGGCCCCAGAATTACTTCGGGGCGGAGGATGGTGACCGTCCCGGTGAAAACGAACCCCGGTTCGAGTAGGCGGGCCCGCCTACGTTAGTCGGCGCGTGGACGGGCGACTAACACCACACCACGCTGCTGGAAAGGATGTTCCAGTACGGGGGGACGACCCAGTCCACCCACCTCTGCCGCTGCCAGTATCGGTATGTGTGCCTGAGCGGCAGCGAACTCGTGTAGTACGAAGCGCGCTCACCGGCGAACACCTCTCTGATCCCCGAATCGGGGTAGTAGGTGTCGCTGTTGCAAGCCGGGCCGGACCCTTGGGACGGGGTGAGCCCAGTGGTGGAGACCAGCGAGTCGCCGACGCACATGGCCACCCGACTCTCCAGGTAGACCAGCCCGATCGGGCGATTCTCCTCCACCATCCAGTAGTTGTACGTGTGGCGACCTACAGGAACACTCCCCACGCGCCACGAGGTCAGGGCGTACGGCCGCCCGATGCCTGGCGGTTGACTGAATCCACCCGCGTAGCACAGGGGATCGACGGCGGCCCGCACGGCCGGCTCGGCCGACGCGGGACTCGCCACCAGTGCGGAGACAATGAGGCCGAGCGCGAAGCCTGCGGCGAGTAGTACGGCCCTGAGACGATGGCTGTGGTGAACGATACGCACGGGCTGCCTCTCTTGTAGAGACGGGCGCATGGTCTGGACATCAACTCCATCAGCATAGAAATCGCACTACCGCTTGTAAACAATTTGTTTCGCGGTCAGACCTCCACGGCCACGCCAGGATCATGGCACACAAAATGGATTTCCTCGTGCTCTAATTTCGGTCGCCCAGCACGGTCATGGTTCACACCCCGTGTACGCGTTCCTGGCTGAATCACGTCGAAACCCGCGGCCGCGGTGGTCGAAGCCTCGAGAACCACTTCATCAACCAGCCATGCCGTAACGCGAGGCCACTCGTGCCTCGGCAGGCAAGATGCGAGCGCGTTCGTCGACGACCGGCCTCGTGAAAGCAGCAACGCCGCCTCCCTTTCGGTGAGCACCAGGTGCAGATTCGGACTGATGTCCCTGCTGTTGGCCACCACGCCGATGTGGATCGCCATGGGCAGCCCTCTGCTGTTCCCTACCGAGCGCAGTGGCCGCTATCCCGGTCCTGTCGGGGCTCATGGGATCGATGAGGGCTCCACTCCGGTTTTCGGCAGGAGCGGCCGGGGCCGGGGCCGTGACGCTGGCGAGGAAACCGTAGAAGCCGGGCAACCATCGGAGAGGCCCAGGTTGTTATACATGCGGACGCGAAGCAGGGGTGAGGGATGGATGAACCAGAGGGATTCCGCGAGTTCGTGGCCGGACGAACCGATCGCCTCATGAAGGTTGCGTTCCTGCTGACCGGCGACCATCACCTGGCGGAAGACCTGGTCCAGGCGACGCTGGTCCGGACATGGCGCAAATGGCGGCAGGTCGGCACAGACGGGCAGGTCGACGCCTACGTGAACAGAATACTGGTGACGACCTACCTGTCCTGGCGACGCCGACGGTGGTGGGGCGAAGTACCGTCCGTGCTGTACGACCACGACGTGGCCGCAGCCGATGACCCGTACGACCGGGCACTGGTCGCTGACGATCTCAAGCGTGACCTCGCCGCACTGCCTCCCCGGCAGCGCGCGGTGATCGTATTGCGTTACTACCTCGATCTCTCGGAGAGCGACACCGCCACCATTCTTGGTTGCAGCATCGGAACGGTGAAGAGCCAGAATCACAAGGCACTCGCCCGGCTGAGATCACTCACTACCGACGTACTCGAGTGAGGAATCGGATGGATGACGACGAGATTTCGCGACTGCGCGGGCAACTGCGTCAGCTCGCGGACCAGGTGACCGCTCCCCCGGAGTCGGTGGAGCGAGTCTCCACGATGGTCCGGAGGCGCCGGCGTACACAGATGGCCGCCACGGCCGGTTTCAGTCTCACGTTCCTCGTCGTCGCGGTCGTCTGGGCGGGATTCGGCTCGCGGATGGGATCGGACGACTCGGCGACAATGACGACGAGGACCACGCTGCCCCCGAACGCGACGGAGTGCTCCCCTACCCCGCAGATCCCGGATCCGGGGTCACCTGGGATTCCCGGCATCCCCGAAGGTGCGCAGGAGATGATCGCCTGCCGATATCGTTCCCTCACGTCCAGCATGGTGGATGCACCGCTGGTCGCATCGGTCCAGATCATCGGCGGCGAGGCACGCGACCTGGTGGCGGCGATTCGCGACAGTCCCGTCTCAACGGCACCACGGCGAAGATGTCCCGCACCGGACACGTGGGAGACGTGGCGAATACGCGCCACGAGCGGGCAGGAAACCGTCCTGCTGGTTCAGCTCTGGTCCTGCGAGCACATCACCGACGGGACCCGGGCGGTGGAAATTCCTCCACGGGCCCGAGAGGGCCTGGCGGGCTGAGCGCGGCGCGCCGCCATCGCCAGGTGGCGAGCGACGGCCGGTTCATCGAGCCCTTGTCGGCCGAGATCGGCGGACGCCATCGCGAGCGCCAGAATGCCGCCCAGTAGCTTTTCGAGCTTGGAATTAATACGACCCTGGGACTTCAGGTCGTTGTTTGTGCGAGTGGGGGTTCGTGTTATTTCTCCGTTGTCCTGGGAGCGGCCCCCATCACTATTCAGGCCCGCATTTCGGCCTCTAAATGCGTAGAATATGCGGCCCAGGCGGCGTGATCAGGGTGGTGACGGTGGGGTCCGATGCGGCCATTTCTGGACATAGAGCCCCGATACGGGCGACGTCCGGGCGAAGATCCTTGACACCGTCTAAGGTAGGCCCATAAAAGATGACATGGCCGGTCCAGGGAGACCGGGTCCCATCCGGCAAACCCCGCAAGGGAGGCCGAAGCAGCTTGACGATCACCTCTGCCGTGGTGCGGGCGCGCACCCGTGCCGGAAAGACCTGGCCGGACAGCACCGTCCCCCGACGCATCCGCCTCATCTCCGGCATCACCGTGATCGCGCTCGCCCTGCTGTTCGTGACGCTCGCGGGCACCACACAGATCGCCAGAACGGGTCTGCGGGTCATCGGGCACGACGCGGGACCCCAGGTAGTGGCCACCGCCGGGCTGTACTTCGCGCTGAGCGATATGGACGGACAGATCGCTCTCGTGCTGCTGATGGGCAAAGCGCACGGCCAGCGGCGCGCCGAGGCGCTCCAGCAGTACGAGCGGCGCCGTAACGAGGCGGGCCGCACGCTGATGCAGGCCTCGGCGCTGGCGGGGAGCGACCCCAGGAAGAGGCGGACGATCCAGGCCGTGTTCGACGGGCTGGGCCGCTACGAGCGACTGGCCGGCCAGGCCCTGCTGCTGGACGAGCAGGCGCGGCACGCCCCCGGGCCACCTCCGCGGCAGGTCCTGGACACCTACCGCGAAGCCACCGACCTCATGCGGGAGGAACTGCTGCCGCAGGCGTACAACCTGACCTTGGAGAGCGGCACGATCGTGCGGCGCGTCCACGACGAGACGCGCTCGTCCCTGAGCGCCGGGCGCCTCGTCGTGGTGGGGGCAGGCGTGCTCGCGCTGGGCTGCCTGGTATGGCTCCAGGTCTTCCTGGCACGGCGGTTCCGCCGGGTGATCGCCCCGGCACTGCTCGTCGCCTCGGCCATAGCCGCGATGTACGTCTACACCGGGTTCACCGTCCTCGACCGGGAGGCCGGCACGCTGCTGACCGCGAAGCGGGACGGCTTCGACTCGGTGCTCTCACTGGCCAGGGCCCGGGCGATCAGCAACGGAATGCACGGCGACCAGACCCGCTATCTGCTCGATCCGCAGCGCGCCGACACCTACGAGCACACCTACCTGGACGCGGCCCAGTCGGTGCTCTACGTCGAGGCCGGCAACGTGAAGACCTACCACGATCAGGTGTCGGCGGCGCTCGACGCGTCTCCGCGACGGCAGGGCTTCCCCGGATTCCTCGGCGCCGCGCTCGCCAAGCAGGACGGCGAGCTCGTGAGTGTCACGCTCACCGACTACGACGGCTTCCAGCGCGCCGACGCCGACCTGCGACTCCTCGGGACGGAAGGACGACGAGCCGAGGCCGTCGCCGTGCGGCTGGGACCGCTGAGCGAGAAGTTCGACGCCTACGACGCCAAGCTCCTCGACCTGTCCGAGCGGCACCGCGCCGTCTTCGAGAGGGCCGTCACCGACGGCGAGGACGCCCTCGCCGATCTGTGGTTCCTCCTGCCCGCAGCGATGGTCTCCATCGCCGTCCTGGTCGTGGCCGGGATCCTGCCGAGACTCGGCGAGTACCGCTGAGAAGGGAAGTCCATGCGTGCCTTGCCGGTGGCGATCGCGCTGACAGTCCTGCTCGTGGGGGCGTGCGGCGGGTCCGCGCCCGACTCGATCGTCGGAAAGAAGACCGTGGTGGTCGGAGTACGGCCCGACCTGCCCGGACTCGGCCTGCGGCAGCCGGACGGATCCTTTGAGGGATTCGACGTCGACGTCGCCACCTACCTGGCCGGAAGACTCGGCGCGGGCGTGAAGTTCGTCGCCGTCCTCGCCGCCGACCGCGAGGCGGTCCTGCTGGACGGACGGGCCGACCTGGTCCTCGCCACCTTCAGCATCACTCAGGAACGGAAGAAGCGGATCTCCTTCGCCGGGCCGTATCACGTCTCCTACCAGGACATCATGGTGCGGTCCGATCAGAAGGGCATCGGCAACGTACGAGACCTCGCGGGGCGCGCCATCTGCGCGGTTGAAGGGTCGAACGCGGCCGAGCGCGTGGTCGAGGAGCGCGGGGTCGCCGCCAGGCTCGTCCCCGCCAAGGACTACGACCAGTGCCTCACCCTGCTCAAGGAAGGCGCCGTTGACGCGATCACCACCAACGACGTGATCCTCGCCGGGCTGGCCAAACGCGAAAAAGCCGGCCTGCGGCTCGTCAACGCGCGGTTCAACGAGCAGCGCACCGGCGTCGGCATCAGGAAGGGAGACGTGGAGGGCTGCGAGGTGCTCAACCGTGCGATCACCGACCTGTACCAGGACGGCACGGCGGCCAAGCTCATGACCAAGTGGTTCGGCGGCACCGGCCTTGACCTCACGTCTGTCCACGTCCCCCGGTTCGAAGGCTGTGAATGATGGCGGGCACCCGGTCGCGTGAGGTCATCCTCGCCTGCCTGATCGGCACCTCGCTGGAGTGGTACGACTTCTTCCTCTACGGCACCGCGGCGGCGCTCGTCTTCGGGAGGCTGTTCTTTCCCGAGACCGACCCGCTGACCGGCACTCTGCTGGCCTTCGCGACCTATGGGGTCGGGTTCCTCGCCCGGCCGATCGGCGGTGTGCTGTTCGGGCACTTCGGCGACCGGGTGGGCCGCAGAAACGTCCTCGCGGTCACGCTGCTCGTGATGGGGCTGGCCACCTTTCTCATCGGTCTGCTCCCGACCTACGCCACCATCGGCGTCGCGGCACCGGTCCTGCTGGTCTTTCTGCGCTTCGTGCAGGGGCTCAGCCTCGGCGGCCAGTGGAGCGGGGCGGTGCTCCTGTCGGTGGAGCACGGCCATCCCGCCCGGCGCGGGCTGTACGCCAGTTGGCCGCAGGTCGGCGTGCCCGCGGGCAACCTGCTGGCCGCCGGAACGCTCGGGCTGGTCAACGTGGTGCTACCCGACGACGCCTTCCTGACCTGGGGCTGGCGGCTCCCCTTCCTTCTTTCCAGCCTGCTCGCACTCGCCGGGCTCTGGATCCAGGCCAACATCGCCGAATCGCCGCTCTTCACCCAGGTCTCCACCCGGTCACGCCTGCCGCTCGCGGAAGTGGTCCGTACCCATCCGCGTGCCCTGGTGGCCACGTTCTGCGCCCGGATCGGAGTGGACGTCGCCTTCTACGTCTTCACCCTGTACGTGCTCACCTACCTCGTCGACAAGGTCGGCGTGTCCCGGGACACCGGTCTGAACGCGGTCTTCATCGCCTCCGCCTCCCAGATCCTGCTCATTCCGTTCTTCGGCGCGCTCTCCGACCGGATCGGGCGCCGTCGCGTGTACCTGGCGGGCGTGATCGGCGCGTCGGTCTGGGCCTTCGCCTTCTTCCCGCTGCTCGACGGCGGATCTTTTCCCGCGATCATGCTCGCCGTCGGCGTCGCGTTGGTCGCGCACGCGGCGATGTACGGTCCGCAGGCCGCGTTCATCGCGGAACTCTTCTCGACCCGGCTCCGCTACAGCGGCTCGTCCCTGGGCTACCAGCCCGCCGGGGTGGCCGGAGGGGCGCTGGCCCCGATCATCGCCATCGTCCTGCTCGACCGGTTCGGCACCACCACCGCCATCTCCCTCTACCTGCTGGCCGCGCTCGCGATCACGGCCCTGGGGTTGGCGATAGCCCCGAAACCGGTCGCCTGGACCGCCGAACTGGCTCCACGACGACAGTGAGCCGCGTACGGCGGGACCCGAACCGGGGGGCGCGGGTCCCACTCGTCTTCCAAGCTCAGGCGCTCAGCTCACCGGACTTGAGGCTGTCGCGGAATGCGGCCCACTCGGTAGCGGAGATGCGTAGAGCCAGGCCGTGTGGGCGCTTGCTATCCCGAACCGCCAAGCCGCTGTCAGGCAAAGCGGCAACCTCCACGCAATCACCAGTGGATCCGCTGTATGACGACTTGACCCATTGGGCGCTGGTCAGTTCGTTCATCTCCGCATTTACTCTCAGGCGCCCAGCTCACCGGACTTGAGGCTGGTGCGGAACGCCACCCACTCGGTAGCGGGGACGCGCAGCACGGCGCCGTGCGGGCGCTTGCTGTCGCGGATCGCCATGCCATCGTCATGCAGCACGGCCAGTTCCACACACTCACCGCCATTACCGGTCGAGTATGAGGACTTGATCCACTTGACCTTCGTCAGGCCGTCCATCTTTCCATCCCCTCCTTGATCATTTTTAGCGAGCCCTCGCGTGGAAGTGCGCTGGCCCGAACGGCTTCGTACCGGGCTTGGATTCCTCGTACTTCCTTGGTCTGAGCGACCACTTGGCCTCTACCAGCGGATTCGAGATAGGCGACCTCGCGACCGTCACGTAGTTGCGCGAGGAAGAAGCCTCCTCCCAATCCTGCGGTGCAGGCTGCCGTTACCGGAACTATCTGGATCGTGATACGCGGACGTTCAGCCAGATCCAGGAGGTGCGCCAATTGCCCTCGCATGACGGTTGGACCACCGACAGGTCGCTGCAGAACCCCCTCGTCCAGTACGGCCCACAGCATAGGTGGGTTCTCGCCTTCGAGGAGAGTTTGTCGCTCAAGTCGAGCCGCGACGCTCTTATCGATCTGGTCGTTCGTGCTTCCCGGCTCTCCGCGAAACACCGCCCGCGCGTAGTCCTCCGTCTGAAGGAGGCCCAGCACGAGTGTCGGCTGCCATGCGCGCAGGGTCACTGCTTGCTGCTCCACCTCCAGCCATGGGTAGAACCAGCGCTGGTTACCGTCCATGCGGCACTGTTCCCACACCTGGATCAGGGTGCCGTTGACGCCGAGGGCCTCGTCGCATTGCTCGACGAGTTCTCGTTGCTGCGGTAGCCGTAGCCCCCTTTCTATCGCGCCCATCGCGGCTCCCGTGTAGCCGAGTTTGCGGCCGAGCTGGGACTGGGTCATGCGCACCTCCATGCGGAGTCTGCGCAGCTCGTAGCCGAAACGGGCGGCCGGCGAGCTCTCGGGGTTGGTCGTCTGCGGTCGCGCCACCTGCTCCTCCACGCAACGGAATGCAACGGAAAACAATCTGCGGCAACCTCGCCATGATGCCGACGTCGTCGCTTTTCGCTTACGGACAGTAGGGCCTGGGAGCACTCTTGGAGAGGCGAATCAAGAACCAGGAAGGAAATGGTGTCCCGCATGCCACAGGCAATCGCATCCAAGACCATCACGCAAGCCCGAAAATCCGGACATCCCACCGAAAGCGTCGATATCGCTTTTGAAGCGGCGGAAACGCTACAGCGGAAGCTGGCCTTCTTTCATATCTCCACGGACATCAATGTGGGGAAGGGCGTCGCGCTGATATCGGTGTGGGCCGACCTGATCGTATGGACGGACGGTGAACTCGGGTACTGGTGGTGGTCCGGGCGGTACTCCTCCCCTGGACGCAAGCTCTACGCCTGGGGCCCGGTGCTGGATCCGGTGTCCGTGGCACGCCGGGTGGCCTGCCGATTCGCGGAGACCTTCCACGACCACCCGCTCTCGGCGGCGATCATCCACATGCTTTCCACGGTCCGGGACGGCTGGCAGTTTCCGCCGCGACTGAGCGGCTCCGTTCCCCCGAACGCGTTCGCTCACCTGAGCACGGCCGCTCCCCCGAGCGCGACCGTACCCTGGAATCAGGGCGTCGCCGGACCCGCGTGATGCGCCTTTGCACCACGCCTTCCACGCCTTTCCGCCGGACCGTACGCCGTCCGTCCCGAGAACCCGCCATTCGCGGCCGAGCCGCGTCTCCCGAAAGGGCACGCCCGTCTGCGGAATTCGAGCAGGCGTGGAGGCGCGCCGTACGCGCGATGCGCGCCAAAGGGATCGGCCGCCGGGAACTCAGTGAAACGGCCGAGGCACTCGGATTATCCCCTCTCACCGACCAAGAATGGGCCGACATCGATGAACACCCATGACGCCGTCTCGGAGAAGCGCGCGGACGAGGACGCCGAGCTGCTCGCCGTCCTGCACCGCCACCTGGCGGGCGACAGCGTCCGAAGCCGCATCTACAAGCGGATGCGGCTCGCCATCGGCACCCAGACCATCCCGCCCAGCCGCGCGTACTCCCCCACCGAGCTGATCGTGTACGACGCGGATGGGAAGGGCCGGGCCAAGGTCACCGTGCGGGTCAGGTTCTGGGGCACGGCCTTCCTGGTCACCCCGTCCGACGATCGCCCGATCTTCCAGTTCCCGATCGCCCAGATCTCCGAGGTGATCCACTGGCTAACCCTCCTCACCCGCGAGGAGCCGTCCGCACAGCCCGTCCCCGGCCCGAGCGCCCGTGGGCCGCGCGACGATCTCCCTCCCGATGCCCGCTGAGCTGAGTGCGCCGCCGACAGTCCCGGACGAGACCCGCACCGCCGTGCCCGCGCGAACCCGCCATTAGGAGCGAGATTGGAAATGTCACGATTTCGATATCACATGCCAGTTTCCGCTGCGTATCGGCTGTATCACCGTGATTCCCGAGCCCTTCTTTTGTCGGTGCCGATAACTAAGGTGGCCGAAACGGGAATGCGGCGGCGGGGAGGCGATCCATGCGGGGGCGGACACCTCTGGTGCTGCGGCGCGCGTTCAATGAGCCGCTTCTGCTGCTCGCCGCGTTCGGGTCCATCCTCCTCGCGACCACCACGCTCGTCGCGCTCACGATGTACGCGTCCTCGGTCGCGGACGTCGGCGTGCGGCGGGCGATGGAGACCGCGCCCACCTCGACCACCGCCACGAAGATCACCGTCCCCGTCCAGAAGGACACCTTCGGCGGCATCGAGAAGGCGGTCCTGACCAGGCTCGACGCGCTCGGGAAGAGCGGCGGCCAGGTCGTGCCGAACACGGTGACGCTGAGCGCCCGTTCGGACTCCTACGCGCTGCCCGGGCAGGAGCGGCTGGGCCATCCCGAGCTGACCCGCTTCGGCGCCTACGAGGGGCTGGACGGCCAGGCGCATCTCGTCACCGGCCGGTGGCCCCAGGCGGCGACGACAGGGACGGTGGAGTTCGCCGCGTCCCAGGCCGTCGCGCAGACGATGGGCCTCACCCCGGACCGGCCGTTCACCATGATCGGACGCCTCGACCACAAGCCCGTCCAGGCCGTCCTCACCGGGATCTTCCAGCTCGACGACCCGTACGCCGACCGCTGGGAGGGCGAAGAGCTGCTGCGCCGGGGCGCGGAGCGCGGCGACTACACGACCTACGGCCCGCTGATGGTGCCGAAGGAGACGTTCCTCGCCCGCTTCGCGTCGTCGAGCGTCACGGTGAGCTGGACGTCCGTCCCCGATCTTCGCGACCTGCGGCAGGAGGGCCTGCGCCCGTTCGCCGCGTCGGTGGCCGCCCTCGGGGACGATCTGAAGCGCGACTGCCCGTCGTGCGGCACCTTCAGCCGCCTGCCGGACATGCTGACCCAGCTCGACCAGGCGGCGCTGGTCGCCCAGTCGACCATGCTGGTCCCGGTGCTGCAACTGCTGCTGCTCGCCGCGTACGCGCTGATCCTCACCGCGCGTCTGCTGGCCGACCACCGCCGCATGGAGGTCGCGCTGCTGCGCTCGCGCGGCGCGGGCAGCCTGCGGCTGGCGTTGCTGACGGCGGCCGAGGCGCTGCTGGTGGCCGTGCCGTGCGCGCTGGTCGCGCCGTTCCTGGCCCCTCCCCTGCTGTCGCTGATCAACGCGCTGCCCTGGATCCAGGCCGCCGGGGTCCGCATCGCGCCCGAGCCCGGCCTCACGACCTTCGCCGTGTCCGGTTCGGTGGCGCTGGCCTGCGCCGTGCTGCTGGCGCTCCCGGCGCTGCGCGGCGGGCGCAGGACGTACGTCGAAGAACAGTCGGCGCGCGGCCGGGGCGAGAAGCAGGGCCTGCTGCAACGGGCCGGCGGCGACGTCGGGCTGCTGGTGGTGGCGGCGCTGGCGATCTGGCAGCTCCAGCACTACGGCGCCCCGGTGACCGCCACGGCGGGCGGCGACCTCGGCATCGACCCGCTCATCGTCACCGGCCCGGCGCTGGCTCTGCTGTGCGGCGGCATGCTCGGCCTGCGGCTGGTGCCGCGCGTCTCGCGCATCGCCGAGCGGTACACCTCGCGCAGGCCCGGCCTCGCCCCCGCGCTCGGAGCCTGGCAGGTCAGCCGCCGTCCGATGCGTTACTCCGGGCCCGCCCTGCTGCTCACGATGGCGGTGGCCATCGGCGTGGTCTCGATGGCCACGGCGGCGACGTGGCGCGCGTCGCAGGTCGACCAGGCCCGCCACCAGGCGGCGGCCGACCTGCGGGTGTCCGGGCCGGTGGAGTCCGGCGAGCTGGGCCCGCTCGGCCGGGGCGCGACGTACGCCGCCCTGCCGGGGGTCACCGCGATCAGCCCCGTGTACCGCGGCTCGGCGACGTTCTCGGGCGGCACCGGCACGCTGCTGGCCGCCGACGCGAGCAAACTGTCCACGCTGCTCATGCTCCGTCCTGATCTGACCACCGACCCGCTGGCCACGCTGGCGGGGCGGGTGGCGGCCGGCCGCCCGGACGTGCGCGCCGTCCCGCTACCCGGCACCCCGGCCAAGCTGACCATGGACGCGACGCTGAGCCTCGGCGGCGGCACGACCCTCCAGCCGGGGGACGAGTTCCACCTCGGCATGGTCGTGTCGGACGCGCTCGGCGCTCAGCGCCAGGTGACGCTGGCGCCGCTCGTCCCGGACGGGCGCCCGCACCCGGTCACCGCGGACCTGAGCGCGCTCGCGGGCCGGTCCGGCAAGCTGAGCCACCCGCTGGCGATCCGGGGCTTCGTGTTGCGCGTGCCGCTGGCCGTCCAGGACGGCTTCACGCTCGCCGTCGCGCCGCCGGTCACCGACACCGGCGCGCGGGTGGCGATGCCCCGCGGCGTCCAGTGGGGCCACACCGTGCGCGGCGAGGACGCCACGGGCGAACAGGTCACCACGGGCGGCGCCACGCTCTTCACGCTGACGGTGCCGAAACCCCCGGCCCAGGCCCCCGCGGTGGACCAGAAGTTCATGGCCCTGGTCGCGGCGCCGGCGGGGGTCGCCAACCGTGACCTGTTCCAGCCGGTCACCGCCACGGACGAACCGTCCCCCGCGCACGCCGCGTCCGTCTTCAAGCCGCTGCCGGTGGTGGTCACCGCCGACATCGCCGCCAAAGAGAAGCTGGCCGCGGGCAAGACCGGGGTGCTGACGCTGGACGGGCAGCCCGTCACGGTCGCCGTCGCCGCGATCGTCCAGGCCATGCCCGGAACCGCGCCCGGAGCGCCCGCCGTCCTCGCCGACCTGCCCAGCCTGCTCGCCCGCGACCTCGCCTCGGCGCGCGAGCCCCGCACCCCCGGCGAGTGGTGGATGTCGGCCCGCGACGGCGACCCGTCGGCGGCCGTGACCCTGCTCTCCCGCCACCCGGAGTGGGACCAGACCATCGTGGACCTGGACTCACTGACCAGGCGGTTCCGGGACGATCCGCTCGCCAGCGGGCTCCAGGGCGCGCTGATCCTGGGCTTCGTCGCCGCGCTGATCTTCGCCGCGCTCGGCTTCCTGGTGAACGCGGCCGTGGCGGCGCGGGAGCGGATCTCCGAGTTCGCCATCCTGCGGGCGCTCGGCCTGAGCTTCCGGCAGATCTTCGGCCTGCTGGCCGTCGAGCAGGCGTTCCTCATCGGGTTGTCGCTGGTCGGCGGCACGCTGCTGGCCGCTGGCGTCGCGGCGCTGGTCGTCCCGCACATCGTGCTGACCGGCCAGGCGGCGGCCGTCACCCCGGGCGTTCTGCTGGACATCCCCTGGCCGGCGACGCTGGCGATGCTGGTCGCGCTCGGCGCCGTCCTGTTCGGGATCGTCGCCGGCCTCGCCCGGTCGCTGCGCCGCCAGGGCCTCGGCCGCGCCCTACGCATCGGGGAGGATCGATGAGCCCACTGCTCCCGCTCAGGGTCTACCGGGGCGCGGCGGCCGTGCTGGCGCTGCTGTCCCTGGGCACCGCGCTCCTCGTCGCGGGTCTGCCGCGCGGGTTCGAGCTGGCGTACGACGACGCGCTGCACCTCGTCGTCGACGACGCCTCCGCGAACCAGACCGACCTCGCCATCCGGCTGATGCCGCGCATGCACAGCCAGGACCTCGCGCGCGAGAGCGACTTCCGCGGCAGGGACGCGCAGTGGCGCGCGATCATCCCCCCGTCGCTCGCGCCCGTCCTCGACTCGAGCCCCGGCAACGACAGCCACTACTCGGCGAAGACGGTCGGGACGCCGGTCGCCGGGCGCATCGGGTCCGACCCGGTTCCGCTGCAGTTCGTCGACCTGGGCTGGGTGTCCGGCGCCGATCGTCGCATCCGGTACGTCGAGGGCACGCCGCCCGGGCCGCCGCAGACGGTCGCGTCCGTCCCCGGCCACCCCGACCTGGTCGACGTCCCGCGGTTCGACATCGCCCTGGCCAAGCGCGCGTCCACGATGATGCGCATCCCCGTGGGCACCACGCTGATCCTGGGCAACAGCCATCCCTCGCTCGCCCGCGTCACCGCGCTGTTCGAGCCGGTGGTGCCGACCGACCGGTACTGGGACCACAACCTCGACGCGGTGCAGGTCACCGTCCGGCGCGTGGCCGGGTCGGACGTCGAGGAACACCACATCACCGCGCTCGTCGACATCAGCTCGGTGGAACGGCTCAGCAGCAGCGACCGCGACCTCCGGTACAACTGGATCATCGGCCTGTCCCCCTCCGCCCTCAACGCCCGCAACGCGCCGGAGCTGATCACGGGCGCGGACGAGTACGAGCAGGCCATCCGCGGCCTGGTCGGCCGGTCCATCAACAGCTACGCGCAGGTCGCCGGGTTCGCGCCGTTCCAGCTCGACACCGGGCTGCGCGAGTTGCTGCGCGACTACCTCCGGCGGCTCGCCACCGCGCAGACGCTGATGTTCCTCGTCATGGGCGGGCTGCTGGTCGTCGCGGCCGGGGTCATGGCGCTGTCCGTCCAGTTGCTGACCGAGCGCATGGGCACCTCCCTGTCCCTGATGCGGGCCCGCGGCGCCTCGCTCGGGCAGGTCGTGCGGACGGCGGCGGGGACGGTCGCGCTCGCCACCTTCCCGGCGATCATCGCCGGCTACGGGCTGTCGTACCTGCTGCCGGGCCCGGTGACGCCGATCGTCCACCTCGGCCCGCTGCTCATCGGCTCCTTCGCCGTCGGGTTCGCGGCGGTCCGCGTCGCCCTCGCCCACCGCACGCCGCTGCGGGAGCGCCGCGAGGACATCGTCGCCCGCCGCCGGTCGCCGCGCAGGACGATGCTCGAACTGCTGATCGTGGTCCTCGCGCTGGTGGGGGCCTACCTGCTGCGCACCCGCGGCCTGACCACCGAGCTGGACGCGCTCGGGGCCGACCCGTTCCTGATGCTGGTACCCGCCGCGCTCACCCTCGCCGCGGCGCTCTTAACGCTGCGCTGCTACCCGTATCCGCTGCGCGCCGTGGTGTGGCTGGCTGCCCGGGCGCGGCCCGCCGTCCCGTTCGTCGGGCTCACGCTGGCGGCCCGCGCCCGATCGGTGACCGCGCTGCCCGTCGTGATCCTGCTGCCCGCGCTCGCCGTGTCGGTGTACG
Source organism: Sphaerisporangium sp. NPDC051011 (assembly GCF_040653595.1). Classification (NCBI taxonomy): domain Bacteria; kingdom Bacillati; phylum Actinomycetota; class Actinomycetes; order Streptosporangiales; family Streptosporangiaceae; genus Sphaerisporangium; species Sphaerisporangium sp. NPDC051011. The sequence goes on along the minus strand of NZ_JBFAGG010000007.1, from coordinate 198,246 downwards.
GGGCCGTGGTCGGCGGGACGCTGGACACCACGCAGCGGCTCGCCGCCTGGCGGTCCTCGGGCGCGGACGCCCGGGTCGAGAGCGCGGCCGAGCTGCCCGCGAAGGTGATCGAGCAGGTGCGCCGCACCCCGGGCGTGCGGGCCGTGGTGCCGGCCGACAAGGGCATGGCGCAGATCGGGTTCGGCGGGCGGACCGCGACCGTCGTCGCCGTGGACCTCGACGCCTACCGCGAGATCGTCACGGACAGCCCGCTCACCGTGCCCCACCTGGACGACGACGGCGCGGGCGGGGCCGGGGCGCCCATCCCCGCGCTGGTCTCCCCCGACCTCGCCAACCTGAGCACGTTCGAGATCGGCTGGCACGTCCGGATGAAGATCGTCAAGAAGGGCGTGATCACTGGAGGGCTGCCCGGCATCAGCTTCGCCGAGCGCAACGTGATCATCGTCCCGTACGACGCCTCGAAGCGGGCCGGGGCGCGTACCTATACGAACATGCTGCTGCTCGGCGCGGACAAACCAGGCGGCGGCGGGATCGACGCGACCGCGCTGCTCAACACGACGGGGAACGTCCCGGAGATCTTCGTCGAGACGCTCGAACGGGCCCTGGACCACGTCACCAAGACCCCGCTGACCGGCACGATCAAGACCAGCTTCCTGGTCGTCACGATCGCGATGGCCGTGTACGCGCTGCTCACCGTGATCATCGCGCTGGTCGTCGGCGCCACCGAGCGCACCCGGGCGCTGTCCTACCTGCGGACGCTCGGCCTGTCCGAACGCCAGGCCGCCAACCTGACCGTCCTGGAGATCGCCCCCCTGATCCTGATCACCGCGTGCGCCGGGCTCGTCCTCGGCCTCGCCCTCCCCTCGGCCCTCGGCCCCGGCATCGACCTGCGCGCGTACGCCGGTGCCATCGCCATCGGCGAGTACCACCTCGACCCGACCACGCCGATCCTGCTGGCCGCCGGCCTCGCCGCCGTGGCCCTGGCCGGCGCGTTCGTCCATGCCGTGTCCGGCCGCCGCCGATCCCTCGGCTCGATCCTGCGAGTGGGTGACTAGTGAACGAGTGGGTGACCACGTGAACACGCCGACAGTGAACACACCGACGCTCTCGGAACTGGAGGCGCGCGCCGGCAAGGGCCAGCCCGTCTTCGGCGAGCACGCGCACATCCTGTGCGACAACCTCGTTCGCATCTACAAGACCGAGGGCGTCGAGGTCGTCGCCCTCCAGGGGCTCGACCTGCTGATCGACAAGGGCGAGCTGATCGCCATCGTCGGCGCCTCGGGGTCGGGCAAGTCCACGCTGCTCAACGTGCTGTCGGGGCTGGACGTGCCGACCGCCGGGCTCGCCCGCGTGGCCGGCACCGACCTGCTGTCCATGACCGCCAAGGACCGGCTGCGCTACCGGCGGGAGGTCGTCGGGTTCATCTGGCAGCAGACCGCGCGCAACCTGCTGCCGTACCTCACCGCCCGCGAGAACGTCCGGCTGCCCGTCAAGCTCGCCGGCAACCGCGACAAGGCGGCCGACGCCGACGAACTGCTGGAGCTGCTCGGCGTGGCCTACTGCGCCGACCGCAGGCCCGACCAGATGTCCGGCGGTGAGCAGCAGCGCGTCGCCATCGCCGTCGCGCTCGCCAACTCCCCGGAGGTCGTCCTCGCCGACGAGCCGACCGGTGAGCTGGACAGCGAGAACTCCGAGCAGGTCTTCGCCGCGCTGCGCCGCGCCAACCGCGAGCTCGGCGTCACGGCCGTGGTCGTCACGCACGACCCGCTGGTGTCGGAGCAGGTGGACCGGACGATCGGGATCCGCGACGGGCGTACGAGCAGCGAGACGCTGCGCCGCGAGGGCACCGACGGCGGGATCATCGCCGAAGAGTACGCCGTCCTCGACCGCGTGGGCCGCCTGCAGCTTCCCCGGGACTTCACCAGCGCGCTCAACATGGAACGGCGCGTCCGGCTGGAGCTGGAGCGCGACCATATCGGCGTATGGCCGGACAAGCCACTCTCGTCGGAGGACACGGAGTGAACAACCACGAAACCGGCCAAGCCCCACTGAACGCGCGCGACACGCATGAACCCCGCGACACGCGGCATGAGGACGGTCCCCGCTCCGCGCCGTACGAGCGCGACTCCCGGGCGCGTTCGGAGGGGCTCGACGAGCGTCACGTGCCGGACCGGACCGGCGCCAGGGAGGCGGATGCGGTCGCCTTCACCGGCGAGCCGGAAGCCGCCGGCGCCGCCTTCACGGGCGAGCCGCTGGTCGTGGTCGAAGGGCTTCGGAAGGTGTACCGCACCGGACCCAAGGAGGTCGTGGCCCTGCGCGACGTCTCCTTCGAGGCCTACCCCGGGCAACTGGTCGCGATCAGGGGACGCTCGGGGTCCGGCAAGACCACCCTGCTCAACCAGATCGGCGGCCTGGACCGTCCGGACGCCGGGCGGGTGCTCGTGGACGGCCACGTGGTGACCGAACTGGCGGAGGCCGGGCTGCTGGAGCTGCGGCGGGACGTCATCGGGTTCATCTTCCAGTCGTTCGGCCTCATCCCCGTGCTCTCGGCGGCCGAGAACGTCGGCGTTCCCATGCGACTCACCCGTACCCCCGCAGGCGAGCGCGAGGAGCGCATCCACATGCTCCTGGCCATGGTCGGGCTGGAGAAGCACGTCAATCAGCGCCCTTACGAGCTGTCGGGAGGTCAGCAGCAGCGCGTCGCGGTGGCCCGGGCCCTCGCCAACCGGCCCCGGCTGCTGATCGCCGACGAACCGACCGGGCAGCTCGACTCGGGCACCGGACGGCAGATCATGGAACTGATCCGCGCGGTCGTCCGCAGCGAAGGCGTCACCGCACTGGTCGCCACCCACGACCCCAACCTGATCTCCCTGGCCGACACCGTCCTCGAACTCCACGACGGCACCCTGACCACGACGACCACCCGGCCGGCCCCGGCCCCTACGGCCGCATAACCCCTGCCCGTCACCCCCGCTCCGGGGGTCCACTCTTGGGGGTCCGCTCCGCCTACGCCTGGCCCTGGCCGCGCGACGAACCAGGAGTGCACGTCCCCGGGCGGTGTCAGGCCGTGGCCCGGAGGTGCTCATGCGCCCATTTCTCGAAGGTCGTGAGCGGGATGCCAAGGGCCCGCGCGAACTCCGGGCGGGCGGGTTGACCGACCACGTCGATGAACTCGTGGGACCTGACGCCCGGCCCTGGCATTCCCGCGGCGACCGCCTCCTCCATGGTCATGTCGGGCGCGGCCAGCCCGGTGCCCAGAGCGCGGGAGAGGACCTCGGCGATCTCCGTCATCGCCAGGTAGTCGCCCGCCAATTCCAGCTCGACCCCGTGGAACCGCTCCGGTGCGGCGATGGCCGCGGCGGCCGCCGTGCCAATGTCGTCGACCGCGACGAGGGAGAGCCGGGTGCCGGGCTTCAGCACGGTCACCAGGCCACCCTCGACGCCGCGGGGGAACAGGTATGCCACGGACGGGAGGAAGTTCTCCATGAAGAAGCCCGGCTTGATGATCGTCCAGTGCGTGAAGCCCGCCGCACGCACGCGGTCCTGGGCGCCGACCTTGGCGGCGTAGACGGGCTCCATCGACGCCCAGCGGCCGTCAGCCCAGCCAGGGGCCTCGATGTGCCGCCCCGCCCCCGAGACGGAGGTGTGCACGAAGTGCGGCACGTTCGCGGCCAGGGCGCCTTCGACCAGGTTGACGGCCTGGGTCAGTTCGCCTTCGAAGTCGAAAGCGCCCTCCTTCATCGGGGGCATCTGCACCGAGAAGACGGCTCGCGCTCCGTCCGCGGCCCGGATCACGGAGTCGCGGTCGTGGAGGTCGCCGGTGACCAGTTCGGCGCCGAGCGCTTCGATCGCCCGCGCTCGGCCGGTCGCGGGGTCGCGCACCAGCGCCCGGACGGGAACGCCGACCGCGAGCAGGGCGCGTGCGGTGGCGCCACCCTGCTGTCCGGTGGCACCGGTGACCAGGACGGGTGCGGAATCGGTGGACATATCGGTGGACATGGGCCTCTCCTGTGGGGCGCGGTCGTATGTGGGGCTGGGTCAGTAACCGGCGGACCCCGCCGTTTATGTTTTAGGTAAGATACGGCGGACCCCGCCGGTTAGCAACTCTGAGGTGACGTCATGCCCGTCCAGCGCGCGGACGCCCGGCGCAACTACGCACGCCTGCTCGCCGTGGCCGAGGAGGCGATCGCCGCGCACGGCGCCGACGCGTCCCTGGAGCAGATCGCCCGCACCGCCGGAGTCGGATCCGCCACCGTCCGCAGGCACTTCCCCAGCCGCCAGGCACTCCTGGAGGCGGTCTTCCGCGAACGTGTCGAGACCCTGTGCGCCCACGCCCGCGACCTGACCGGCAGATCCGACACCCGTGCCGCGCTGCTGGAATGGCTGAGCGCCGTCACCGCGGACGCCTCGACCATCCGCGGGCTGGCCATCGCCCTGACCCGCGACCGGGCGAACGACCCCGACGCGGCGCCCGAGAACTGCGCCTCGGCGCAGCTCACCGAGGCGGGCGACCCACTGGCGCGCCGCGCCGCGAACGACGGCGCGCTGGCACCGGGCGTGACCATCACCGACCTGCTCACCCTGATCACCGGCATCGCCCTGGCCACGGAACACCACCCGAACCCCGCCGCCAAGGCGAACCGCCTACTCGACCTGGCCGTAGCGGGACTCAGCCCCCACCAGGGCTGAGACACGCCCGAATCGGTGCGCGGCAAGCGCGTCCGGCCCCGGCGGCGTCCCGGCGAGCCCTCAGGTGTGGCCCTGCCGGCCACAGCCAACAGAAGGCATGAAAAGGACGAAATCCCGCTCAACCACCCAGCGCTGCCGGCCCAGACCAGAGCCGTGTCCGGTGCCGCAACAGCCGATCACTGGCCAGACCTGCACCTCACGAACCATGCGAAGGTACCGCCGTGGCCGTGGTCATGGGCGCGTCGCGGTCGGCGAGCACCATGGCGGGGCATTAACGGGGCCGGCCGCCTTGCCGCGCACCTCGGGGATGGCCTCGGCAACGGCAGAAGCTGGGCGACGTCGTTGCGGGTTCGCACCGTTAACGATCACGGCAAGAGGGGTGCCGATGGCATCGGTGATCGCGCCCGCTCGCAATCGTGCCGACATCGACCACAACGGTACGGATCAACCCACACCCGGAGCTCCAGTAGGCGAACGGGGCTCAGCGGCCGGTGCGGTTCGCGACGATCACCTGGACCGTGCGCTCCAGGGCGTACGCGGGGTCGGTGCCGCCGCCCTTGACCTGCTCGTCGGCCACCGCGACGGCCTGCATGGCACGGGCGATGCCCTCGGGCCCCCAGCCATTGAGCTGGCGCGACACGCGGTCGACCTTCCATGGGGGCATGCCGACATGGCTCGCCAGACGGCCGCCGCGCAGGCCGCGGGGCGCGCTGCCGACCTTGGCCAGCGACCGGACGCCGCCCGCGAGCGCGCTGACGATCAGCACGGGCGCGACGCCCGTCGACAACGCCCACCGGAGCTGTTCCAACGCCTCGGCGAGCCGCCCCTCCACCGCGCTGTCGGCGACCGCGAAACCGTTGACCTCCGCGCGCCCCCGGTAGTAGCGGGCGACCGCGGCCTCGTCGACCGCCTTGCCCGGGGTGTCGAACGCGAGCTGGCCGCACGCCGCGGCAAGTTCACGAAGATCGTTGCCCACGGCGTCCAGCAGAGCCTGCGCCGCGTCCCCGCCGATCGATCGGCCATGGGCCCGCATCTCGCGCTTGATGAAGTCCAGGCGCTCGCCCATCTTGGTCAGCTTGGCGACCGTCACGACCGCGGCGCCGGCCTTCTTGACGCCGTCCACCAGCGCCTTGCCCTTGACGCCGCCGGGGTGCACGAGGACCACGACGGCGTCCTCCGACGGCGTCTTGGTATAGGCGACCAGCTCGGCCACGACGTCCTTGCCGAGATCCTGCGCGGAGCGGAACACCACGACCGCGCGATCACCGAACAGCGACGGCGACGTCAGACGGGTCAGCTCGCCCGGCTCCACTTTGGCGCCGAACAGGTCCTGCACCTTGGTCTCCGGATCGGACGCGCGCGCCGCCGCGATCACCTCACTCACCGCGCGATCGGCCAGCAGTTCCTCATCACCGATCACGAGCGTCACAGGGGCTGGGTCGGTCGCCATGCGAGCAGCATGCCACGCCTGCGCCCCCAAACGACAACCCACCCCGAAGGCCCCGCCGCGCTCCCCCAACCCCACCCTGCTCGCGAGCCCTCGGACCACACTGACCGACAACACACAAAGCGGTGGACATTTCGCGGACGCTCAGCGGGCGGATCGAGCAGGTCCGCCTGCGGGGGCGACGACGCGTTGGCTGCGGAGCAGGACGTGATGGACCCCTGCCGGCGGTGGACCGTGGCACTCGCCGAGCGACTGAGGACGTACGGCCGCTGGGCGACGGAAGGCGTGCGCCGGCCGCTCGACTGAGGGCGCGCGCCCGCTCAGTGCCGGGTGCTGGGTACCTGCGGATCCGTGGCGGGGCGCGTCGGCCGGCCACAAGGTGCTGTACGTCCGCTCAGCGGCGATGGGCGCGCCCGCTTTGCCATGGGCGGCGGCTCGCGTTCGGTGAGCGATGGGTGATGTCCGCTCGAACCGTCCAATCGGTGAGCGGTGCGTCCGTCCGAACCGTCTAGGCGTTCAGGGCGGCGCAAGAGGTGTCGATCGGCGTCAGCGCGTGGCGGTGACGGGGCGCCGGGCGTGGAACTCGGTGTCCAGGTCGGCGGCGTAGACGGAACGGCAGCACTCGGCGCAGCGGAAGAGGACGGGGCCGTCGTCGAGGGTCGCCCCGCAGCGAGGGCAGTCGTGGCGCCGCGGGTTGGTCGTCATAGTGGGTTTCACCTCCTGTTTCGTTCTCGTGGCTCTAGACTCCCAGAGCATACCTGCAGTTGGATTGCCGGTTACTTGCAATCTGACTTCCAGTAACCTCCTGTGACTGGTGTGCGAAAAAGGGGTTAAAGAGGCATATAGGTTTTGTCATCATCCAGCGGCCGATCCAGCAGCTCTGGGGGCTGGTCCGGAACGGCGGTGCGGCACGGCCATCGACGTGCCCCAGCGGCGACCAACCCCGGGTTGAGCAGCGGAGGCCCTCCCGGCTCGGAGCGCCGGGTGTCGTGACTGGCCGAGTGCTGCGGCGGCCGGAGTCACAGCGGCCCGCAGTATCACGACAGGGCAGATTGTCACGGCGGGCCCAAGCGCCAGGAGGGGCCAATCGTTACGAAAAGCCCCAAATGTCACGGCAGACCCGGAGCGTCACGGCGGAGCGCCGGGTATGGCGCGGACACCTCCCAGCCATGCGTTGATGGGCGACGCACCCTCCAGATGCACCACAGGATGAGGTGCCGAACTCACGCACACAGACGTCCCGGGCTGAAAGTTTCAGCCGCCAAGATGGTCGCCGACCGGGCCTCGCCTGCGGTTATGGGCTTCAGAAAGCTTTAGGGCGACTCAGGCACTTCTGACAGAGGCGGCGGATACCTACGATCCAAGCAATTGGTGGGAGCGCTCCCATCCTCTCGGACGGAGTATCAACATGCTGCGAAAAAGGCCGTTCATAGCGGCCGCCCTCATGGTGGCCGCCACGGCCGCGACAGGGGCGACCGTCTTCGTCTCGTCCGCCGCCCAGGCCGCCGATTCCGCCTTCTACGTGGATCCGCAGACCAATGCCGCCAAATGGGTGGCCGCCAACCCCGGCGACAGCCGCGCCGCCGTGATCAAAGACCGCATCGCCGCGGTCCCCCAGGGCCGGTGGTACGCCAGCTACAACCCCACGACGGTGCGATCCCAGGTCGACACGTACGTCGGCGGCGCCGCGGCCGCCGGAAAGATCCCGATCGTGGTGGTCTACGAGATGCCGAACCGCGACTGCGGCGGCGCGAGCGCGGGCGGCGCCCCCGACCACGCGTCCTATCGGGCCTGGATCGACCAGGTCGCGGCCGGCCTCGGCGGCCGCCCGGCGACGATCATCCTCGAGCCCGACGCGCTGGCGATCATGACGAACTGCATGAACCCGTCCCAGCAGGCCGAGGTGAAGGCCTCCCTGGCGTACGCCGGGAAGAAGTTCAAGGCGACGTCCCCGCAGGTCAAGGTCTACTTCGACATCGGCCACGACGCATGGCTCTCGGCCTCGGAGGCGGCGTCCCGGCTGAACGGCGCGGACATCGCCAACAGCGCCGACGGCATCGCCGTCAACACCTCCAACTACCGCGCGACCCCCGGCCTGGTGTCGTATGCGAAGAGCATCATCGCCGCGACCGGCGTGTCCAGGCTGCACGCGGTGATCGACACGAGCCGTAACGGCAACGGCCCGTCCGGCAGCGAGTGGTGCGACCCGGCAGGTCGCGCGACCGGCTTCTGGAGCACGACCAACACCGGCGACGCGGCGATCGACGCGTACCTGTGGGTGAAGCCTCCGGGCGAGTCCGACGGCTGCATCGGCCCTGCCGGCCAGTTCGTCCCCCAGCGCGCCTACGACCTGGCCGTCGCCGCCCCACCCCCCACCGTCACCCCGACCCCGACTCCCACCCCCACGCCTACCCCGACCCCGACCCCGACCACCGACAGGGGCTGCACGGCGACCTACAAGGTGGTCAGCGAGTGGCAGGGCAGCTTCCAGGCCGAGGTCACGGTGAAGAACGTCGGCAGCTCCACCACCAACGCGTGGAGAGTCCAGTGGACCTTCCCCAGCGGTCAGACGATCAGTCAGCTGTGGAACGGCACCCTGTCCGCCGGCGGCGGCAACATCAGCGTCACGAACCTGAACTGGAACGGCACCCTCGCCTCCAACGCGACGACGACCTTCGGCTTCCTCGCCAATGCCCCCTCGACCAACACCAACCCGTCAACGGTCACCTGCACCTCGTCGTAGTCCGCCGCCCACGCACGTTCCAGCGCACCGTCCAGGCACGTTGACCGGGCCCCCACCGCATGGCAACGAACGCCCGATTCACCGTGTCGCTCCCTAGTGCACTGCCCACGAGCCCCGGTCTCGAGCCTGTCACGCGTAAAGATCGCCAAGTCAGGGTGGGCCGGGGCCGGAGGAGCGAGGGACGACGGACAGGTGGCCGTTCTCGGTGATGATGGCCAGGTCGCTTTGGGTGTCGGTGCGGTAGATGCGCATGCCGAGGGTGCGCAGGCGGGTGAGGGTCAGGGGCGCGGGATGGCCGTAGTCGTTGTCTTTCCCCACGCTGATCAGGGCGGCACCGGCTCCCGTGGCGGCCAGGAAGGCGGGCGCCTGTCTGGCGGACCCGTGGTGGGGGACCTTGATTATCTGGGCCTTCGGGATGCCTTGCCGCAGGAGTGCGTCCTGGGCCTCGATCTCGACGTCACCGCAGAGCAACGCGGAGCCGGCGGCCCAGCGGGCGTGCAGGACGACGCTCGCATTGTTCGCCATCGACCCCTCCCCCGGCCCGGCCGAGACCGCTTCCTCCGGCGGGCCGAGGACGGCCAGCGTGACCGGGCCGAAGCTCCATGTCATGCCCGGCGAGGCGACCCATTCGGGAACCCGTCGGCCTCTCAGGTCGGCGGAGACGCGCGCGCTCTCCTGGCGTGGCTGCTCGCCCGGGCTGACCAGCACCGCGCCCACCTGACGTCCCCGGAATACCCCGTCGAGCCCGCCGACGTGATCGAAGTGGGGATGCGTGAGGATCAGCAACGGCACCTGTTCGACGCCCAGGTCTCGGAGGCACCTGTCCACGAGCGCCGGGTCGGGGCCCGCGTCGATGACCACCGCCCGCGCCGCCCCGGCGGCGAGGACGAGCGCGTCCCCCTGACCGACATCGCAGCTCACCAGCAGCCAGCCTCGGGGCGGCCACGAGGCCACGACGGGACGCACCACCAGTGCGGCGACGAGCACACCGGCCGCGACGGCGCACACGACGAGACGCCAGGCGGCGCGTCGGAGGACGAACCAGCACGTGAGGGCCGTGACGGCGAGCAGGAGGAGGCCTATCGCTCCTCCCGGCCAGGACACCGTGGCCGCAGGGAGGCCGGCGGCCTGGCGTGCAACCCAGATGATCCAGCCGACGGCGTATCCGGCGGGCATGACCAGCCACCTCGCCGCCGCGTCGCTCATCGGCGCCACCACCGCGGCCGCGAAGCCCAGAACCGTCGCCGGAGGCACGGCCGGGCCCGCCAGGAGGTTGGCCGGGATCGCCACCGGCTCGAGCACGCCGGACATCAGGACGAGCAACGGCGTGACCGCCGCCTGGGCCGCGCAGGACACGGCTACCGCCTCGGCGACCACGAACGGCATTCGCCGCGCCATACGGTCACGCCAGCGAGGGGCGAGCATCAGGATGCCCCCGGTGGCGAACACCGACAATGCGAAGCCGTACTCTCGCGCCAGCACGGGGTCGAAAAGGATGAGTACGAGCACCGTCCCCGAGAGGGCGGCCAGGCCGTCCCGCGATCGCCCCGTTCCGAGCGCCACGGCCGCCACCGACCCCATGACCAGAGCGCGCAGGACGCTGGGCGATGGGCGGGCGACGACGGCGAAGCACAGCATGCCGGCGATGGCGAGAGCCGCCCTGACGGCGAGCGGCAGCCCGGCCACCCTGCCCAGCGCGATCACCGCCCCGGCGATCACCGCCAAATTCGCGCCGGAAACCGCCGTTAAGTGACTGAGTCCCGCCGTCGTGAGGTCGCGTTTCACCTGTTCGTCCATGAGCGAGACGTCGCCGACCACCAAGCCCGGAAGCAGGCCGCGTTCGCCCGGTGGGAGGACGCCTGCTGCTTCTCTCAGCCCCGCGCGCAGGTCGGCCGCGAGGCGCTGAGGCGTGGACGGTCCGCTCAGGACCTTCGGCGGGGTGGCCACCAGAAGCACGGCGGCCGTGAGAGTGCCCGGCTCGGCCGGGCCAAGCCTGCCCTGGACTCGGACGCGCTGGCTGGGAAGGAGCGTGCTCCATCCTGGTCCGTTGGCGAACATGACGATTGGCGTATTCGTCCTGAACGTGGCCCCAGTAGCATCCTCCAGCACCTCGACCGAGGCTTCCACGATCACCCGATCGCGCCGGACCGTCCCCCGGCGACCGGTCAGGATCTTCGGATCGTCGGTGAGCGTGACCTCGACCGTCACCGGAGCCCGCCTGCCGGCCAGTTCGGCCACCGGCCCACTGCCGACCGCGTAAACGCGCAGCCCAACGGCCGCTGCCGCAGCCAGAACACATCCGAAAACGGCGACCCAGGCATTGACCCACCGGCACGGGCGACCAGGCCGCCCGGCCTTGTCCCTCCCGACTTCTTCCCTCCCGGCTTCCCGCTCCGCTTCGCGTTCCTTCCCAATCTCCCGCTCCCCTCCGAACGACCGGAGGGAGCCGACCGGAGGGAGTCCGGAGGTGTCCGGAGTCGTTCCCGACGTGTCCAAAGTCTGTTCGGACGCATTCGGAGTTCTTCTCGAGGTATCCGGAATCTGTTCCGACGTACCGCGCTGCGACTGGCGGCGCGGTGTGCTGGACCGTGATAGGCCGCGCGACCCGCCCGGCCTCAGGCGGCGTGCGCGAAAGCCTCTGGGTGGAAGCACACGAAGCGATCTGTGCCGACATCCGGCCATGACCACGGTCACGGCCAGGGCCACTGCCGCGACCAGCGCCGTGACGAGGCTCGTCCGCGCGGAGCAGGTCAGAAGAACGAGCGATGTGACCCACACGGCGAGAGCAGGCGCCACCAGCCGCAAATCGCCGATCCGTCGTCCTGTGTCCTCCTGTTCTGAGCTCACGGAAGGGTCGGACTCCTGCCCGGCCTCTGCGGAGCCCACGCGCAGACGCCTCCCTGACACTGCGAAGAACTCAGCCCACCGACTCACGCCGCACCACTCCCCGAACCCCCAAAGTCACCGAAACCCCTGAACGCCCCCACGACGTCTGTCCTTGCGATCGACATGAACCCCAGCACCACCTACCAGCCCGCCGACGCACCGGATCTTCAACAGCGCCCACCAGCCCCGCCGGCAGGAGGTCGGGGTTCATACGCGGACCTTGTCGCGGAGGTCGGCGAACTTTCGCTCGCCGATGCCTGTCACCTCGCGGAGCTGGGCGACGCTGCGGAACCCGGCGTGGGATTGGCGGTACTCCACGATGCGGGCGGCGAGGACTTCGCCGACGCCGGGAAGTGTCTCCAACTGGCTCGGAGTGGCGGTGTTGAGGTCGAGCACTTCGACCGGCGCCTCGCCCACACCGGGAATCGGCGCCGGAGCCGTCACGATCGTGGCGCCGGCCGGGGCTCCCACGACGATCTGCTCGCCGTCGACGAGCTTTCTGGCGAGATTGAGCGCACCTGTCTCGCCCGACCGGGCCCCGCCGGCGGCCTTCACCGCGTCGGCGACCCGCGACCCGCTCGGGAGCGTCACGATGCCCGGCTTCTTGACCTTTCCGGTGACATGGACGATCACCTGCGCGGCGAGGGACGGAATGGTCGATACGCCGGAGAGTGCGGGTTGGGGGCTTCCCGCCGAGAGCCCTGACCTGGCCGGAAGCCCTGACGCACCCGTGGGAGGCCTCGACGCACCCGTGGGGAGTTCGGAAGCCGCGGCAGGGAGCGGTGGGCTCACCGGTTCGGCGGCCGGGCGTGAGCGCCAGACCTGGATACCGCCGATGAGTGCCGCCAGCAACCCCAGAACCACCAGCACACGCAGACCCGGACGACCCGGATCCAGAAGTGGCCCGCACTGGGCCAGGACGTCACTCACCCGCGTGCGCAACGACCGGAAGGGCAGCGGCTCCGAACGCAGACGAACCGAGGGAGCGTAGTCTCCGGCGTCTCCGGCGTTCCTCACCTTGCCGGGCTCGTCAAGATCCCCCGGCTCACCCGTGACCCACCCATGGCGGGACTCCTCTCGGTCGCCGCTCCAGGGATCCGCGACGGCCGCCCGCACGTCCTCGTCGTCTGATCGCGAGTCGGCGCGACGCACGCGGGCGAACACACCGGTCTCATCGGCCGTCGAAGGGGACTTGTCGCGGGATCGCAAGTCGGCCCTGCGTACGCGAACGTACTCACCACCCTCATCGACAGGCATGGCATCGTCGTAGCCCGGCCCCAGGTCCGCTCGGCGTACGCGGACGTACTCACCGGCCTCGTCTACAGGCGCGGCGTTGTCATGGGCCGACCCCGGACCTGGTCGCCGTAGTGGAACGTATCTGCCGGACGCAGTCGTGTCCTGGTGGTGTGGGTCGTGTGTGCCGGGCGGGTGTTCCATGTCCTCCCCTGCGGATGTCGGACGTGCAGCACTGACGTGCGGACGTGGGTGCCATGGCCCGGCGAGAGGGGTCAGCGCGCGGAGCCGGGACTCACCGGCTTCGCGTTCGGAGGGCCTGCTGGCTGTTCGCACGAGCGGGACGTTATTCGGGCGAGCAGGCCAGCCGTCGCGCCGAACGCGGTTCTGTGGATAACCGCACTCGGCCTGCACATGACGGCACTAGAAGGCTGGGCAAGACGGCCAGCGCCCTGTGCGGCACATACCTCGACACTTCACTTGATGTTCACGACAGGGGTAAAGCGGTCCGATAAGGGACTATTAGTTACTCAGCGTGCATAACATCGCGTTCGGGGGGAGTCTGGCTTCTATCCCCGACCTATTCGTAGAGTCTTGATCGATTCCGCTCCGGTACGTACAGGAAGCGTCGTCTGGGGGCTCTCGGGGCGCTGCGGTCGGGGGTCGATGGTGGGATAGGCAGGGGTGCTAGGGGTGGCTCGGGCGAACTAGGGGTGATCGCAACCTGCGAGGTGGTGTACCGCGACGTCGACCGGCGCGTCGCCGGCCGCCCGTACGGCCGGTTCCTCCAGCCGGGCGATCGCCCGCCCGGCCGTACCTTCTCCAGGGAGGCGATCGTGCCCTCGGAGATGTGCAGCAGCGGTTTGATCGAGAGCCGCGAGGTTACCGGACGAACGAAAAGGTATCGGCAGCGTCACCCGTGAGCCGAGGGCCGGCGGTGCCCACGGTTACTGGACGGGGGTGCCGCCGCGCCAGACGCGGCGGGGCTTCAGGCCGAAGCCCCAGGCGAAGGCACCCTCGTGGTCGGCGTCCCACTGGACGATGTCGGCGAGGCGGCCCGGGGCGAGGACGCCGCGGTCCGGAGCGCCGAGCACGGTGGCGCCGCCGAGGGTGGCGGCCCGCAGGGCGTCGCCGACGCTGATGCCGAACGCGGCGACCGCGAGGCTGATGACCAGCGACATCGAGGTGATGCCGCAGTGGCCGGGGTTGTGGTCGCTGCCGAGGGCGACCGTGACGCCCTGGGCGAGCATGCGGCGGACCGGCGGCAGGTTGCCCTGCTGAAGGGCCGTTCCGGGGCAGACCACCGCAGGGACGCCGTACCGCCCGAGCAGGGCGATGTCCTCGTCGGAGGCGTTGTAGAGCAGGTCGGCCGAGGCGCAGCCGAGCTCGGCGGCGAGTTGGACGGCGCCGCGCCGCTTATGGGCGCCGGCGTGGATGCGCGGCAGCAGGCCGACGTTGCGGCCGGAGGCGAGCACCCAGCGGGCCTCGTCGGTGGTGAAGTGACCTTCGTCGCAGTAGACGTCGACGCTGTCGGCTCCAGCCGCGGCGGCGTCGGCGCACCAGGAGCCGACGGCCTCGACGTAGTCGCGCTGGCGGCCGAAGTACTCCGGCGGGACGACGTGGGCGGCGAGGAACGTGACGTGCACCCGCGGCATCATCGGCTCTTTCTCGAGCTCGCGGAGCAGCCGGACGTCGGCCAGCTCGCCATCGCGGGTGAGGTGGTAGCCGGTCTTGGCCTCGACGGTCGTGGTGCCGTTGAGCAGCCAGTCGCGCAGGCGCTCGCGCACGCCGTTGCACAACGTCCACGGGTCGGTGCCGCGGGTGACCGTGACGGTGGAGCCGATGCCGCCGCCCGCCGCGGTGATGGCGCTGGGCGTGGAGCCGCCGGAGCGCATGGCCAGCTCGGCGTAGCGGTTGCCCGCGTACACCGGATGCGTGTGCGCGTCGATGAGGCCCGGCGTCACGAGGGAGCCGCCGAGGTTCTCGACGTGGTCGACGTCGACGATGTCGTCGACGACACCGGGGACGCTCTGCGGCAGGTCGGCCGCCCTGCCGACCCAGGCGATCCGGTCGTTGTGCACGAGGATCGCGGCGTTGCTGCAGACGTCGTTGCCGGTCCAGAGCCGGCCGATGTTGGTGAGGAGCCGCACCGTCATGGCATCACCACCCGGTTTTTGGCCACCGGAGAAGCCTCCGGGGCGGCCGTGGGAGCGTCCGGGGACGCGAACCGGACCCAGCGCGAGCCGGGCGCCGCGCCCGCTGGGTCCGCTCCGTTTCCGGACGTCATTGGGGGGTCTCCTGATCTCATCCGCACGAGGTGGTGCGATGACGGTACCGTCCGGATCATGGCCGGGCGATTTCAGTTCAGTTACGTTATTTCACAGGTCGGCTCGCTGTACAGGCTTATTGAGAAGAACACCGGTTCGTCATCGCCTGCGTCAGGTCGGCGACCTTCACAGCCCCGCGCGTCGATATCTGCTCAAGGGTCACGCCTGGTGTCGACCTAGCCTCCGCTGCACCAGCAGTCACACGCGTCATCATGCGAAACCAACGCCAGAATGTCTCGTCAGGGTTTCCATATCGTAGCAATATTCAAGCCTCGCGGGCCACAGCGGTTTTCCTGCGCCGATGCGAGGTTTTCCCTGAAACATGGGCGCTCCGGCACGCCTTGCCCTGATCATCCGGATTTAGACCAAATGTCCCATGTGTCCGAAAGAAGAAATGATCTTGGGTGCAAACCGAGTGTAGCCTCTCCAGAGAACACCGTCTTCGCTCGTCACGTGGGTGGACCCGGGAGCCGTCCTGACCGTCCAGGAGAATACCAGCAGGCGACACGACGAGCGGCTGCTACGCGAGAACGAGGACCGCGTCCTCGGCCGCGGGGTCGAGATCTCCAACGAGCCGCTCCTCGGCCGCGTGAACACAGCCGGCACCCGCAGGGAGGTCCTCGAGATCTACCGTGCCTTCCTGTAGTGGCTCGAACGGTCCGAGGCCGGCTCCGAGCTCGCGGCCTGCTCGCCGAACCGTCCCGCAGCCGCGCAGGTGTTCCGCGACCGCCTGATCGACCGCTTCGGGGCCCGGGAGGACGACGTGGCGGTCGTCGCCCTCCGGCGGGCGGGCCTCGAAACCGGCTCAGCGGACGCCCTGAAACCGGCTTGGAGGGCTTCCCGAAACCGGTTCAGAGAGCTCAGAGAACGGTCTCGACGGGCTTGGCCGTGCGGTCCAGCTCGTGGAACAGCCCGGCCGGGACGCGGGCCCTCAGGATCGTGCCGTCGGCGGTGTGGTCGATCGACAGCACCTCGCCCTCCTTGTGCGCCCGGGAGACCAGGTCCCCGCGGTCGTACGGCACGAGCATGTGGACCTCGCGGTCGAGGCGCGGCAGCTCCCGCTCGATCACGGCGAGCAGCTCGTCGATGCCGGCCCCGGTGCGGGCGGACACGACCACGCTGTGCCGCTCGCGGGTGGCCAGCCTGGCCAGGACCACCGGGTCGGCGGCGTCGGCCTTGTTGACCACCACGATCTCGGGGATGTCGCCGACGCCGTCGAGGTCGGACAGGACCTCGCGGACGGCGGCGAGCTGCGACTCCGGATCGGGGTGCGAGCCGTCCACGACGTGGAGGATCAGATCGGCGTCGCCGACCTCCTCCAGCGTGGACCTGAACGCCTCGACGAGCTGGTGCGGCAGGTGCCGGACGAACCCGACGGTGTCGGCGATCGTGAACAGCCTGCCGTCGGGCGTGCGGGACTGGCGGACGGTCGGGTCCAGGGTGGCGAACAGCGCGTCCTCGACCAGGACCCCCGCGCCCGTGAGCCGGTTGAGCAGGGACGACTTGCCCGCGTTGGTGTACCCGGCGATGGCCACCGAGGGCACCTCGCGCCGCGTCCTGCGCGCCCGCATGGTATCGCGGGCCGTCGACATGCCGCCGATCTGCCGGCGCAGCTTGGCCATGCGCTCGCGGATGCGGCGCCGGTCCAGCTCGATCTTCGTCTCACCGGGGCCGCGGCCGCCGATGCCCACGCCGCCCGCGGCGCGTCCGCCGACCTGGCGGGACAGGTTGCCACCCCAGCCGCGCAGGCGTGGGAGCAGGTAGCTGAGCTGGGCCAGTTCGACCTGCGCCTTGCCCTCGCGGCTCTTGGCATGCTGAGCGAAGATGTCGAGGATCAGTGCCGTGCGGTCGATGACCTTGACCTTGACGACCTCTTCGAGCTGCCGTAGCTGGCCAGGAGTGAGCTCGCCGTCGCAGATCACGGTGTCGGCGCCGCTGGAGGCCACGATGTCGCGCAGTTCCACGGCCTTGCCGGATCCGATGTAGGTGGCGGAGTCGGGGCGCTGACGCCTCTGAATGAGGCCCTCCAGAACCTGGGACCCGGCCGTCTCGGCGAGGAGCTTCAGCTCCTGCAGGGAGTTCTCCGCGTCGACGACGGTACCTCCGGTCCACACCCCGACCAGGACCACCCGCTCCAGGCGGAGCTGGCGGTATTCGACTTCGGTGACGTCCTGGAGCTCGGTCGACAGTCCGGCGACCCGCCGGAGCGCCTGCCTCTCTTCGAGCTCGTAGTCGCCGACGGCGAGGTCTTCGTAGGACTCGTTGTACATATACGTCTTCTCTGTGGTTATGGTCGCGCTCCTCGGCGCTCGTGGGGCTCACCGTTACGCACAGTTCAACACGGGGACCCCGTTGTTGTCTTCCCCTCCGATCGTGCCACGATGACCACGGGGATTCACCTGGTTATCGACAGCGATCTACCACAAACCAGGGCTTTCTGGGGCACCCCCGAACGGCCCCCAGGTCCTTGTCAGGCCTTGAGCACCTTGGCGTCGCCCGACCCGGTCCGCACGACGATCCGGCGCGGGGACGCCGCGTCGTTGGCGACCTCCAGTGTGTGGGAGCCGGAGCCGGTGTCCAGGGTCACGTGGTAGCTCTCCTGCGGCACGTGGACGACGCCGTCGCCCGAGCCGGTGTCCACCTCGACGTTCTCCGGCACGGTGGCGAAGCGCAGGTCCACGTTCCCCGAACCCGTCTCGGCCACGGCACGGGCGGCGCCGAGGCCACGTCCGTCGATGATGCCCGAGCCGGTCTTGGCCTCCAGTTTCCCGGTCACCGAGCGCAGGGTGATGTCGCCCGAGCCGGTCTCCAGCCGGACGTCGACGCCGCTCGGGATCTCGATCTTGTAGTCGATGTCGCATCCCCAGTCGCCGTGGCATTCGTGGTCGAGCGTGAGGGTGCCGTCGCGGAGCGGGTGCGAGGTGGCCGGCTTGGTGCGCTTCCAGTGCAAAGTCTCGGTCACGCGCACTCCAGACCGCTCGGACCCGGTCACCACGATGGCGCCCGACTCGCTGTCCACGCGCAGGGCGCCGACGTCGCCGGTCACGTCGTACGTCTGGACGGCCTGCTCGCTCGGGCCGGCGATGTTCCGCAGGCCGCATCCGGTGAGCAGTAGTCCCACGCCGAGCACGGTCCCGGCGGCCATCACGAACCTCTTCGTCATGGTTCATAGGGTGGCCGCCCGCGTGGCCCCCGCCCATCGGGGAAGGCCCCGAGAGAGCCCTTAGCGATCCCTCAGGGGCACCCGGCGTTGACCCCTGAGTCCGCGTTCGAGTAGCGTCGATTCCATAATCCAGAATTATTTTTCCGCATCATGGAAATATGAGAGGACGGCCATGGACGGCGTTGAGATCACAGGCCCCCGGCTGGACCGCTTCGACGAGATCCTCACCCCCGAGGCCCTCACGTTCGTGGCCACCCTGCAGCGCGAGTTCGACGGCAGGCGGCGCGAGCTGCTGGACGCCCGGCAGGCCCGCCAGGCCGAGCTGTCCGCCGGCGGCACGCTGGACTTCCTCCCGGAGACCAAGGCCGTCCGCGAGGACGACACCTGGCGCGTCGCGCCCCCCGCCCCCGGCCTGGTCGACCGCCGCGTCGAGATCACCGGCCCGGTCGACCGGAAGATGACCATCAACGCGCTCAACTCCGGCGCCAAGGTCTGGCTCGCCGACTTCGAGGACGCCAACTCCCCGCTGTGGGAGAACGTCGTGAACGGCCAGCTCAACCTGCGCGACGCGCTCGACCGCACGATCGACTTCGAGTCCGGCGGCAAGCGGTACGCGCTGCGGCCCGACGACGAGCTCGCCACCGTCGTCGTGCGCCCCCGCGGCTGGCACCTCACCGAGAAGCACGTGCTCGTGGACGGCGAGCCGTTCTCGGCCTCGATCTTCGACTTCGGCCTCTACTTCTTCCACTGCGCGCGGCGGCAGATCGACAAGAGACGCGGGCCGTACTTCTACCTGCCCAAGATGGAGTCCCACCTGGAGGCGCGCCTCTGGAACGACGTGTTCACCCGCGCCCAGGAACTGCTCGGCATCCCCCACGGCACGATCCGGGCGACCGTGCTCATCGAGACCTACCCGGCCGCGTTCGAGATGGAGGAGATCCTCTACGAGCTGCGCGCCCACTCGGCGGGCCTCAACGCCGGCCGCTGGGACTACCTGTTCAGCGTGATCAAGAAGTTCCGCACCCGGGGCCGGGAGTTCCTGCTGCCCGAGCGCAACGCGGTGACGATGACCGCCCCCTTCATGCGCGCCTACACCGAGCTGCTGGTGCGCACCTGCCACAAGCGCGGCGCGCACGCGATCGGCGGCATGGCGGCCTTCATCCCCTCCCGCCGCGACCCCGAGGTCAACAAGGTCGCCTTGGAGAAGGTGCGGGCGGACAAGACCCGCGAGTCCGGCGACGGCTTCGACGGCTCGTGGGTCGCCCACCCCGACCTGGTCCCGATCTGCCGGGAGGTGTTCGACTCCGTCCTCGGCGAGGAGCCCAACCAGCTCACCCGGCTCCGCGAGGACGTCTCGGTGTCGGCGGGCGACCTGCTCGCGGTGTCCAAGACGCCCGGCGACATCACCGAGGCGGGCCTGCACAACAACGTGGACGTCGCGCTGCGCTACCTGGCGGCGTGGATGGGGGGCAGCGGCGCGGTCGGCATCCACAACCTGATGGAGGACGCGGCCACGGCCGAGATCTCCCGGTCGCAGATCTGGCAGTGGATCCACAACGGCATCGCGCTCGCCGGCTCCGGCGAGGTCGTGACCCGCGAGATGGTCGAGCGCGTCATCGCCGAGGAGCTCGGGAAGATCCGCGAGGAGCCGGGCTTCGACGAGACCCTGTACGGGCAGGCCGCCGCGCTGTTCAAGGAGGTCGCGCTGGACGACGACTTCGCCGAGTTCCTCACCCTTCCCGCCTACGCCCGCATGCCATGACCCCCGCCCGGGCCGATCTGTCCGGCCTGTCCGGCCGCCTCCTGGCGATCCTCGGCCCGCGGGGCGTGATCACCGACCCGGTGCGCCTGCGCACGTACGAGTGCGACGGGCTGACCTACCACCGGGCCACCCCGGCCGTCGTCGTGCTGCCGGAGACGGCCGAGCAGGTCGCGGCGGTGGTCCGGGTGTGCCACGAGACCGGCACTCCGTTCGTCGCGCGCGGCTCGGGCACCGGCCTGTCCGGCGGAGCCCTGCCGCGCAGCGACGGCGTGCTGATCGTCACCTCGCGCATGCGCCGCATCCTGGAGATCGACATCGAGAACCGGCGGGCCGTGGTCGAACCCGGGGTGACCAACCTGGCGATCACCGAGGCGGCCCGCCCGTACGGGTACTACTACGCGCCCGACCCCTCCAGCCAGCAGATCTGCTCGATCGGGGGCAACGTCGCCGAGAACTCCGGCGGCGCGCACTGCCTGAAGTACGGGTTCACGGTCAACCACGTGCTCGCCGTCGAACTGGTGACCCCCGAGGGCGAGATCGTCCTGCTGGACGCCATGGACCCCGGGTACGACCTGCTCGGCGCGTTCATCGGCTCGGAGGGCACGCTCGGCATCGCGACGAAGATCACGGTACGGCTGTCGCGCGAGCCCGAGACGGTGACGACGCTGCTCGCCGCCTTCCCGGACGTCGAGACCGGCGGGGTGGCGGTGTCGGCGATCATCGGCGCGGGCATCGTCCCCTCGGCGATCGAGATGATGGACGCGCTGGCCATCGAGGCCGCCGAGGCCGCGGTGCGCTGCGACTACCCGCCCGGGGCGGGGGCCGTGCTGATCGTCGAGCTGGACGGGCCGCACGCCGAGGTCGCGCACGAATTCGCCCGGGTGGACGCCATCTGCCGCGAGAGCGGGGCCTTCACGGTGCGCGTCGCCGACGACCCGGCGCGGCGCGCGGCGATCTGGAAGGGCCGCAAGTCGGCGTTCGCGGCCGTCGGGCGCATCAGCCCCGCCTACCTCGTGCAGGACGGCGTGGTGCCGAGGACGGCGCTGCCGGCCGTGCTGGCGGGCATCGAGCGGCTGTCCGCGCGGTACGGCATCCGCGTGGCCAACGTCTTCCACGCCGGGGACGGCAACCTGCACCCGCTGGTGCTGTTCGACGACGCGGAGGAGGGCGCGGGCGAGCGGGCCGAGCGGGTCTCCAGCGAGATCCTCGACCTGTGCCTGGAGTACGGCGGGTCGATCACCGGCGAGCACGGGGTGGGCGTCGACAAGTCGCGCTATATGCCGAAGATGTTCACGGAGGAGGACCTGGACACCATGCAGCTCGTCCGCTGCGCCTTCGACCCCCGCAACCTGTCCAATCCGGGCAAGATCTTCCCCACGCCCCGGCTGTGCGGCGAGGCGCCCGGGGTGCGCAAGGGCGTCCACCCCCTGGTGGCGTCCGGAGAGGCGGACCTGTTCTGATGCCCTCCCACCTCCCCCCGCCCGATCCCGCGTCGCAGCGTCCCCGACGCCTC
This sequence comes from Sphaerisporangium sp. NPDC051011, assembly GCF_040653595.1. NCBI lineage: Bacteria > Bacillati > Actinomycetota > Actinomycetes > Streptosporangiales > Streptosporangiaceae > Sphaerisporangium > Sphaerisporangium sp. NPDC051011. The sequence continues at coordinate 176,483 of NZ_JBFAGG010000007.1, read as the reverse complement.
TGCCCTGCGCTGCAAGGTGCGGATCATGACGCCCGGTGAGACCCTGGCCGCCACCGGCGTGGACGCCCGCGCGGCCGGTCCCGGGGACGCGGTCGCCGGGGTGACGCCCCGCTGGGTCACCCTGCCCGAGACCACCGGCGAGGCCGCCCTGGTCATGCGGGCGGCGGCCGAGCACGGGCTCGCCGTGGTCCCCGCGGGCGGCGGCACCAAGTTGTCCTGGGGGTACGCCCCCGCGCGCTGCGACCTGCTCCTGGACACCCGAAGGCTGAACCGCGTCCTGGAGCACGAGGCCGGCGACCTGGTCGTCCGCGTCCAGGCGGGCATCACGATCTCCGCGCTCGCCGCGGCGCTAGGCGAGGCCGGGCAGCAGCTCGCCTTGGACGTCCCGGCGGGCGAGGCCACCGTCGGCGGCGTGCTGGCCACGGCGACCGCGGGGCCGCGCCGCCTGCGCCACGGCACGGCGCGCGACCTGCTGATCGGCATCACCGTCGTGCTCGCCGACGGCACGATCGCCCGGTCGGGCGGCAAGGTGGTCAAGAACGTCGCCGGGTACGACCTCGGCAAGCTGTTCACCGGCTCTCTCGGCACGCTCGGGGTGATCACCGAGGCCACGTTCCGGCTCCACCCGCTGCCCGCGTCCCGCGCGTGGGTGACGGCCGCCTCCCCGGACCCGCGCGTCCTCACGGCCGTGGCCTCGCTCGCGGGCTCGCGGCTCGAACCGAGCGCGCTGGAGCTGGACCGGCCCGTCGCGCGGGGCCCGGTGACCGTGGCCGCGCTGTTCGAGGGCGTCGCCGCCGCCGAACGGGCCAAGGCCGCCGCCGGGCTGCTCGGAGAGGGCTCGGCGATCTCCTCCGGCCCTCCGGCCTGGTGGGGACGGCTTCCCGGCGAGGAGCCCGCGGATCTCCAGGAGGAGGCCGCCTCCCTCGGCGACCAGTCCCTGGCTGAGCGGCCCATGGAGTCCTTCCCCGGGGACCGCGCCCTGGAAGAGCGCGTCGCGCGAAGCGGAGGGTTCCTGCTGGAACTGCGCGTCCCGCCCGCCTCCGCCGGACGGGCGCTCGCCGCCGTCGCACGGGCGGGCGACGACGCGGGCGGCCTTCCCGTCCACGTCCGCGGGTCGGCCGCCTCCTGCGTCCTGTACCTGGCCCCGCCCGTGGACACCCCTCCCGGCGCGGCGGAGATCTTCGTCACGTCCCTGCGTACCGAGGTGGCCCGGGACGGCGGCAGACTGGTGGTGTGGACCGCGCCCCCGGAGGCGGCCGCCCGGCTCGACCGCTTCGGTCCCGTGGGAGCCGCCGCGCTGATGCGGCGCGTGAAGGAGCGTTTCGACCCCGAGGGGCGCATGTCACCCGGACGGCTCGCCGGCGCCCTGCCGGCGGGCTCGGGCACGTGAGGAGCGAACGTCCGTGGACCCCGAGCTGATCAAGGACTGCGTGCACTGCGGGTTCTGCCTGCCCACCTGCCCGACGTACGCGCTGTGGGGCGAGGAGATGGACTCCCCGCGCGGGCGGATCCACCTGATGAAACAGCACGTCGAGGGCACCCCGCTGACACCGGAGATGGCGGGACACTTCGACGCGTGCCTGGGCTGCATGGCCTGCGTCACCGCGTGCCCGTCCGGCGTCCGGTACGACACGCTGATCGAGCAGACCCGGGCCGAGGTCGAGCGGACCCACCGCCGCGGCTGGGACGAGCGCGCCTTCCGCGCCCTCGTCTTCGGCCTGTTCCCCCACCCCCGGCGGCTGCGCGCGCTCCGCCTGCCGCTGAAGCTCACCGAACGGCTCCGGCCGCGCCTTGCCCCGCTGCTCGAACGCCTGGACCCGCGCCTGGCCGCCATGGCCGCCCTCGCGCCGCCGATCCCCCGCCGCACCCGGATTCCCCCGCTCGTCGCCGCGCGGGGCGAGCGGCGGGCCGTCGTCGGCATGCTGACCGGCTGCGTGCAGGCCGAGTTCTTCCCCCGGGTCAACGCGGCGACCGCGCGGGTGCTGGCCCTAGAGGGCTGCAACGTGGTCGTCCCTCCCGGCCAGGGCTGCTGCGGGGCGCTGTCGGTGCACTCCGGGCGCCCGGAGGAGGCCGCGCGGTTCGCCCGGCGCACCATCGCGACGTTCGAACGCGCGGGCGTGGACACCGTGATCGTCAACGCGGCGGGGTGCGGGTCGAGCACCAAGGAGTACGCCGACCTGCTCGCCGACGACCCCGGCTGGGCGGAGCGGGCGCGCGCGCTGCGGTTCGTGGACCTCGCCGAGTTCCTGGCCGAGCTGGGTCCTGCGGCCGAGCGGCATCCCCTGCCGATGACGGTCGCCTACCACGACGCCTGCCATCTCGCGCACGCCCAGGGGGTGCGCGCCCAGCCGCGCGCGCTGCTCGCGGGCGTGCCGGAGCTGCGGGTCAGGGAGATCCCGGACGCGGCGATCTGCTGCGGGTCCGCGGGGACGTACAACCTTTTCCAGCCCGAGGCGGCGCGCGAGCTGGGCGACCGGAAGGCGGAGCAGGTGCTCGGCGTCGGCGCCGACCTGCTCGTCTCGGCCAACCCCGGCTGTACGATGCAGATCGCCTCGGCCGCCCGCAGGCGGGGCGAGGAGCTCCGCGTGGCCCACACCGCCGAGGTTCTCGACGCATCCCTCCGCGGCCTGCCCCCTGCCGCATTGGGAGCGCCATGAGCCCATGCCCCGCGCGACCGGAGGAAGCGTCATGAGCACCGTTCAGTCAGTCGACCGGGCTCTGGACGTGCTGGAGGCGCTGGCCGATCGGGGTGGGGAGGCGGGGCTGTCGGAGATCGCGGCGCGCACCGGCCTGCCGTACGGGACGATCCACCGGCTGCTCCAGGCGCTGCTGAGCCGCGGGTACGTCCGCCAGGAGTCCGACCGCCGCTACGCCCTGGGCAGCGCCCTGGTGCGCCTCGGAGGGGCGGCCGAGCGCATGGTCGCCGTGTGGGCGCAGCCGTACCTGGAGAAGATGGTGGCCCTGTCCGGCGAGACCGCGAACCTCGCCGTCATGGAGGGCGACTTCGTGGTCTACGTCGCCCAGGCGGCGTCCCCCCGGCGCCTGCGCATGTTCGCCGAGGTCGGCCGCCGGGTGCTGCCGCACAGCACGGCGGTCGGGAAGGTGATGCTGGCCGACCGCCCGGACGCGGCGGCCGTCCTCGCCCGCACGGGCCTGCCCCGCCGCACGGAGCACACGGTCACCACGGTCGAGGAGATGATGGCCGAGCTGGACGCGGTGCGCGAGCGCGGATACGCCGTCGACCTGGGCGAGGAGGAACTGGGCGTGCACTGCCTGGCGGTGCCGGTCAGGGACGGCGGGCGGGTGATCGCCGGCATGTCCGTCTCGGGGCCGGTCGAGCGCATGGAGGCCCTCGACCGCGACCGTCTGGCCGAGGGCCTTCGCCGGATCGCCGACGAGTTCGGCGCCGAGCTGACCCCGCCCCGCTGACCCGAACAGTGCCTATTGCCGCGCCTCCGGCACGGCGGGTCCGGGGCGCCTTTTAGGCGGTGTTCTTCCGTCGTCACTCGGAAGGGCTCGTACCTCACCCTTCCTCCCTCCTCCTCCAGAACACCGCCGCGCCCCGAACAGGGTCAGTCCTCTTTGACTTCGGCGGCGGGGATGGGCCGGTCGCCGATGCAGTAGATCTCGATCTCGGTCCGCGCGCGCTCCGACTCGAACCGGACGCGCACCTTGTCGCGCGGCCCCGGCTCGGCTTCCTTCACCTGGTACCCGGGGGCGGGAGTCCAGGTGAGCAGGGTCACCAGGCCGCCCTCGCACCGCGCCACGACGACGCCTCCCCGCGCCGAGATCACCTCTCCCACACCGTCGCTGTGCCCGGACGGCCGGGGCGAGGCCGTGCGCGCCGGCGGCGTGTCGCGAGGAGAGGGTTCGTCCTCGGGAGACTCCGTGTCGCCGGGCGTGCGCGACGGGCCCGCAGGTGAGGGCGCACCGTCCGCGGAGCCGCCGCCCACCCCGCTCGCGGAGGGAGCGGCGGCGAGCTCCCGGCGCACGTCGGCCACGGTCAGCACGCGGCCCGAGGAGCCGGTCACCGCCTCCCCGAGGAACGCGGTGACGACCACGCCGGCACCGGTGGCGATGAGCGCGACGACCAGCCACCCGGCCACCACGAGAAGCCGACGCCGATTCATGCGCTGAATCCTCCCTGGCCGTCCCCTAAGCTGGGGTTAAAGGGAAGATAACGGACTTCATACCGCACGCCCCGACCGGTTAGCGTAACCGCCCATGGCCAACGTCCTGATCGTCGAGGATGACGCGGCGATCCGCACCGCGCTCATCCGGGGACTGCGTGATCGAGGACACGCCGTCTCCTCCGCCCCGACCGCGCTGGAGGGCCTGCGCCAGGCCATGGCCGAGCGCCCGGACCTCATAGTGCTGGACCTCGGCCTGCCCGACCTGGACGGCACCGAGATGCTGCGGATGCTGCGGGCCGTCAGCCGCGTACCCGTGATCGTGGCGACCGCGCGGGACGGCGACGCCGAGATGGTCCGCCTGCTCGACGCCGGGGCCGACGACTACGTGGTCAAGCCCTACAGCGCCGCCCAGCTCGACGCCCGCGTCCGGGCTGTGCTGCGCCGCGCCGCCGAGAGCCCGGCCGACCCCTCGATCACCGTGGGCGGGCTGCGGCTGGACCCGCGCGGCCGGGAAGCGGTCCTCGACGGGACGGTCCTGGACCTCACGCCCCGCGAGTTCGACCTGCTGCACTACCTCGCCGCCCGCCCCGGCCAGGTCGTCACCAAGCGCGAACTGCTCACGGAGGTGTGGCAGGCGCGGTACGGGGGCGCGGACAAGACCGTGGACGTCCACCTGTCCTGGCTTCGCCGCAAGCTGGGCGAGACCGCCCAGACCCCTCGATACCTGCACACCATCCGCGGGGTCGGGGTCAAGCTGGTCGATCCGTCATGAGGCGCTGGCTGGCGCTGCTCGTGGCCGCCACCACCTCGCTGGTGCTCGTCGCGCTGCTCGTCCCCATGGGCCTGCTGGTGCGCGCGCTGGCGCAGAGCGGCGCGGTGAACCGGGCGACTGCAGAGGCACAGTCGGTGGCGGCGTCGGTGGGGCCGGCCGACCGGGCCGCCCTCACGCTGGCCGTCAAGCGCACCTCGGCCTCCAGCGGCCACGCCGTCACCGTCTTCCTCCCGGACGGGACTCTCGTCGGCTCCCCCGCCCCGAGGTCCGCCGCCGTGGAACTCGCGGCGCGGGGGCGCAGCCTGGTGGCCGAGACCCCCTCGGGGCTGGAGGTGCTGGTCTCCGTGGAGGGCCTTCCCGGCGGGACGGCCGTCGTGCGCGCCTACCTCACCGAGGCGGACCTGCGCCAGGGCGTCCCGGAGGTCTGGCTGGGCATGCTCGTCCTCGGGCTCGCGCTCATCGGCCTCGGCATCCTGGTCGCCGACCGGCTGGCGCTCGCGCTGACCCGGCCCATGACCGGCCTCGCCCGCGTCTCCCACCGCCTCGCCGCCGGCGACCTGGCCGCGCGCACCACGCCCGGCGGCCCGCCCGAGGTGCGGGATGTCGGGCTGGCGCTCGACCACCTGGCCGGGCGCATCAGCGACCTGCTGGCCGAGGAACGCGAGACCGCCGCCGACATCTCCCACCGGCTCCGCACGCCCCTGACCGGCCTGAGGCTGGAGGCCGAGTCGCTGGCGGACCCGGAGGAGGCCGCGCGCCTCGGCGCCCGCGTGGACGCGCTGGAGCGCGCCGTGAGCTCGGTGATCCTCGACGTGCGGCGCCACTCGCACGAGCAGGCCGCCTGCGACGCGGTGGCCGTCGTGGGCGACCGGGTGGCGTTCTGGTCGGTCCTGGCGGAGGACCAGAACCGGCCCGTGACGCTGGACCTCCCGCCGGGGTCCCTGACCGTGGCGGTGAGCGCCGCCGAGCTGTCCGCCTGCGTGGACGCGCTGCTCGACAACGTCTTCGCCCACACCCCCGAGGGCGCGGGCTTCACCGTGCGTCTCAGCCCCGGCCAGGACGGCGTGCGGCTGGAGGTCGCCGACACCGGGCCGGGCTTCGGGGCCGGACTCCTCGGGCGGGGACGCAGCGGCGCGGGATCGACCGGGCTGGGCCTGGACATCGCCCGGCGGACGGCGGAGGCGTCGGGCGGGTCGATGACGGCGGGCGACGGCCCGGACTGCGGCGCCATGGTCGTTCTGGTCCTCGGACGCCGATCCTCCCTGTCCTAGCCGGTTCTCCGCGTCCTGGATCTTAGGGCGCCGTTAACGTCGCCGCAGCGCGCGTTTAGCCCGGCCCCGGCGAGCCTTGGGCCATGACGAACACAACGAGCACCACACGAGGCAGGACCGTCAAGCTGCTCATCGCGGGCGCCGGAGCGCTGGCCGTCCTCGGGGCCGGGGCCACCGCCGCCGAGGCCGCGCCGCGCCCCGCGGTCCCGTCCGGCACGACGGCCGCGATCACCGCCACCCCGACGCCGACCACGGCGACCACCGCGATCAGCTCCCGCCAGGCGGTCGTGATCGCCACCAAGCGGGTCCCGGGCGCCCGGGTCACCAAGGTCGAGCATGAGTCGGAGCACGGGCAGCGGGTCTGGAAGGTGGTGTTGAAGAAGAACGGTACCGAGTACCGCGTCTACGTCTCCGCCAAGACCGGAAAGATCATCAAGGTCAGCACAAAGCACGGCGACAAGTCCCGAACCCGCCATGGCTAAGGCGCGGCCATAGGACTGTTCGAGGCACGGCGGTGTTCCGGAGTCCTCGGGCGCAAGGGTGAGGAACAATCACTTGCGCCCGAGGGCGGAAGAACGCCGCCCAAAGGGGCGCCCCGAACCGCCGTGCCGGAGGCGCGGCCATAGGCATGTTCGGGGCGCGGCGGTGTTCCGGAGTCCTCGCGGGCAAGGGTGAGGAACAATCCCTTGCCCGCGAGGACGGAAGAACATCGCCTAAAAGGGCGCCCCGAACCGCCGTGCCGGAGGCGCGGCCATAGGCACAGCGCCCCGAACACCTCTCAGCGGCACTGGGCGAGCATGGCGTCCTTGTCGGGGCCGGTGATCGACAGCCCGTACTTCAACGCCACCTGGGCGAAACGCACGGCGTACGAGCAGCGGATCGTCTTGGACGGCGGGAGCCAGGTCGCCGGGCCAGAGTCCCCCTTGGCGGAGTTGGTGGGGCCGTCCACCGGCATGAGGTTGAGCGGGTCGTTGGCGATCTGCACCCGCTTGGCCTTGCTCCACTGGGACGCGCCCATCTGCCAGTCGTAGGAGAGCGGCATGACGTGGTCGATCTGCACCTCGGCCGCGGCGCTCTTGGACCACTTGATGACCTTGCCGGTGTATGGGTCTTCGAGGGTCATCGAGATCAGGACGCAGTCGGAGCCCGAGCGGTACTTCAGGTCCTCGCCGTCGCGGGCCAGCACGTCGTTGCGCGTGTCGCAGCCGTTGCGCGCGAAGGGGATCCCCTCGGCGGTGTCGGCCCAGGCGTACCCGAACTCGTCGCGGTCGTAGCCGGTCTTGGGCCCGCGTCCCTTGGTCGGCACCTTCTCGATCAGCTTGACGGCGGCCGAGCGGTCCTTGGACGAGGTGATCGCGCCCAGGCCGGGCTCGGTGCCATTGGGGTTGTCCAGCGGGTTGATGCCCGCGGACGAGCCGCCGTCCCCGCCTCCGGACCCTCCCGAGCCTCCGCCGGCCGCTCCGCCCCCGCCGTCACCGAGACCGCCCGCGTCGATCGGGCCGCACCCGACGAGCAGGACGGACGCGGCGACGCCGGCCACGATCGCGCGAGATCTACGCAGGCCCACTGCCACCCCCAGGTAAAGGAAACGTAATACCTAGGTATAGCAACTACCCGCGAAAACCCCGATTACGGCAAGTCCTATCAATGCCCCCGCCCGGCTACGACCACCGGAAACCCCGCCTTAACCGGCAAATCCATGTTTTCCAGACATGTCAGGACATACGCGGACGGCGCCCGGCCGTTTCCAGCCGGGCGCCGCCCGCGTCACACTCACCGCGTAAGGCCCCTACAGGCCGTACTCCTTGACGATGCGCTCGTGCCGCTCGACCTCGACGCCCACCGCGCGCGCCAGGTCCAGCCAGGCCATCGGGTGGCTCCAGCGCTCGGTCGCGTCGTCCAGCACGGCGTCCAGCTCGGACGGGCCGACCTGCGGCGGCACGGCGATCCAGCCGTACACGCCCGCCAGCCGCTCGCCGGTGGACGGGTGGGCGACGGTGTAGTTCTCGTCGCTGTAGACCCACATCGGCCAGCCGCGCTCGGCCATGACCTCGTTGAACTCGGTCCAGTCCTCCTCGGTCGGCGCGGCGCCGTCGAAGAACCAGCTCGTGTACCCGCCCGGCCGCAGCATCGACACGGCCGCGAACGGGATGACGAAGCCCTCCTGCGCCTCGGCGTCCTCGGGGACCGGCTCCAGCGGCCGGGGGTCGATGACGACGACGTCACCCGCGTTGTAGTCCATGCCACGGGGCTGCGGGATGAGCAGACGGGCGGTGGCCGGCCCGGTGCGCAGGGCCAGCACCTCGCGGCGGCTGCCGTCGGAGACCGGCAGGACGACCCGGACGAGGTGCCATTCCTCCTCGATCGGCCCCTCGGCGGTGGCCAGCTGCATGCCGAGCTTGGCGGCGCCCACGCGGACCAGCGGCCAGTCCTCGGCGGCGGTCGCCATGACGATCATGCGCCAGACGTCTTCCTCCTCGCCGGCGTCCGACTCGACCAGCTCGCGCAGCACGGCCGCGCCCTTGACGTTGTCGCCGAGCTGCTGGGCCGCGCCCGCGAGCATGCGGCGGGCCTCCAGCGCGATCGCGCCCTCGGCGCCCGCCTGGAGGGACTTCTCCGCCTCCTCGGCCGTCTCGGCCCACCGCTCGCGGGCGCGGTGCAGCCGGGCCAGCGCGAGGTGGGAGCCGGCGGGGGGCAGCAGGGCGGCGACGCGCTCCAGCCGCTCGTCCTGGCCCGCCTCGACCAGCACGCCGGTGAGGTAGGCGATGTCCTCCTCCTCGGCGGTGGCAGGGTCGCCGTCCTCGACGATCGTCTTCCACAGGATGTCGGCGCCGACCGGCGCGTACCCGAGGAAGCTGAGCGTGGTGGTGTGGCGGCGCGTCGCCGGCAGGTCGGTGCCCGACAGCGGCCACAGCCAGCCCACCCAGCGCTCGGGGTCGGCGTTGTGGCCGTCGGCGGCGTCGAAGTAGGCGACCAGCTCGTCCTGCGGGCCGGGCGGGGGCAGCGGCGTGACCGCGTCGGCGGCGGCGCGCAGCTCGGCCACGCGCTCGGCGAGCCCCTCGGCGGTGCGCAGCGAGCCGATCCACGACTCGGCGAGGTCGGCGAGGGCGCGGGCCTGCCAGGCGCCCTGCCGCTTGACGGCGAGGTCGCCGGAGATCAGCGCCAGCTCGACGCGCCCGCGGTGGACGCCCATGGTCTCGAAGTAGGTCATCCACTGGCGCATGACCCGGCCGAGCTGCCAGGTGTTGCTGATCACCTGGTCGAGCAGGCGGACGGCGCGCGCCCACTCGACCCAGTCGCGCGGGTGGTCGCCGACGACGTCGAGGTCGGGGAGGGCGTCCAGCGCCTCCTTCGAGCGGCCCACGGTGGCGAGCACGAGCGCGCGCAGGACGCCCTCGCGGTGGTCCTTGGCGACAGGGTCCTCGGCGGGGAACTCCGTGGCGGAGTCGAGCTCGGTGAGCGCCTCCTGCGCCCTGCTCGCGGCGAGCAGGGCGCGCACGCCCATGGCGGCGAGCTCCCAGCTCGCCTGGCCCCCAGCTCCCCGGTGCCCGGCGACGGCGGACTCGTAGTAGGTGACCGCCTGCGCGGCCTCCCCGCCGTCGAGCAGCGCCGAGACGTACTGCGTGACGAGGCCGCAGAACGCGGGCGTCCCGGGACGCACCCCCTCAAGGACGGCGCCGAGCGCGGCGAGGCGCTCGGCGGCGTACCCGGGGCCGTCGGTGTTGGCCTGCGTGACGGCCAGGACCTCGGCGGCGGCGGGGACGGAGGGGCACTCCTTCACGTCCTCGCGCGCGGCGAACTCGACCAGCGCCTCCGCGTCGCCGAGCGCGACGGCGCCCTGGGCGCGGTCGCCGATGCGACCGACCAGGTGCCAGTGCCGGGCGAACAGCTCCAGCCAGGGCAGTTCCAGCGTCTCGGCCTGCTGGGCCACCGCCGGAGCCATTACGTCGAGCTGGGGGTACCGGCCCTCGAAGGCCTGAGCGGGGAGGTCGCCCAGGGCGATGGCGAGCCCGGTGTTGCCTGCTTCGTGCAGTTGCCGTTGGGTGTCAGCGACCCAGGCCCAGATGTCCACGTCCATGGCAGGCCAGTCTGCCAGTTCACCGAGCCTGCCCCAAACATGCGGGCGTGTGCGGTGGGGATGGACGGCCGACGACGGCCGGTAAGGGCTGGATCAACCGGAATGACGGAAGAGGCCGCTACGCGTGGTGCGCAGTGACATGGGCGGCGACCAGTGCCGGCCGCTACGCGTGGTGCGCGGTGACCTCGCCGGAGGCGACGAGGACCGCCGGACCGGTCAGCAGACTGGTGGTCCCGTCGAGCGTGACGGTGAGCATCCCGCCGGGCACCTCCACGACCCAACGCCCCCGCGTCTCACCCGCGAGCCGCGCCGCGGCCACCGCCGCCGCCACCGACCCCGTGCCGCACGAGCGCGTCTCGCCCGAGCCGCGCTCGTGGACGCGCATCACCACCCGCCGCTCGCCCACCAAGTTGAGCAGCTCGACGTTGACCCCGGCCGGGAACACGGCGGGGTCGAAACCGGGCTGCGCGGTCAGGTCCAGCTGCCCGACCGGGTCGCCGGTCACGCAGGCCAGGTGGGGGTTTCCCATGTCCACGACCAGGCCGGTGTACTCGGTGCCGCCCACGGTGGCCCAGCTCTCGCCCCCGACCACGGGCGTTCCCATGTCCACGGTGACGTCGCCGGCGGAGCCCAGGCTGACGTGGCGCACCCCGGCGCGGGTCACGACGTCGAACTCGCCCGGCTCGGCGAGCCCCGCGTCGACGAGGTAGCGGGCGAAGACCCGCAGGCCGTTGCCGCACATCTCGGCGACGCTGCCGTCGGCGTTGCGGTAGTCCATGAACCACTGGGCGTCCCCGGAGCGCGGCGCCCGCTCGGACTCGCGGTCGAGGATCTCGCCGGCCTCGGCGCTCAGCTTGGCGGGCACCACGCGCAGGACGCCGTCCGCGCCGATGCCGGCGCGCCGGTCGCACAGCCAGGACACCAGCGACGCGGAGAGCTCCAGGCTCGCGTCGGGGTCGGGAAGGATGACGAAGTCGTTCTCGGTGCCGTGGCCCTTTACGAAGCGCATGTCTCCGAAGTCTACGCCGCGATCAGCACCGCCGCCCGTTCGAGCAGGTCAGGGGCGTCGAACGGCAGCCATCTGACGCGGGGGTCGCGCCGGAACCACGACTCCTGGCGGCGGGCGAACCGGCGCGTGGCCCGGACCGTCTCCTGCTTGGCCTGGTCCTCCGTCCACTCCCCGGCGAGGTGCCGCAGGACCTGCGCGTACCCGAGCGCCCTGCTCGCGGTGCGCCCGCCGGCGAGCCCGTGCGCGGCGAGCGCCCGCACCTCCTCGACGAACCCCGCCTCCCACATGCGGTCGACGCGCAGCGCGATGCGCTCGTCCAGGACCGGCCTCGGCACGAGCAGGCCGATCTGCACGCTGTCGTAGACGGCGTCGTAGGACGGCATCGTCGCCGAGAACGGCCGTCCGGACAGCTCGATGACCTCCAGGGCCCGCACGATGCGGCGGCCGTTGCTGGAGAGCACCGCCTCGGCGGCCACCGGGTCGAGCTCCTTCAGGCGCTGGTGCAGGACCTCGGGACCGGCCTCGTCCAGCTCGACCTCCAGCCGGGCCCTGATCGCGGGATCGGTGCCGGGGAAGTCGAGGTCGTCCAGGGCGGCCCGGACGTACAACCCCGAGCCGCCGACCAGGATCGGCGCCCTTCCGGCCGCGCGCAGGCGGTCGATCAGCGGGCGGACCATGCGCTGGTACTCGGCGACGCTCGCCGTCTCGCCCATGTCCCAGACGTCGAGCAGGTGGTGGGGGACGCCGCGGCGCTCGGCGGGCGTGAGCTTGGCCGTCCCGATGTCCATGCCCCGGTAGAGCTGCATGGAGTCGGCGTTGATCGCCTCGCCGCCGAGGCGCAGCGCGAGATCGACCGCGAGATCCGACTTTCCGGCCGCCGTGGGCCCGACGACGGCGACGACGGGCGGGCGTTCCACTACAGCTCCCAGTCGAGGGTGGGCGGGAGGTGGCCCTCCAGGGTGAGCAGCCAGCGCTTGGTCTCGATGCCGGTGCCGCTGAACCCGCCGATGCCGTTGCCCGCGACGACGCGGTGGCACGGGACGATGATCGGGATGGGGTTGGTGCCCATGACCTGCCCGATCGCCCGCGCGTCCACCCCGGCACGGCTGACCGCCCCGAGGTCGCCGTAGGTGATGACCTTGCCGTACGGGACGTTCGCGTACAAGGTGCCGAGCACGCGGCGTTGCAGCGGGGACATCAGCCGCCGGTCGATCGGGACGGTGAACTCCTTCAGCTCGCCCGCGAAGTAGGCGGCCAGCTCCTCCCGGACCAGCACGGTGCGGGCCGGGTCGTCGACCGGCGTGGCGTCCAGGTTCTCCAGCACCCAGCCGCGCGCCCGCGCGCCGTCCCGGAACGCGGCCGACACGACGCCCGCCCGGGTCACGGCGGCCATGACGGTGCCGACGCGGGTCGGCACGGCGGCGAAGGCGACGTCTACCATCCGATCATTTCCATCCGCGTGTGTGCCTGCACGGGCGGGCCTGCCCGTCTTTCTCACCGTAACGGTGGCCGGGCGTCCCGGAGTCCCGATCTTCGAGGATCACCGCGGAAGCCAGCGTGCGACGAGATAGCCGACGCCATAGGGCGCCTCGTCGTAGAGCAGCTCCCCGGCCAGGCCCGGCACGGCGTCGCCGCCCGCCGCCCCGGCGAGGACCTGGAACGCGGCGCGGCCCGCCACCCACAGCTCGGCCGCCTCGCCGGGGTCGAGCGCGGCCAGTGCCCGGACGTCCACGCCGGCGAGGGCCCGCGCGAGGGCCTCGTCGTAGGCCGCCGCGTCCGGGTGGAGGTATCCGGGGGACTTCACGGTGAGCCTCGCCGAGCCGTCCCCCATGACCAGCAGCGCGACGCGCTCGCCGCGCCCCGCCAGCGTCTCGCCGAGGCGCGCGCACGCCTCGGGCGGGGCGTCGGAGGCCACGGCCTCGTGGGACGCGGGGAGCCCGGCACCCGCACGGTCGAGCAGCCACCGCCCGAGCGTGAGGGACAGCGGCAGCACCGGCGTCCCGTCCCCCACCCGCACATCCGCGCCCCAGGGGGCGAGGCTTCCCGCCGCGTCCGGCCCGTAGGACCGGGTGGCGCCGGCGCCGGCGCCACCGACCGTGATCAGCGCGTCCGGACGGGTGGCGGCGAGCGAGCGGACGGCGGAGACGCACGCCTCGCGCAGACCGTCCAGCTCGGGCGCGGCCTCGCCCGCGACCTCGGGGACGATCAGGGGCGGGTGCGGGCATACGGCAGCGGCGACAAGCACGCGATCAGGCTAGCCCGCGCCGCCACCTCAAGGTGCCGATCAGGTGCCGCCGAAGTCCTGGGTCCACCACGGGCCGCCGCTGCCGAAGTGCACGCCGACGCCGATGGCCTTCAGCTTGCAGTTCATGATGTTGGCGCGGTGGCCGGGGCTGTTCAGCCAGGCCTTGACGACTGCCGCGGGCGTCTGCTGGCCCTTGGCGATGTTCTCGGCGTACATCGACGAGGTGTAACCGGCCGCCTCGATGCGGTCCCAGGGCGTGCGCCCGTCCTTCGAGTTGTGGTCGAAGTAGCCCTTGGCCGCCATGTCGTCGGAGTGACCGCGGGCCGCCCGGCGCAGCTTCTCGTCGATGCGCAGGGGGCCGCAGCCGTTGTCCTTACGCGCGGCGTTGGTCAGGCGCGCGACCTCGTCCTCGGCGGCCACGACGTTCGAGGGGCCCTTGGCGATCGAGGTCGGGCTGGGCGCCGACTTGGTCGGGCTCTTGGTCGGGCTCTTGGTGGGCGACGCGGTCGGCGTCTGGGTCGGCTTCTGGGTCGGCTTCGGCGTCGGCCGGAGGCGCTGGCGGCTCGTGGGCGTGGCGGACGGCTTCACGGAGGGCTTGGCCGTCGGCGTGGCGCTCCGGTCGAGGTCGCGGAAGAAGTCGTCGCCGGCACCGGCGTAGGCGCCCGGCCGCTCCGGATAGGGGGCGACATATCCGACGGGTCCGTCCGGGCCGGGGCGCGTGCCCTGGCCACCCTGGGGCGCCTGCGCGTCATCCGTGCCGGAGTTCTTCCTGGTCTTCGCGCTCTGGCCGCCCGAGGGCGGGGCCGTCTTGGCCACCGGGTCGGCGTGCTCGGCGCGCGAGCCGTCCCCGGACCGGTTGATGTCGAGGGCTCCGCCCTGACCGCTGCCCGACCCCTCCGAGCCGGACGATCCCCCGGACGCGGAGCCTGCGGAGGTGTCCTCCTGAGACGCGTCGTTCTGGCCCGCGTCGTTCGAGCCCGCGGCGGTCGCGTCGCCGGCGACGGCGGTCCCGTCCTGCCCGTAGGTCTGCAGCGAGGACTTCTGGGAGACCGGCTCGGCGGCCGAGGAGCCGCCCGTGAGCGCGACCACCCCACCCGCGGCGACGGCGGCGGCGACCACGGCCACGGCGGCACTGATCGCTATGGTGCGCCGACCCTGACGGGGACCGGGGGAATCGTCGGTGGAGAGGTATTCGGTCGGTAGTACAGGGCTGGACTCGTCGTAACGGCCGGGCGACGTACGGTCGTGCCGATCCATGTGGTGACTCCTGCGGCCTATCGGGGAGAAAGCGCTCCGGCTTCCGCGGGTGGTCGTTCACACTAGCCACATAGGACCAGCTAGCGCACCTCAATCACGGAAGAATCACGACTTGTCATCTCTTGGACCGATCTCATGTCGAACACCGGGCGCCTTCACGGGAGTGACCGCGATCTTCGCCCTCGCGGGGCTGACGATGAGCTGCGGAACCGTTCCAGCGGGGACGGGTGCGCCCTACCCGCCGGAGTTTCCGGCGCCGCGTCCGCCGGGCGCGGCCACCGCGCCGATCACCCGCTCGGGCGCCGAGTCCGTCGCGGGAGCAGGGTCGCTGTTCGAATACCAGGGTCCGGAAATTTCCGGATATGAAACAAGGGGCGAGCCGCCGGAGCGAGGCTGGACGGCGCTCGTCCCCGTCCAGCGCACCCCCGGGCAGGACGGCGAGGACGGCGGGGCCGCCGGGAAGAAGGGGAAGGCCTCCGCGGCGCAGGGCGAGGCCCGCGGGCCGTACCGGAACGCGCCCCGGGCCGGAGCGCTCAGGAACCGCGCGTTACCCCAGGTGCCCCGCACCCCGAGGCCGCCACACGGGCAGGCGCCCCGCACCCTGGAGCCGCCGTACGGGCGGGTGCCCGCACCGCCGCGCCAGCGAGTGCCCGCACCACCGGGCGAACAGGTGCCCGCGCCGCGTGACAGGCGGGTCCACGAGCCCAGGCACTCGGCGACGCCGGCGCCGTCCCCCCGCCGTACGGCCTCCCCGCCGCGGAACGGGCACGAGCCGCCCCGGAACCCCTGGGGGACGACCACGCGGACGCCTCCGCGCGCGCAGGACCGGCCTCCCTCTCCGATGGGAGACCCGTGCGCGAAGTTCACCGACTTCCGCCGGTACTACTGCGACCGCCTGATGGGCGGCCACGGCGACTGAGTTCGGGGCGCCGCCCAAAGGAGCGCCCCGAACCGCCGTGCCGGAGGCGCGGCAATAGGCACCGTCGCGCGGCAATAGGCACAAGCGGACCCGAAGCCGGCACCCGGACCGGCTTCACCACCCGCTCCCCGGACCGGACCCGAACCGGTCCGTCGCACGAAAGCGACGACAGGCCGCCGCACGGGCCTCGGCGGCGACGCCAGGCCCGCGTCCAGGCTTCAGACGCCAGGCCCGCGTCCAGCTTCAGGAGCGGCGCAGCGCGGGCATGCCCAGCGACACCGCGCCCGGCTTGCCGGAGGAGCCGCCCCCTGTGCCGCAGGCGGCGCTCTCGCGCGCCTCCCACGCGTCGCCCGCGCGGGTGCGGCGCAGCGCCAGGGCGGGACCGTCGGCCACGAGGTGGTGCGGCGCGGCGTAGGTCACCTGGACGGTCACCATGTCCCCCGGCCGGGGCACGGCGCCCTCGGCGGGGACGAAGTGGACCAGGCGGTTGTCTGGGGCACGTCCGGACATACGCCGGGTGGCGTCGTCCTTGCGTCCCTCACCCTCGGCCACCAGGACCTCCAGCGTGCGGCCGACCTGCGCCTTGTTCTCCGACCAGGAGATGTCCTCCTGAAGGGCCACGAGCCGCTCGTAGCGCTCCTGGACGACCTCCTTGGGCACCTGGCCGTCCATCGTGGCCGCGGGCGTGCCGGGACGGATCGAGTACTGGAAGGTGAACGCGTTGGCGAAGCGGGAGCGGCGGACGACCTCCAGCGTGCCCTGGAAGTCCTCCTCGGTCTCGCCGGGGAAGCCGACGATGATGTCGGTGGAGATGGCGGCGTCGGGCATGGCGGCGCGCACCCGCTCGATGATGCCGAGGTAGCGCTCGGCGCGGTAGGAGCGGCGCATGGCCTTCAGCACGCGGTCGGAGCCCGACTGGAGCGGCATGTGGAGCTGGTGCATGACGTTCGGCGTCTCGGCCATGGCGGCGATGACGTCGTCGGTGAAGGCCGCCGGGTGCGGCGAGGTGAACCGCACGCGCTCCAGGCCCTCGATGTCGCCGCAGGCGCGCAGGAGCTTGCCGAACGCCAGGCGGTCGCCGAACTCCACGCCGTAGGTATTGACGTTCTGCCCGAGGAGCGTGACCTCCAGGACGCCGAGGTCGACCAGCGAGCGGACCTCGCCGAGGATGTCGCCGGGGCGGCGGTCCTTCTCTTTGCCGCGCAGGGCCGGGACGATGCAGAACGTGCAGGTGTTGTTGCACCCGACCGAGATCGACACCCACGCGGCGTACGGCGACTCGCGCTTGGTCGGCAGCGTGCTGGGGAAGACCTCCAGCGACTCCTTGATCTCGACCTGCGCCTCGTCGGCGACGCGCGCGCGCTCCAGCAGCATCGGCAGCGAGCCGATGTTGTGCGTGCCGAAGACCACGTCGACCCATGGGGCCCTGCGGACGATCTCGCCCTGGTCCTTCTGCGCCAGGCAGCCACCCACGGCGATCTGCATGCCGGGATTGCGTACCTTGGCCGGGCGCAGGTGCCCCAGGTTGCCGTACAACCTGTTGTCGGCGTTCTCGCGCACCGCGCAGGTGTTGAAGACGACCACGTCGGCCGTCTCGCCGTCGTCCGCCCGGACGTAACCCGCGTCCTCCAGCAGCCCGGACAGGCGCTCGGAGTCGTGGACGTTCATCTGGCACCCGTACGTGCGGACCTCGTAGGTGCGGGCGCGCTCCTCGGTGACACTCATCTCAACAGACAAGGGTAGGCGCATCGGGAGGTCCGCCGCACTCTCACCGGCCTGTCGTCAGCTTCTCGGTCGTGAACGACCGAGCCTGCAGCTCCTCGCCGTCGATGGCGTCGACGGTCCGGGCCGCGTACGGCAGCGTGACTCACTGCCCGGCATGGCAAGCCATGCCGCGTGTCGCAGTGCCGATAACGGATCGGAGAGCCGTTCCCCAGCGAACCGGGTGCGTTCAATCCCGTCACTGCATCACCGAGAGTAACACCGAAACCACAAGCAGGGAAGCCATTCCTCTCGGGTGTGAACACCCGAGGTTCCCGGCTGGACAGCGCTGAATTTCTTCCCGCCGTGACCAGGCCGTGATGCGATCGGTACCGCTCGGTTAGTGACTGGCGGCCTTGACCACTTACGTTGTCCAGCATGACGGAGAACGGGGACGCGACTCCTCTCGTCAGAGTCGAGAACGTCAACAAGAACTTCGGTTCCCTGCACGTGCTCAGGGACATCAACCTGACGGTCGACCGGGGTGAGGTCGTCGTGGTGATCGGCCCGTCGGGAGGAGGCAAGTCGACGCTCTGCCGCGCCATGAACCGGCTCGAGACCATCGACTCCGGCGTGATCACCTTCGACGGCAGGCCGCTGCCCGCGGAGGGCAAGGCGCTGGCCCGCCTGCGGTCCGACGTCGGCATGGTGTTCCAGAGTTTCAACCTGTTCGCCCACAAGACGATCCTGGAGAACGTCACGCTGGGGCCGATCAAGGTCAGGGGCGTCGGCCGCGAGCAGGCCGAGAAGCGCGGCATGGAACTGCTCGAACGCGTCGGCATCGCCGCGCAGGCGCAGAAGTACCCGGCTCAGCTCTCCGGAGGCCAGCAGCAGCGCACGGCCATCGCGCGCGCCCTCGCCATGGACCCGAAGATGATCCTCTTCGACGAGCCGACCTCGGCGCTGGACCCGGAGATGGTGCAGGAGGTGCTCGACGTCATGATCGGCCTGGCCCGGGACGGCATGACGATGGTCGTCGTGACCCACGAGATGGGCTTCGCCCGCAGGGCCGCCAACCGCGTGGTGTTCATGGCCGAGGGCCAGATCGTCGAAGAGAACACCCCCGACGAGTTCTTCACCGACCCCCGCACGGACAGGGCCAAGGACTTCCTGTCCAAGATCCTCACCCACTGATGCTTCCCGCATACCGAGCTCCCAGCGTTCCCAGGTTCCCCAGGCTTCGCAGGCCGCCCGGCACGTCGCCCTCGCGACGCCGCGCCGGCATCCATACCATCGCCGCGATCCCGGCGCCTCCGCCGCATCGTGGCGAGCACCGACCGCACGTCAGGCAGGACCACCAAGAAAGCTGAGGTACACGCATGCGTTCACGACAGATCGGGGCCATCCTCCTGTCTGCCGCGGCACTGGCCGGCAGCCTCGCCGCCTGCGGCGACAGCGGACCCACGTCGGCGCTCGAGAAGGCCAAGAACGACAAGAAGCTGACCATCGGTGTCAAGTACGACCAGCCCGGTCTCGGCCTGAAGAAGCCCGACGGCACGGTGGAGGGCTTCGATGTCGACGTGGCGAAGTACCTCGCGAACGAGCTGGGCGTTCCGGAGTCCGGCATCACCTGGAAGGAGGCGCGCTCGGCCAACCGCGAGACGTTCCTCCAGCAGGGCCAGGTCGACATGATCGTCGCCACGTACTCCATCACCGAGGCCCGCAAGCCGAAGGTCACCTTCGGCGGCCCGTTCTACATCGCCCACCAGGACACGCTGGTGCGCTCGGACGACACCTCGATCACCTCGCTGGACTCCCTCAAGGGCAAGCGCATCTGCCAGGTCACCGGCTCCAACTCCTGGAAGAACATCGCCGAGGGCACCAACAAGGAGAACAAGAAGGTCGAGGTCCAGCTCGTCCCGGCCGGCGCCTACGAGGAGTGCGTCACCAAGCTCAAGGGCAACGCCATCGACGCCGTGACCACCGACGACATGATCCTCGCCGGGTTCGCCAAGCGCGAGGGCTCCTCGCTGAAGGTCACCGGCGCCCCGTTCACCGACGAGAAGTACGGCGTCGGCCTCAAGAAGGGGGACAAGGAGACCTGCGAGGCGGTCAACAAGGCCATCGTGAAGATGTACCAGGACGGGACCATCAAGAGCCTGTTCGACAAGCACTTCGGCGGAACCGGTCTGCAGTTCACGGCCACCGGCGCGCCACCCGCCGAGGGTTGCAGCTGACCCCCGTTCCCGGCGCCGGTGAGGCTTCCTCACCGGCGCTCCCCGTCTCCGGTGGAGCACGATGGAATCACTTCTCGACTTCAGTCCGCTCGCGCAAGAGTTCGGCACGATCCTCACCGGCTTCTGGGCGACGATCCGCCTGACCGTGATGAGCGCCCTGCTGGCGCTGATCCTCGGGACGGTCCTGGTCGCGATGCGGGTATCCCCCACGCCCGTCCTGCGGGCCGCGGGGACGGTCTACGTCAACATCCTGCGCAACACCCCGCTCACGCTCGTGCTGCTGCTGTGCGCGCTCGGGCTGAGCGACACCCTGCAGTACACCCTGTCCGGCGACTCGTCGACGAACTACTACTGGTGGGCCGTCCTCGGCCTGTCGGCGTACACCGCATCGTTCGTGTGCGAGGCGCTGCGGTCCGGCATCAACACCGTGCCGACCGGGCAGGCCGAGGCCGCGCGCGCCATCGGGCTCACGTTCACGCAGTCGCTGCGGCTGGTTGTGCTCCCGCAGGCGTTCCGCTCGGTCATCGCCCCGCTGGGCAGCATCCTGATCGCGCTCATCAAGAACACGACGATCGTGATCGTCGCCGGCTACATCGAGGCGTCCTCGGTCATGAAGCAGATGATCGACGACTACGGCGGCACGCTGCCGATCTTCCTCGGATTCGCGGCCGGGTACATGGTCCTGACGCTGCCCACCGGCTTCTTCTTCGGCTGGCTGGCCAAGCGCATGGCGGTGAGCCGATGACCGCCCCGCGCGGCGAGCGCGCGCCACAGACGGCACGGGCACTACGGGCATTTGGGGCATTTCAGGCAACACGGAAGGGGGGCGCGTGAGCACCACGAGCGTCCTGTTCGACGCGCCGGGTCCCCGGGCACGGCTGCGCAACAACATCCTGACCCTGATGTCGGCCGTCGTCCTGCTCGCGATCGCGTACGTGGTGATCAAGGGGCTGGCCGACAAGGGGCAGTTCGAGGGCAGGCTGTGGGAGCCGTTCCTGCAGGCCCAGGTCTGGACGGGCCAGATCATCCCCGGCATCGTCGCCACGCTGGAGGCCGCGCTCCTGTCGGCCGTGCTCGCGCTGGTCTTCGGCGTCCTCTTCGGGCTGGGCAGGCTCTCCGACCACGCCTGGATCCGCGTGCCCGCGGCCGCGGTCGTCGAGTTCTTCCGCGCGATCCCCCTGCTGCTGCTGATCTTCTTCGCCCAGGCGGGCCCCGCGACGATCAGCGGCTACACCGTCAGCGTCCCGGCCTTCGCCGCTGTGGTGATCGGCCTGACGCTGTACAACGGGTCGGTGCTGGCCGAGGTGTTCCGCGCGGGCGTCCTGTCGGTGCCGCGCGGGCAGTCGGAGGCCGGGTACTCCCTGGGCCTGCGCAAGAGCGGCGTCATGCGGCTCATCCTGCTGCCGCAGGCCACGACGGCGATGATGCCCGCGATCGTGAGCCAGATGGTCGTCCTGCTCAAGGACACCGCGCTCGGGTGGGTCATCGCCTACGAGGAACTGCTGAACTACGGGCTCAAGCAGATCCCGTCCAACTTCGGCAACCTCATCCCGAGCGCGATCGTCATATCGCTGGTCTACATCGCGATCAACCTCGCCCTGAGCTACGTCGCCAACCGGCTCGAACGGCGGAGCCGGCGCAACTCGAAGACGACCGCGACCGTGGTCGGCGCGCCGATCGCCGTGGGCATGGGCGGCGGCACCGTGTAGCCCGTTCACGTGCCTTCGCGCGGCGCCGCGTACCCCTTGGACGGCGGCGCCGCGCGGCCCTCGGCAACTCCGCCGCATGCACCTCGGGAACTGCGCCCGTGCGACCCTCGGAAACGGCGCTCGTGGGCCTCGGGAACGGCGCCGCGTAAAGCTTCCGCCTTATCGCGGGCGGGCGCGCGGCCGGGCGGCTCTAATACTGCGAATGAGCAGGACGCGGCCCCTCCCGCCACCGGCCACAGGCCGCCGGCCCGGCGCCGGGCCGTCAGGAGCGCTGCCGGCGGGGCTCGTGGCGGCGCTCATCGCGGCGCCGGCCCTCCTCGCGGGCTGCGGAGGCGGCCACGGCACGCTCGTGATCGGCGTGCACCCCGGGCGTCCCGGGCTTTCCGATCTGTCGGCCTCCGGCGGCTACGCGGGCTTCGAGATCGAGGTCGCGGGCTACGTCGCGCGGCGGCTCGGCTACCGGGACGACCAGGTGCGCTACGTGGCCGTCCCGGCCTCCCCGCCCGCCGACCTCACCATGGGAGAACCCCTGCCCGCGGACGGCCCCGGCCCGGCGTCCGTCGCGGGGCCCTATCTGGTCTCCGGCGAGGACATCCTCGCGGGCGCGGGCGACATGTCCGTCCGCCGCCTGCGCGACCTCACCCAGAAGCGGGTCTGCACGGCCTCTCCCGGCCCCCTGGTGGCCCGGTTCGGCGCTGCCTGGCAGCGCGCCTTCCTGACCGTCTCGACGCTGGAGGAGTGCGCCCGGCGGCTCGCCTCCGGGCGGGTGCACGCGGTCACCGGCGAGGCGGCGGTCCTCGCCGGGTTCGCCGCCCGCTCGCCGGAGGCCGTCCGGCTGGTCGGGCACACCTTCGCGCGGCAGGCGTACGGCATCGCGGTCGCTCGGGACGACCTTCGCGCGGGCGTGGACGACGCCCTGCGCGCGATGTTCGACGACGGCGCCTGGCGGCGCGCGGTGATCCGCCATCTCGGCGCGCTCGCCGGGAAATATCCCTCCCCGCCCGCTTTGCGCACCCACCCGGGAACACGAGCGGCTCCGTAGCGACCACACCGCGTCTCGTTTTCCGGCAGGATTCGGCTATGCCCCCCGAGCGCATGTCCGGGCGCCGCGTTCCTCCGTTCGGTGCCTGGCCCTCGCCCATCTCCACCGCCGAGGTCGTCCGGTCCGGCGTGCGGCCCGGTAACCCGACGGTCATCGGCGACGAGATGTGGTGGGAGGAGGAACGGCCCACCGAAGGCGGCAGGCGCACGATCGTCCACCGCGACGCGAGCGGCACGTGCCGAGAGCTGCTGCCCGCGCCCTGGGACGCGCGCACCCGCGTCCACGAGTACGGAGGCCGCTCGTACGCCGTGACGCCCGAGGGCGACGTCGTGTTCGCCGAGCACGCCGACCAGCGGCTGTACCTGCTGCCCGCCGGCGGCGGGGCGCCCCGCCCGATCACCCCCGAGCCCGACGTCGCGCGCGGGCTGCGCTACGCCGACCTGACCGTCCACGCGGGCGAGGTGTGGTGCGTCCAGGAACGGCACGGCGGCGACGGCAAGGTGGCCCGGTCGATCGTGTCGATCCCGCTGCCCGGCGGTGGCGAGCCCTGGCAGCGGGTCACGGGCAGCGACTTCTACGCCTCCCCCACGCCCTCTCCGGACGGCGAGCACCTCGCGTACATCTGCTGGGACCACCCGCGCATGCCTTGGATCGGCACCGAGCTGCGCGTCACCAGGCTCGCCGACGGCGAGTCGTGGCGCGTCATGGGCGGCCCCGCCGAGTCGGTGCTGGCGCCCCGGTGGAACGGGCCCGGCCACCTCTACCTGCTGACCGACCGCTCCGGGTGGTGGAACCTGGAGGAGGCCGGCCTGGACGGCTCGTCCTCGCGCGCGCTGTTCCCCGCCGAGGAGGAGTTCGCCTGGGCGCCCCAGCAGCTCGGCGCCGCGCCGTACGCCGTCCTCGCCGACGGGCGGCTCGCGGTCGTGCACGGGCGCGGCGACCTGCGGCTCGGCGTCCTCGACCCCCGCACGGGCGAGATGACGCACCCGCCGCAGCCCTACGACGGCTGGGAGCCGTCCCTCGGTGCCGACGGCTCCACGGTGTGCGGCATCGCCTACTCCGCGACGGTGTCCCGGTCGGTGGTGCGGGTCGACGTCGGCACCGGCACCTCCGAGAACACCGGCGAGAACACCGCCGAGAGCCTGCGCAGCGACATCGGCGAGCCGCCAGACGCGGCCTACCTGCCGGTGCCCCGGCCCGTCGAGATCCACAGCCGGTTCGGGCGCCGCGTGCACGCCTACGTCTACTCCCCCGCCAACCCCGCGGTGGCCCTCGGCGAGGTCGCGCCGCCGTACGTCGTGTTCGCGCACGGCGGCCCGGCCGCGCACGGCGTGACCGCCCTCGACCCGCACAAGGCGTTCCTCACCAGCCGCGGCATCGGCGTGATCGACGTGAACTACGGCGGGTCCACCGGCTACGGGCGCGCCTACCGCGACCGGCTGAAGGGGCGCTGGGGCGCCGTCGACGTCGAGGACGTGATCGCCGCCGCCGAGTGGCTGCTCTCCGCCGGGCTGGCCGACCCCGAGCGCATCGCGATCCGCGGCGCGGGCGCCGGCGGCTGGACGGCCATGGCGGCCTGCTGCGCCACCGGGCTGTTCTGCGGCGGCGTCTCGATCGCGGGCGTCAGCGCTCTCGCGCCGCTGGCCGCCACGACGCACGACTTCGAGTCCCGGTACGTCGAATGGCTGGTCGGCCCGGAGAACGCCGCGCTGTACGCCACGCGGGAGCCGTTGTCCCGGGCGGGCCAGATCGACTGCCCGATGCTGCTGATGCAGGGCCAGGACGACCTCGTGGTGCCGCCGGCGCAGGCCGAGGAGTTCGTGGCGGTGCTCAACGAGCGCGGCGTCCCGTGCACCTACCTGTCCTTCGAGGGCGAGGGGCACGGTTTCGGCCGCGCCGAGACCAGGAGCGCCGCCCTCGCCGCCGAGCTGGCGTTCTACCAGCAGATCTTCCGGTAACCCGTCGCGGGTCCTGGGCCGTCACAGATCACGGAGCGCCGGGAGGAGTTCCTTCTCCGCCCAGGTGAGGAACTCCTGCTGGTGCTCGGCGCCGATCTGCACCAGCGCGACGTGCGTGAAGCCCGCGTCGATGAACTTCTTCACGGCCTCCACCACCTTGTCCGGGTCATCGCCGCAGGGCACCTGGGACGCGACGTCGTCCGGGCGGACGAACTTCGCGTACGACGCGAAGTTCACCGGAGCCGGCAACTCGGAGAGCACCTTCCAGTCCGCGGCGAACCACCTCCACAGCCGGTGGGCCCGCTCCTTGGCCGCCTCGATGTCGGTGTCGTAGGAGACCGCGACCTGGCCGTAGACGGGCTTGCCCTCGCCGCCGGTGGCGTGGAAGCGGTCGACCAGGTGGGCGTCGGGATGGACCGCGATCAGCGCGTCGCCGTACTCCGCGGCGAGGTCGGCCGACTGCGGCCCGGAGGCCGCGATGCCGACCGGCACCGGCTCGTCCGGGAGGTCGTACAGCTTGGCCGAGTCGACGGTGTAGTGGTCGCCCCGGTAGCTGATGTAGTCCCCGGAGAACAACGCCTGGATGATCTCGACGGCCTCGCCGAACATCTCGTGGCGGATGTTCACCGGGGGCCAGCCCCGGCCGACGACGTGCTCGTTCAGGTTCTCACCCGCGCCGAGTCCCAGCGTGAAACGTCCGTCCGACAGCGCGCCCATCGTGGCGGCCTTCTGGGCCACCACGGCCGGGTGGTAACGCATGATCGGGCAGGTGACGTAGGTCATCAGCGGGATGCGCTCGGTGGCGTGGGCTACCGCGCCCAGCACCGACCAGGCGTAGGACGAGTGGCCCATCTCCTCGAGCCACGGGAAGTAGTGGTCGGACATGGCCTCGTAGTCGAACCCCGCGCGCTCGGCGCTGACGGCGTCATCGACCAGCCGCCGGGTGGGAGTCTGCTCGCACATGAGCGTGTAACCGATCTCTGCCATGGCGCCCCCATACCCTCGCGCCCGGCGAACGTGCCGTGCCTGGCGAAAAATATCCGAACCGGGCGTGTACCGAGAGGCTGGGGCGAAGCACCGCCCGAGTGGCGTTAAGCAGACTTTTCGCCCTCTGTGCGACATAGTGGGATTCATCGGGCGCGATGCCGGTGGCGGCGGACCGCGTCCAGCCGGGCCTAGGGTACAAAACTGGCTTGACGGGCGGACTTTGCTTGCTCGTTACCTCTCTGACGCTTAATCTCGACCACAGTGAGGAGCTACTCCGCGCAGTGCGGATTGCCATAACGGTGTTCGACGGACGATTTAGACCGATCACACCCAGCGGCCGGATGCCTTCCGTGTCCGGGCGTTGGACATATTTGTCTGACAAGAATCGCCCGCTCGGGCGAGTCCGTGCCGCGTGTGTGGCCCTCGCGTGCTCAAGCTCGCGACGCGAGGAGGGTTGGCGCGCATGGATTCGACGATCGTGATCATGCTGGCGGTAGCCGTTGTCCTGCTGGCGCTCATCGCGATCGTCGCCCTGGTCGTGCTGATACGCCGCACCGGCGGCGACCGCACCGGCAGGCGCGGCCCGACCGCCGAGCAGCTCGCGGACGTCCACGCCGAGCTTGAACAGGCGCGGCGCGAAGGGCTGGAGATCCGCGTCAAGGCCGAGACCGACGCCGGTGAGATGGTCCGCAAGGCCGAGGCGTCCGCCGAGAACGCCCTGCGCATGCGCAAGGAGGTCGAGGACGAGTCCCGCGTCCTCAAGACCGAGCTCAAGGAGCTCAGGTCCGACCTGGAGCGCCGGGAGCACCGCCTCGCCGAGCGCGAGGAGCGGCTCGACGAGGAGACCCGCAGGCAGGCCGAGACCGCCAGAAAGCTCACCGAGGCCGAGACCGAGCTCACCGGGCGGCGCGCCGAGCTCGACCACGTCGAGGACCAGCGCCGCGAGATCCTGGAGCGCGTCGCCGGCCTGACCGCCGACCAGGCCAAGGCCGAGCTGGTCATGACCATCGAGAACCAGGCCAAGCGCGAGGCCGCGCTGATCGTCAGGGAGATCGAGAGCGAGGCCCGCAAGGAAGGCGAGAAGCGCGCCACCAAGATCGTCACCTTGGCCGTGCAGCGCGTCGCCACCGAGCAGACCGCCGAGTCCGTGGTGAGCGTGCTCCACCTGCCCGGCGACGAGATGAAAGGCCGCATCATCGGCCGCGAGGGCCGCAACATCCGCGCCTTCGAGTCGACCACCGGCGTCAACCTGATCATCGACGACACGCCCGAAGCGGTGCTCCTGTCCTGCTTCGACCCGGTCCGGCGGGAGACCGCCCGGCTGACCCTCGAAAAGCTCGTCCTCGACGGCCGCATCCACCCCCAGCGCATCGAGGAGGCGTACGAGCGCAGCAAGGAGGAGGTCAAGGACCTCTGCGTGCGTGCCGGCGAGGACGCGCTGGTCGAGCTCGCCATCACCGACATGCACCCCGAGCTGATCATGCTGCTCGGCCAGCTCCGCTACCGCACCTCCTACGGGCAGAACGTCCTCAAGCACCTCGTCGAGTCGGCGCACATCGCCGGCATCATGGCCTCCGAGCTGCGCCTAGACCCGATGATGCTCAAGCGCTGCACGGTCCTGCACGACATCGGCAAGGCGCTCACCCACGAGGTCGAGGGCAGCCACGCCCTGATCGGCGCCGAGATCGCCCGCCGGTACGGCGAGCACGAGGACGTCGTCCACGCCATCGAGGCGCACCACAACGAGGTGGAGGTCCGCACGGTCGAGGCGGTGCTCACCCAGGCCGCCGACGCCATCAGCGGCAGCCGCCCGGGAGCCCGCCGCGAGTCCCTGGAGGCGTACGTCAAGCGGCTGGAGCGGCTGGAGGAGATCGCCCAGTCCTACGACGGCGTCGAGAAGGTCTTCGCCATGCAGGCCGGCCGCGAGATCAGGGTCATGGTCCGCCCCGAGGCGATCGACGACATCCAGGCCCAGGTCATCGCCCGCGACGTCGCCAAGCAGGTAGAAGAGGAACTGACCTACCCCGGCCAAATCCGCATCACCGTGGTAAGAGAATCCCGCGCCACCGAATTCGCCCGCTGACCCCTCCGCCGCCATCCCACCTTGAGGTCTGCCGTGGTCACCCGGCCAGGTGGGGTGTCACCCGCCCGGAGGGGGTGTCACGGGGCCGGTGGACCAGCGTTCGCCCCGCAGCGCCGACCGCACCAGTCCCAGCATGCGCCGCTGGTCGGCGATGGCATGGTCCGTGCTGCCGGTCTCGTGGCCGCCGATGAACCAGTCGAGGACGACGTCGCCACCGGCGCGCTCGACAGCCAGGGCGTAGTCGTGGATCTGACGCGCCGGGCAGCGGGTGTCGTGGGTGGCGTGGCTGATCCAGACGGGCGCGCGGACGTCGCCGACGTAGGTGATGGGGGAGGCCCTCCGGTACGCGTCGGGCATTTCGTCTGGGGAGCCGCCGATGAAGTACCGGCACGCCCGCCGCTGCGCGGGGTTCATGTCGTCGTAGGCGGCGAGCCAGTCGGCCATCGGCACGAAGGCCAGCGCGCCCGCGAACAGGTGGGGCCGGCGGCCCATCGCCAGCAGCGACAGGTAGCCGCCGTAGGAGACGCCTGTGACAAAGATCTGGTCCCTGACGGCGATCCCCTCGGCCACCAGGCACTCGACGGCGGCATCCACGTCCTCCAGTTCCCGGTCGCCGAGCGACGGGCGGAACCCCTCGCGGAAGTCGCGGCCGAAGGTGACCGAGCCGCGGTAGTTCAGCGCCGCGTAGCCGATGCCCTCGTCGAGCCAGGCCTGCGCCTGCGGGTTGTACCGGTCGACCGTCACCATGTTGGGGCCGCCGTGCAGGTAGAGGACGACCGGCCCGGGGGCGGTGGCGCCGGGCGGCGCGCAGGTCCACAGCTGTAGCGGCGTGCCGTCGGCGGAACGGATGGTGCGCGAGACGGCGCGGACACCGGCGGGGGCGGTGTCGGATCGCAGCACCGTGGTGGTGGCACCGGCCCGATCGACGTCCAGGACGGTCAGGGGGACGTCGAAGCGCTGGCGCAGCAGCCGGATGCCGTCCGCGCCGTAGTGGGAGGCCCAGATGTTCAGGTGCGTCGCGGCGACGTCAGGTTCGAAGTAGGCGCCCGAGGGGTGGTCGACGGGTGTCACCTCCCCGGTGCGGACATCGAGTTCGAGCATGCGGTGGACGCCGCCGTCCACGTGCGCGAGCAGCACGCGCGCCGCGTCGTCGGACCAGTCCAGAGGCACGACGTCGCCGGTCAGGTGCGCGGCGTCGAGGTCCAGGCGGCTCCCGTCGAGGGGGTTCCAGACGCAGGGCCGGGCGAACCCGGTCCGCTCCGTCGAGACGAGCACACGCGGGTCGCCGGGCACGGGGGAGAAGCGCACCGCGCGCACGGGGCCGTCCACGCCGTCGGACAGGAACGCCAGGACGTTCCCGGAGGCGGTGTCGAGTACGGTCACCCCGAAGCGCCGCACGCTCGGGTTGTGGTCGGTGGTGTCGACGCTCGCCAGCGTCCCGTCGGCGGAGATCAGGCTGTTCCACGTCTCGTTCCGCGAGGTGAACAGCCGCCTGGGCGGCCCGCCCGCGACCAGCCACAGGCTGAACCCGTCCTCCGCGACGGCGGTGAGCACCACCTGGTCGCCCTCCCGGGCCACGTCGATGCCGCGCAGCGTGTACGGCGGCAGGTCGGGGGTCAGGTCGCGCACCGCGCCCGTCGCCAGGCAGGTCGCCATGAGGTGGCCCATCTCGGAGCCGTCGTCGTCGGAGTGGTGGCTCAGCACGGCGTCGCCCGCGGCGGTCAGCACGGCGTTCTCCGCGTCGCCGACCTTCCCGGTCACGGGCCGGGTCACGTTCGCCCGTACGTCCCACACCGACGCTCGGGGGCCGTCCCCTGTGTCGTCCGCCAGCAGGACGAGGTCTCCCGGCCCCCGGCCCCGGCGAAGGGTCAGGCACTGGCGGGCTTCGAAGAAGCGTTGCCACGACATGATCGATCGTTCCTCTCAGATGTCCGTTGGGAAGTGGCAGGCCACCCGGTGGCCCGCGCCGATCTCGGCCAGGACGGGTGGGTCGGTGGCGCACACGTCCTTCGCCTTCCAGCAGCGGGTGCGGAAGCGGCAGCCCGACGGCGGTGACATAGGGCTCGGCGCGTCGCCGTTCAGCACGATCCGGGTGCGCGCCCGCTCGGCCCTCGGGTCGGGGAGCGGGATGGCCGACAGCAGGGCGTGCGTGTAGGGGTGGGCGGGCGAGTCGTACAGCTGGTCCACCGGCGCCTGCTCGACGATCCGGCCCAGGTACATGACGGCGACCTCGTCGCTGATGTGGCGCACCACCGACAGGTCGTGGGCGATGAACACGTACGTCAGGCCGAACTCCTCCTGCAGGTCCTGCAGCAGGTTGAGCACGCCGGCCTGCACGCTGACATCGAGGGCGCTGACCGGCTCGTCCAGGACCAGGATCTCCGGTTCGACGGCGAGGGCGCGGGCGATGCCGATCCGCTGCCGCTGCCCGCCCGAGAACTGGCCGGGGAAGCGTCCCGCGTGCGCGGGGTCCAGGCCGACCAGGTCGAGCAGCTCGCGCACCCGCTCCTCCCGGCGTCCGGCGTGCAGCCCGTGGATGCGCAGCGGCTCGGACAGCGCGGCGCGCACGCTGAGGCGCGGGTTCAGCGACGCGTACGGGTCCTGGAAGACGAGCTGGATGCGGCGCCGCATCTCGGCCAGGGCCCGGCCGCGCGCCGTGGCGATGTCCGTGCCGCCGACCAGCACCCGGCCCTTGGCGGGCGTCACAAGCTTGACCAGGCAGCGCGCCAGCGTGCTCTTGCCGCAGCCGGTCTCCCCGACCAGGCCGAGCGTGCTGCCGCGCGGCACGGTGAAGCCGACCCCGGACACGGCCTGGACCGTGGCCCCTCCACGCCCCGACTTCAGCCGGTACTCGGCCACCAGGCCGGTCACTTCCAGTGCTGTGGTGCTCATGCGCGCATGCTCTCGATCTCGTGTACTCGCACGCAGGCCGTCGTGTGCTCCTCGCCGACCTCCAGCATGGGAAGGCCCCCCGCGCCGCAGGCGGCCGGTTCGGCGTACCGGCAGCGGGGCTGGAAGGCGCACCCGGCCATGCGGCCGTCCGGTGGCGGCGGCTGGCCGGGAATCTGGGCCAGGCGGCGCACCCGTTGGTCCACCCGTGGCAGCGAGGCGAGCAGGCCGCCGGTGTAGGGGTGCGAGGGCCGGTAGAAGATCGACTCGACCGGTCCCTCCTCCACCTTGCGCCCGCTGTACATGACCATGACGCGGTCGGCCAGCCCTGCCACCACGCCGAGGTCGTGCGTGATCAGCAGCACCGACGTGCGCGTGCGGGCCTGCACCCGTTCGATCGTGTCGAGGACCTGGGCCTGCACGGTCACGTCCAGGGCGGTGGTGGGCTCGTCGGCGATCAGCACGTCCGGCTCGTTGGCGATGCCCATCGCGATCATCACCCGCTGGCGCATCCCACCGGAGAACTCGTGCGGGTACTGGCCCATCCGCTCGGCGGCGGACGGGATGCCGACCAGGTCGAGCAGTTCGACGGCGCGCTCGTGCAGGGCCTTGCCCGTCGTGGACCCGTCGTGGACCCGCATGCCCTCCACGAGCTGGGCGCCGACCGTCATCATCGGGTTGAGCGCGGCGAGGGCGTCCTGGAAGATGATCGAGATGTGCCGGCCGCGCACGGCCAGCAGCTCGCGTTCATGGAGGCCGAGCAGTTCCCTGCCCTTGAACCGGATCGAGCCGGTCACTTCGGCGGACCTCGGCAGCAGTCCCATGACCGCCAGCGAGGCGGCGCTCTTGCCCGAGCCCGACTCGCCGACGATGCCGAGGGTCTGCCCCTCACCGAGCGCGAAGGTCAGGCCCTCCACGGCCGTGACAGAGCCGGAGTCCGTCCGGTAGCGGACGGTCAGGTCACGGACGGCGAGCAGATCGGTCATCACGGCCTCCTTTGAACGTCGAAGGCGTCGCGCAGCCCGTCGCCCACGAAGTTCACCGCGAGCACGGTGAGCAGGATCGCCACCCCCGGCGCGTACAGCAGGTACGCCTTCGAGGTGCCGATGAGGCCGGCGGCCTGGCTGAGCATGTTCCCCCAGCTCGACTGCGGGGGCTGGATCCCGAACCCGAGGAAGCTGAGCGTCGATTCGAGGATGACGGCCGCCGCGACCGTCAGCGACATGTTGACGACGACCACGCCGACCAGGTTGGGCAGCAGGTGCCGGACGATGATCCGCGGGTTGGACGCGCCCAGCACGCGTGCCGCGTCCACGAACTCCTTCTCGCGCAGGCTGAGCACCTGCGAGCGGACCACGCGGGCGACCATCGTCCAGCCCAGCCCGGTCAGAACCAGAATGATCGTGAACGGAGAGGACCCGAGCCCCTGGAGCGCCAGCGCCAGCACGGCGATGCCCGGCACGATCAGGAGCAGGTCGGTCAGCCGCATGATCACCTCGTCGGTCCAGCCGCGGGCGAAGCCGGCGACCGCGCCGAGCAGCGTGCCGATCGCCGTGGACAGCACGGCAACGCACAGCCCGATCGCCAGTGACAGGCGCCCCGCGTAGAGGATCTCGCTCAGGTAGTCCCGGCCGAGGTCGTCGGTGCCGAGCCAGTGCGTCGCGGACGGCGAGGTGGGGCCGAGCAGCAGGTCCTGGGCGTTGCGCGGGTAGGCGGCGATCCAGTTCGCGCCGAAGCAGCAGACCAAGAGGGCGACCAGCGTGAGCAGCCCCGCCATGGCCATCCGGTGCCGGACGAACCTCCTGACGGCGATCCGGCCCTGGCTCACGTCCTTCATCGCAGGGCCACCCTCGGGTCGAGCGCGGCGTAGCCGGCGTCGGACAGCAGGTTGAGCAGGATCGTTGCCAGCGCGACGATCAGCATCCACGGCAGTAGGACGAACACGTCGCCCGCCAGCATCGAGTCGAGGAACAGCCGCCCCATGCCGGGGATCGCGTAGATCTGCTCGGTGACGACCAGCCCTCCGAACAGGACCGCCGAGTCGAGCGCGACGACGGTGACGAACGGCGCGAGCGAGTTGCGCAGCGCGTGCCGGAGGAGCACCCGCCTGCCGGGCACGCCCTTGGCGCGAGCGGTGCGCACGTAGTCGCTGGAGAGCGTTTCGAGCAGCGACGCCCGGCTGAACCGCGACCAGCTCGCCACCAGTCCCACGGTGAGCGTGATGACCGGCAGTGCCAGGTGGCGGAAGTAGTCGGCGTTGATCCCGCTCAGCCCCGGAGAGTGCAGCCCGACGAAGTAGAGGGGCGGCTCGGCCAGCCCGAACTGCTGCTTGGGCCAGACCGCGAGAGCCTGGATCAGGATCAGGCCGCACCAGAACGGCGGCAGAGCGATCCCGAGGTACGACAGACCGGTGAAGAGGTGGTCTCCGACCGAGTACTGCCGGGCGGCGGAGTAGACGCCGATGCCGAGAGCCAGCAGGGCGGCGAACAGCACGCCCCACAGGATGAGCTGGAGCGTGGTGCCCAGCGCGGATCCGATCATCGGCAGGACGGCGCCGCCGGTCCTGGTGCTGACGCCCCAGTCGCCCCCGGCGAACTCCTTCAGCCACCGCACGTACTGCTCGAACACCGAGCGGTCGAGCCCGAGCCGGGTGATCTGGTACTGCAGAGCGCTCGGGTCGTGCCCCTGTCGCAGCTTGGCAAGGGGGTCGAAGGTGGCGCGCACCGCGACGAACAGGATG
This sequence comes from Sphaerisporangium sp. NPDC051011, assembly GCF_040653595.1. Lineage (NCBI taxonomy): Bacteria > Bacillati > Actinomycetota > Actinomycetes > Streptosporangiales > Streptosporangiaceae > Sphaerisporangium > Sphaerisporangium sp. NPDC051011. The sequence goes on along the minus strand of NZ_JBFAGG010000007.1, from coordinate 143,453 downwards.
AACGACGCGACGACCACCACGGGGACCGAGTAGAGAAGCCTGCGCGTGACAAAGGTCAGCAAAGATGCCACCTCACTGGGTCAGGCCCCATTCCGCAAGGTTCCACCAAGGCCCCTCGACCGGGTTGATGCTGATCGGGCCGCCGACCCGCTGGTTCCACAGCAGCACGTTGGGGACGGCGCCGAGCGGGATGGACGGCACGGCGGTGGCGATCAGCTCGTCGGCCTTGGCGGACGCCTCCTTGCGGGCGGTCTCGTCCAGCTGGGTGTCGACCTGTTCGAGCAGCTTGTCCAGCCCGTCCACCTTGGCCCTCATGAAGTTGATGCCGGAGCGGCCGTTGGCCTCGGTCGGGATCGAGGTGGAGCTGAAGGAGTTGCTGAGCGAGGGGTCGGGGAAGGTGTCCACGAGGGTCCACAGGCCCATCTGGAAGTCGCCCGCCGGGGCCAGCTTCCCGAAGATGTTGGCCGGTGTGGTGTTCCTTATGTCCATCTGAAAGCCGGCCTCCTTGAGCTGCGCCTGGAGCACCTGCTCGGTCAGCTCGCGGCGCTTGTTGCCCGCCAGCGAGACGATCGTGAACCGGGCGGGGCGGCCGTCCTTGGACCAGACTCCGTCCGTGTCCTTCGCCCAACCGGCGCCGCTCATGATCTGCTGGACCTTGGCCAGGTCGCGGGTGTACTTGGAGAAGGCGGAGGCCGCGTACCTCGAGAGGAGCGGTGACAGGAAGCTCTGCGCCGGCTGCTTGACCCCGAGCGAGCCGTACAGCCGTTCGATGATCGCTTTGCGGTCGACGGAGTAGGCGATGGCCTCGCGGACCGGCTGGGAGTCGAACGGGAACGTTTCGTTGTTCATCCAGATCGCTTCCAGGTTGCCCGTCTGCGCGTCCACCTGCGTGTTGGCGCCCGGCAGCCCGGACTTGATCTGCTCGACCGCGTCGAGCTGCGGCGTCGGGTAGATCGCGTCGAGCTGGCCGCTCTTGAACGCCTGGAAGGCGGCCGAAGTGTCAGGGGTGAACTGGAAGGTGACCTGGGCGAGTTTGGGGCGCTCGCCCCAATAGCGGTCGTTGGGGACCAGCGTCACGGAGGTGCCCCTGATCCATTGCTTGATCTTCCAGGGGCCGCCGCTGAAGTCGTAGCCGTCCTTCATGATGGCCTGCCGGTCCTTACCCTGCAGGAGATGCGAGGGCAGCACGCCGTACCCGGAGCTGAACAAGGTGCGCCAGCCCCCGTAGCGGGACTTGAGGGTGACGACCGCGGTCTTGTCGTCGGGCGTCTCCACCGAGGCGATCCGGTCGTAGCCGGTCTTATCGAAGATGTCCTTGCCGTCCCGCACCTGCAACGCGGTGTACTTGAGGTCGTGGGAGGTGATGGGCTCGCCGTCGGACCAGACGGCCTCGGGGCGCAGCTTGTACGTGATCTCGGGGCGGTCCTGGTCCTTGATCGCCGGCTCTGAGGCCATCAGTTCGGAGGCGACGGGAACCCAGTTGTCGCCCTCGCGGCGCACGTCGAACACTTTGGGGATCGTCGGGGTCTGCATGATGTAGGTGCCCCAGATGGATCCTGCACAGGTCGCGATCCAGTCGGCGCAGTCCGGTTCCTGCTCGGCGCCGATGACGATGGCGCCGCCTGTCCGTACGGGAACGGCCGCGGACGCGGACGGTTGCGGGGCGGGGGAGGTGTCGGCGGCGGTCGAGCAACCGGCCGACACGAGGGTGAGGGCGGCCAGACCGGCCAGCGCTGACGGGGGGTATCTGTGATGGTGGTTCATACGCCGCGCCTTCCTTGACAAACCGCCGAATCGGCGGAATGTGTCCCACATCGTAGGTACGCTGGTCATGCATAGCAAGGCGTCTAGGCAAAGTCATAGTCAACGGCGATGACTTGTGCTGAGGCCAATGTTTGGGCATGGTCGATTAGGCACTGCTAGGGCACGAGGAAGGAACCAGATGGGCACCAGCTCGGATCGAAGTGCCAAGTCCGCCGCGCGAGGGCGCGGCCGCCGGGCGCGCGACAGTCTGAGCAGGGCGATCATCCTGGAGGCCGCCGAGAAGATCGCCACCAGCGAAGGGCTGGAAAGCCTCACCTTCCAGGCGCTCGGCAAGGAGCTGGAGGCCCACCCGACCTCGATCTACCGGCACTTCCGGGACAAGGACGAGCTCGTCCTCGAGCTCATCGACAGCCTGCGGTCCCGCTCCTACGGCGGCACCCTGAAGAAGAGCGACTCCTGGCGCGACGATCTCCGCTCCAGCGCCCGCCACATCCACGAGCACTACCTGCGCTACCCGCAGTTCGCCTTCCAGATGGCCGCGCGCACCACCCGCAGGCCGATGGAGTTCTCCAACGTGGAGTTCGCCCTGGACGCGCTGCTGCGCGCGGGGCTTTCACCCGAGGACGCGGCGCTCCAGCTGCGGGTGTTCGGCAACATTGTGCGCGGCCTGTCGAGCATGGAGGCCAGTCTGCTGGCGCTGGACCCGGAGATCAGGACGCGCGACGAACTGGCCTGGGAGGTGGAGTACCGCCAGCTCTCCCAGGAGGAGTACCCGCACATCTCGTCCATGGCCGGCCAGCTCGCCCACATCGGCGACCCGCGCATCTTCGACCTGGCGATCGAGCTCTACCTCGACGCCATCGAGCTGCGCGCGTCCCGCACACGCGTCACCCCCGCGGAGCCAGAGCCCTGATCAGCCCCGCCACGAGTGCGGCCCGCTCGCCGAGGGCGCGCGTGTCCACCCACTCGTGGCGGGCGTGCGCGCCGCCTCCGGCCGGGCCGAGGCCGTCCAGCGTCGGGACGCCCAGCGCGGCGGTGAAGTTCCCGTCGGAGCCGCCGCCCACGGCGGCCTCGCCGAGCAAGGGCAGGCCCGCCGCCCGCGCGACGCCCCTGGCCGTCTCCAGCAGGCCGGCGGACCGGGCGCGTTCCAGCGGCGCCCGGTTGACGCCGCCGGCCAGCTCCACCGAGGCCCCGGGCAGGCTCGCGCGGATCCGCGACAGCCCACTCTCCACACGGTGCAGCTCCTCGAGGCGCCAGGCTCGCACGTCCACGTCGACGTGCGCCACATCGGGGACGCTGTTCGTCGTGGTCCCGGCCCTGGCGACCGTCGGGGTAACCGTCGTCCCGGCCTCCTGGTCGCCGAGCGCGGCGACGGCCAGCACCACATGGGCCAGCTCGACCAGCGCGTTCACGCCGGACTCGGGCTCCAGTCCGGCGTGTGCGGCCCGTCCCGCGACGGTCAGGCGGTACATCGCGCAGCCCTTGCGGGCCGTCTTGACCGCGCCGCCGTCCGCGCTCGGTTCGAGGACCAGCACGGCCGCGCAGTCCCGCGCGACCTCCTCCAGCAGGGGCCGTGAGGTGAGGGAGCCGACCTCCTCGTCGCCGGTCACCAGCATCCGCACGTGGCCGACGTCCCCTGCCAGCTCCAGCGCCTCCATGGCCATGACCAGCCCGGCCTTCATGTCGAACGCGCCGGGCCCGGTCATCCGGCCGTCCTCGACCCGGCACGGCCAGCCGGAAAGCGTGCCGCGTGGCCACACGGTGTCGGCATGGCCGAGGAGCAGCACGGACCCGTCGCCGCCGCCTCCCTCCCAGTACAGGTGCGGCACGCCGTCCCTGACGAGGCGCAGCGGACTCCCGAGCGGTGACCAGTCGCCCAGCAGCTCATAACACCCGTCCAGCCCGGCCGTGTCGCCCGACGGAGACTCGATCTCGACCAGTTCACGCAGTCGCGCCAGAGCGGCCGTCACAGCGCCCCTTCCCAGAACACGGAGAGCGCGTGGGCCACGTCCCGCGGCGCCTCCTCGCAGACATAGTGGTCGGATCGCACAGGCACGCCCGTGACCCGTTCCGCGTAGCGCCCCCAGACAGCGGGCACGTCGAAGTTCCTGCCGACATAGCCCAGCTCGCCCCAGAGGGCGAGCAGCGGCGCACGCACCAGGTGCCCCTGGTCGCGGTCCGCCGCGTCGTGCTCCAGGTCGATGCCCGCGGCGGCCCGGTAGTCGGCGCAGGTCGCGTGGACCGAGAAACAGCGCTCGTACTCGGCCATGGCGCGCTCGTCGAACGGCCACGGGCCCGCGTGCCGCCCCTCGAACCGGCTGCGCAGCCACGTCGCCGGGTCGGCCTGGATCATGGCCTCCGGCAGGCCGGAGCCGAGGGAGAGGAAGAACCAGTGGAAGTAGCTGGACGCCATCGCCCGGTCCACGTTCTCGAACATGTGCAGCGTCGGCACGATGTCGAGCACGGCGAGCGAACGCACCCGCTCGGGGAAATCGAGCGCCATCCGGTGTGCCACGCGCCCGCCCCTGTCGTGCCCGGCGACCGCGAAGCTCGCGAAACCGAGCGATTCCATCAAGGCGACCTGATCGGCGGCCATGGCCCGCTTGCTGTACGGCTCGTGGGCCGGCGTGTCGGCGGGCCTGTCGCTGTCACCGTAGCCGCGCAGGTCGGCCAGGACCAGAGTGTGCTCGCGCGCGAGCTCGGGAGCCACCCGGTGCCACATCGCCCGGGTCTGCGGGTAGCCGTGCAGCAGCAGGACAGGCGGGCCGTCCCCGCCGACCAGAGCCCGGACGCGCACGCCCTCGCGCACGCTGGACACCTCATCGAACCCGGGCAGTAGCGGCGTCATGCGCCGGACTCCAACCGCTCGACGAGCGCGTCGCACGCCTCGGCGGTGGAGAGGCGGCCGCCCAGGTCGGCGGTCACCAGGCCGTCGCGCACGGTCCGCTCGATCGCCGCGACCAGGTGGGCGCCGGCCTCGGCCTCGCCCAGGTGGTCGAGCATCATCGCGGCGGACCAGACCTGCCCGATCGGGTTGGCCGCGCCGGTGCCCGCGATGTCCGGGGCCGAGCCGTGGATCGGCTCGAACATGGACGGGTGCCGCCGCGTCGGGTCGATGTTGCCGCACGGCGCGATACCGATGCCGCCCGCGAGCGCGGCGGTGAGATCGCTGAGGACGTCGCCGAACAGGTTGGAGGCGACGATCACGTCGAACCGGCCGGGGTCGAGGACGAGGTGCGCCGCCAGCGCGTCGGCGTGGTAGCGGGTGAGCTCGACGCCGGGGTACTCGGCGGCGACCTGCTCCACGACCTCGTCCCAGAACGGCATGGTGTGGAAGATGCCGTTCGACTTCGTGGCCGAGGCCACCCTGCCTGAGCGCTCGGTGGCGAGCTCGAAGGCGTACCTGGCGATGCGCTCCACGCCGCGCCTGGTGAAGACGGCCTCCTGCACGGCCATCTCGTTCGGCGTGCCGTGGAACATCCGGCCGCCGATCTGGCTGTACTCGCCCTCGGTGTTCTCGCGCACCACCACGAGGTCGAACGGGCTGTCGTCGCGCAGCGGCCGACGCGTGCCCTCCAGAGGCCGCACCGGCCGCAGTGACACGTACTGGTCGAATTGCCGCCGGATGGGGACGAGCAGCCCCCACAGCGACACGTGGTCGGGCACACCGGGCATGCCGACCGCGCCCAGCAGGATGGCGTCGGACTCGGCGAGCCGCTCCAGTCCGTCCTCCGGCATCATCGCCCCGGTCTCGGCGTAGTACGCACAACCCCAGGGATAGTCGGTCCAGGACAGCTCGAAGCCGTGCAGCCCGCCGAGGACGTCGAGCACGCGTTTCGCCGCGGGGAGGGTCTCCTGGCCGATGCCGTCGCCGGGAATGGCCGCGATCTGGTAGCCGCGCATGCGGCCTCCTCTGTAACACTTGTAGTCTATGACATTGACTACAGATATTGCCACAGCCTCACCACCTTCCGGCAAGTGTGTGCGGTTCCTGATTTCCGTCCAGCCGCCCTGGCGAGCCGCCGCTACGACCTGCTGACCGCGCGGCGGGCCGGGGCCGACATCTTCCTGCGCGCTCGGTCCCCGGCCGCCGGCCGACCGCTGACCGAGCGCGGTGATCGCCACGAGGGGCGGACGTGCTTCATCCACTCACCGCTATTGACCTCGTTATGTGGCCGCGGGCGTTGCTCTGGCCGCGAGCGGGACCGCTCGCCCGGTTCGGGGTGAGGCACGGCCCGCAGGGCAGCGGGGCTCACTCCTCGAACGTGTCCGGGAAGTCGTCGCTGGGCCGGCCCTCGGCTTCGAGGGCCTCGCGGACCACTCGGTAGGCCACGCTGCCGGAGTATCCCTTGCGGGCGAGCATGCCTGCCAGGCGGCGGATGCGGGCGGCGGGTTCCAGGCCACGCGTGCCGGGGAGCTTGCGGTCTACCAGCCTGCGGGCGGTCTCCAGCTCCTGGTCGGGGCCGAGGCGGTCGATCGCCTCCCGCACGGTGTCCTCTTCGACGCCGCGTTTGCGCAGCTCGGCGGCCAGGGCACGTCCCGCGAGGCCACGCCCGGCGTGACGCGAGGTGACCCAAGCCTCGGCGAACGCCTCGTCGTCGATGAGACCGACGTCCGAGAATCTGGAGAGCACGGACTCGGCTGCTTCGTCCGGGATGTCCCTCCGGCGCAGGGCTTCGGCGAGTTGCGCCCGCGTCCGCGGCGCCAACGTCAGCAACCGCAGGCAGACGGCCCGCGCCACCGCCTCAGGATCACCCGGAGGCCCCTGAGCCGCCAGAGACCCCTCGACAGGCCCATCGAACCCCCGCCCCCGCGCCTCACGACGCCCGGCCCGCCGCTGCCCCCTGCCCTTGTGCCCTGACGCCCCTTCGAAAACCGGCCCCGCGGCCTCCCCCCGAGACTCCCCCGCCGCCATACGAGGCTCACCCGACTCAAGCGGAGAAACTCCAGGCACCGCCCAGAACTCATCGCCCCCGCCCGAAGCAACCCCGGGCACCGTCCGAGAATCCTCCGACTTCGCCGGTGGCTCGTCTGGCGGTGTCCAAGGCTCGTCTGGCGGTGTCCAAGGCTCGTCTGGCGGTGTCCAAGGCTCGGCGGGCTGTGTCCAAGGCTCGTCGGGCTGTGTCCGGGGTTCTGCCGAGTCGTCACGAGAGTCGGCCGGATCCTGGAAGCGGCCCTTCGCCTCCGGGCGAAGCCGTACTTGCTCGCCGGAGGGGTCACCGCTCTCACGCCGAAAATCCCCGAACTCGGGCGAGGACTCCCCCGGCTGCGGCCAAGCCACCCCCGCCTCGTCGTACAAACCCTCCGACCCATGATGAGAGCCGCCAGATTCCCCCCAGTCAGAACCGGACTCTTGCCGGCCAAAAGAGGAATCGGCATGGTTGTTCCGCCAGTCCTCGGGTTGCGCTCCCTCTTGTTGCGCTACCTCGGCGTGCCGGTCTTGCAGGGGTTCGGGTGGGGATTGGTCAGGTTGGGAATCTTTGGGTTGGAGTCCTTCGGGCTGGTGGGGAGGTTCTGTCGGGGTTTGGCGGAGGCTTCTTGGTTGCCAGCGTGTCGCACCTGGGTCCCAGGGGAACTTCGCCTGCTCTCGCCCAGGGTCGTCCGGCTTGCGGCGGAAGAACTCGTGAGTCTTCGACTCGTCCCAGGGAGCCGGGGTCAGAAAATCGGGACTCGGCCTGCCTTGGGTTCCCTGCGGCCTGCCTTGGGATCCGTGCGGCGAGCCTTGGGCGTCCTGCGGCCGGGCCCAGGTTCCCCGGGACCGGGCCTGATTTCCCTGCGGCCTGGCCTGGGTTCCCTGGGATCCGGCCCCCTGGGCGCCCGGGGATCGGTCTCGGGGATCTTGGAGCTGAGGGTCTTCCTCGGACGAGCGGGAGCGACGGTTTCGGTTCTGGGCGCGGCGTGGGCGGGAGCCGGTGCGTGAGGCCGGGTCCGGGGAGTCCTCTTCGATCCAGGCTCCCCAGTCCCCCGGCCTCACGCGGCCAGGGGACTCATCGCTGGCAGGCATGGGAGATCAGCTCGATCAGACGTCACCCGGCTTGGGAGCCTTGGCTCCACGGCCTGCGGCCGCCGGAGCCGACGCCGCCGCACCGCGCCCGGCGGCCACCGGAGCGGGCCCGGCCGCCGACGGAGCCGCGGGAGCCTCGGCGGGAGTGTCGAGGCGGGGCCCGACGCCGAGCTTTTCCTTGATCTTCTTCTCGATCTCGTTGGCGATGTCGGGGTTGTTCTTCAGGAAGTTGCGGGCGTTCTCCTTGCCCTGCCCGAGCTGGTCGCCCTCGTAGGTGTACCAGGCGCCGGCCTTGCGGACGAAGCCCTGCTCGACGCCCATGTCGATCAGGCCGCCCTCGCGGGAGATGCCGATGCCGTAAAGGATGTCGAAGTCGGCCTGGCGGAAGGGCGGGGCCATCTTGTTCTTCACGACCTTGACCCGGGTGCGGTTGCCGACCGGCTCGGTGCCGTCCTTCAAGGTCTCGATGCGGCGGACGTCCAGACGCACGGACGCGTAGAACTTGAGCGCCTTGCCACCCGTCGTGGTCTCGGGCGAGCCGAACATCACGCCGATCTTCTCGCGGAGCTGGTTGATGAAGATGGCGGTGGTGCCGGTGTTGTTGAGCGCGCCGGCCACCTTGCGCAGGGCCTGGGACATGAGGCGGGCCTGGAGGCCGACGTGGCTGTCGCCCATCTCGCCCTCGATCTCGGCCTTGGGCACGAGGGCCGCGACCGAGTCGATGACCAACAGGTCGATGGCACCGGAGCGGATCAGCATGTCGGCGATCTCCAGCGCCTGCTCACCGGTGTCCGGCTGGGAGACCAGCAGCGCGTCGGTGTCGACGCCGAGCTTTCTCGCGTACTCGGGGTCGAGGGCGTGCTCGGCGTCGATGAAGGCGGCGATGCCGCCCGCGCGCTGCGCGTTGGCGACGGCGTGGAGCGAGACGGTGGTCTTACCGCTGGACTCGGGGCCGTAGATCTCGACGATGCGGCCGCGGGGATAGCCGCCGATGCCGAGCGCGACGTCGAGTGCGATGGCCCCCGTGGGGATCACCTCGATGGGGGCTCGTGCGTCATCGCCGAGGCGCATGACAGAACCCTTGCCGAACTGCCGCTCGATTTGAGCGAGAGCAGTCTCAAGGGCCTTCTCGCGGTCGTTGGCTGCCATGGAGTGCCCCCTGGAGGGTGTGTCGAAGGTCTTTTTCCGTCGCTGGCAAGCTACGGGGTGCCACCGACATTTTCGCGGAGCGGGCCCACGGACGTCGGCAAGTTCAATATAGCCGAACGATTGTTCGATCTCTGCTTGACGCGGCGAACACTTCGTGCCAGGCCGCGGGCCGGGTCAGCGAAGGCGCGAGTCCACGTCGGTCACGCCGCACACGGCGTGCCAGACCTCCTTGGCGGCCACTCCTTCGTCGAGCGCCTGGGTCACCGTCCGGCCGCCCAACTCGGCGATCACATAGTCACGCGCCCAGGACTCGGCGTACTTCTCACCGAAGTGGCGGTTCATCCGGTTCCAGAAGTCCGTCAAGCGCATGCTCCCCAGTATGGTCCCCACCCGGGGCGATCGGACCACCGCCGCGCTATCAGGAGAAACGGGTCACCAGGTAACCGGCAGGGGCACCGGCCCCCGGACGACCATCCCGCTCTTCCAGCGCGGCGGCTCGCCGATTGACGGCTCGAACACCATTCGCCGCCCGATCCGCCGGGGACGGGCGGCGGCGATTTTTGTCGGTGGCGGGTTGCATGATGAGGGCATGACCGGATCCGCGCTCGACCACTTCAGCCCTGTGACCAGGCAATGGTTCACCGGTGCCTTCGCCGCGCCCACGGCCGCGCAGGAAGGGGCGTGGCGGTCGATCGCGCGCGGAGAGAACACTCTGGTGGTCGCCCCGACCGGCTCTGGCAAGACACTCGCCGCCTTCCTGTGGTCCCTCGACCGCCTGGCCGCCGAGCGGGCCGCGGAGGCGCCCGCGGAAGGCGAGGCCGAGCCGGCCGCCGAGCCCAAGGGCCGCGGGAAGGGAAGGCCCCGGCCCCCGCGCCGCTGCCGGGTCGTCTACGTCTCCCCTCTCAAGGCGCTGGCCGTCGACATCGAGCGCAACCTGCGCGCCCCGCTGGCCGGGCTCAAGCAGACCGCCCGCCGCATAGACCTGCCCGTGCCCGAGATCTCGGTCGCCGTGCGTTCGGGCGACACCTCGGCCGAAGACCGGCGCCGCTTCGCCGCGCACCCGGCCGACATCCTGATCACCACGCCCGAGTCGCTCTATCTAATGGTCACCAGCCAGGCCCGCGAGGCGTTGCGCGGGGTCGAGACCGTCATCGTCGACGAGGTGCACGCGGTGGCCGCCTCCAAGCGCGGCGCCCACCTCGCGCTCACCCTCGAACGGCTCGACGCGCTGCTGCCCTCCCCCGCGCAGCGGGTCGGCCTGTCGGCCACCGTGCGTCCCGTGAGCGAGGTGGCGGCGTTCCTCGGCGGCCCCCGGCCGACGACGGTCGTGCAGCCGCCGTCGGAGAAGGTCATCGAGGTCGACGTCGTCGTCCCCGTCGAGGACATGACCGAGCTCGACCCGGCCCCGCGCCGGTCTCCCGGGCTCGACGGCGAGGAGGCCCCCTGGCAGCCGGAGCCCGCGCCCCGGCGGTCGATCTGGCCTCACGTCGAAGACCACCTGCTCGGCCTGATCGGCTCCCATCGCTCGACGATCGTGTTCGCCAACTCGCGCCGCCTGGCCGAGCGGCTGTGCGCGCGGCTCAACGAGCTGGCGCTGGAACGCGCCATGGGCGAGGGGAACGGCCAGGGCGGCCCGCCTGCCTCCTCCGCGCCCGCGCAGGTCATGGCGCAGGCCGGGTCCGCCAAGGGTGCGATCCCCGAGATCGTCCGCGCCCATCACGGCTCGGTGTCCAAGGAGGAACGGTCGCAGATCGAGGAGGCCCTGAAGTCCGGGCGCCTGCCCGCCGTGGTCGCGACCTCCAGCCTGGAGCTCGGCATCGACATGGGCTCGGTCGATCTGGTGGCCTGCGTCGAGGCGCCGCCCAGCGTGGCCAGCGGGCTCCAGCGCATCGGCCGGGCGGGCCACCAGGTCGGCGCGGTGTCCAAGGGCGTGATCTTCCCCAAGTACCGCGGCGATCTTGTCCAGACGGCGGTGGTGTCCGAGCGCATGAAGGCCGGCCAGATCGAAGAGATGCGCTACCCGCGCAACCCTCTGGACGTGCTGGCCCAGCAGATCGTGGCGATGTGCGCGCTCGACGAGTGGACGGTCGACGAACTCGAGACCGTGATCAGGCGGGCCGCTCCCTACACCACCCTGCCCAGGAGCGCCCTGGAGGCCACGCTCGACATGCTGGCAGGCCGTTATCCGAGCGAGGAGTTCGCCGAACTGCGCCCGCGCATCGTGTGGGATCGCGTGACCGGCCGCGTCACCGGCCGTCCCGGCGCCCAGCGCCTGGCGGTGACCAACGCCGGCACGATTCCCGACCGCGGCATGTTCGGCGTCTTCCTGGCCGGCGGCGACACCGGGCGAGGTGGGCGCCGGGTCGGCGAGTTGGACGAAGAGATGGTGTACGAGTCCCGGGTGGGCGACGTCTTCCTGCTCGGCGCGACCTCCTGGCGCATCGAGGACATCACCGCCGATCGCGTGCTGGTCTCCCCCGCCCCCGGGCAGCCGGGCAAGCTGCCCTTCTGGCATGGCGACACGCCCGGCAGGCCCGCCGAGCTCGGCCGGGCGCTCGGCGCGTTCCTGCGCGCGCTCTCGCGGGGCGAGACGAGCCGCCTCGCCGAGGCCGGGCTGGACGCCTTCGCGGCTGGCAACCTCCTCGCCTACCTCGCCGAGCAGCGCGAGGCCACCGGCTACGTCCCCGATGACCGCACACTGGTGGTCGAGCGCTTCCACGACGAGCTCGGCGACTGGCGGGTCGTCATCCACACCCCGTACGGCGCCCGCGTCCATGCGCCGTGGGCGCTCGCGATCGGGCGGCGCCTGCGCGAGCGCTACGGCATGGAGATCCAGGCCATGCACTCCGACGACGGCATCGTCCTGCGCATTCCGGACACGCTGGAGGGGGCTCCGGCTGACGTCGCCGTCTTCGACCCCGACGAGCTCGAGCAGATCGTCGTCGAGGAGCTCGGCGGATCGGCGCTGTTCGCGTCGCGGTTCCGCGAGTGCGCGGGCCGCGCGTTGCTGCTGCCCCGCCGTAACCCGGCCAGGCGGTCGCCGCTGTGGCAGCAGCGCCAGCGGGCGGCCAGTCTGCTGGCAGTCGCGAGCAAGTACGGCTCATTCCCGATCGTCCTGGAGACGATGCGCGAGTGCCTCCAGGACGTCTTCGATGTGCCGGGGCTGGTGCAGATCATGCGTGACATCGCCGCGCGGCGGGTGCGCGTGGTCGAGGTCGAGACCGAGCAGGCGTCCCCGTTCGCGGCATCGCTGCTCTTCACCTACATCGGCGCCTTCATGTACGAAGGGGACGCGCCGCTGGCCGAGCGGCGGGCCCAGGCCCTGGCCCTCGACACGCGGCTGCTCGCCGAGTTGCTGGGCGAGGCCGACCTGCGCGAGCTGCTCGATCCCGACGTCGTGGCCGACACCGAACGCGAGCTCGCGCGGCTCGACCGGCCGCTGCGCGACGCCGAAGACCTCGCCGACCTGCTGAGGACGCACGGGCCTCTCCAGGCCGAGGACGTCACGGTCCGCGAGGGTGATCCCGCCTGGCTGGCCGATCTGGGGGCCGCGCGACGCGCGATCCGCGTCCGGATCGCCGGCGTCGAGCAGTGGGCCGCCATCGAGGACGCCGCCCGGCTGCGCGACGCGCTCGGCGTGCCGTTGCCGGTGGGTGTGCCGCATGCCTTCCTGGAACCCGTGCCGGACCCGCTGGCCGACCTGCTGGCCCGGCATGCCCGCACGCGTGGGCCGTTCCCGGCGGCCACCGCCGCGGCGCGGTTCGGCCTCGGCGTCGCGGTCGTGGTGGACGGGCTGCGGCGGCTGGCGTCGCCGGGCAGGGTGGTGGCGGGCGAGTTCCGGCCGGGCGGCTGGGGGGAAGAGTGGTGTGACGCGGGCGTGCTCCGGCTGCTGCGGCGCAGGTCGCTGGCCCGGCTTCGCAAGGAGGTCGAGCCGGTCCCGCCCGAGGCGCTCGGCGCGTTCTCCCCGGCCTGGCACGGCATCACCGGCGGGCGCACCGCTCGCGGCATGGACGCGCTCGTCCATGCCATCGAGCAGTTGCAGGGCGCGGCCGTGCCGGCGTCCGCGCTCGAGACGCTGATCCTCCCGACCCGGGTGCCGGGCTACGAGCCCGCAATGCTGGACGAGCTGACCGCCTCGGGCGAGGTGATCTGGTCAGGGCAGGGGTCGCTGCCGGGCGGGGACGGCTGGGTGTCCCTGTTCTTCGCCGACACCGCGCCGTTGCTGCTGCCGCCGCCCGCCGAGATCACCATGACGCCGTTGCACGAGAAGGTGCTGGAGGTCCTTGGCGGTGGAGGCGCGCTTTTCTTCCGTGATCTTTCCGGGCGGGTGGGTTCTCTGGACGACACGGCGCTCGCGGGCGCGCTGTGGGACCTGGTCTGGGCGGGCCGCGTCTCCGGGGACACGTTGGCGCCGCTGCGGGCGGCGCTCGGCTCCGGGCGACCCGCCCATCGTCCGACGTCCACCCGCAGGCGGCGGGCCGTGCTGCCGACGCGGTCGGGGCCGCCCACGGTCAGCGGGCGGTGGTGGCTGCTGCCCGAACCCTCGTCCGACGCCACCCAGCGCGCCCACGCGCAGGCCGAGGTCCTGCTCGAACGACACGGGGTGATCACCAAGGGCGCCGTCGCGGCCGAGCGGCTGACCGAGGGGTTCGCCACGGTGTATCCGGTCCTGCGGGCGTTCGAGGAGACCGGGCGGTGCCGTCGCGGCTACTTCGTCGAGGGCCTCGGGGGCGCCCAGTTCGCCCTGCCTGGCGCCGTCGACCGCATGCGCGCCCTCGCCGCCACGCTCTCCTCTGCCGCCGCGCCGCCTTCGAGGCCCCGGGCGGCCTCGAAGCCGTGGGAGAGCACATCCGCGGAAGCCCCCAATGACGAAGGATCGCGCACGCGCGCCTCGGAGCAGCGGGCGGTGGTGCTCGCGGCGACCGACCCGGCCAACCCGTACGGCGCGGCCCTGCAATGGCCGGCCCGCCCGGGAGAGGTCACGCACAAGCCCGGGCGCAAGGCGGGCGCGCTGGTGGTGCTCGTGGACGGCCGGCTGGTGCTGTACGTCGAGCGCGGCGGCAAGACCCTGCTGTCCTTCGCCGACGACGACCGGCTGAGCCCGGCGGTCGACGCGCTGGCCCTGGCCGTACGCGACGGCGCCCTGGGCAAGCTGACCGTCGAGAAGGCCGACGGCACGGCGATCGTCCACTCCCCCCTCGCCGCCGCCCTGGAGGCCGCCGGCTTCCACCCCACCCCCCGCGGCCTCCGCCTCCGCGCCTGACCGAAAGGCGTGGGTCCGGCCTGGTAAGGGCGGAGGGGCGGTCAGGAGGGGTAGGGGCGAGGGCCGTAGAGGGCGGTGGGGGTGTTGGTGGTCAGGGCCCAGTAGCGGTCGCCGTAGGACCAGTGCCACCACTCGGTGGGGTAGTTCACCAGGCCGGCGCTTTCGAGGGCGCTGCCGAGGATCTTCCGGTGGTCGCGGGCCTCGGCCGAGATGTTGGGCGCGGCCGTGTAGCAGGCGCCGTCACTCTGCTCGGGGGTGGCGTTCACCGGGGTGCCCATGTCGAGCGCGGTCCCGTCGTCGGTGGCCAGCGTCAGGTCCACCGCGGCACCCGCGGTGTGCGGCGCGACCTCGACCGGGGACACGTACCGGCTGGCGGCCACATGCAACTCCGCGGGCGACATTTCTGGATATGTCACCCGGAGCTCGTCCTTGTACTCCTCGAAAATCCGCTTCTGGAGCGCCACGGGACGGTAGCCCTCGACCACGAGCAGCCGGTACCCGAACGGGAGCGCCCGCTGGGCGTCCACGAGCCGGGCCAGCACGCCCTCCCGCAGGTGCGCGAAGGCGCCCTGCGGGTCGGCCAGCATGCCGTCGACCGCCAGGACGCCCCGGACGTCGACCAGAGCCTCCCCGTTCTCCTCCACGGCGATCGAGGTCACGCGAGGGTCAGAAATCAGCACGATGTCATGCACGACGAGCAAGTCTCGCACAAGGCGACATCCACGCATGGGTCAGGACTCGGCAAAACGCGCACCCCGACTGTGAAAGCCCTGGGCGTAGGTCGACCGGCGCCCCCGGCGCCGGTACTTCCCGTCCCCAACGCGGAGAATTCGCCGCGAAGGGAAGGCGCGGACGCGGGGATCAGGTGTCCACGGTGCTGCTGAAGACTTCTTCCCGGGCTTGTTCCAGGGCTGCGGTTACGGCGCCCCTCAGGACGGGGTTGCCTTTGACTTCGGTGACCGTCACTCGGGGGCGGCTGGGGCAGATTTCGGCTACCGCCTTTTCGATCCTGCCGGCGAGGGCGCGCCCGCCCGCGCGGCCGACGTCGCCGCTGAGAACGACCAGCCCGGGGTCGAGCACGACGGTGACGGCCGCGACGCCGATCGCCAGCCGCCGCGCCAGCTCGTCCAGGAAGTCCTCCTGACCGGCCGCGACGGCCGCGGACACGAGTTCGGCGGAGGACTGCGCGGCGCGGCGCGGCGGGTGGGTACCGGGAAGGTCGGGGACCTCGTCGGGGACCTCGTGGGAAACGGCAAGAGCCGGGACGGCGGGAAGGCCGGGAACCTCGGGGACGTCGTGCGAACCGGAGAGGGCGGGGGCACCCGGGACGTCCTGAGCGGCGGCGAGACCGTGGGCGGCGGGCCGCCCGTGGGTGGCGGACACGCGCTGGGAATCGGACACTCCCTGCGCAGCCGACGCGTCCTGGGTGGCCGACCCGTCCTGCGTAACCGGCACGCCCTGCGCAGCCGAGATGTCCTGGGTAGCCGAGCCGTCCTGGGTGGCCGGCACGTCCTGGGCAGTGGGGAGGCCGTGGGTGGTGGCGAGTTCGGTTACGGCGGCGGTGCCCACCAGCCGTTGGAAGGAGCCGGACTGCGGCTCGTTGACGTCGATGGGCAGCGGCTCGCCGGGCACCGGGAGCCAGCCGATCTCGCCCGCACCTCCGGTGAACCCGCGGTGCAGACGGGACCCGAGCATGACGCCGAGCCCCTGCCCGACCCCGGCCCAGACGAGGACGAAGTCATCGACCCCGCGCGCCACGCCGTACGCGTGCTCGGCCAGCGCGGCGAGGTTCACATCGTTCTCGATCATGACCGACGACCCGAACGTGGCCCGCAGGTCGTCGAGCACTCCGGCGTGCCAGGAGGGCAGGTCGAAGGAGAAGCGCACGTCGCCCGTGCGCGGGTCGACGACGCCGCGGGTGCCGATGACCAGCGCGCGCAGCCGGGACAGGCTGACGTTGGCCGAGTCGCACACGCGGCGCACCGCGTTGTGCACGGTCTTGGCGGGCTCGCCGCTCTCTTCGGGGTCGACGGTCACCTCGGCGATGATCTCGCCGGTGATGTCCGCGACGCCCGCGGTGACACTTTCCGGTAACACTTCGAGCCCCACGACGTACGCACTGGAGGGGACCACCGCGTAGAGCGCGGCGTTGGGCCCGCGGCCGCCGGGGCGTTCTCCCGAGACGGCCACGAGCCCCCGGTCCTCCAGCCGCGCGAGGAGCTGACCGGAGGTGACCTTGGAAAGTCCTGTGTACTCCCCCAGTTCGGCCCGGGTCAGCGGGCCTTTGGAGAGCAATAGTTCCAGCGCGGCGCGGTCGTTGAGCTGACGCAGTAGCCGGGGTGTCCCGGGGTGTCGTCTGGGCATGGGGTCGGGCCCCTCTCGTCACGATCCGCTAACGGGCGTTTCTTTTAAGAAAGTTTCTTGTTAGTTTAGCGGCAGTCACCCCGCAGGCAAGCGATCAGGCCTCGGGATGTCGAGCGCAGAGCACGAGGATGGCGCCCTTCGCCAGGTACACGGCACCTGACGTGCACCTTTAGATGAGCGCGAGCCCGACGCGAAGCCGAGAAGGGAGAACCCAAACGTGAAATTCGGAAAGATCGCTGCCACGACGGCCACGACCGCCGTTCTCGCCATTGGTGTCGCCGCGTGTGGTGGTGGCAGTGAGCCCGCCAAGACCGAAGCCCCCCAGGCGTCGGCGGCCGCCTCCGGTCCCAAGTTCGCCGGCCAGACCCTCACCGTCTGGCGGCTGGGCGCGCCCAACGACGTCCAGACCAAGTACATGACCGACCTGGACGCCAAGTTCAAGGAGGAGACCGGCGCCGAGGTCAACCTCCAGTGGATCCCGTGGCCGGACGCGCAGAAGAAGTGGACCGCCGCGCTGGCCGGCGGCGAGGGCCCGGACGTCACCGAGTTCGGCAACGACCAGGTCGCCGCGTGGGTCGCCCAGGACGCCCTGGCGGACATCACGGAGATCACCAAGTCCACCCCGGACTTCCAGCAGATCCCGCAGAACCTGTGGGGCTACGAGACCATCGACGGCAAGATCTATGCCGCGCCGTGGGGGGGCGGCACCCGCGCCGTTCTATACCGCAAGGACTGGTTCGACGAGCTCGGCATCCAGCCGCCCAAGACCTGGGACGAGCTGGTGGCCGCAGGCAAGAAGATCGTCGAGAAGAAGGGCAAGGACGTCGACGGCTTCGCCTTCAACGGCGGGTCCGACGCCAACATGTCGCTGTCGCCCTTCGTCTGGTCGGCCGGCGGCGACTTCGCGGCCTTCGAGGGCGGCAAGTGGGTCGGCAAGCTGACCGAGCCCGGCTTCAAGGAGGGCTTCCAGTTCTACACCGACCTGGTCGCCAAGGACGGGGTGTCCGGTAAGGGCCGCCTCAGCCAGAACTCGGTGGACATCGCCCAGCGCTTCGCCGCCGGCAAGGTCGGCATGTACGTGACCGGCGGGTGGGACATCGCCACCATCAAGGAGCAGAGCAAGGGCAAGGTGGGAGAGGACAAGATGGCCTTCTTCTCCCTGCCCAACAAGGAGGGCAACGGCCCGGCCCCGGCCTTCCAGGGCGGCAACGACATCGCCATCTGGAAGGACGCCAAGAGCCCCGAGCTCGCCGCCGAGTACCTGAAGCTCGCCGCCGGCAAGGAGTTCGGCACGCGGTACGCCAAGGACGGCGGCCTGCTGCCGCTGTACCCGGACGCCCTGGCCGAGTTCGCCAGCGACCCGGTCCAGGCGCCGTTCGCCGAGACCTTCAAGGTCGCCAAGGGCTTCCCGGCCTCCCCGAACTGGGCCGAGGCCAACGACACCAAGGCCGTGCTCCAGAACGCGGCCCGCGCCGTCATCGAGGGCCAGAAGAACGTCGACACGGCCCTCGCCGACGCGAACACCGAGCTCGAGACCATCCTGAACCAGCAGTAATGATGGCGCAGACGTCAACGGTCGCCCGGGACGGAGGCAACCCCTCCGCCCCGGCGCGGCGCCGTTCCCACCAGCCGCCGCCCCGCCGTAGCGGGCTCCCCACCTGGGTCGTCCCCTACGTGCTGCTCGTCCCGGGTCTCCTGGTCATCGCGATCCTCCTGCTCTACCCGCTGTACCAGATGGTCGACATGTCCTTCCACAAGGTGGGACTGCGCCAGATCCGGCCCAACCCGCAGCCCGCCGAGTTCCTCGGGGCGCAGAACTACTCCGACGTCCTCGCCTCGGACCTGTTCTGGACCTCGCTGCGCAACACCGTCGTGTTCGCCGTGGTCACCGTCGCGCTGACGCTGATCCTCGGCACGCTGGTCGGCCTGCTGCTGAACAAGCTCGGGCGCAAGATGTCGACGTTCCTCGTGGTCGGCATCATGGCCGCCTGGGCCACCCCGCCCACCGCCACGGCGATCATCTGGAAGTGGCTGTTCGACTCCGACGCGGGCGTGGTGAACTGGTCGCTCAACCTCCTGCCCGACGGCCTGTCCAACCTGATCTTCGGACGGTCGGACTGGTCGGGCCAGCCCTGGCTGAACGCCCCCTCGACGATCTACGTCGTGCTGGTCATCGCGGTCGTCTGGGCGTCGTTCCCGTTCATCGCGGTGTCGGTGCTGGCGGGTCTCAAGAGCATCCCGTCGGAGCTGTACGAGGCCGCGCGGGTGGACGGGTCGTCGGCGGCAGTCACGTTCAGGAAGATCACCTTCCCGCTGCTGAAGCCGGTGTTCTCCGTCCTGCTGGTGCTCTCGATCATCTGGGACTTCAAGGTGTTCACCCAGCTATACGTGCTGGCCGGCGGCACCACCAACCGGGAGGCGTTCAACCTGTCGCTGTGGGCCTACACCGAGGCGTTCAGCGCGCCTCCGAAGATGGGCTTCGGCGCCGCCATCGCGGTCATCCTGACCGTCATCATGCTCGTCATCACGGCCGTGTACGTCCGGCAGATCGTGCGAACGGAGGCGGACGTGCGATGAAGCCGCAAACCGTCAAGCGGGTCAAGGCGTCCGGGCTGAACACCGCCGCCATCGTGATCTTCCTGTTCGCGGTGTTCCCCGTCTACTGGATGGTCGCGACCGCGTTCAAGCCCAACGACGAGATCTTCACCACCCGGTTCATCCCGTTTCCGCTCGCGCCGACCATGGACCACGTGTCGCGGGTGCTCACCCAGGGCGTGGCGGGCCACTCCATCTGGCGCTACCTGTCCAACAGCGCCATCGTCGCACTCGGCACGGTGCTGATCGGCGCGGTCTTCGCGCTGCTCGCCGCCACCGCCGTGTCGCGTTTCCGCTTCCGGTTCCGCACGAGCTTCCTGATCCTCCTGCTGATCGTGCAGATGGTGCCGGCCGAGGCGCTGCTGATCCCGCTGTTCCTCATGGTCAAGCGGCTCGGACTGTACGACCAGCTCGTCGGGCTGATCATCGTGAACGTGGGCTTCACGCTCCCGTTCGCGATCTGGATGCTGCGGACGTTCGTCGCCGCGGTGCCCAAGGAGCTGGAGGAGGCGGCGGCCATCGACGGCGCCGGCCGCTTCGTCACCTTCTGGAGGGTGCTCTTCCCGCTGGTCGCCCCCGGCCTGGTGGCGACGAGCATCTTCTCGTTCATCACCGCGTGGAACGAGCTCGTCTTCGCGCTGACGCTGATCAACGACCAGGGCAACTACACGATGCCCGTCGCGTTGCAGTTCTTCACCAGCCAGCGCTCGACGGACTGGGGCGGCATCATGGCCGCCTCGACGCTGATGACCATCCCGGTCATCGTCTTCTTCCTGCTGGTGCAGCGGCGCATGGTCTCCGGTCTGGTCGCCGGCGCCGTGAAGGGCTGACGTTCCCCGCCTTCCCACCTTTGAGCTAAGGAGTCGAATATCGCCATGTCTGAGTTCTCCGCGGGCGCGTCCTCCCAGGGCGAGTTCTCTGTGGACGGCGATCGGGGTCTGCACCGCCTCGCGGCCGGAACGCTGCTCGCGGCCTTCCCCGGCACCACCGCTCCCGACTGGATACTTGATGAGCTCGCCGGCGGTCTCGGCGGCGTCACGCTCTTCGGGTTCAACGTCGAGGGGCCCGAACAGCTTCTCGCCCTGACCAGCCGGCTCCGCGGCGCGGGCGACCCGGTCATCTCCCTTGACGAGGAAGGAGGCGACGTCACCCGGCTCGCCTACCACGTCGGCAGCCCGTACCCGGGCAACGCGGCGCTCGGGGCCGTGGACGACGTCGAGCTGACCCGCCGGGTGTATCGCGCGATCGGCGACGACCTCGCCCGGTGCGGTATCAATCTGGACATGGCTCCGGACGCGGACGTCAACACGGCGGACGACAACCCCGTCATCGGCACCCGTTCGTTCGGATCCGATCCCGGCCTGGTGTCGCGGCACACCGTGGCCGCCGTGGCGGGGCTCCAGGACGCGGGCGTGGCGGCCTGCGTCAAGCACTTCCCGGGGCACGGCGCGACCCGCCAGGACTCCCACCTGGAGATCCCCATGGTCGACGTCTCCCGCGAGGTCCTGTGGGAGCGCGAGCTGGTGCCGTTCAGGGCCGCGATCGAGGCGGGCACGAAGTCCGTCATGACCGCTCACGTGCGCGTGCCCTACCTGACCGGTACGGACCCCGCCACGCTCTCGGCCCCCGCGTTGACCGAGCTCCTCAGGGGTGAGCTCGGATTCGACGGCGTGGTGATCTCCGACGCCCTGGACATGCACGCGATCACCAAGAGCGTGGGGCTCGGCGGGGGCGCGGTGCTCTCGCTGGCCGCGGGGTCGGACCTGCTGTGCCTCGGCCCGCTGCCGACGCGCGAGCAGATCCAGGAGGTCAAGGCCGAGATCGTGGCGGCCGTGCGCGACGGGCGGCTG
The DNA here is from genome assembly GCF_040653595.1 of Sphaerisporangium sp. NPDC051011. Classification (NCBI taxonomy): domain Bacteria; kingdom Bacillati; phylum Actinomycetota; class Actinomycetes; order Streptosporangiales; family Streptosporangiaceae; genus Sphaerisporangium; species Sphaerisporangium sp. NPDC051011. The sequence continues at coordinate 122,464 of NZ_JBFAGG010000007.1, read as the reverse complement.
CCGCTGGCCCGCCTGGAGGAGTCCGCCGAGCGCGTCGCCCGGCTGCGCGGCTGGTTCTCGCTGCCGCGCGAGGTCCCTCGGGACGGCAACGTGATCGGCCTCACCGCCGCCCGCCGCGCGGTGAGCGTGTCCGGCACGGCAGCCCCTCTGGTCAACCCGTTCGTGGTCGAGGTCGAGACCCCGCCCACGATCGCGGTCGGCGACGTGCCGTGGGGCTTCGCCCCGTGGCTGCCGGACGCCGAGATCGCCCGGGTCAAGCCGGACGACGCCGACGCGACGAGCCTGCTGGAACGGGCCATCGGGCGCTCGCTGGTCATCGTGGTGAAGGACGCGCACCGGCACCGGGCGAGCCAGGACATCGTCTCGGCGCTGCTGGCCGGACGGCCGGACGCGACCGTCGTGGAGATGGGCCTGCCGATCTGGCGCCCGCCGGCGGCGACCTACATCGCGACCTACGGCGCCGCCCGCGCCAACGCCCAGGCCGCCGCGGAACTCTTCTCGGCCTGACCTCCGCCCGGCCCCCGCGGACCCGGCCCCGGTGCGTGTCGAGAAGGACGCCGCGCACCGGGGCCGTTCAACGCCCACGGGGCGACGGCCGTGTCAGCGCAGGTCGCACGTGGGTGGAGACGGCTGCGGCGGCGTCGGGCAGGCGGCGAACCCCGCCTGGCCGAGCCGCGAGGCCGCGATCGAGTGGTCCCGCACGAACGTGAAGAAGGCGTCCGTCAGGGATCCCTGCTTGGGGTCGCCCACGGTGTAGAGGTACTCCACCGTCCAGTACGGGTAGCCGGGCCGGGAGGTCGCGTAGTCGAACTCCTGGCCGTCCAGGGTCAGCGCCGTGATCGCGTTGTCGACGGCGCCGTCCTGGCGCGCCTTCCTGATCGAGTCCAGGTCGGCGTACCCGATGGCGCCGGCACCCTTGGCCACCGCCTCGATGACCTTCTGGTTGTTCGCCTGCTCGCAGCGGATCACGGGCGTGTCGGAGGGACGGGTCTTCGCCAGGCAGTCGTCCGAGGTGAGCGACGGCTCGCCGAAGCCGAGCACGTGCTTCTCGAACACCTCCCGGGTGCCGGAGGCGTAGCCGCGCCCGACGATCCTGATCGGCAGGTCTCCGGCCTTCGCGCCGGGGACCTGGTTCCAGTTCGTCCAGGTGCCCTTGTAGATCTTGCGCAGGTCCTCTACGCCTATCGTGGTCAGGCCCACCCCGCGGTTCACCACTACCTTGAACACGACGATCGCGACCTTCTGGGCGCGCAGCCGTGACGTGGCGGCCAGGCTCTTGCCGTCCGACAACGCGACGACCTCCGGTGACTGCCCAGGGGCGGACGCCCCCACGTCCCGGACGCCGTCGAGAGAGCCGTTCGCCAGCGTGTCGATCCGCGCGTCGCCGCACGTCTTGACGTACTCGTCCCGGATCGCCACCAGCGCCGGCATGAACGCGCTGGAGCCCTCGACCCGCAGATGGCCGGATGCGCACCCCACCGTCGAATCGCCGGACCTGGCGGCTATCTGGCTCACCACCAGCACGATGGTCAGCAGGGCGGCCAGCGCGCCGCTGACCCTGGGCAGGGTGAGGCGGCGGGTGTCGCCCTCGTCCTTGATCAGGCCGTTGTCCTTGAGCCTGCCCCCGTGGGCGAGGTCCTTGGTGATCTCGTCGCCGTAGTTGGACGGCGGCTCGCGCAGGACGACGACGAGCTTGGCCTTCTGCCCGCGCCGCAGGGACAGCCCGTCCATCCACACGCCGTACCAGTGCGGCTCGGCGGCGTCCTGGCCGGTAGGAGCGCGCAGGAGGCGGCCCATCCTCTCGGCGAGCCGTCCGCGGACGGTGAGGAGGTTGTCGCGGGCGGCGCGGCCGTCGTCGGCGAAGAAGCGCAGCGCGTTCCTCAACTCCTCGCGCAGCGCGGTGTTGCTCGCCTCGGAAATGCGGGCGTTCCAGACGACGCGCCCGCCGAAGGTGAACGACAGCGGCTTGGCGAAGTCCTCGGGGTCGATGTCGTAGCTGCCGCTGTTGCGGATGCGGATGACGACCACGCTCATCCGGTCGAGCAGGCGCACGACCTGGCGTAACTGGCGGGGCCCGGAGTCGGCGGGGTCGGCGCCGTCGTGCAGCCGCTCGGGCCCGATGCCGATCTTGGAGTTGTACAGCACGCGGAAGCCGAGGCGTTTGCGCCGCACCAGCAGCCGATCGACGAAGGGGGCGGCGACGAACAGGGCGATACCGAACAGGACCGCACCGGCGCCATCGCCGAGGAAGCCCACGAATCGCTCCAGCCACCCCAGTGCGTCCACCAGGCCCTCCCTCGCAACCTGGTTCAATTCTGGCGACAGCACCGCATACACCTGGAGCGTCGCGGATCAGTTCACGCGGAGTTCCCCTGGCGGACATCTACCGGCCCGAAAGTGATCAGCCGCGTGTCAGGGAACGCGGAAACCCGCCGTCAAAGAACGCCCGGCCGTGCACAGCCGGGGCCTCAGGACGCGAAAAGCTCCTCACGGGCACGCTCCAACGCAGCGAGAATGGCCCCGCGCAGCACCGGCCGGACCTTGACCTCGCTCACCACGACCTCGGGCCGGATCGGGCAGATGCGCGCCACGGCCTCCTCGACCCGGTAGGTCAGCGCGGCGCCGCCCGCCCGGCCGACCTCGCCGTTCAGCACGACCAGCGAGGGGTCCAGGACGACGCACACCGACGCGACGCCGAGCGCCAGGCGGTGGGCGAGCTCGTCCAGGAACGCCGAGCCGGCCTCGCCGCTCTCGACGGCCGCGCGGACGGCGTCGGCGGCCGAGCGGCCTGGGAAGCCCTGCCGCTCGGCGAGCTCGGCCACGGCCTCGGCGCTGATGAGGGACTGCAGGCCGCCCGCCAGCGACGGCATCCGCCCCGGCACCGCCTTGACGTCCCCCGCCAGGGGCACGCCCGGCACCGGCAGGTAGCCGATCTCGCCCGCGGTGCCCGACCGGCCCCGGTGCACCCGCCCGCCGAGGAAGACGGCGAGGCCGACGCCGCGCTCGACCCACAGCAGGACGAAGTCGTCGACGTTCTTGGCCGCGCCCTCGGAACGCTCGGCGATCGCGGCGAGGTTCACGTCGTTCTCGATCGTGACGGGCCGCCGCAGGTCGCGGGCGAGGGCCTGGTGACTGCCCTCGTGCCAGCCGGGCAGGTCGAAGGAGAACCGGACGTCGCCGCTGCGCGGGTCGACCACGCCGGGCGTGCCGATGACGATGCCCTTGAGGCGCGACAGGGCGACCTTGCCCGAGCGGCAGGCCTTCACGACCGCGTTGTGGACGAGCGCGACGGGGTCGTCGTGCCCATTGGTGGAAACCGACACTTCTGCCACGATTTCCCCGTTGATATCGGCGATCGCGGTGGTCACCGAATCAGGACCCACGTCGAGCCCCGCGACATACGCGGAAGAGGCGATCACGCCGTAAAGGGCCGCATTGGGCCCCCGGTTCCCGGCCTGTTCTCCGACCACCTCGACGAGCCCGCGCTCCTCCAGCCGCGAGAGGGTCTGAGAGGCGGTGACCTTGGACAGGCCGGTCATGTCGCCGATCTGTCCCCTGGTCAGCGGGCCCGAGGAGAGCAGCAGCTCCAGCGCGGCCCGGTCGTTGATCTCCCGTAGCAACCTGGGCACGCCAGGACGTCGCTCCATCGCATGCTCTCTTGTCGTCGGTCCCCGTTTGGATTTATCACAAACCAGCGGCGTGGTGTGACACAACCATTCCTCAGTAAAGCTTCCTGCCAGTTTAGCGGCACCGCAGGTAGGGGACGGCTCCGGCGGCACGCCGCGCGCGCTCCATTTCCCCAGAGGCCCGCGGAGCGCCCGCCGCCCGCCATGACCCCTGATCGCCCCAGGGGGTCCCCTAACGCCGGGCGGGCGTCCCCGTGAAGCGGATCGGCCGCACACCGGTCACCCGGCGGGCCGGCACGGTCACGGCCGGTGTTCCGACCGTACCTTTCTCAGATCATCTGCCTGTTGTGGTGCGGTTGCGGCTAACCACGCTTTAGCAGGCGGGATAATCGATAACATGCGTCTTTCCGCCCGTGTCGACTACGCCCTCCGCGCCGCCGCCGAGCTGGCCGCCTCCGGCAGCGGTCCCACCACCGTGGGCGAGCTCGCCAAGGAACAGGAAATGCCCCCCAAGTACCTGGAGAATATCTTGCTCCAGATGCGCCGGGCCGGGCTGGTCCGCGGCCAGCGGGGCCCCGAGGGCGGGTACGTCCTGGCCAGACCGGCCACCGAGATATCCCTGGCCGATGTGATCCGCGCCGTGGACGGTCCGCTGGCCAACGTCCGGGGCGAGCGCCCCGAGCACGTCGGCTACCGCGGAGCCGCCCGCTCCTTGCAGCAGGTGTGGATCGCCCTGCGCGCCAGCGAGCGCGCCATCCTCGAGGAGGTCACCCTGGACCAGATCGCCTCCGACAGCCTGCCCCATCGCGTGATGGAGCTCGCCGCGGACCCGGCGGCCTGGGACTGAGCGTGCCATGCCCGAGGGCGACGCGGTCTACCGGACGGCGGTCACGCTGCGGGCCGCCCTCGACGGCCGGGTGCTGACCCGGTCGGACTTCCGCGTGCCCCGGTACGCCACCGCCGACCTCGCCGGGCGATCCGTCCTGACCACCGTTCCCCGGGGCAAGCACCTGCTCACCCGGGTCGAGGGCGGGCTGACCGTCCACACCCACCTGCGCATGGACGGAACCTGGCGCGTCCAGCCCGCGGGGACCCGCCCGCCGGGCGGCCCGGACGCCGTCCGGCTCGTGCTCGCCAACGCGCGGTGGCAGGCGGTGGGGATCAAGCTCGGCATGGTCGACCTGCTGGCGACCGCGCACGAGGACCGGGTGGTCGGGCATCTGGGGCCCGACCTGCTCGATCCCGGCTGGGAGGACGGGCACGCGGCGCGGGCGGCGCGCAACATCGCGGCGCGTCCCGAGGTGATGATCGGAGAAGCGCTCCTGGACCAGCGCAACGTGGCGGGAATCGGCACGATCTGGCGCGCCGAGACGCTGTTCCTGTCGGGGATCTCGCCGTTCACGCCCGCCGGGGACGTGCCGGACCTGACGAAGATGATGACGCTCGCCCACCGCCTGCTGGAGGCGAGCAAGGACGAACGGGGAGGCCCGCTGACGACGGGCGACCGGCGCCCGGGGAGGCGCCTGTGGGCGTACGGCCGGGCCGGGAGGCCCTGTCTTCGCTGCGGGGGGAAGGTGGTCGGCGGCGAGCTCGGGACACAGCCATACGAACGTGTGGTCTTTTACTGTCCCGCCTGCCAGCCGCGTTGAACACGCCGACCCACCGGGTGCGGCGTCCGGGACGTCAGGACACAGCCCATCGCGAATTCACGGCGTCGTGACGGGCCGCGGGTCAGGACGGAAAGGGGGCGACCGCGGACCTACGCGGCGACCATGTCCTTGACTTCGGGGAAACCGTCGAACTCTGGGCCCGAGATCGTGGTGGAGACGGTCTCGGCGATGGGAAGACGCTCGTGCTCGGGCGCATCGGCCAGCACGGGCGCGTGTTGAAGCTCGGCCAGCGCGAACTGGTCGGACACCTCGCGGAGCACCTGCGAAAGAGGCACGCCCAAGGCGCCGCAGATCGACGCGAGCAGCTCGGAGGACGCTTCCTTCTGACCGCGTTCAACCTCGGACAGGTAGCCAAGGGAGACACGGGCCAGTGTGGAAACCTCACGCAGGGTGCGTGCCTGCCGCACCCGCAGCCGCCGCAGCACGTCACCGAGCAGCTGACGCAGCAGGACCATCTGTCGCTCCCTCCCGGGCGCAGGCGCCTTCACGACACTCCGCGCGGTCGGTTCGTATCGCCCGTTCTTCGGATGCCCTTCGTACATGCTCCTCGCCGTCATCATTGGTTGGCTCGGCGCCTTCGCCGGGCGCTCGCCGGACCTGCTCCTCACCGATGGGTCACGGACCTCACTCACAGCTCCACCGTACCCGCATCGACCAACAGGGCGGCAGACCGTGACGAGCATGTTCGCTGGTGACGTAACGCGGTAATCATCCGGAATGTTCCCCCACATCGGCCTCCAGCACACCTCGCAGGAGATCCAAACCCTCCCGCACAGTACTTTTGCGGATCTCTTCCCTGGATCCCGAAAGAACCACGTCTCGCCCCCAGATTCGCCCATCCGGTCCCCCCACGGCGATGTGGACGGTGCCGACCGGCCGCCCGTCCTGAGGGTCGGGCCCCGCCACCCCCGTGACCGCGAGGCCGTAGGTCGCGCCGGTCAGCCGGCGCACCCCGGCCGCCATCGCGGAGGCGACCTCCGGGTGCACCGCTCCCTCCCGATCGAGTAGATCTTCCGGGACGTCCAGCAGGCCGGCCTTCAGCTCGGTCGCGTAGGCGATCACCCCGCCCCGGAACGCGGCCGAGGCCCCGCTCGGCGTGGTGAGCGTGGCGCCGATGAGGCCGCCGGTCAGCGACTCGGCCACCGCGACCGTCGCCCCCCGGCGGACCAGGAGGGACAGGACCTCGGCGGCGAGCGCCGCGCTCATCCTCCCCGCGCCTTCTGGGCCACCTTGCGCAGCCGTACGGCCCTGACGACGTAGTCGGCCCCGGTGACCACGGTGACGGCCAGCGCGGGCCCCATGACGGCCCAGCGCAGCGGCCCGGGCACGCCGGGCAGGACGTACAGGGCGATGGCGGTGATCTGCAGGACCGTCTTGACCTTGCCGCCGTAGCTCGCCGGGATGATGCCGTGCCGGATCACCGCGAAGCGCAGCGCCGTCACCCCGGCCTCCCGGACGAGGATCGCGCCGGTCACCCACCAGGACACCTCGTCCAGCAGCGACAGCGTGACCAGCGCCGCGCCGATCAGCGCCTTGTCGGCGATCGGATCGGCGATCTTGCCGAAGTCGGTGATCAGCCCGTACCGGCGGGCCAGCCAGCCGTCGAGCTGGTCGGTCAGCGAGGCGAGTAGGAAGACCACGAGCGCGGTCCACCGCCCCCCTGTGCCGTCCACGAACATGCAGACGACGAAGAACGGGACGACCACGAGCCGGAGGACGGTCAGCACGTTGGCGATGTTCCACGGGCTGACGCGCCGAGCCGCGGAGGAAGCGATCGGCTCGGTGCCGGCCTCCGGCTGGTTCGTCATGGCGAGGCCTTGATGCGGGCGATCAAATCGACCCCCTCGGCGTCCACGACCGTGGCGCGCACGATCTGGCCGGGGAACAGGCCGATGCCCTGGACGGTCACCGAACCGTCCACCTCGGGCCCTTGGTGGGCCGCGCGGCCCTCGTAGCCGCCGTCGCCGAGGTCCTCCTCGATGAGGACCTCGACCTCGGTGCCGATGCGCTCCTCGGCCCGCTGGGCGGTCAGCTCCTCGGCGAGCTCGGTCAGCGCGGCGACCCGCTCGTCGATCGTCTCCTGGTCCAGCTTGCCCCCGAGGCGGGCGGCCTCGGTGCCGTCCTCGTCGGAGTAACCGAAGACGCCGGCGACGTCCAGCCGGGCCTCCTCCAGGAAGCCGGCCAGCTCGGCGAACTCGGCCTCGGTCTCGCCGGGGAACCCGACGATGAAGTTGGAGCGCACGCCCGCCTCGGGCGCGTGCTCGCGGACGGCCGCCAGCAGGTCCAGGAAGCGGCGGGGATCGCCGAAGCGGCGCATCCTGCGCAGGACCGTCCCGCTGGCGTGCTGGAACGACAGGTCGAAGTACGGGGCCACACCGGGGGTGCCGGTGATGACCTCCAGCAGGCCCGGACGCAGCTCGGCGGGCTGCAGGTAGCTCACCCTGACCCGCTCGACGCCCTCGACGGCGGCCAGGCGCGGCAGGAGCTTCTCCAGGGCCCGCAGGTCGCCGAGGTCCTTGCCGTAGGAGGTGGAGTTCTCACTGACCAGGACGAGCTCCTTCACCCCCTGACCGGCGAGCCACGCGGCCTCGGCCAGCAGGTCCTCCGGAGCGCGCGAGACGTAGGCGCCGCGGAACGCCGGGATCGCGCAGAAGGAGCAGCGGCGGTCGCACCCCGAGGCGAGCTTCAGCGGGGCCATGGGGCCGCCGGAGAGCCGCTTGCGGAGCGTACGGGGGCCGCTGGCGGGCGCCACGCCGTCGGGCAGGGCGTCACCGTGGCCGGGGACGGCGGTCGTGGCCGCGGAGCGCTCGACCGGGGTGATGGGCAGCAGCGTGCGGCGGTCGCGCGGGCTGTGGGCGCCGAGGGGCCTGCCCTCCAGCACATCGTCCAGCCGCGCGCCGATGTCGGCGTAGTCGTCGAAGGAGATGACGGCGGAGGCCTCGGGCAGCGCGTCCGCGAGCTCCTTGCCGTAGCGCTCGGCCATGCAGCCCGCGGCGACCACCTTGGCCCCGGAGTCGGACGCGGCGAGCAGCGTGTCGATGGAGTCCTTCTTCGCCGAGTCGATGAAGCCACAGGTGTTCACGACGATGACGTCGGGATCATCGTCGGCGAGGCTCCACCCGGCGGCCTCCATGCGCGCGGCGAGCTCCTCGGAGTCGACCTCGTTGCGCGCGCAGCCCAGTGTGATCAGCGATGCGGTTCGGCGGGAAGACATGATGGACTCTACGGTATCGGGAGTTGGCCACCATCTGACGCACTCCCCCCGTACTCGCGCGCGCGAACGGGCCGCGCGGCCACCGGTGATCATCATGGGCGGGCCGCGCGGATCGGACCGCGCCGCGAAGCGGGTCACAGAACGTCAGCGAACAGGCTCGGAAAAGCTTGGTCAGATTAAGTCAGATCAGGTCAGAGAGTATGTCACGCCGGCGGTCACCGCGCGCCGGGCGTTTCCGGGCCGAAGGACTTGTGGACGAGCTGGCCGATCTTCCCCGGCACGCCCAGGTGCTTGCCATTGACCTCCAGGTCGACGCCGCCGGCGTTGCCGATCGTGACCCGCACCTCCTTGTGCGCCTTCCACGTCGAGGTGCGCCCCGCCGGCAGCGTGCCGCGGAACATCTGCTTGCCCTTGCCGTCGCTGACCTCCAGCCAGGACGGCTTGGTCGCCTTGACCTGGAGCGTCACAACGTCGCTCTCCGGCTTGGCGGCCTTCTTCGCGTCACCTTGGGACTTGCCGACCGGGACGGGCGCCTTGGGGACGCCGGCCTTGGGCTCGGCAGTGGTGGTGTCGCCGGACCCGCTCATCACCCGGGCGACCCCGAAGACTGCGACGATGGCCAGGGCGATCGCCATCGCCGTCGACCAGTTGGGGCTGCGGCGCTCGCGGAGCTTGATCGTGCTCTCGGCCTGGAAGACGGCGGCGGCGCGCACGGGCAGGGGAACCCCGCCGTGTTCCTCATCGAACTGGTGCACGATCGCGTCGGGATCCAGCCCGAGAGTCTTGGCGATGTTGCGGACGTGACCCCTGGCGTAGAAGTCGCCGCCGCAGAGCGAGAAGTCGTCCCGCTCGATGGCATAGATGACCGTTTCCCGGATACGCGTGCGGCCGCTCAGCTGAGCGACCGTCATGCCCGCCGCGTGACGTGCCGCGGCCAGCGTCACTCCAATGCTCATACGTCCCCCTCGCCGTGCACCTGCGCTACGCGCCCGTATTCCGACGATGCGTAGTCATTCACATTCAACCAGTTACCGAGGGGGTCGGTCGCGGAGGGGTCACTCTCCCCGCAAGTCGGCGAGCAGGCCGGGCAGGTCGTCGGGCTTCACCATCACCTCGCGCGCCTTGGAGCCCTCGCTGGGGCCGACGACGTTCCTGCTCTCCAGCAGGTCCATCAGGCGGCCGGCCTTGGCGAAGCCGACGCGCAGCTTGCGCTGGAGCATCGACGTGGAGCCGAACTGCGTGGAGACGATGAGCTCGGCCGCCTGGATCAGCAGGTCGAGGTCGTCGCCGATGTCCTCGTCGATCTCGCGCTTGGCGGCCGCGGTGGCGGCGACATCCTCGCGGTACTCCACCTGCATCTGCGCCTTGCAGTGGGCGACGACGTCGTGGATCTCCTTCTCGGAGACGAACGCGTTCTGCAGCCGCATCGGCTTGCTGGCGCCCATGGGCAGGAACAGCGCGTCACCCTGGCCGACGAGCTTCTCGGCGCCGGGCTGGTCCAGGATGACCCGGGAGTCGGCCAGCGAGGACGTCGCGAACGCGAGCCGGGACGGCACGTTGGCCTTGATCAGCCCGGTGACGACGTCCACCGATGGGCGCTGAGTGGCGATCACGAGGTGGATGCCGGCGGCGCGGGCGAGCTGGGTGATGCGGACGATCGAGTCCTCGACGTCGCGGGGGGCGACCATCATCAGGTCGGCGAGCTCGTCGATGATCACGAGCAGGTAGGGGTACGGCTGGTAGACGCGCTCGCTGCCCGGCGGGGGCACCAGCTTTCCGGCGCGGACGGCCTTGTTGAACTCGTCCACGTGCCGGAAGCCGCTGGCCGCCAGGTCGTCGTAGCGCCGGTCCATCTCCCCCACGACCCATTCGAGGGCCTCGGCGGCCTTCTTGGGGTTGGTGATGATCGGCGTGATCAGGTGGGGGATGCCCTCGTAGGTGTTGAGCTCGACCCGCTTGGGGTCGACGAGCACCATGCGCACCTCGTCCGGGGTCGCGCGCATCAGGATCGAGGAGATGAGCCCGTTGACGCAGACGGACTTTCCCGCGCCGGTGGCGCCGGCGATGAGCAGGTGGGGCATCTTGGCCAGGTTGGCCACTATCGTGCGCCCCTCGACGTCCTTGCCGAGGCCCACGATCATCGGGTGCTGGTCGGCCTGGGCGACCTGCGAGCGCAGCACGTCGCCGAGGCTGACCAGGTCCTTGTCGGTGTTCGGGATCTCCACGCCGATCGCGGACTTGCCGGGGATCGGCGACAGGATGCGCACGTCGGCGGACTTGACGGCGTAGGCGATGTTCCTGGTGAGCGCGGTGACCTTCTCGACCTTGACGGCGGGGCCCAGCTCGATCTCGTACCGCGTGACCGTCGGGCCGCGCGTGAAGCCGATCACCTGCGCGTCGATCGAGAACTGCTCCAGCACGCTGGTGAGCGCGTTGACGACGACCGTGTTGGCCTTGGTCTGGGGCTTGGGGGCCGTGCCGGAGCGCAGCGTGGAGACGTCCGGCAGGATGTACGGGCCGGCCTGCGGGGACAGCACGAGTTGCTCGACCTTGCGCGGGGCCGGCGAGGGGTGGGGAGGCTCGGAGACGGCGGGCCTCGGCGGCTCGTCCTCCTCGTCGACCAAGCCGGGCACGATCTCCGGGGAGTGGTCGGGCCGGGCGGGCGGGGCGCCGGGCGCGTCGGCGACCAGGGGCGTGTCGTACGGCTTGACCAGGTCGGCGGGCTCGGCGTCGCCCGCGCCGTCCTTGCCGGTGGCCGCGCCCTTGCGGGTGCGGCGGGCGGGCTTCTTCTCCCCCGGCTCGCCCGTCACGGCCTTGTCGGAGGACTTCTGGAACAGCATGTGCTGGATCTCGGCCAGCCGCTCGGGCACGCGGTGGACCGGCGTCGCGGTGATCACCAGCACGCCGAAGCCCGACAGCAGCAGCAGCAGCGGGATCGTGATGAACGCCGGGAGGATGCTGGAGGGCGGCGCCGAGACGATGAAGCCGATCATGCCGCCCGCGGCCGAGACCTTGTCCATGCCGTCGGTCTTCGCTGGTCCCGAGGGGTACGGGGTGGCGTGCGCGACGTGGATGATGCCGAGCAGGCCCGCCAGCAGCGCCGCCCAGCCGATCATGATGCGGCCGGTGTCGGCGTTCTGGTCGGGGTGACGCAGCAGCCGCCAGGCGACCAGCCCGAGCATCAGGGGCACCGCCCAGGCCAGGGACCCCACGGCGCCGCGCAGGACGGAGTCCACGATGGTCGCGAACGTGCCCTGGGCGGAGGTGCGCCAGGTCATGGCGGCCAGGACGATGGCGGCGCCGAGGACGGCCAGGCCGAGCCCGTCGCGGCGGTGGGCCGGGTCCAGCTCGCGCGCCTGGTTGCCGAAGGCCCGCGCGGCGGTGCCGATGCCGTTGGCGATGAGCAGCCATACGCCGACGAAAAGCTTCCCGATGGCGATGAAGACCCAGCTGATCGGGTCCGGCGGCGCGGCGGCGGGACGGCGCGCCGGGCGGCCCTGCGGACGCCCCGCCGCGGCCCGCGCCTGCGGACGCTTGGCGGAGGGGCGCGACGATGAGGACGGAGTGGACCGCTTCGCCGACCCCTTCGGGGTGGTTTTCGACGTACGGGTGGCCATGGTACCGAGGGTACGCATGAGGCGGACCGGACTCCGGGAGCGACGCGCCGCACATGACCGTGTTCTATGTATTGGTTTCATATTTTATGTAATGAAATTACCGCTGACACTGGTCCAGGGTGCGCCCGGACACGAGTTCCACGGTGATGTTTGGCATGATGTCCTCCGGATTCACCCTGTTGCATTACATGCAATCAGATCCCGTTACATGAATCAGGAGCCCGCCATGGACGTGATGGTGATCGGTGAACCGCTGGTCGAGTTCTCGGCGTCCGGCCCGCTGACCGAGGCGGACACCTTCCGGTTGTCGTTCTCCGGCGACGCCCTCAACGCCGCCGTGGCCGCCGCCGCGACCGGCGCGCACGTCGCCCTGGTGACGCTGGTGGGCGACGACGAGTTCGGCGAACGGCTGGTCCGCTTCGCGGCCGCGCACGGCGTCGACACGCGGTGGATGCGGCGCGGCGCGGGCTCGACCGGCGCCTACGCCGTCGGTGCGGACCCGAGCGGCGAGCGGGCGTTCACGTACATGCGGGCGTGCAGCGCGGCCTCCCGGATGGGCCCGGACGACGTGGCGGCGGCGCCGCTGGAGGAGACCGCCGTCCTGCTGGTCAGCGGCGTCACGGCCGCCCTGTCGCGGTCCTGCGCGCAGGCCGTGCTGCACGCGGCCCAGACCGTGGACGCCGCCGGGGGCAGGGTCGTCTACGACCCGAACTACCGGTGGCGGCTGACCGGCCCCGAGGCAGCCGCCGCCACGCTGGCCTCCGTCGCACCCTGGGCGGCCCTGGTGACCCCGTCCAGCCCCGGCGACACCCTCCCCCTGCTCGCCACCGCCGACCCCGCCGAGGCCGCGCGCGCGTGCCTGGCGCTCGGGGCGCGGGCCGTGGCCGTCACCCGCGGGCCCGACGGGGTGCTGCTCGCCGACGGCGAGGGGACTCCGGAGGACGTGCCCGCGATCCCGGCGGCGGCGATCGTCGACCAGACGGGCGCGGGCGACGCGTTCGCGGGCACGCTCGCCGCGCGGCTCGCCCTCGGGGCGCCCCTGCGTGAGGCCGTGCGCGCCGGTACGGCCGCCGCCGCCATCAGCCTGGCGGGCCAGGGCGGCACCGGGCGCGTGGCGACGCCCGAGGAGATCGAGCGCCTGCTCGCCGGCAGCCCCGGCGTCGCCGGCAACGGGCTCAGCGGGTGAGGGCCGCCGTCGGGGCGCCGAGGGCCAGCGAGACCTCACGGGCCGCGGCGACGACCACGGGGGCGAGCGCCACCAGGGCGTCGCGTTCCATGTCCATGGCCAGCGTGGAGATGGATATTCCGCCCAGCACCCGGCCGGTGTGGTCGAACACGGCCGCGCCGACGCAGCGGACGCCGGGCTCGTTCTCCTCGTCGTCCATCGCGTAGCCGAGCTCCCTGACCTTGCCGAGGTGGGCGAGCAGATCGCCCACCTCGGTGAGGGTGGCGCCGGTGAGCCGCGCCAGGCCGGCGCGGGCGGCGATGGCCCGCACCTCGTCGTCGTCCAGCTCGGCGAGGACGGCCTTGCCGATCGCGGTGCTGTGCAGGCGCAGGCTCATGCCCACCCGCGAGGGCATCTGGTACGGCCTGCGCCCTTCGAGCTTCTCGACGTAGACGGCCTCGTCGCCGCCGCGGATGCCGAAGTGGGTGGTGTAGCCGGTGCGCTCGTGCAGCGCGCGCAGCGCGGCCGACGCCTGGTGGGAGGGGTCGAACCGGCTCATGACCTTGCCTGCCAGGGTGAGGATGCGCGGCCCCGGCTCGTACCCCCCGACCCCGTCGGCACGGGCGAACCCCCACTCGACGAGCGACTGGAGGATGCGATGGACGGTCGACTTGGAGACGCCCGTCGCCGCCGCGATGTCCGTGACGCGGTGGTGCTCGGCGATCGCCTCCAGCACCGCCAGCGCCTTGTCGATGGAGCTGCCTTCCCTGACCACGCACCGAGCCTACTAAGACCGGGCCTACTAGGAGCGGCCGCCGCCGGGAGTGCCCGACGTCATCGGGCGAGCCGGCCGCCGTCCACGGCGAGCACGTGCCCGTTCACGTAGTCCCGAGTAGTCCCGTGCCCCCGCCGTCAGTCCCGGACGCCGCCGGGTCCGACCCCTCGCTCAGCGGACCTCGGCGAGCCAGCGTTCGTGGGCGCCGTCGAAGGGGGACGTGCGGGCGGCGATGGCGGTCATCAGCCAGGCGGCCGCGCTCTCCGCCTGGCCGATGACCTCGCCCGGATAGCCGTAGCGGGCGAGGTGCTCGGCGAACTCGTCCTCGTCGTCCACGAACAGGCGCCCGTCGCGCATCAGCAGCACGTCCAGGTCCAGGTCGACCATGGTGACCCGGCCGTCGGCCCAGCGCGGCACGGTCGTGATGTCGCAGTAGATCGCGCACCTGCCCGGCCGGTCGTTGAAGGTCGCGGTGTACCACGCGTCACGCGGGAACAGCATCACGAACGCCTGCTCCCAGACGACCGGCGGCTCGGAGCCCCGGGCCCCGCTCGTGCCCGCCGGGCACCCGAGCCAGGCCCCGTGCTCGTCCTCCCCCAGCAGCCACCCCTCGTGGTGCCAGTGGAGCGACCCGTCGTACTTCGTGTACACGACCTCGGCGGCCGTGCCGGTGACGCCGACCGTGGAGGCGGGGGCGTTCACCGGCGATCCGGCCCGGTTCTCAGGCATACGGCTCCTCGTGCGCGGGTTCGAGTGGCGGCACGTGAAACCTACGCCGGTCAGACCTCCACGACCACCGGAATAATCATGGGACGGCGGCGGTAGGTGTCGCTGACCCAGCGGCCGACGATGCGGCGGGTCACCCTGCGCATCTGCTGCAGGTCGGCGACGCCGTCGGCCGCGGTGCCCTCCAGCGCGCTCTCGATCAGCGGGATGACCTCGTCGAACGCCTCGATCTCGATGCCCGACCCGCGCGCGTAGACCTCCGGCCCGCCGGTGACCTTGCCCGTCGTCGAGTCGACCACCACGACCACGGAGATGAAGCCTTCGTCCCCGAGGATGCGGCGGTCCTTGAGCGCGACGTCGGTGACCGCGCCGACCGAGGAGCCGTCGACGTAGACGTAGCCGCACTGCACGTTGCCCACGATCTTCGCCCGGCCGTCGACCAGGTCCACGACCACGCCGTCCTCGGCGATGACGATGTGGTCGTCGGGGACGCCGGTCAACGCCGCGAGCTTGGCGTGGGCCCGCATGTGGCGCCATTCGCCGTGCACCGGCATGAAGTTGGACGGCTTGGTGAGATTGAGGACGTACAACAGCTCACCGGCGGCGGCGTGACCCGAGACGTGGACCGTGGCGTTGCCCTTGTGCACCACGCGGGCGCCCCAGCGGGTGAGGCCGTTGATGACCTTGTTCACGGCGGTCTCGTTGCCCGGCACCAGCGACGACGCCAGCACGACGGTGTCGCCCTCGGCCACGCGGATCGGGTGGTCGCGGTTGGCCATGCGCGACAGCGCCGCCATCGGCTCGCCCTGGGACCCCGTGCAGATGAGCACGACGTCCTCCGGCGGCCATTCCTCGATCTCGCGGGAGTCCACCAGCAGGCCCGCCGGCACGCGCAGGTAGCCCAGTTCGCGGGCGACCCCCATGTTGCGGACCATCGAGCGCCCGATGAGCGCGACCTTGCGGCCGTTCTCCTCCGCGGCGTCGAAGATCTGCTGCACGCGGTGGACGTGCGAGGCGAAGCAGGCCACGATGATGCGCTTGGTCGCGCTGCGGAAGACCTCGTCGATCACCGGGCCGATGGTGCGCTCGCTCGGGACGAAGCCCGGCACCTCGGAGTTCGTCGAGTCCGACATCAGCAGGTCGACGCCCTCGGAGCCGAGCCGGGCGAACCCGCCGAGGTCGGTGAGGCGGCCGTCGAGGGGGAGCTGGTCCATCTTGAAGTCGCCGGTGTGCAGGACGATGCCCGCGGGCGTCCTCAGCGCGACGGCCAGCGCGTCGGGGATGGAGTGGTTGACCGCGAAGAACTCGCACTCGAACGGGCCGAACCGCTGCCGCGTCCCCTCGGCGACCTCGACCTTGACCGGCTGGATGCGGTGCTCGGTCAGCTTGCTCTCGATGAGGCCGAGCGTGAGCCGCGAGCCGACCAGCGGGATGTCGGCGCGCTCGCGCAGCAGGTAGGGCACGGCGCCGATGTGGTCCTCGTGGGCGTGCGTCAGGACGACGGCCTCGATGTCGTCCAGGCGGTCCCTGATGTAGGTGAAGTCGGGCAGGATCAGGTCGACGCCCGGCTGCTCGGGCTCGGGGAACAGCACACCGCAGTCGACCACCAGCAGCCGGCCGTCGAACTCGAACACCGCCATGTTGCGGCCGATCTCGCCGAGCCCTCCGAGCGCGACGATGCGCAGGCCGTTCTCCGGGAGCGCCGGAGGCGGCCCGAGCTCGGGATGCGGATGACTCATGCTCTACCCCCGTGTCCCACGGCCCGCCGCCCGCACACGACTCCCTCGCCGAGCCGTCCGGCGCCTCGCAGGCCGCGTTCTCTGTTTCCGATTCTCAAACCCCTCTGTTCCTCCCCACCGCGCCGTCGCGCGGCCTGTAGCGGTCCCGCATGTCCCCGCCGCTCGCGTCCGTCCGTCTCCCCTACGGGAGGGACGGGCGGACGCGCGGCGGTCACGTCATCGTGGCGCCCTTCACGGCCCCTCGCGGACGCCTGCCCGGGCGTCAGCCGGGCAGCTTCACCCCGCCCGCGAGCAGGTCCTCCCTCAGGACGGCGATCTGTTCCGGGGTCGCGTCCACGAGCGGGAGCCGCACGGGGCCGGCGTCCCTGCCGAGCAGGCCGAGGGCCGCCTTCGCCATGATCACCCCTTGGGTGCGGGTCATGATGCCGGTTACCACGGGCAGCAGGCGCCGGTTGACGTCACGGGCGCCCTCGGCGTTGCCGGAGCGGAAGAGCCGGATCATGGACGCGAGCTCGGAGCCCACGACGTGGCCCACCACGCTGACGAACCCGACGGCCCCGGCCGCGAGCCAAGGCAGGTTGGAGGCGTCGTCACCGGAGTAGAACGTGAGCCCCGTGGCCGCCATCACCTGGGCGCCGGCGAACAGGTCGCCCTTGGCGTCCTTGACGGCGACGATGCGCGGGTGGTGGGCCAGGCGCAGCAGCGTCTCGGTGGCGATGGGCGTGCCCGTGCGCCCGGGGATGTCGTACAGCATCACCGGCAGGCCGGTCGCATCCGCGGCGGTCGTGAAGTGCCGGTACAGCCCCTCTTGAGGGGGCTTGTTGTAGTACGGCGTCACCAGCAGCAGGCCGTGGGCCCCCACGCGCTCGGCGGCCTTCGCCAACTCGACCGTGTGGCGGGTGTCGTTGGTGCCCACCCCGGCCACGACGGTCGCGCGGTCGCCGACGGCCTCCAGCACCAGGCGCAGGATCAGCTCTTTCTCCGCGTCGGTGGTGGTGGCGGACTCTCCGGTCGTGCCGCTCACGACCAGCCCGTCGTTGTCCTGCTCGTCGACGAGGTAGGTCGCCAGACGCTGGACGCCTTCGGCGTCGACGGCGCCGTCTGCGGCGAAGGGGGTGACCATGGCGGTCAGCAAGCGGCCGAAGGGCGCGTCGGAGGTTCCTGTTGGCGATGCCATAGACGGAACGGTACCCGGATCCGGCGGGATCGGTGGACCCCGCCACCCCGGATCCGCATGCGAGGAGCGTTCGGTGGGGCTTATATGGCTTCACCGGTAGTTGCCCGGCTAGGCCGGGAGATGGATAGAGGCCGCCGATATGTGCTCGGGGGTACACACATCGACGACCTCTGTCCGTGTTATCGACGTGGCTTACGTGGGTGTTACACGACTCTGAGGAGAATTTTCCGGCGATCTTCGCGCGCCTCCCCGCACCCCCTGGCCGACCGCGTCTCCGCAGGTCCTGCCGGAGGTTCCCACGGTGGCCCGCGCCGCAGGTCGCCACGGCGGGCCCGGAGGGCGGGGCCGGTCGCGCGCGGGCCCGCGCCGCCGTCCGGCGGCCGCGAGACGGCGTCCGTAAAGTTGGGACCCCAACCCGTCTCCATTACTCCCCGCTGTCTCCTGATTACGGCAAGATAAGAAAACGATCTCGCACGCCTCAGGGATGGACGGATGACTGGAAACGACCCGGTGTACCTCCGTGTTGTCGAAGAGTTGCGGGCGCAGATAGCCGACGGCACCCTGCCGCCCGGGGCGCCGATCCCGTCTCGCGCCCAGCTCACCCAGCGGTTCCGCGTCGGCGAGACCGCCGCCCGCCACGCGTTACGAGTGCTGGCCGCCGAAGGGCTGATCATCGGCCGGGTCGGCTCCGGCCACTACGTCCGCGAGAAGTCCGTGCTCTATCCCCTCCAACGTTCCCGCCACACCGACCACGACGCCCCGTTCGCCGCCGACATGCAGGCGGGCGGCCACCGCGCCACCTGGGACTGGCGCAGCGAGCCCGTCCGCGCCGGGCGCGAGATCGCCCGGCGCCTTCGGCTGGAGCCAGGCGACCCGGTGATCCGCACGCGCTACGTCTTCCGCGCCGAGGGCAAGCCGATGCAGCTCGCCACCTCCTACGAACCCGCCGAGCTCGGCAAGGGGCAGCCCGTCCCCGAAGAGGGCACGAACAACGGGCGCAGGAGCCTGCTGTCCCGCATGTCCGCCGCCGGTGTCAAGATCACCGACATCCGCGAGAGCGTCCACACCCGCGTCCCCCAGCCCACCGAGAGCGACCTGCTCGACCTCCCCACCGGCGTCCACATCCTCCACGTCGAGCGCACCCACTGGGCCGGCGACCGCCCCGTCGAGACCAGCGACATCGTCGTCCCCGGCGACCGCTTCCGCCTCGTCTACTCCGTCCCCCTCGGCGCCTGACCACCCACCATCCCCTTCACTCCCGGGTCCGCTTGTGGGGAGCTCCACCTTCCGCGCCCACGTGGCCCCTACCACCCGCCCCCACGGACTGGCTCCTCACGGCGCCGCGGGTAGGGACGTCGGCGAAGTCGGCGCCTCATATGGCGAAGCGCCACGGGGCGCTTCGTGACCGGGCGGTATCGCGTACCAGGCCCGGCGGGGTCGCCGTGGGCGCGCTGTGCGGGGCTGGGAGGGGTTTTGAGGGGCGTGGCATTCCTCGGGATGAGGGCGGGGGGATTCGCGGCCTGTGGAGGCGTTCAGGCGCGTGTGCGCTGGGTTGTGGCGACGCACAGCAGGACGGCGAGGGCTCCGGCGATCGTGGCGGCTTCCAGGCGCTCGCCAAGCAGGAGCCAGGCCCACAGCAGCGACAGGAGCGGCTGCACGAGCTGGGTCTGGCCCGCGCGGGCGATGCCGCCGGCGGCGAGCCCGGCGTACCAGGGGATGAATCCCAGGAACATCGACACCAGGGCCACGTAGGCGAACCCGGCCACCGACCCGGCCGTCGGGTGCGACGGCGTGACCACGGCGAGCACGACCGTGACGGGGACCGTAACCGGGGCCGCGAGCACGAGAGCGTACGAGATGACCCGCCAGCCCGGGGTGTGCCGGGCCAGCCTGCCGCCCTCGGTGTACCCGGCCGCCGCGCAGAGCAGGGCCGCGAGCAGCAGCAGGTCGGCGAGGGACGGGCGCCCGCCTCCCCGGCTGAGCGTGAACACCGTCACCGACACGGCCCCGGCGGCGCAGGCCACCCAGAACAGCGGGCGCGGCCGCTCCCCCGCGCGCAGGACGGCGCACACGGCGGTGGCGGCCGGGAGCAGCCCGATCACGACGGCGGCGTGCGACACACTCGCCCCCGCGTCCAGCGCCAGCCCGCTGAACAGCGGGAACCCGAAGACCACGCCGAGCCCGACGACCGCGTACGACCGCAGGTGGGCGCGCGGCGGGAGGAGCGGGGCCCCGGCGGCCACCAGGCAGATCCCCGCGACGAGCGCCACGACGGCCGCCCTGCCGATGGCGACCAGGTAGGGATCGAACCCCCGCATCGCGAGCTCGGTGCCCGGAAAGGTCCCGGAGAAGGCCAGCACCCCGAGCCCGGCGAGCGCCGTCCCCCTCCAGACGCCCCCGCCGGGCCGCGCGTCACGGACGACCGGACCACCCGCCCCAGCGAGCCGCCGTCCGCCTCCAGCGATCCCCGCCTCTTCAGGACCACGGGCTGTCGCCTCTTCGGGGCCGCCCGGCGTCGCGCGCCGTCGCTCCCGGGGATCGGGCGTCGCGCGCCCCCGCCTCGCTGAACCCGACTTTTCACGCGATACCGCCGAGGGAACGATAGCGCTATTCTTGTCTCTCATGGATGACGATAGCAGTATCGCCCGGCTCGCGGGGCTGCTGCGGGACGAGGCCGCCCGGGTCGGGCCCGGCGGACGGTTGCCGTCCAGCCGGGAGCTGACGCGGCGGCACGGGGTCAGCCCCGTCACGGTCTCGCGGGCGCTCGCGGCGCTCGCCGCCGAGGGCCGGGTGGTCACGCGGCCGGGCATCGGGGCCTTCGTCTCCGCCCCGCCCTCGGCGACGGCGGGCGACGGCACGGACGTGTCCTGGCAGACCGTGTCCCTCGGCGACAGGTCCGTGGACGACACGGCCGTCAGCGGCCTGCTCACCCCACCGCCCGAGGGGGTCATCCCGCTCACCGGCGGCTACCTGAACCCCGGCCTGCGCCCGTCCAAGGCCCTGGCCAACGCCGCCGCGCGCGCCGTGCGCCGCCCGGACGCCTGGGCGCTGCCCCCGCTGAACGGCCTCGCCGAGCTGCGCCGCTGGTTCGCCACCGAGGTCGGCGGCGGCGTCACCCAGGCGGACGTGCTGATCACCAGCGGCGGCCAGGCCGCGCTGACCCACGCCTTCCGCGCCCTCGCGGCCCCCGGCCAGGCGATGCTCGTCGAGACCCCGACCTACCCGGGCGCGCTCGCCTCGGCGCGGGCCGCCGGGCTACGCGCGGTCGCCGTGCCGATGGACCGCGAGGGCGTGCGGCCGGAACTGCTGGCCGAGGCGTTCGCGGTCACCGGCGCGCGGGTCTTCTTCTGCCAGCCGACCGTGCACAACCCCACCGGCGCCGTGGTCCCGCCCGCGCGCCGCGAGCAGATCCTCGCCGTGGCCCGGGCCGCGGGCGCGTTCGTGATCGAGGACGACTACGCCCGCTACCTGACGACGGAGCCCGTGCCGCCGTCGCTCGTCACGCTGGACACCCACGGGACGGTCGTTCACGTCAACTCGCTCAGCAAGATCACCGCGCCGTCCATGCGGGTGGCCGCGGTCATCGCCCGGGGCCCGGCCGCGCGACGGCTCAGGGCCTCGCAAGTCGTCGAGTCGTTCTTCGTGGCCCGGCCGCTTCAGGAGACGGCGCTGGAGTTCCTGGGCTCGCCAGGCTGGCGCCGCCACCTGGCCGGGGTCGCGGCGGAGATCACGGTGCGGCGGGACGCGCTGGCGTCGGCCCTGGCCCGCCACCTGCCGTCCGCCGTCGTCCGGCCGGTGCCGCAGGGCGGCCTGCACCTGTGGGTGCGGCTGCCGCGCGAGGTCGACGAGACCGCCCTGGTCGAGAGCGCGCAGCGCGCGGGGGTGCTGGTGAGCCCCGGCGCTATCTACCACCCCGCCGAGCCTCCGGGGCCGCACATCCGCGTGACGCACATCGCGGCGGCGCACGTCGCCGAGCTGACGGAGGGGGTCCGCCGCCTCGGCGCGGCCCTGGACGCCCACCTGTCCTGACCGTTCCGTCCCCACGCGGGAGTGCGGGGCGTCTTCCCGGTCACCACACGGCACCATCCCGGCGCGGGGGTACGGGGCGCATTCCCTGTCACCGGGCGGCGCCAACCGGGCGCGGGAGTGCGGGGTGCCAGGGCGCTCGATACCAGGCGAAACCCTCTACTGGCTTACAGTGGTCACATGGACGCGCCGGCCGAACTGCTCCGCGACTTCGTGAACACCTACGACGTCCAGGGCGACACCGACGAGCTGGCCTCACCCGCCGAGCTCGCCATCTGGCTGCGGGAACGCGGGCTGATCTCCGAGGCGGACCGCGCCGTGGACGATGACTGGGCGCTGGCCGTCAACCTGCGCGAGGGCCTGCGCTCCGCCCTGCGGCACGAGCACGCGCCCGAGGCCACCCGCGATGCTCCGGCGCCCGGCCCGGTGGCAGACACTCGGGGGCCCGGTCCTGCGACCGAGACACCGGCGCCCGGCCCGGTCGCGGAGGCTCTCGCGCCCGGCCCGGTGGCCGAGGCCGCGTCCACCCGGCTGGAGGCCGCGCTCGCGGCGCTCCCCCTGCGGATCACGCTGGTGGACGGCGCGCCCGCTCCCGAACCGCTCGCCGAGGGCGCGGCGCGGGGGCTCGGGCTGATCGCGACGGCCGTCCTGCGGGCGCACGCCGACGGCTCGTGGCCGCGACTGAAGGTCTGCGCCGACAGCACCTGCCAGTGGGCGTTCATCGACTCCTCCAAGAACCGTTCGCGCGCGTGGTGCTCGATGCGGGTGTGCGGCAACCGCACCAAGACCCGCGCGTACCGCGCCCGCCGCCAGCAGAGCGCGCCGCGAGCGTCCTGAACCCGGCCCGCGAGCGCGTCGGGGGCGGGGACGTTCACCGGGCCTGCCGTCCCGCTACGGCGCGGCGATCACCCGGCGTTCCCCGGGCAGGCGATCATCGGTGGCGGGTTCATGGTCGCCCGGTGGACCCGGATACGGTGTGGGGGCCGAGGAAAGGAGGCCTGCCGATATGGCAGACGTGGGGGTACGGCCCGCGCGGCGTGAGGACGTCCCGGCGGTGACGGCCACCCAGATCAGGGCGTGGAAGAGCGGCTACGGCCGGTTCATGCCCGAGGAGCCGCTGGAGCAGATGACCGGGCCGTCGGCGCGGGAGCTGTGGAGCCGCCAGTGGGAGGAGGCCGTCGTGGCGCCGCCCTCGCCGCGCCACCGCCTCCTGGTCGCCGTCGAGACCGAAGACCTTCTGACCTCACTCGCCGAGAGCCACGGCGAGCCCGGCGGGCAGCGGGTGGTCGGCCTGGCCTCGCACGCCCCCGCCGAGGACCCGGACCTCGACCCGTCCACCACGGCCGAGCTGCTCACCCTGCTCGTCGACCCCGACCACACCCGCAGGGGCCACGGCAGCCGGCTGCTCAACGCCACCGTCGACCACCTGCGCGAGGACGGTTACGCCTCGGTCGTCACCTGGGTCTTCGCGGACGACCACGCGCGGCTGAGCTTCCTGACCTCGGCGGGGTGGGCCCCGGACGAGGCCGAGCGCGTCCTGGACATGGGCCGCCCGGTGAAGATGATCCGCCTGGCCACGGACATCAGCTGATCACGCCCATCCGCGCGGCGCTCGGGCGAGGCACCGTCGTACGACCCGGACGGTCATGAAATACCCTGCATAGGCGAATCCGGCCTGGAACGGGGTTCCCCGCCCGGCCGCGGACCGAATCGGTGGAAGAGGAAACGACGTTGGCGACACCCGCTCAATGGCTGGCGGGGGCACGACCCCGCACCCTTCCCGCGGCGGTGGTCCCCGTCGCCGTGGGCACGGGCGTGGCGGTCTCGTACGGCGCGGCGAGCTGGTGGCGGGCCGTGGTCGCGCTGCTGGTCGCGCTGATCCTCCAGGTCGGCGTGAACTACGCCAACGACTACAGCGACGGCGTGCGCGGCACGGACGAGGCGCGGGTGGGCCCGCTGCGGCTGGTCGGCTCGCGGGTGGCCTCGCCCCGCTCGGTGCTGCTGGCGGCCTTCGGGTGCTTCCTGGCTGCGGCCGTCGCGGGCCTGGCGCTGGTCGTGGCCACCAGAGCGTGGTGGCTGCTGATCGTCGGGGCGCTGGCCATCGCCGCCGCCTGGTTCTACACCGGAGGCTCACGGCCGTACGGCTACCGGGCGCTCGGCGAGATCTCCGTGTTCGTGTTCTTCGGCCTGGTGGCCGTGGCCGGCACGACGTACGTCCAGATGGAACGGCTTCCGTGGCTCGCGGTCGCGGCGGCGGTGCCGGTCGGGCTGCTGGCCTGCGCGCTGCTGGTGGTGAACAACCTGCGCGACATCACCACCGACGGCCCCGCGGGCAAGCGCACGCTCGCGGTCGTGCTCGGCGACACCCGCACACGCGTGCTCTACGTCGCCTGCCTGCTGGTTCCGTTCATCGTCGCCCTGGCCCTGGCCTTCGTACGGCCGTTCGCCGCGCTGACCGTGCTGGCGCTGCCGCTCGCCCTGGTGCCCGCCAAGGCCGTGCGGGACGGAGGGAACGGGCGGGCCCTGATCGCCACACTGCAACAGACCGGCCGCCTCCAACTCGCCTTCGGCCTGCTCTTCACCATCGGCCTCGCCCTATAGCCAAACCACTTGGGCCGCCGTAGCGAGGTCCTGGAGAAGATGAAACTGGAGGCCGCTGCGCCCGAGCATCCGAAACGACCCGTGACAATCCACCACCGGCCCTTTCGCTTGGCGCTACCCGGATTCGTCCAGGACGATCCTGGTAGCGCGGGTGGACGGGCAGGGCGGATGCGCGTCAGAGGTCGAGGAGGTGTTCCAGGCCGATGGTGAGGCCGGGGAGGTCGCGGACGCGGCGGACGCCGAGCAGCACGCCCGGGGTGAACGACGAGCGGTTCATCGTGTCGTGCCGGATCGTGAGGATCTCGCCGTCGCCGCCGAGCAGGACCTCCTGGTGGGCGATCAGCCCGGCCAGGCGCACGCCGTGAATGTGCACGCCCTCGACGTCGGCGCCTCGCGCGCCGGGCAGCTCGGAGCTGGTGGCGTCCGGCATCGCGCCGAGGCCCGCCTTGCGCCGCGCCTCGGCGACCAGTTCGGCGGTGCGCCGGGCGGTGCCCGAGGGGGCGTCCGCCTTGTTCGGGTGGTGCAGCTCGATGATCTCGACCGACTCGAAGAAGCGCGCGGCCTGCTGGGCGAAGTGCATCATCAGCACCGCGGCGATGCCGAAGTTCGGGGCGATCAGGGCGTTGACGCCGGGGTTCTCGGCCAGCCAGCCGCGCACGACCTCCAGGCGGGCCGCGTCGAAGCCGGTCGTGCCCACCACCGGGTGGACGCCGTGCTCGATGCACCACCGCAGATTGTCCATGACGACGTCGGGGTGGGTGAAGTCGACGACGACCTCGGCCGGTGTGAGCGACTCGATGGGGTCGCCGGCGTCGACCGCCGCGACGAGCTCCATGTCCTCGGCCGCGTGGACCGCCTTGCAGACTTCGACACCGACGCGCCCGCGGGCGCCCAGAACTCCAACCCTGATCACGATGCCCAAGCGTAGCGCCAAACCCGGGTCCTCCGGAGAAGACCCGGGCGGGTGCGGCCACGCCCGGACGTGGCCACGATCGGCTTCTCAACGGCCCGGCGCCTGGCCCCGGGACGGGAGCCCGGGGCCGGCGGAAGGCGATCCGTTCAGGCCGTTGAGATCGTTCGGGCGGTTCAGGCGATGAAGGAGCTGAAGTCCTTGTCGCCGTACGGACCGATGACGGCGAGCGTCATCGGCCGGGAGAGGATCTCGCGCGCGATGGCGTCGATCTCCTCGGGGGTGACGGCCTCGATGCGGGCCAGCACCTCGTCCACCGACATGAGCGTGTCGTACACGAGCTCGCTCTTGCCGATGCGGGACATGCGCGACCCGGTGTCCTCGAGGCCGAGCACGAGCCCGCCGCGCATCTGACCCTTGCCGCGGGCGATCTCCTCCTCGGTGATGCTCTCGGCGACGACCCGGGAGATCTCCTCGCGGCAGATCTTCAGGACATCGTCGATCTTGCCGGGGAGGCAGCCGACGTAGACGCCGAACTGGCCTGTGTCGGCGTACTGCGTGGTGTAGCTGTACGCCGAGTAGGCCAGGGCGCGCTTCTCGCGGATCTCCTGGAACAGGCGCGAGGACATGCCCCCGCCCAGGGCCGCGTTGAGGACGCCGAGGGCGAAGCGCCGGTCGTCGGTGCGCGACAGCGCGGTGGTGCCGAGGACCAGGTTGGCCTGCTCGGTGGGCCGGTCGATCAGCCGCGCGCCCGAGCGCGCCACGGCCCCCTCGCCCGACAGGCGCGGGGCCACCGGCTCGGCCGTGCCGCCGAGCGCGCCCGCCCGCTCGTACGCCGTGGCGACGAGCTCCACGACCCGCTCGTGCGAGACGTTGCCGCACACCGAGACCACGGTGTGCGGGGGCAGGTAGTAGCGCTGGTAGTACTCGGCGATGCGGTCGCGCGAGAGCGCGTTGATCGACTCCACCGAGCCGAGGATGGGCCGCCCGATCGGGACGTCGCCGTACAACTCTGCGGAGAACGCCTCATGCACGGCGTCGGACGGGTCGTCGTCGTGCATGGCGATCTCTTCGAGGATCACGCCGCGCTCGGACTCGACGTCCTCGGCGGTGACCAGCGAGGAGGTCACGACGTCGGCGAGGACGTCGATCGCCAGGGGCAGGTCCTCGTCCAGGACCCGCGCGTAGTAGCAGGTGTACTCCTTGGCGGTGAAGGCGTTGATCTCGCCGCCGATGCCCTCGATCGCCGCGGAGATCTCCAGGGCGTCGCGGGTCGGAGTGCCCTTGAACAGCAGGTGTTCGAGGAAGTGGGTGGCCCCCGTGTGCTCGGGGGCCTCGTCACGTGATCCGATGCCGACCCACATGCCGACCGCCACGGAGCGGACGGTCGGCATGGTCTCGGTCACCACCCGGAGCCCCCCGGGGAGGACGGTGCGGCGTACCACCCCGGCGCCGTCCCTGCCGGGGTGCAGAGTCGTGGTCGTCACGAGTTGCGGTCGTCCCGTCCGCCGCGGGTGCGGGCGCGCCGCGGCCGGTCGCCGCCGCGCTCCTCACGGGGCTCGCGGGCCTCGCGCGGCTCACGGAACTCCGGCTCGGGGTGGGAGCCGCCGTCGACGTCGACGTCACCGCCGCCGCTCTCGGCCTTGGCCGCGGCCTCCTTCTCGATGACCTCGACCGGCACCAGGGACAGCTTGCCGCGCGAGTCGATCTCGGCGATCTCCACCTGGATCTTGTCGCCGACGTTCATGACGTCCTCGACGTTCTCGATGCGCTTGCCGCCGTGCAGCTTGCGGATCTGGGAGACGTGCAGCAGGCCGTCCTTGCCGGGCATCAGGCTGACGAACGCGCCGAAGGCCGCGATCTTGACGACCGTGCCCAGGTAGCGCTCGCCGACCTCCGGCATGTGCGGGTTGGCGATCGAGTTGATCGTGCTGCGCGCGGCCTCCGCCGACGGGCCGTCGGTGGCGCCGATGTAGATCGTGCCGTCGTCCTCGATCGTGATCTCGGCGCCGGTGTCGTCCTGGATCTGGTTGATCATCTTGCCCTTGGGGCCGATGACCTCGCCGATCTTGTCGACCGGGACCTTGATCGTGATGATGCGCGGCGCGGTCGGGTTCATCTCGGCCGGGGAGTCGATCGCCTCCTGCATGACCGAAAGGATCGCCAGCCGCGCGGCCCGGGCCTGCTTGAGCGCCGCGGCGAGGACCTCGGCCGGGATGCCGTCCAGCTTGGTGTCGAGCTGGAGGGCGGTGATGAGCTCGCGGGTGCCGGCGACCTTGAAGTCCATGTCGCCCATGGCGTCCTCGGCGCCGAGGATGTCCGTCAGCGTGACGTACTGGCCGCCCTCGCCGATGAGGCCCATCGCGATGCCCGCCACCATCTCCTTCAGCGGGACACCCGCGTCCAGGAGCGACATGGTGGAGGCGCAGACCGAGCCCATGCTGGTCGAGCCGTTGGAGCCGAGCGCCTCCGACACCTGGCGGATGGCGTACGGGAACTCCTCGCGGCTCGGCAGCACCGGCAGCAGCGCCCGCTCGGCGAGCGCGCCGTGGCCGATCTCGCGGCGCTTGGGCGAGCCCACCCGGCCGGTCTCGCCGGTGGAGTAGGGCGGGAAGTTGTAGTTGTGCATGTAGCGCTTGGTGCGCTCGGGGTTGAGCGTGTCGATCATCTGCTCCATGCGCAGCATGTTCAGCGTGGTGATGCCCAGGATCTGGGTCTCGCCGCGCTCGAACAGGGCCGAGCCGTGGACCCGCGGGACCACGTGGACCTCGGCGCTGAGCTGGCGGATGTCCTTGGTGCCCCGGCCGTCGATGCGCACGCCCTCGGTGATGACGCGCTCGCGCATGAGCTTCTTGGTGAGCGAGCGGAACGCGGCGGAGAGCTCCTTCTCGCGGCCCTCGAAGTCGGGCCCGACCTTCTCCAGTGCCAGCGCCTTGACCCGGTCGAGCTCGGTCTCGCGCTCCTTCTTGCCGGCGATGGTCAGCGCGGAGGCCAGCTCGCTCTTCACGGCGCCGGCGACGGCCTCGTACGCGTCCTCCTGGTAGTCCAGGAAGATCGGGTACTGGGCGGTCTCCTTGGCGGCGACCTGGGCGATCTTGTTCTGCGCCTCGATCAGCACCTTGATGAACGGCTTGGCGGCCTCCAGGCCCTCGGCCACGGTCTCCTCGGTGGGCGCGACGGAGCCCTCGGCGACGAGCCTGAGCGTGTCGCGGGTGGACTCGGCCTCGACCATCATGATCGCGACGTCGCCGTCCTCCAGGACCCGGCCGGCGACGACCATGTCGAAGGTCGCGCCCTCGAGCTCGGAGTGGGTCGGGAACGCCACCCACTGGCCGTTGATCAGCGCGACGCGGACGCCGCCGATCGGGCCCGAGAAGGGCAGCCCGGCGAGCTGAGTAGAGAGGCTGGCCGCGTTGATCGCGACCACGTCGTACAGGTGGTCGGGGTTGAGGGCCATCACCGTGGCCACGACCTGGACCTCGTTGCGCAGGCCCTTGACGAAGGACGGGCGCAGCGGGCGGTCGATCAAACGGCAGGTGAGAATGGCGTCCTCGGACGGCCGGCCCTCACGGCGGAAGAACGAGCCGGGGATGCGGCCCGCGGCGTACATCCGCTCCTCGACGTCGACCGTGAGCGGGAAGAAGTCCAGGCCTTCCTTGGGATGCTTGGACGCGGTGGTGGCGGACAGGACCATCGTGTCGTCGTCAAGGTAAACGACGGCGCTTCCCGCCGCCTGGCGCGCGAGCCGCCCGGTCTCGAACCGGACGGTACGCGTGCCGAACGAGCCGTTGTCTATGACGGCTTCCGTGCTGTGGACACCCTCCACGGGGGACCTCCTCTTGGGTCGGTCGCCCGCGTCCGTGCTGTCTCGCATGCTCAGGCACTCTCGCCGAGCGGCCGGGCGTCTTCGCGTTCGGCCCGCTCGTGCCTGGCATCGTGCCTGCCGGCTCCCCGTCATGTGCAGCGCCGGTCTTCGATCGAAGCACCCGGGCTGTACGGCGATCTCGCCGTCGACATCCGGAAGCCACTACCGAGGACCGGCCCGCAGGCGTCACGGGGACGCGCGTGTTCAGCGCTGTGCGGACGCGGGGCACTTCTTCGGCTGTTCAGTTGTCTTTCATCACATCAGGCCAGTGTGCTCAATCAGAGCCCGGTCGCGCTACGACGCGCCGACCATGTTTCCCCGTATCAAGGTGGCCTTTGCCCTGATATGAGAGAGGGAGCGGCAGGAAGCCGCTCCCTTCCACATTATCGACGCAGGCCGAGCCGCTCGATGAGGGTGCGGTACCGCGTGATGTCCTTGCTCATGAGGTACTTCAGCAGGCGGCGCCGACGGCCGACCAGCAGCAGCAGCCCGCGGCGGCTGTGGTGGTCGTGCTTGTGGGTCTTGAGGTGCTCGGTGAGCTCGCTGATGCGCTTGCTCAGCAGAGCGATCTGCACCTCAGGGGACCCGGTGTCCCCATCGCCGGTACCGTAATCGGCGATGATCTGCTTCTTGGCGGCGGTGTCGAGCGACACGGCTCTCCTTAGATCTTCTACGGGCGCACGCGACTGGTCGAATGTCTACGAACGACCGTGTGCGCCTACAGTCGCCGTAAATGCCGACGGGCAGCGCGCAGCGCGCCGAAACCGAGCCGACACGTCAGGCTACCACCGCCGCGGCACCACCGCGCTCGATGCGCGCACCCCACCCCGGGCGCCCCGGGCCGGTCACCCGGCGATCAGGCGCCGGGCCTCGTCGACATCGCGGCGCATCTGCTCGACGAGCGCCTCGATCGAGTCGAACTTCAGCGTGTCGCGAAGCCGCACGGCGAAGTCGACCACCACATGGGCGCCGTAGAGATCGAGATCGTCGCGGTCCAGGGCGTACGCCTCCACCGTGCGCTCGACGCCCTCGAACGTCGGGTTGGTGCCGATGGAGATCGCCGCCGGCCAGCGGTGACCGTCGTACGGCGAGGGCGACTGGACGCACTCGAGCCAGCCCGCGTAGACGCCGTCGGCCGGGATCGCCGTGAACGGGGGCGACTCGACGTTGGCCGTGGGAAACCCGAGCAGGGCCCGGCCCCGCTGGTGGCCCCGGACGACCACGCCCTCCACCCGGTGGGGACGGCCGAGCGCCTCGGCCGCCGCCGCGACGTCGCCGGAGGCCAGGCTCTCTCGGATCGAGCTGGAGGAGATCGCCTCCCCGTCGGTCACCAGAGGAACCCCCTCGGCGACGAAGTCGTACTTCTCGCCGAGCTCGCGCAGCGTGTCGACGTCGCCCGCGGCCTTGTGGCCGAACCTGAAGTTCTCACCCACGACCACGCCCGCCGCGTGCAGGCGGTCGACGAGCACGGCCTGGACGAACTCGTCGGGGGTCATCCGGGAGAACTCCAGCGTGAACGGCAGCACGCAGACCGCGTCCACACCGAGCGCGCCGAGCAGCTCGCCGCGATGCCGGGGCGTCGTGAGACGGGTCGGGTGCGCGCCCGGCCTCACCACCTCGTCCGGATGGGGGTCGAACGTGATCACCACGGAGGGGAGGCCGAGATCGGCCGCCAGGGCCACAGCCCGCGTGACCATGCGCTGATGCCCCCGGTGCACGCCGTCGAACACCCCGATCGTGATGACAGACCTGCCCCAGTCTCTGGGCACGTCTTCGAGTCCGTGCCAGCCCTGCACCTCGACCCCGTTCCTGTGCTGATCTTCGTACCCGTTCACCACGCCTGCCGTGCGGGATGATTTTCTCCACACGGGGTCGAGAGTAGCCCACTCGGGCGGGCGGCTTGAGCCCGGAGCCGCACAGCGGGGGGGACTACGGGGTGTCGTACCCGCGAGCGCGCCCGCTCATGGACACCCCCGGAGGTCGTACGTGACGATCATCCCTGCCCGCCGCGTGCCGATACAGGCTCAGGGGACGAAGACGGCGAGCGGTTTGACCGTCCTGCCGTGTTCCTCCACCAGGGCGAGCAGGGTGCCGTCCGGAGCGAAGACGCCGATGGGCCCGCCGCCGAGGCCGGCCGAGGGCAGGCGCCCGCCGTGGCCGATCATGCGGGCCTGCTCCTCAGAGACGTCCATGCGGGGGAAGGCCGCCGCCACCGCCTCGGCCATCGGCAGGATCGCGCAGTCCTGGGCGAGCTGGTCGATGGTCCTGGCCACCGACAGGTCGTACGGGCCCACGCGCGTGCGGCGCAGGGCGGTCAGGTGGCCGCCGACGCCCAGCGCCTCCCCCAGGTCGCGGGCCAGCGAGCGGATGTAGGTGCCGCTGGAGCAGCTCACCGAGGCGTCGACCTCGACGGCGTCCCCGTCACGCCGCACGGCGGTCACCTCGAACGCGTGGACGGTCACAGGCCGGGCCGCGAGCGCGACCTCCTCGCCCGCCCTGGCCCGCTTGTAGGCGCGCTCGCCGTTCACCTTGATCGCGCTGACCTGCGGCGGAACCTGGAGGATCGGCCCGGTGAGCGCGGCAACGCCCGCGCGGATCGCCTCGTCGGTCACCCCCGCTGCCGAGGTCTCGGCGAGCACCTCGCCCTCGGCGTCGTCGGTGTTGGTCGTGGCCCCGAGGCGGATCGTCGCGTCGTACCCCTTCTCGGTCAGCGCGAGGTGACCGAGAAGGCGGGTGGCCTTCTCGACGCCGACCACGAGCACGCCGGTGGCCATCGGGTCCAGGGTGCCCGCGTGCCCGACCCTGCGCGTGCCGGCCAGGCGCCGCATCTTGCCGACGACGTCGTGGGACGTCCAGCCGGCGGGCTTGTCCACGATGATCAGGCCGCTGGGCGGCACGGGACGCCTGGCCCGCGCCGTGCCCTCGCCCGCTCCGGTGCCGCCCGTCGTGCTCATGCCAGACCCGTCCTTGTCGATGAATTCGCGGCGCGCGCCTCAGACCGAGGGGCGCAGAAGGCTGCGGAATCTCGCGACCGTCTCCTCCGGGGAGTCGTGCGAGGTGAAACCGGCCGCCCGGACGTGGCCGCCGCCGCCCATGGCCGTGCAGGCCCGGCCGACGTCGACCCCGCCCTTGGAGCGCGTGGACACCTGCCAGGCGCCGTCGTCGTCCTCCTTGAGCACGACCGCGACATCCGGCTCGTCGGTGCGGCGGATCACGTCGATGATGCCCTCGCACTCCTCGTACGGAAGGCAGTAGGCGGCGCGGTCGGCGCGCGGGACGTACGTCCACACCATGCCGAGCCCGCCCGCGGCGGCCGGGTCGAGGGTCACCCGGCCGAGGGCCGCGGCGAGCACCTTGAGGTAGGCGAACGGGGAACGGTCCCACAGCTCGCGCGCGATCTCGTCGGTGCGCAGGCCGGCCGCCACCAGGCGGGCCGCCATGTGGTGGGCGGCGGGCGTGGTGCAGGAATGCCGGAACGACCCGGTGTCGGTGACCAGCCCCGTGTACAGGCAGGTGGCGATGTCGCGGTCCACCGGGTACCCGAGCCGGCCGAGCAGCTCCTCCACGAGCATGGACGTCGAGGCCGCTGCGGAGTCGACGAGCGGGACGCTGCCGAAACCCGTGTTGGACGGGTGGTGGTCGATCACGATCAGCTCGTGGGCCTTGCCGGCGTTGGGGGCGAGCAGACCGAGACGGTCGAGGGTGGGGACGTCGAAGCTGATCATCACGTCGGGCTCGGCCGGGTAGTCGCCGGGCTCGACCAGCAGGTCCTGGCCGGGGAGGTACCGCAGCAGCCGCGGCACCGAGAACCGCCGCTCGCCGAACGACGCCACCACCCGCTTGCCGGCGGCGCGCAGGGCCAGCCCCATGCCCAGCATGGAGCCGAGCGCGTCCCCGTCCGGGGAGACGTGGCAGACCAGCGCGATCTCGCGGGCCTCCCGGACGAGCTCGGCGGCCCGCCGCCAGTCGCCCTCGCGGACGACGTGCGCGAGCGGGGTGTGGGATGAGGTGCCGGTGGTCACAGTGCGGTACGCCTCGCCCCGTCGGTGGTCGGCTCGGCCATGCCGCCGAGGTCGTCGCCGGCCTCGTCGTCCTCCTCGTCGGGCCTGCGGTAGGGGTCCGCCTCGCCCGCGTGGACCGCGCCCTCGGCCTTCTTGGCGATCTCCTCGTCCCGGGCGCGGGCCTCGGCGAGCAGTTCGTCCAGGTGCCGCGCGTTGTCGGGAAGCGGGTCGTGGCTGAAGGTCAGCGTCGGGGTGTGCCGGACGCCGGTCTGGCGGCCGACCTCCGAGCGGATGATGCCCTTGGCGCTTTCCAGGGCGGCCGCGGTGTCCGCCCGCTCGGCCTCCGACCCGAACACGGTGTAGTACACGGTCGCGTCACGGAGATCGGGGGTGATGCGGGTGTCGGTCACGGTGACGAAGCCGAGGCGGGGATCCTTGATCCGCCGCTCCAGCATCTCGGCCACGACCTGCTGAATGCGGTCCGCAAGTTTACGGGCGCGTGCTGCGTCCACGATCGCGCTCCCCCTCTTTGCTCGCTTTTCTCGCTTAACGGCCCGCGGGAAGCATGACTTCCCGCGGGCCCTAATCTTCGTCTTCGTTGAAGAGCCGTTGTCTCGCGGACAGGACCTCGATCTCCGGATGGAACGCGACCAGCCGCTCGCACGCCTCCAGCACCTCGCCGCAGTTGGCGGCGGTGGCGGAGACGACGGCGACGCCGATCTCGCTGCGGCGGTGCAGGTCGAGATGGCCGGTCTCGGCGACCGCGACCGCGGGGAACCGACGGCGCACCTCGGCGATGAGCGGGCGCACCACGGAGCGCTTCTGCTTCAGCGAATGGACGTCGCCGAGCAGGATGTCCAAAGTCAGAGCACCTATGTACATGGCCGGCGCCGCTTGTCACGGGGTTGAGGGCACGGCAGGGGCGACCGCGGGGCCCACGAGGGGAACCCCGCGGACGCCCGCCGCCGCGCTACCTCCACACCGTCAGACGCGCGGCTTCTCCCGCATCTCGAACGTCTCGATGACGTC
Organism: Sphaerisporangium sp. NPDC051011; assembly: GCF_040653595.1. Lineage (NCBI taxonomy): Bacteria > Bacillati > Actinomycetota > Actinomycetes > Streptosporangiales > Streptosporangiaceae > Sphaerisporangium > Sphaerisporangium sp. NPDC051011. Next base: position 88,323 of record NZ_JBFAGG010000007.1, on the reverse strand, counting down.
GTCGATCTTGATGTCGTTGTACCCGAGGCCGATACCGCACTCGAAGCCCTCGCGGACCTCGGTCGCGTCGTCCTTGAACCTGCGCAGGGACGACACCGTGAGGTTGTCGGCCACGACGACACCGTCGCGGATGATCCGGGCCTTGCTGTTGCGGGTGATCGTGCCCGAGCGGACCAGACAGCCCGCCACGTTGCCGATCTTCGGAACCTTGAAGACCTCGCGGACCTCGGCCGTGCCGGTCTGCGTCTCCTCGAACTCCGGCTTCAGCATGCCCTTCAGGGCCGCCTCGATCTCCTCGATCGCCTGGTAGATGACCGAGTAGTAGCGGATGTCGACGCCCTCGCGCTCGGCCAGGTCGCGCGCCCGCACCTCGGGGCGCACGTTGAAGCCGATGATGACGGCGTTGTCGTCCGCGATCGCCAGGTTGACGTCGTACTCGGTGATGGCGCCGACCGCGCGGTGGAGCACCCGCAGCCGGACCTCGTCGCCGACGTCGATCTTGAGCAGCGCGTCCTCGAGGGCTTCCACGGAACCGGAGACGTCACCCTTGATGATGAGCTTGAGCTCGTCGGTGTTGCCCTTCTCCATGTCCTGGAACAGCTCTTCGAGCGTGCGGCGGCGGCTGGACTTCGCCATGTCGGCGATGCGCTGCCGGGCCACGCGCTGCTGGGCGATCTGCCGAGCCATGCGGTCGTCGTTGACGACGATGAAGTTGTCACCGGCGCCGGGGACGGCCGTGAGGCCGAGCACCTGGACCGGACGCGACGGGTCGGCCTCGGTGACCGGCTGCAGGTTGTCATCCAGCAGCGCCCGGACGCGGCCGAATGCCTCGCCACAGACGATCGAGTCGCCGACGCGCAGCGTGCCGCGCTGGACCAGCACCGTGGCGACCGGGCCGCGGCCCTTGTCCAGGTGGGCCTCGATGGCGATGCCCTGGGCGTCCATCTTCGGGTTCGCCCGAAGGTCGAGCTCGGCGTCCGCTGTGAGGAGGATCGCCTCCAGCAGGTCGTCGATGCCGAGACCCTCCTTGGCGGAGATGTCCACGAACATCGTCGAGCCGCCGTACTCTTCGGCCACCAGACCGTACTCGGTGAGCTGGGCCCGCACCTTCGTCGGGTCCGCGCCCTCCTTGTCGATCTTGTTCACCGCGACCACGATCGGCACCTCGGCCGCGTGGGCGTGGTTGAGCGCCTCGATGGTCTGCGGCTTCACGCCGTCGTCGGCGGCGACCACCAGCACGGCGATGTCCGTCGCCTGGGCACCGCGGGCACGCATGGCGGTGAACGCCTCGTGACCCGGGGTGTCGATGAAGGTGATCTTCCGCTCGTTGCCCTCGTGCTCGGTCGCCACCTGGTAGGCGCCGATGTGCTGGGTGATGCCGCCGGCCTCGCGGGCCACCACGTTGGTGTTGCGGATCGCGTCCAGCAGCTTCGTCTTACCGTGGTCGACGTGACCCATGACGGTCACGACCGGCGGGCGCGGCGCGAGGTCGGACTCGTCGCCCTCGTCCTCGCCGAACTCGATGTCGAAGGACTCGAGAAGCTCGCGGTCCTCCTCCTCCGGGCTGACGACCTGGATGACGTAGTTGAGCTCGGCGCCCAGCAGCTGCAGGGTCTCCTCGTTCACCGACTGGGTGGCGGTCACCATCTCGCCGAGGTGCAGCATGATCTGCACCAGCGACGCCGGGTTCGCGCCGATCTTGTCGGCGAAGTCGGACAGGGAGGCTCCGCGCGGAAGGCGCAGCGTCTGGCCGGTGCCGCGGGGAACCTGCACGCCGCCGATCGACGGCGCCTGCATGTTGTCGAACTCTTGACGCCTCTGGCGCTTGGACTTGCGACCACGCGTGGGACGCCCGCCGGGACGACCGAAGGCGCCCGCGGTGCCACCACCACGGCCGCGACCGCCGCCACCGCCGGGACGACCGGCGAAACCACCGCCGCCACCGGTGCCGGCACCGGCTCCGGCGCCGCCGGGACGACCGCCCGCACCCGTGCGCGGACCGGCGAAGCCGCCGCCACCGGGACGAGGACCGCCACCGCCGCCGCCGGGACGACCGCCGCCACCGCCGGGACGGCCACCGCCGCCACCGGGACGACCGCCGCCGCCGCCACCGCCACCGCCGCCACCACCGGGGCCGAGCGGACGGGAAGGCATCATCATCGGGTTCGGACGCGGGCCACCGGGACGGGGACCACCCGCACCGGGAGCGCCGCCGGGCCGCGGGCCGGGCACCGGGCCCGGACGCGGGCCACCCGCACCGGGCGGGCCGGGACGGGCGCCGGGCGGACGCGGCATCGCGCCGTCGCGGGGACCGCCGTCACGACGCGGCTCGCGAGGACCGTCACGGCCGTCGCGGCGCGGCTCGCGGGGGCCGCCCTCACGGGGACCACCGTCGCGGCCGGGAGGGCCACCGCCCTCACGGCCCGGACGCGGCGGGCGCTGGCCCATGCCGCTCGCGGTGGACGAGAAGGGGTTGTTGCCCGGGCGCGGGCCGCGCGGGCCCGGCTTCGGGCCGCCCGGACGCGGCGCGCCGGACGACGGGGCTCCGGACCTGGGACCCGCCGGGGCGCCACCGGGGGCGCCTCCGCCGGGAGCCGAGGAGCCCGCCTGACGCGGCCCGGGGCCGGGACGCGGGCCGGGCTTCGGACCGGGGCCGGGACGGGCGCCCGGGGCCGCCGGGCGGGGCGTCTCGGAACGCGGCGCGTCGGAGCGTGCCGCCTCGGTGCGCGGCGCCTCGAACCGCGGAGCCTCGGAACGCGGGACCTCGGGGCGCGGCGCGGCCGGGCGGGGAGCCTCGGGACGCGGCGCCGGGCGAGGGGCCTCCTGCGCCGGCTGCTGGTTGACCGGCTGGTTGACATGGGGCATCGGAACGGGCGGACGCGGCGCGATGTTGCCGGGGCCGGGGCGCGGCCCGGGACCGGGACGCGGGCCGGGGCGCGGAGCCGCCTGGCCGGGTGTCGCACCGTTGCCGGCCGGGCTCGGGCCCGGACGGGGGGACGCCTTCGGCGCCCTGGACGACCTGTCGCCGCCCCTGGAATCGGAGGAGCCCCTGTTGAACGCCTCCGTAAGCTTGCGGACCACCGGCGCCTCTATCGTTGAAGACGCCGATCGTACAAACTCGCCCATTTCTTGGAGCTTGGCCATCACGACCTTGCTCTCGACTCCGAACTCCTTGGCGAGTTCGTAGACTCGGACCTTCGCCACTGCACTCCCTAACTCGGCCCGGGAGGCTGTGCCGCCGGACCGTCGCTACCTAGACGTACTCATCGCCGCATGCTCATCAGGCGCTCATCGCTATCTGACCCGCCCATCGACTCGGCGTCCTACATGACAGTTGGTAACCATTCACCCGGTCCTATTCGGCGTCAAGCCCCGCGAGACAAGCCCGCACGCACGCCGCGTCGAGCGGCCCCGTCGTGCGAAACGCACGCGGGAACGCCCGGCGACGTTCGGCGAGCTCCAGGCAGCGCAGAGCCGGATGCACATACGCACCGCGGCCATGCGACCGGCCTCGCTGGTCGGGAACGATCTCGTTCTCGACCACCACCAGGCGGAGCAGCTCGGACTTTACCGTGCGAACCCGGCAGCCCACACATGTTCTGAGAGGGGCCGCCCGGCCACCGTATTCAAGCTTACCTTGTGGAGGCATCGGCGGGACCGACGGCATTCCCCGTATTCCCCGTATCTCCGGATTCCCGGACGTCCCCGGCCGCCGCGGCCTGGGTGTCGGGACGGATGTCGATGCGCCACCCGGTGAGGCGAGCGGCGAGGCGGGCGTTCTGCCCCTCCTTGCCGATCGCGAGCGAGAGCTGGTAGTCGGGCACCGTGACCCGCGCCACGCGCCCGTCCAGGTCGATCACCTCGACATGGGAAACCCGCGCGGGCGACAGGGCATTCCCGACGAACTCGGCCGGATCCTCCGACCAGTCGATGATGTCGATCTTCTCGCCGTGCAGTTCGGTCATCACGTTACGGACCCGCGACCCCATCGGGCCGATGCAGGCGCCCTTGGCGTTGACGCCTCCCCGGCGCGAGCGGACCGCGATCTTGGTGCGGTGGCCGGCCTCCCGGGCGATGGCCGCGATCTCGACGGTGCCGTCGGCGATCTCGGGGACCTCCAGGGCGAACAGCTTCTTCACCAGGTTCGGGTGGGTGCGCGACAGCGTGACCGAGGGACCCTTGTGCCCCTTCTTCACCTGCACGACGTAGCAGCGCAGCCGCTCGCCGTGGACGTACTCCTCACCGGGGACCTGCTCGTTGTGCGGCAGGATCGCCTCGATCTTGCCGAGGTCGACCAGCACCACGCGGGGGTCCTTGCCCTGCTGGATGACGCCCGCCACCAGCTCGCCCTCGCGGCTCGCGAACTCGCCGAAGTTGATCTCGTCCTCGGCGTTCCTGAGCTGCTGCAGGATGACCTGCTTGGCGGTGGTCGCGGCGATGCGGCTGAAGTTGCCCGGGGTGTCGTCGTACTCCCGGATCACCTGGCCGTCCTCGTCCAGCTCGGAGGCCCAGATGCTCACGTGGCCGGACTGGCGGTCCAGCTCGGCACGCGCCTTGCCCGCCGCGCCCTCGGTGCGGTGGTAGGCGATGAGCAGCGCGTCCTCGATCGCCTTGACGACCAGGTCGAAGGAGATGTCCTTCTCCCGCTCAAGGCTGCGCAGGACGCTCATGTCAATGTCCACAAGGCTCCCCCTTAGCCCTTGGCGCCGTCGTCGCCGGCGTCGTGTTCTTCGTCTTCGTCTTCGTCGTCCGTGTCGTCCACGTCGTCGGTCTCGTCGGCGTCGTCATCCATGTCGTCCGCGTCGTCTTCCAGGCCGTCCAAGCCGTCCGGCCGGTTGAACTCGACCTGGACCCGCCCCTTGGCGAGCTCCTCCCAGGCGAACAGGCGCGCCGCGCCGTCCACCGAGAGCTTGACCCCGGCGTCCTCGGCCGACAGGACGCGGCCCTCGACCGTGGTGCCGTCGCGCAGGTCGGCCTTCACCAGCCTGCCCTTGGCCCTGCGCCAGTGGCGCGGCTCGGTCAGCGGGCGGTCGACCCCGGGCGAGCTGACCTCCAGGACGTACGGGCCGCCGCCCATCGCGTCGCTTTCGTCGAGCGCCTTGGAGACGAGCTTGCTGACGTCGGCGACCTTGTCGAGGCTCACGCCGCCGTCGCCGTCGACGATGATGCGCAGGAGCCGCCGCTTGCCGACGGGCGTCACCGTGACGCCCTCCAGATCGAGGCCCTCGACGGCGACGACGGGCTCGAGAAGCTTGATCAGGCGGTCGCGTCGAGCATCGGCGCCCATGCTGACCTCCCATTGATTATCGGCCATCCGGGCACGGCGGCCAAAGGTGTACCTCGCCCCAACGGTTCACCAGCCTATCGACACCAGGACGCGGAAAGAGCGCCACTCGGTCACCCACCGGGTGATGCGCCGTACGATGCTATGTGCCAAGCCAGCAAAAGCCGTCATCCACGGGAGGTGCCGTGCGTCAGCGTGCCGTGTCCCGGCGCGCGGTGCTGCGCGGCACCGCCGCGGGGGCGGTCGCCGCGGCCGTCGCCGGCTGTTCCACCGGGCAGAACGGGCAAGGGGGCACCGCCCCTTCCGGCCCCGCCACGCCCGACCCCGAGACCATCCTGGTGACCAAGGTCATCGCCGACAAGGAGCGCATCGTCGCCCTCTACCGGCAGGCCGCCGCGCCCGGGTCCAAGGCCGCGGCCGGGCTGCTGCCCTTCCAGCGGCGCCACGAGGCCCACATCGCCGAGCTGCGCCGCCGCCTGCCGAGGTCGCCGATGCCCGCGACTCCCACGCCGTCGGGGCCCACGCCGTCACCCACGGGGTCCGCCTCGCCGGGCAAGATCTCGATCGGCAGGCTGCGCGAGGCCGAACGCAAGGCCGCGGCCACCCGCCCGCGCCAGATCGGCGACGTCTCCCCCGCGCTGGCGCAGCTTCTGGCCTGCATCGGCGCCTGCGAGGCCGCGCACGCCGCCGCCCTGGCGAGGGTGTCGTGACCGGCGCGCCGCAGCCGCCGGGCACTCTCAACGCCCTGAACGCCCTCAACAAGGTGCTGGACGCCGAGCACGCCGCCGTGTACGCGTACGGCTTCGTGGGCGCGCGCACGAGCGGCCGGCAGCGGTCCTCGGCGACGGACGGCTACAACGCCCACCGCGCCCGGCGCGACCAGCTCCGCGGGCTGATCGCGGCCAGGGGCGGCACGCCGTCGGAGTCCGGCGCGGCCTACGACCTGCCGTTCCCGGTGAACGCCGCCGCCGACGCCGCGCGCCTGGCGGCCCTGGTGGAGGACCGCGTCACCGCCGCCTACCTGGAGCTGGCCGCGGTCGAGGACGCCTCGCTGCGCCGGCTGGCGGCCCTGGCGATGCAGGAGTCGGCGGTCCGGGGGTACGGCTGGCGTCCCGCCATCGCGGACCTGCCCGGCTGGACCGCTCCGGTGGGCGCCACACCGCCCCCGCAGCCGATCACTCCGCCGCCGGTTTCCCTTGGCCAGCCGGACTTGTCGCGATAATTCCACGTTCGCCAAACGCGTTCCGGACGGAGAAGGCTCAGGCCTCCGGCGCCGCGGCGGCCAGCACCCGCGCGACGGCCTCGGACAGAGGAATCTCCTCCTTGACCCCGCTCGCGCGGTCGCGCAGCTCGGCGACCCCCTGCGCGAGCCCGCGGCCGATGATCAGGATGGTGGGGACGCCCAGCAGCTCGGCGTCCTTGAACTTCACCCCCGGCGAGACCGCGGCGCGGTCGTCCACGAGCACGCGCAGCCCCTTGGCCTCGAGCTCCTCGGCGAGCCTCACCGCGACCTCGACCTGGTTCTCCTTGCCGGTGCCGACGATGTGGACGTCGGCGGGCGCGACCTCGCGCGGCCAGACCAGGCCCAGCTCGTCGTGCTTCTGCTCGGCGAGGACGGCCACGGCGCGCGAGACGCCCACGCCGTAGGAGCCCATGGTGACGCGGATCGGCTTCCCGTCGGGGCCGAGCGCGTCGAGGGACGCGGCGTCGGCGTACTTGCGGCCGAGCTGGAAGATGTGGCCGATCTCGATGCCGCGGTCGATGGACAGCGGGTGGGCGCAGCGGGGGCAGTCGTCGCCCATGCGGACCTCGGCCGCCTCGATCGTGCCGTCGGCCTCGAAGTCGCGCCCGGCCACGACGTGCGCCGCGTGCCTGCCGGGCTCGTTGGCGCCGGTGACCCAGGAGGTGCCCGCCACGACGCGCGGGTCCACCAGGTAGCGGATGCCGAGCTCCTTGAGGATCTGCGGGCCGATGTAGCCGCGCACGAGGCCGGGGTGGCGCTCGAAGTCGGCGGCCTCGAAGATCTCGGGGATGCCCGGGGAGAGCGAGGCCTCCAGGCGCTTGAAGTCGACCTCGCGGTCGCCGGGCAGGCCGACGATCAGCGTCTCGGTCTCGTCGGAGCCGGGCGTGCGCACCTTGACCACGATGTTCTTCAGCGTGTCGGCGGCGGTGACGCCGAGGCCGTACCGCTCGTTGACGAAGGAGACCAGCGACTCGATGGTCGGGGTGTCCGGCGTGTCGAGCACCTCCAGGGCGGGGTGCCCGGTGGTGACGGCCTTGGGCGCGGGGGTGACGACGGCCTCGGCGTTGGCGGCGAACCCGCAGTTGTGGCAGGCCACGAAGGTGTCCTCGCCGGTGGGGGTGGACGCGAGGAACTCCTCGGACGCCGAGCCGCCCATGGCGCCGGAGACCGCGAAGACGATCTTGTAGCTGATGCCGAGCCGGTCGAACAGCTTGATGTACGCCTCGCGGTGCAGCTCATAGGAGCGCTTGAGCCCGTCGTCGTCGAGGTCGAAGGAGTAGGAGTCCTTCATGAGGAACTCGCGGCCGCGCAGGATACCGGCCCGGGGGCGCGCCTCGTCGCGGTACTTCGTCTGGACTTGATAAAGGATGACCGGATAGTCCTTGTAGGAGGAGTACTCCCCCTTGACCATGTCGGTGAACAGCTCCTCGTGGGTGGGACCCAGGAGGTAGTCGGCGCCCTTGCGGTCCTTCAGCCGGAACAGCGTGTCACCGTACTCGACCCAGCGGCCGCTGGCCTCGTAGTACTCGCGGGGCAGCAGCGCGGGGAACAGCACCTCCTGGCCGCCGATCGCGTTCATCTCCTCGCGCACCACGCGCGCGACGTTCTCCAGGACGATCTTGCCGAGGGGCAGCCAGGAGTAGATGCCCGGGGCGACGCGGCGGACGTAGCCGGCGCGGACGAGCAGTTTGTGGCTCGGCACCTCCGCGTCCGCCGGATCCTCACGCAGGGTGCGAAGGAACAGGGTGGACATACGCAGCAGCACGGCTACTCCTCGGTCGCGGGTTGACAGGTATACAGGCTATCGAGTCCGGCGTCCGTCCTCGCCCCGATAACGACCCCACACGGTTCCGCACGCCGTCGTTCCCGCGCCACAAGATCTCGGCGCGCCACGCCCCACGCGCCCCCCGCCCTCCATAGGCTGGGCATGTGAGCACGCGGCTCCCTCCCGCGGACGCTCCGTGCCTCGGAGGTGACCGGGCCGCGTCATCTCGATGACCTCCGGCGCGCGAGTCTGGCCGGGACGATCGTGTTCCGCGAGAATCGCTCCAAGACGACGCGGGGTGTGATGCCCCGCTTAGGAGGCCACATGTCGCTGCGCGTGGCGATCGTGGGATCGGGTCCGGCCGGCATCTACACGGCCGAGGCGCTGACGAAGCAGGCGGGCGAGCCCGTCGAGATCGACGTGCTGGACCGCCTCCCGACCCCGTACGGCCTGGTGAGATACGGCGTCGCCCCCGACCACACCTCGATCAAGTCGATCGCCGGCTACCTGCGGCGGGTGCTGGAGCTGCCCGCGGTGCGGTTCCTCGGCGGGATCGAACTCGGCTCGGACGTCACCGTCGAGGAGCTGACCGCGAGCTACGACGCGGTGGTCTACTGCACCGGCGCCATGGTGGACCGTCACCTGGGCATCCCCGGCGAGGACCTTCCGGGCAGCGTGGCCGCGACCGACTTCGTGAACTGGTACTGCGGCCACCCGGACGTGCCGCCGGACACCTTCTCCCTGGACTCGCTCAGCACCCCCGAGGTCGCGGTGATCGGCGTCGGCAACGTCGCCGTGGACGTCGTGCGCGTCCTCGCCAAGGCCGCCGAGGAGCTGCGCCCGACCGACGTGCCCGAGGAGGTCCTCGGGCGGCTGGCCAAGAGCCAGGTCACGGGCATCCACATGATCGGCAGGCGCGGCCCCGAGCACGCCAAGTTCACGCTCAAGGAGCTGCGCGAGCTCGGTGAGCTGGCCAACTGCGACGTCCGGGTCCGCCCCGAGGAGGCCCGCACGGGCGACCTGGAAGGGCTGCCGCGGCAGGTCCGGGGCAACGTCGAGGTGCTGCGCTCGTGGTCGGCGCGCGCGTCCGAGGGACGTCCGCGCCGCCTGGAGGTGCGGTTCTGGCTGCGCCCGGTCGAGATCCTCGGCACGACCCGGGTGGAGGCGCTGCGGCTGGAGCGCACCCGCCTGGTGGACGGGCGGGTCACCGGCACCGGCGAGTACGAGACGATCCCGGTGGGCATGGTGCTGCGCTCGGTGGGCTACCAGAGCGTCCCGCTGCCGGGCGTGCCGTTCGACACCGCGACCATGACCGTGCCGAACGTCGCCGGGCGGGTCGGCGAGGGGCAGTACGTCGCCGGGTGGCTCAAGCGCGGCCCGACGGGCGTCATCGGCACCAACAAGTCCGACGCCGCCGAGACCGTCCGCACGCTGCTGGCCGACCTCGCCGCGCGCCCCGGCCGCCCCGGCCCGGCCGTACGGCTGGACGATCTGCTGGCCGCGCGCGGGATCTCGCCGATCACCTACGACGACTGGCTGGCCATTGAGGGCGCCGAGGCGGCGCTGGCCGCGTCGCTCGGGCGCGGCGAGCACGTCAAGCTGGTCGGGCGGCCCGCCATGTTCGCGGCCTGCGGGCGCACTCCCCCGGCCGTGCCCATCGTGTGAAGCGCCCGCGCCGTGCCCGGTCCGTGGGCCCCGGTCGTGGCCCGGTCGTCGCTCAGTCGTCGCCGAGGGCGAGGCGGGCGCGGCGCAGCGCGGCGGCCAGCGTCTTGATCGTCGCGGGCTCGTCCATCACGCCGCCGCCCGCGTCCCGCCGCGCCTCCCACGCGCTCACGCGTTCCGCGTAGGCGTCGCGGTGGGCGAGGTGGAAGGCGTACACGGTCGCGTACCGGCTGACCAGGTGTGAGGGGTGCATGTCCCAGCCCTGGTAGAAGCCGTGGCGCAGCGAGTGGCGCACCATCCCGGCGTGCGCGCGCCACAGCGCGTGGACGTCGCGGGTGTCGTCGGAGGCGGGCGAGGCGGCGAGCGAGCCGTCCGACAGCTCGACCCCGGTGCCCGCGAGCGCGACCCGCATGACCTCGCGCGCGTGGTCGCACACCGGATGGTCGAGACGCTGTTCCTCCGGCGGGAGGCCGCAGGCGGCCGTGTAGTCGAACACGCCGAAGTGCGCCGCCGCCAGGCGCCCGCCCAGCGAGGGGACGAGATCGGGCGAGCGGGCCAGGAACTGGACGGTCTGCGGCGCCTCGACCTGCATCTCGAACCGCAGCGTCCCCGCCGCGAGCCCCAGGCCGCCCTCCAGGGAGGCGAGGACTGCGGCGAACTGCCCCAGATACGCCTCCATAAGGACTTTAGGGAAGGTGACCGTGAAACCGGGCGGAAGCTGCCCGGCCCGGTCCGTCACGCCCGTCAGGAAGCCGTCCAGCGTGCGCACGGCCCGCGCGGGGTCACCGTCCGCGAACGACTTGACCCGCAGGCCCCAGCGGCGCGGCAGCGTCCCCTCGGCGCTCATGGCGGCGACGGCCTCCGCGGCGGCGTCCGCGTGGGCGTCCTCCTCGCCGGGACGGACGCCGTACCCGTCCTCGAAGTCGACGCGCAGGTCCTCGACGGGCTCGGCCGCCAGCTTGCGCGCCACGCGGCGGCGCACGTCGGCTGCGAGGGCGCCGGGCGGCACGCCGAAGACGTCGGTGAGCGCGGCGTCGCCGGGGAGGTGGGACTCCAGCAGGCCGAGGGCCGTCTCTCCCCAGGCCCGGACGGTGTCGCGGCCGAAGCGGTGGGCGGGCACGTACACCGTGTGCACGGGCTGCCAGGACGCCGGCGGGCCGGGGTAGCGCCCTTCCTGCTCGGCGAAGGCCAGAGCGAACCCGGGGACGACGCGCGGCTGGTCGCCCAGGGTCAGGCGCACGTCAGATCGTGTCCACGAGGTGCCGCCAGCGCCGCACCCGCTCGGCGTCCACGGGGTGCGACCAGGACTCGCGCACGGCGACGCCCACGTGGAAGGCGCGGACGCCGTAGTCCAGCAGCGGGGGCACCACGTGGGCTTGGAGCCCGCCTCCGGCGAGGATGATCGGGGCGTCGCCCGCCTCGGCCCGCGAGCGCAGCACGGGCAGCCCGGCGGCGATGCCCGAGGGCGCGCCGGAGGTCAGCACGGTGGCGAGGTTCGGCAGCAGGCGTACGGCCCGCCAGCTCGCCTGCACGTCGGCGGCGTTGTCCACCGCGCGGTGGAACGTCCAGGGCAGAGGGGCCACCGCGTGGATGAGGGCCTCGGTCGCGGCGAGGTCGACCGCTCCCTCCTGGTCGAGGAAGCCGAAGACGAACCCGGCCGCCCCCGCCTCCGTGAGGGCGCGCACGTCCCGTTCCAGACCTTCCAGCTCCTCGGGACCGACGGTGTAGCCCGCGTTGCACCGGAGCATCACCATCTGGGGCAGCGCGGACTCCTTGGCGATCGCCGCGACGGTCTCGGGGGCCGGCGTGAGCCCGCCCACCGAGATGTCGGCCACGATCTCCAAGCGGTCCGCGCCGCCCTCCTCTGCGGCCACGGCGTCGCGCACGTCCATCGCGATCACCTCAAGCAGCGATCCGGTCATGGGTCCAGAGGTTATCGGACCCTCATGTCCGGAGTTAGACCGCTACCACCCACAGGCCCTCACCTGTCCGGGATTGGACGGTCAAAGAGGATCTTTCCCAGGTAGGCGAGGGTGTTTGGATCTGACCGGATCTCATCGGACGCGCACGTGCGACGGAACCCGCCGGCGGGCGCGCGGCACGGCGTGCGCGGTCGGGTCGGCGGCCCGCTGGAACAACGCGCCGGAGGCCCGGTGGGGCAGGTCCACCGTCCGGACATGACGGAACCCGATCTTGCTGTAGTAGCCCTGCAGGGCGGGGTTGTCCTTGGAGCAGTCCAGCCGCAGCCACCGTCGGCCGCCGGCCGCCACGCGCAGCGCCGCCCAGTCGAGCAGCGTCTCTCCGAACCCCCGTCCCGAGAAGGCCCGCCTGACCGCGAGCTTGTGGACGTACAGGGCCGTCTCCGGGTGGTCGGAGCGCCGCCAGAACTCGGGGTCGGCGTGGTCGTCCAGCGCCATGGTGGCCGCGGGCCCGTCCTCGCCGTCCTCGCCGTCCTCGCCGGCAGCGGCGTCCGCGCCTTCCAGCACGTACAACGTGCCCGCGGCGATCAGCGGCTCGATCCGCGCGGCGGGGAACCCGCCGGCCGGCCACTGCCGGATGCCGCGGCCGTTCAGCCAGCCCGCCGTCTCCGCCAGGAGCGCGAGGACGCCGGGAAGGTCGTCGAGGGTGGCCGTACGGAGGGTCAGGGAGCCCAGGGAGCCGAGAGAGCTGAGGGACTCGGCACGGTCGAAGGTGTCGCGGAACATGATCGATCCTTTCGTCGCCGTGGGTGACGCCTCGGGCACGGAGGGTGTCCGATGAAGGGCGTGCGGCTTTCTCAGTGAAGAGCGGCGCGAACGGCCTTCGCCGCAGAGCCGGCGAGCCGGGCGGGCGAATCGTGCCCGATGGGCCCGGCGCGCGCGGCCGGCGCGTCAGCCGGAATGCGGCCCCTGCCCGCCCCCACGGCGGGCCCGCGCGGCCGCGTCACCACATGGGCGGCGCGCGCGAGGTCAGCTCAGTTCGAGCTCGTACCTGATCAGATGCTTGTCGGCGGGCAGGACCGACACGGCGACCCGGACCGGGGTGTCCTCACGGTCGTATCCGACCCGGACATAGACGACGACGGGGGTACCCGGTTCGAGTTGCAGGCGCGATGATTCCTCGGGAGTCGGCATACGCGCGGAAATGTCGTCCACAACGCGGACCTGCCGGTGGCCCAGCTCTTCCAGGACGCGGTTGGCGCCGCGGGTGATGTCCGCGGGCCGCGCGATCTCCGAGTCCTGGACGAGCGCGTGCGGGAAGTACGAATCGTTGGTGTTGTACGGCTGGTCGTCGACGTACCGCAGGCGGCGGCGCACCACCGCGAAGGCGTGCTCCTCCAGTTCGAGACGGGCGGCGATCTCCTCGGGCGGCCGGACGATGGAGACCTGGATCTCCTGTCCGGGCTTGCGGCCCTCCTTGGTGACGGCCTCGGCGAACGCCTCCCGGCGCAGCACTCCGGGCGAGGCGCCCAGCTCGTCCTGCGGGCGCATGAGCAGCGCGCGGCGGTCGCGGACGAAGCTGCCGCGGCGGCGCATCCGCGTGATGAGACCCTCGTTCTCGAGTTCGGCCAGCGCGAGGCGTACCGTGTTTCGGCTGACCTCATGGCTGTCCATGAGGTCCATCTCCGTCGGCAGCTGGGCGCCCGGCCCGAGCTCACCGGAATAGATGGCCCTGCGCAGCTCGCCGGCCACCTGCTGATACAGCGTCGACCGTGCCAAATCTCACCTACGGTTCCGTCCTTTTGTACCTACGAATCTAGACGATCTCGATCTGACAGCAAACAACCCCTTGACCCAAGCGTCTCCACCCCGCATTATCCAAACGTTGGTACAAATCCATCAAAGGGCCGGCGAGGGGGTGAGGGCCTGTGCTGGCAGTCCGGGCGGGCACGCCGTATCTGCCCTGGCATGATCCGCGCGAGGCGACGCGTCTACTGCGCTACGCGCTGCATCGGGAGGGGTTCACGCACACCTACCAGAGCAGCGGCAACGGGATGTCGGTGCTCTCGGTCACGACCGGGCTGACCGTCTGGTGCAGGAAGGGCTCGTTCGTCTGGAACGAGGACGGCCTCACCGTCACGCATCCGGCGGCCGATCCGGTCGGCGCGGCCCAGCTCGTGAAGCGCCATCTGCGAAGGCCCGCCGACGAACGCGCCCAGGCCGAAGGGCCGCGCGAACTCGGCGAGGAGCCTCCCACAGACTCCGTGCGATGAACGGCGGCCAGGACCCCAACCCTCGCCGGGGTCCTGGAAGTCGCGCCGGGGCGAACGTGTCCTGGCGGGTCCCCCACGCCCGCCAGGACACGTTTTCGTTTTTCCGGGGATCAGGGTCCTGGGTCCCTCGTCTCCGGCTCGACGCGTCCGCCGCCGGCATCACGGTGGTCCGGCACCGCGGTGACCGTCAACCCGCGGGTGGGGGAATCGGTCCTTCAGGTTAGGAAATTTCCGGACACTTCCGAATGGCGCATGCCGAGGCGCCCGCGGGGTGCTTCGGCCGCGTGCCACCGGCCCGCCGGCCGGGCGTCGGACGGGGCGTAGGGGGTGGTTACGGGGGTCTGAGTGGGCTGTTCTCGGATAATGCGGTATATCCGACACCGCCCCCTGCCGTGCCGGCGCCGACCCCATCCCCCCAGGGTCTGTCTCGGACGCGACCTCGCTCCCAACGGCGCTGATCACGCCACCTCCGGGACCATTCAAGCAAGCAAGTGCTTGGCCAAATCGAGGCGGCGTCACCGGCGTGATCGGCGGGCGCGGCGGGCCCCACTCCGTCATCCCGCCCTTGACCTGAACCACCGTTGAGGTTGCATGCTGGTCGCGGAGACAGAGCCAATTCGGAGGCGAGTACGACGATGAGCACCCCAGCGGCACGGCTGGCCACGCCGCATGGGGCGGTCACCGCCCACGGGCATCCCGGTGCCGTACGCGAGGACCCGCCCTCCCTACTGGCTCCCGTTCCCCCTGGCAGGCGCGCGGGCGCCACAGCGGGCAACACAGCGGGTGACAGGGCGGCAGCCGCCGACTCCCGCCACTTCAGGAACGTTCTCGGCCGCTTCGCCACCGGCGTCGTCGCGATCACGGCCATCGACCCGGCCACCGGCGAGCCCTGCGGCATCGCCGCCAACTCCTTCACCTCGGTGTCCCTCGACCCGCCGCTGGTCGCGTTCTGCGTCGCCCACACCAGCACCACCTGGCCGAGACTGCGGTCGGCCGGCCGCATGTGCGTGAACGTCCTGGCCGAGCACCACGAGGACGTCAGCAGGCAGCTCGCGGCGAGGGGCCCGGACAAGTTCGCGGGCCTCGCCTGGACCTTCTCCCCCGGCGGGCACCCTCTCATCGACGAGACCCTCGCGTGGATCGACTGCTCGATCGAGGCCGAGCACGTCGCCGGGGACCACATCATCGTCGTCGCCCGCGTCCACGACCTGGGCGCGCACGCCGACCGGGGGCCGCTGGTGTTCTTCCGCGGCTCATACAACCGGCTCGACGGATGACGCGGATCCAGCCGTAAGGCATCATCGGGTTATATGACACTGTTCTCGGTGGAAGGCAAGACGGTCGTCGTCACCGGCGGCTCCCGCGGCATCGGCAAGATGATCGCCGCGGGCTTCGTGTCCGCGGGCGCGAGCGTCTACATCTCCTCGCGCAAGGCGGCCGAGGTCGAGAAGACCGCCGCCGAGCTCGGCTGCGTCGCCGTGCCGGCCGACCTGTCGACGGCCGAGGGCGTCGAGACCCTGGTGGGGACGGTCGCCGGGCGCGAGGACCGGCTGGACGTGCTGGTGAACAACGCGGGCGCCACCTGGGGCGCGCCGCTGGAGGAGTACCCCGGGCACGCGTTCGACAAGCTCTGGGACATCAACGTCAAGGGCGTCTTCTTCCTGACCACGCGGTTCCTGCCGCTGCTGCGCGCGTCGGCCTCCGCCGACGACCCGGCGCGGGTGATCAACATCGGGTCGGTGGACGGGCTGCGGGTGCCGGTCGTCGAGAACTACGCGTACTCGGCCGCCAAGGCGGGCGTCCACATGCTCACCCGCCACCTGGCGATCAAGCTCGCCCCGGAGTTCATCACGGTGAACGCCATCGCGCCCGGCCCGTTCGAGTCCAAGATGATGGCCTACGCGCTGGACGACCCCGCCGCGCGCGCCGTGATCGAGTCGCACGTCCCGCTCGGGCGCATCGGGCGCCCGGACGACATGGCCGGGGCGGCGATCTACCTGGCGTCGCGCGCCGGGGCGTACCTCACCGGCGCGATCATCCCCGTCGACGGCGGGATCACCGCGGCCTGACCCGCCGACGGGCACGCCAAAATCCACGATCCACTCGAAACAGCTAGATCACGGACATAGCCCACAAAAGTAACGTAGACCTAAAAATCGTCTCTTGTCATGGACAAATGGTCATGAAACGGTTGCTGAATGATCAACCGTTTCACGGTGGTCGCGTCGGCCCTCGCGGCGGCCGCGATCGTTCTCCCCGCCGGAGCCGCCCAGGCGACTCCCACCCACACCCCGCCGTCCGGCACGTGCGACCCGACCGGAACCACGCCCGTATATCGCAACAAGGTCCCCACCCCCAAGAGCGTGCTCGGCTTCGACCTCGGGCAGCAGGAGGTCACCTCCGCGCAGTCCGACACCCTCCTGGACACCATCGACAAGGCCACCGACCGCGTCGTGACCGGCACCCTCGCGACCACGGCCGAGGGCCGCCCGGTGCGGTACGCCATCGTCGGCGACCCCGCGAACGTCTCCAAGGCCGGGCTCGCCGCCATCGAGCTGTCGATCAAGGCGCTGCGCAACCCGCTGACGCCCTCCGGCCTCGCCAGGCAGCTCGCCAAGCGCACCCCGGCGATCCTGTGGGTCACCGGCAACGTGCACGGCGGCGAGGAGAGCGGCACCGACGCCTCCCTGAAGACGCTGTACGACCTGTCCGACCGCGACGACTGCGCCGCGCGCAAGATCCTCGACAACGCCATCGTGGTCGTCGTGCCGACCCAGAACCCGGACGGGCGCGAGGCGGACACCCGGCGCAACGCGTACGGGTTCGACATGAACCGCGACTGGTTCGCCCGCACGCAGCCGGAGACGGACGGCAAGCTGGAGCTCCTGCGCAAGTACCCGCCGCAGCTCTACATCGACGCGCACGAGCAGGGCGGCACCAAGTACTTCTTCCCGCCGAACGCGGACCCGATCTTCCACGACATCGCCGAGCCGGCCTACGACTGGATCAGCAACCTGTACGGCCAGTCGATGATCGACGAGTTCACCAAGCGCGGCATCCCGTTCACCAACCGCGACGTGTACGACATGTTCTACATGGGGTACGGCGACACGGTGCCGACCACCGGGTTCAACGCGGCCGGGATGACCTTCGAGAAGGGCGGCAGCTCGCCCATCGACGTCCGCACCTTCGAGCAGGCGCTCACCCAGTGGGTGTCGCTGTCGGCCGCCGCCTCCCACAAGGAGAGCATCCTCACCACCTGGCACGGCATGTACATCGATGCGCTCAAGCAGGGCATCGCCGGGCAACTGGAGCCCAACCAGGTGTACAACCCGGGCCACGAGGTCATCACCCAGGTGCCCGAGCGCCCCGTCCGCCACTACTTCCTGCGCGCCGACGACCCGGCCAAGAAGGCGGCGGTCGAGTCGATCGTGCGGCGCCTCCAGCGCATGGACGTCCAGGTGTTCACGCTGGCCACCCCGCTCACCGTCCCGGACTACAAGGAGTACGGACGGGCCCCGGACCGCGCCACGCTGCCCAAGGGCACGTACTGGATCCCCATGGCGCAGGGACAGAAGCACTGGGTCCAGGCCATGCTCGGCGAGGACAGCTACACGCCGTTCCCCTACTTCTACGACGTGACCGCGTGGAGCCTGCCGCTGCTCGCCAACGTGTCCGGCGGGTCCTCCGGCAGCCGGCTGTTCCCGCTCGGCCTGCCGGCCAAGCAGATCCCGGCCGTGGTCTCGCCGCCCGCGCCCGCCAAGAAGCCGGTGGTCGCCGTGCTCGAACCGTCGCGCACCTCGACCAGCACCGTCGAATCCCTCGGGTGGTTGCGCCAGCGTCTCGACCGCGAGTGGAAGCTGCCGTACACCAAGCTCACCCCGGCGGACGTGGCGGCCGGCAAGCTGTCCGGCGTGCAGGTGCTGCTCGTCCCGAACGGCCCGGCCGCCTCGGCGTCCGCCGCGCTCGGCCAGGCCGGGCGTGACGCGCTCAAGGCGTGGGTGAGCGGCGGGGGCCGGTACGTCGGCTGGGCCGGCGGCGCCCAGCTCGCGGCCCTGGCCGGGGTCAGCACGGCGACGTTCACCGCGCCGGCCTCCGACGTCCCCGGCTCCCTGTTCCGTGTCAACGTGGCCTCCGGGCCACTGGCCGCCGGGGTCGGCCGCACGGCGTGGTCCTTCTACTCCTACGATCCGCTGATGCGGGCCTCCGACCCGGCGCAGGTCGTCGCCTCCTACCCGGCCGCGACCTCCCCCGACTGGTTCGTCTCCGGCTTCCAGGTCGGCGCCGAGGAACTGGGCGGGACCGCGGCGGTGCTGGACGAGCCCGTCGGCGCGGGGCACGCGGTGCTGTTCGCCGCCGACCCCAACTTCCGCGCCTTCACCGACGGCACCGCGCGGCTGGTGGTCAACGCCATCGCCGCCGACCTGCCCTCGGCCGCGGCGGCCCGGACCCTCGCCGCCGCCCCGAAGGCCGCGGCCGTCGTCCCGGCCGACCACGAGGCGGCGATCCGCGTCACCGTCGCCGCCGCCGACCGCGCCAAGGTCGCCGCGGCCCTGACCGGCTTCGGCGCCACGTGGATCGAGCAGGCGGGCCCCTCCGGCTCCGTCCGCTTCGTCGTCGACAACCCCGAGGGCCTCGCCGCCGACGAACACCCCTGGGCCGCGCAGCTCCCCGCGACCCTCCGCACCGCCGGCGTGACCCCCGTGGCGGTGGTGCTGCCCTGACCTGACCCTGATTTCCCGGTACGGCTCGCGTCCCTTTCCGGGAGGCGCGGGCCGTATCCATGTGAGCCGGTCGCCGCGTCTCAGGCGCGCCGGGCCTCGAGGCCGGCGATGATGAGCTCGACGGCGACGTCGAAGGCGGCGTCGGCGTCGCCTTCGATGGCCTCCAGCACCCCGCCCGCCTCGGCCGTCAGGAAGCCGAGGACGAAGGTGAACAGCACCTTGCGGGTGTGGACCAGCCGGTCGGAGGGCACGCCCGCGGCGACCAGGATGCGGGTGTACACCGTCCACATCTCGCCCTCGCGGTCGAGCAGCTCCGGGTGGGCGTTGACGTACGACCAGAGCGACGGGTGCGCGCGCGCCAGGCAGCGGTAGGCGTGGGCCAGCGCGCGGAGCTGGTCCTGCCACGGGGTGCCGTCGTCGGGCGGCAGCCGGAGCCGTGACCCCGCCAGGGCGCTGGCCCCGCGCAGCAGCCCGGTCTTGTTCGGCACGTGGTGGTACAGCGACATCGGGTTGACGTCCAGGTCGGCGGCGAGCTTGCGCATGGACAGCGCCTCCACCCCGGCGGCGTCGATGAGACGCAGGGCCGCCATGTAGATCTCCTCGGGTGTCAGGGGGCTTCCCCTGCGCGCACTCACAGCCATACACCGTATGATAGCGCCCATACAGTGTATGGCTGGCGGTATCAGAAGACCGCCGACGAAGGAGGGGTTCTCATGCCGGTCACCCGGTCCATTCCCGCCCCCCAGGGCCTGCCCCTGCTCGGCAACACGCTCCAGGTCCCGGCGCACGCGCCGAACGCGTACTTCGAGAAGCTCGCGGCCGAGCACGACGAGGGCATCTACCAGCTCGACCTGCTCGGCCGCAGGGTCCTGTTCGTCTACGATCCGGACCTGGTGGCGGAGGTCTGCGACGAGACCCGGTTCTACAAGGGCATCGACCCGCCGCTGTCCATCGTCCGCGACTTCGCCGGCGACGGGCTGTTCACCGCCCGCCACGACGAGCCGGTCTGGGGCCACGCGCACCGCATCCTTATGCCGGCCTTCAGCCAGCGCTCCATGAAGACCTACTTCCCGCAGATGCTGGAGGTCGCGCAGGCCCTGGCCGCCAAGTGGGCCGTCTCGGACGAGGTCGACGTGCCCGCGGACATGACCCGGCTCACGCTCGACACGATCTCGCTCACCGGGTTCGACTACCGCTTCGACTCCTTCGAGTCCCCCGAGCTCCACCCCTTCCTGCAGGCGATGGGCCGCGCCCTCACCGAGGCGATGCTCCGCGACCGGCAGGTGCCGCTGGTCACCAGACTGAAGAAGAAGCAGGACGAGGCCTACCGCTCCGACATCCACGTCATGCAGACCCTCGTGGACGAGGTCATCGCGCAGCGCCGCGCCGCCGACGGAGGCGGCAGCGCCAAGGACCTGCTCGGCCTGATGCTGGAGGCCGCCGACCCGCGCAGCGGCGAGCGGCTGTCCGACGAGAACATCCGCAACCAGGTGCTGACCTTCCTCATCGCCGGTCACGAGACCACCAGCGGGCTGCTCTCCTTCGCCCTCTACAACCTGCTGCGCAACCCGCACGTGCTCGCCATGGCCTACGCCGAGGTCAACCGGCTGCTGCCCGGGGACACCGTGCCCACGTACGAGACGATCATGAAGCTCGACGTGATCCCGCGAGTCCTGGCGCCGCATCCGGCGAGAGGAGACACCCCTAAGGCTGTTGACGAGCTGGGACAGGGCGACCTTGGGCGGGAAGTTCACCAGCAGGTGCATGTGGTCGCTCTCGCCGTTGAACTCGGCCGGCTCGCACTCGAAGCCGGCGCACACGTCCCGCATGATCTGCTCCATGCGTTCCAGGTGGGCCCCGGTGAACACCCGGTGCCGGAACCTGGTCGCGAAACCACGTGGGCGTGCAGGACGAAAACGCGGGGGCCTGCCGGTTTTTGATGTCTCCTTACTGGCTGTATACCGTACGATCACGTTGTGCAGCTCCGGTACAACTTCCGCCTCTACCCGACCGCTGGTCAGCGCGTGGCGCTGGCCAAGGCGTTCGGGTGCGCGCGGATAGTGTTCAACGACGGGCTGCGCGCACGGTCCGACGCCCACGCGGCCGGGTTGCCGTACATCTCGGACGCAGAGCTGTCCAGGCGGGTCATCACCGAGGCGAAGAAGACCCCGGAGCGCTGCTGGCTGGGTGAGGTGTCGGCTGTGGTGTTGCAGCAGGCGCTGGCGGACCTGAACCAGGCGTACCGGAACTTCTTCGACTCGATCAGCGGGAGGCGGAAGGGGCCGAAGGTGGGCCCGCCCCGGTTCCGGTCCCGCAAGGACAACCGGCAGGCGATCCGCTTCACGAAGAACGCCCGGTTCTGTGTCACGCTCGGCGGGGGGTTGCGCCTGCCGAAGATCGGGGATGTGGAGGTCCGCTGGTCTCGTTCCTTGCCCGCCGATCCATCCAGTGTGACGGTGGTCAAGGACGCGGCCGGACGGTACTTCGCCTCGTTCGTCGTCGACGTCGAACAGCGGCCCCTTGCGCCGGTCGAGTCCGAGGTCGGAATCGATCTCGGCCTGTCCGCCTTCGCGGTCTTGTCCGACGGGCGGAAAATAGACGCTCCGCGTTTCCTGCGCAGGGCGGAGAAGAAACTCAAGAAGCTCCAGCGGGCGCTGTCGCGCAAGGTCAAGGGTTCGAGCAACCGGGCCAAGGCCCGGCGGAAGGTCGCCCGGCAGCACGCGAAGGTCGCTGACGCGCGCCGCGAGTTCCACCACCGGCAATCCACCCGGATAGTTCGCGAGAACCAAGCGATCTACGTGGAAGACCTGGCCGTGGCGGGACTGGCGCGCACCCGGCTGGCCAAGTCCGTGCATGACGCGGGGTGGTCGGCTTTCGTCGGCATGCTGGAGTACAAGGCCGCGCTGTACGGGCGGGTCTTTCATCGCATCGACCGGTGGTTCCCCTCCTCCAAGCTGTGCTCCGGGTGCGGGACTGTCGCCGGCAAGATGCCGCTGAAGGTCCGGGAGTGGAGTTGCCCGTGCGGGGTGGTTCACGATCGGGATGTCAACGCCGCACGTAACATCCTGGCCGCCGGGAGGCGGCAGGTCGCCGCTGGACGGAAACCCGCGCCTGAGACGGGCGGGAAGCGGAGACCCAAAACGCCTGTGGAGACAGGTAAGACCCGGACCCCCGCGCCCCGGCGCGGTAGGAAGGGCACGGTCGGGGAAGCAGGAAGCCACCGAAGTGCCGCCGCATGAGCATGCGCGGCACAGGCGGAACCCCCGGGCTTCAGCCCGAGGAGCGCGTCAATACTCGATCTCCTCCTCGCCGCTCGCTTCCCCCGGCCGCGTCCGCGTCACGGTCGGCCTGGTGGAGGGGCCCTCCTGGTCGGGCGGCGGCGCCTACAGGGGAATGTGCTCGGCCTACCTGGCGGACCTCGCGCCCGGCGACGTCTTCTACGGATACGTCAGGGTTCCGAGCCCGCCGTTCCGCCTGCCCGCCGACCCGGCGACCCCGGTGATCCTGGTCGGCCCGGGCACGGGGTTCGCGCCTCTGCGCGGGTTCCTGGAAGAGCGGGCCGCCACCGGGGCGAGCGGGCCCGCCGAGGTCTTCTACGGCTGCCGCCACCCCGAGCACGACTGGCTGTACCGGGAGGAGCTGCGGGCGTGGGAGGACGCGGGGGTGGCCCGCGTGCACACCGCGTTCTCGGCCGTCCCCGGCCATCCGTTCCGCTTCGTGCAGGAGGCCGTCGCCGCCGAGGCCGACCGGCTCTGGGAACTGCTGGAGGACGGGGCCCACGTGTACGTCTGCGGCGACGGCCTCCGCATGGCGCCCGCCGTACGCAAGGCCCTGGCCGCGATCTACCACGACAGGACGGGCGGCGACGGCGACCGGTGGCTGCGCGCCCTGGAGGATGAGGGGCGCTACCAGCAGGACGTGTTCGCCTGACACCCCGACCGCGAACGACGGCACCTGAAACAACGGCCCGCGCCGCCGAAAACCCCGGCGGCGCGGGCCGCGTACGTGAGAGGATTTCACCGTTCGTAGTCACAACGACACGGAAGGCGACATCCCCCTTGTCTGCTGTCCTGACAGAGCCATACAGTTACTGCATGGCGACGGTTGAGGTACCCGACGTGCCCGATGAGCTGGTGAACGCCCTCAAGGCCCAGGCCGCCGACAGCGGGCTCACCCTCACCGCGTACCTCCGCGGAGAACTCTCCCGCCTGGTCGGCGTCTCTCCCAACGCGCATGTGGTGGAACGCATGATGCGTCGCGACCGCACGGGAGGTCCGACCACCGAAGAGACGGTCGCCCTGATCCGACGGACCAGGGACGCATCTTGATCGTCATCGACTCGTCGGCGATGGTCGACGCCCTCGTGGACTATCCGGTCAATACGCACCTCATGGCCCTGATCGCGGAACAGGAGCTCCACGCACCCGCGCTACTGGACTTCGAGGTCGCCAACGCCCTCCGAGGTCACCTCCGTGGCAAAAAGCTGGAGGAGTGGCAGATCAACGGTGTCCTGGACGACTTCAACTCGCTGAACGTCAGGCGTTACCAGTTGTCCGGCGCGCTGCGGCATTTGCTCGACCTCCGCGACAACTTCACCGCATACGATGCCGCTTACGTGGTGCTGGCGAAAGCCCTCGACGCCCCCCTGCTCACGGCGGACGTGAAGATGAAGACTGCGGAGAAGTTCGGCGTCCAGGTACGGATCGCCCGTAGCAGCGACATGTGACGTCATCTCACACGAATGGCCGGCGCCCCGAGAGTCGGGATGCCGGCCATTGGTGTTCAGAGGAGGTCGTGGAGGGCCTCGGTGAAGCGTTCGGGGCTGCCGGGGGCGAAGGCCAGGTAGAAGTACGGCTCGGTGAGTTCCAGTTCCATGAGGGCCGGGGTGCCGTCGGGGAGGCGGACGAGGTCCACGCGGGCGTACAGCAGGCTCTCGGGGATCTCGCCGAGCGTCTTCTCGGCGACGGCCACCTGGTCGGGGGCGGGCTCGCGCAGGTCGGCGCCGACGTGGTTGGCGCGGGGGGCCGCCGTCCCGTCGGCGAGCATCGCGGTACGGCGCACGGCGTGGCTGAACCGGCCGCCGAAGTACAGCAGCGACAGCTCGCCTTCGTCCTCGACCATGCGCAGGTAGGGCTGCACCAGCGCGACCTTGCCCTCGGCGACGATCATCTCGGCCTGCCGCGCGGCCTCGGCGGCGTCGGCCGTGCGGATCGTGTCGCGCGCGCCCGCCGAGACCGACGGCTTGACGACGTACTCCTCCCCCGGCCTCCACCCCTCCCACGACGAGACGTCCGGGTCGTCGCCGGGGCCGATCCAGTGCGTGGGCACGATCGGGACGCCTCCCGCCGCCAGGTCGCGCAGGTAGGTCTTGTCGGTGTTCCGCTCCAGCACGGACGCGGGGTTGAGCAGCCGCGTCAGCCCCTCCACCCGGCGGGCCCAGTCCACGAACTCCCGGCGCCGGTCCACGTAGTCCCACGGTGAGCGCACCACGGCGGCGTCGAACGCCGCCCAGTCGGCGGACGGATCGTCCCAGCTCACCGCCGCGCCGTCGATGCCCGCCTCGCGCCAGTGCGCGAGCACGACCTCTCTGTCGTCGTCCGGACCGTCATAGGTGACATAGGCGATCTTCACCGGCAGCTCCATCCCGTGGCCGACGTGTCAGTACCGTGAGCATCGTACGGACATGTCATCACCGGGGAGTTGACCGGGTCGTTACCCGGACCTGGGTCAGCGGGAAACGACCCCGGCTCGGAACCCTGGAACGACGTCGAATTCGAGCCCTTGAACGACCCGTGAGCCGAGCCCTTGAAGCGGACCGCGAACCAGACGACCCGGCCGGCGCCGTCCCGGTACATCCCCCAGCGCTCGGAGATGGCGTCCACCAGGAAGAGCCCTCGCCCGCTGTCGCCATAGGGGTCGTCCCGGACCTGCGGCTCCCCCTCGGACCCCGCGTCCAGGACCTCGACGTGAATGCTCCCGTCGCACTCGCTCACCGCGAGCGTCACCCGCCCGCCATCCCGGGAGTCGGAGTGCGTGACGCTGTTCGTGATCAGCTCGGACACGAGCAGCACCACCTCGTCCCGCACGGGATGCCCGCTCCCCAGCACCTCGGCCACAAACCGCCGAGCCCGCGAAACCGATTCGGGTACGCCGGGCAGTTCCAAAACGCCCAGCACTTCGCCTGTCACCATGGCGTCCTCGCTTCGTCTTTTGGCGGCTGCGGAATGACACGCGGCCAGCCACGATCCCGTGCCATCGGCGCCCCATCTCGCAGCGACAGATCTCGGAAAGAAGGAATTGCCTTCCCAGACTGACTCCGCATGGATACGCTGCGAAGCGAAACGGTCACACAGTGAACACACTCTTGCTGTGCGAAGCCCACACTGATCGCCAACGAAGAACCCGCGTAAGGGAGGGTCCTTGCCCCAACCGATCCCTCTGCGCCCGGACGCCTCCCCCCTGGCGCTGTTCGGCTACGAGTTGCGCCGACACCGCGAGGAGGCGCAACTCACTCAGGAGCAACTGGCGAAGAAGATCGCTTTCTCCACCAGCCTGGTCGGAATGATCGAAAGAGCGGCACGTCGGCCCGAGAAGGCGTTCGCCGAGAGATGCGATCAAGCACTGGGCCTGGATGGTGTCCTGACGCGATTGAGCGCCATCGCCCGCCGGGAGACCGACGCCGAGCACTTTCGAACGTGGCTGGACATCGAGCAGGAAGCGGCGACCCTGCGAGCGTGGGATCCCCTGCTGATACCAGGCCTGCTCCAAACGCAGAGCTATGCGCGTCGCATCATCGCCGGCGAGCCGGGCATCACTCCCGAACAAGCCGACCAGCAGGTGGCCGGTCGAATGCGGCGCCTGTCGATCTTGTCGCGAGAGGATCCCGCGATCATCTTCGCTCTCATCGATGAGGGCGTTCTCCGTAGACCCATCGGCGGGCCGGACACCATGCGAGAGCAGTTGGCCTACCTACTTCAAGTAGCAGAACATCCCACGGTGACGATTCAAATCGTGCCGTACAGCGCGCAATCAACTTGCGGGCTCCTGAGTGCCTTCGTCATTACAGAACAACACAATTGTCCCCAAGCAGCCTATGTGGACTGTTCTCCGCGAGGCCGGACGATAGAAGATCGAGCAGCCGTCTCGGAGCTAGCGAGGCGCTACGACACCATCCGCGCCGAAGCGTACCCACAGCACTTGTCGATCAAGCTCATCGAGGACGTGATGGAAAAATGGCTCTAAGTCAGGCTCGATGGCGAAGGTCAAGCTACTCCGGATCGGATGGCGGACACTGCGTGGAGGTGGCCGGCAACCTCTCGGACATCGTCGCCATCCGCGATTCGAAGAAGCCACAGGGCCCCACTATTACGGTTGCGGCAGACGAGTGGCGCACATTCACCGGAAGCCTGAAGGCCGCCCACACAACCACCTGACCTGCATCCACAGCACATCACTCTGGGACGGCAGACCGACCGAGAACGGGAGGATCTGGTGCCTCGCCGCAACAGGCGCTGGCTTCACCGTCGTCGCTTCCCGCCGACGCGGCGCCGGATTGAGCACCCCTTGACCAGAGCGGAGGGTGTCTTTCAGCGCGGGGCGGCGGGCGGGCGGCGCGAGGATCCGCGTGGGGTCTTTCGGGGTGAACCGCCGCGTACTGGTGCGAGCGGGGGCCGCGCTTTACCTCGCGGGTACTTCGGGTGGGTGTGCGGGGGGTACGAACGTCATGACAGGGGGGCGCCATGAGGAAGATCATGAAGGTTGTCGCCTTCGCGACCACAGCCCTGTTCACCATGTTCACCGCGTCCGCCGCCTCCGCCGTACCGACCGTGACGGCCCGGCCCGCCGGGTCCGGCGTGCCCGCGGGCGGGGGGCCGCCGGGTCCTGAGGTCAGGCAGTCCGTCAGCCTGGAGCAGTACCGGATCCTGAAACGTCAGTGCAAGTACGCCGACACGCCCAAGCGCCGCCGGGAGTGCCGTGCGGAGGTCGTGAGAAAGTACGTGATCGGCAAGAGGGCCACGAACCTCGACTGCCGGACGTACTCGGGCGTGACCGTGTGCGGCACGCTGTCGCTCAGCCCGCGCCAGCAGCGATGCGTGGACCAGTCCGTGGCCGCCGGCCTGACCTACCGCCGCGCCGAAGTGGAGTGCTACGCGTTCTACTGACAGGCGCCGGAACCTGCTCACAGGTGACGGGGCGTCTCCACGACCGGGTGGCGCCGTCGTCACCACAGCACGTAGTCACCACAGCCATCACCACCACGGCACCGTGTCACCGTGGACGGTCCTCGATCGGGCGGTCGTCACCACAGCCACTCGTCCAGGCCGTACTCCAGGTACGCCCGCCGGACGATCGCGGCGTGGCCGGGCTCGTAGGCTCGGTAGAACCGCCGGCCGCATTCGAGGTCGTCCAGGGCCGCCCTGATCTCGCGGGTGAGGTACGGGGTGGCGTCGGCGGGCATCAGGGACGGGAAGTAGTCGTGGTCGGGCAGGTCGCCGGCCTCGATCGCCGGGCGGGCCATCGCGCGCCCGAGGGCCTTCGCCTCGGCGTGGAAGACCTCCGGGCCCCGGCGGGCCAGCGCGGACGGCGTGCCGGACGGGACGGAGTACCCCTTGTTCCTCAGGCAGCGCGCCATGTCGGCGCCGAGCGCGGCGAGGCGGGGGTCGCCGTCCAGCTCGCGTGTGACGAGCCGGTCGATGCGCTCGTTCGCCTGGATCATGTGGTCGATGATCGACGTGACGTCCTTGCCGGTGGTCATCTTGACCGCCTTGCTGTAGCAGGCGTCGCCGGCCTTCCCGTAGGCGGCGAACTGGGTGCGGGACAGCGCCATGGCGATCGTGTTGTTCGGGTTCACCGGGGCGTCGGTCTCGGCCTGGGGGTTCCCGAACTCGCGGGGATACGCGTAGAGGGCGAAGATCCCGAAGCCGTACTTCTCGCGAAATCTGCGCATGGCCGGGTACTCGCCCGCGTCCCGGGCCCGCGCCTCCGCGGCATCCCGGCGGATGGGGTTGACGTACGTGGAGAGGTACGGCACGTACCGGAACCCGCGCCGCCTCATGCACTCCGCGCGTATCTCCTCCCGCGCCTGGGCGAGCTGCGCGGGTCCGCGGAGCAAGGGCTCCTGGGGACGGCCGCGCGCCTGGGTGACCGCCCACATGTCCACCGCCGCCACCGCGGCGAGCGCGGTCAGCACGGCGGCCCCGGACCATATCGTGGCGCGGGCCGTACGCGGGCCGATAAGGCGGCCAGCGGGCGGCGTCACAACAGCGCGTGACGCCGGGCGTGCAGGGGCACGGCCGCCGCGGCGACGGTCAGCAGCACGAGCACGCCCAGATGGGACAACTCCTGCCGCCCGGCTGAGAACCCGTGGAAGGGCACGAGCACGTCGGCCCGAGAGGTGGTCACCCCCTCCAAGCACGCGACCACGGCCGGCGCCAGGGCGAGTGCGGCGGCCAGGGCCCAGCGCGGGTCGGCCGCGACGCGACCGGCCCAGACGGCCAGGCACAGCAGCGCCAACTCCAGGCCGACCCTCACCGCCGCGCGCGGCGACCCTGACTCGACCATCAGCCAGGAGGCCGGGTCGACGCCCGCCGTCAGCGGCACCGCGAGCCACCACCGCCAGGTACGCCTCCTGAGCGGCCCGCGCCGGGCGGCGAGCACCGCCAGGCCCAGGAACGCCAGCGCGTACGCGGCGACGGGCGCGACCGGGCCTCCCCGGGAGTACAGCGGGGGCGCGTTCCACGCTCCATCGGAGAAGACCGGCAGCAGGGTCTGGTCCAGCCAGGGATGCCCGAGCACCACGGCGAGCACCTTGCCGCCGACGAGCGCCACCAGCCCGAGCGCCGCACGCACCCATCCCCGGGTGACGGCGAAGAGCGTCACCGCGGCGAGCGCCGTCCAGACCGGGACGGACCTGGCGTACGGCACCAGCACCCCCAGGTTGAGCACCGCCAGGACGGTGACCCCGAGGTGGACCCCGTCCGCCCACGCGGGCCCGCGACCGGCGCCGAGCGCACGGGCCCGCGCGCCGCCCGCGACCAGCGCCAGCGCCTCACGCGGCCATGGCACGGCGCGACCGTCACCGTCCGTCTCCAGCAGCGTGGCGATCATCTCCTCGCCGTGAGCGGCCCTGTACTCACGGGGGTAGGCCCGTAACAGCCACCGGTACCACCGCTCCGGCCCCGTCAGGGCGGTGGGCCGCCTCACGACGGGGCCGTCCTCGGGGGCTGGGCGCGGGCGGTGACGATGGAAGCGGCGTGCTGCATGCGGCGGGCCTCGGCGAGCACCAGGCCGGTGCCGTCGTCGGTGAGGCGGAAGTAGCGGCGCGGGCGGCCGTCCACGACCTCCTCGTGGTCGATGGCGATCAGGCCGTTCGCCGCGAGGCGGTCGAGCGCGCCGTACAGGGTGCCGACGGGGAGCCGGATGCGGCCCTCGGACAGGTCGACGACGCGTTTGATGATGCCGTGACCGTGCAGCGGGCCGTCGAGGAGGGCGGCGAGGATGAAGTAGGTCGGCTCGCTCACCGAGGATGATCCGGCGGCCATGGCCGAGACCATACTCTCCCGGAAGTACGGTCAGCCCGACGGGCGCCGCTCGGTGGCGCCCTGTTCCGGACCCCGGCCGCGCAGCGCCTCTCCAGGCCGACGCGCGGGCGGCAGCGCCTTTTCGAGGGCGGTCAGCGTCGCGTCGGTGAGCATCTCCCCGTGGCCGCCCGCCCAGTAGCGCTCGACCATCTCGAACACCACCACCTCGCTGTCGCGCACGTACTCCGCGACGCGCGCGGGACCGGCATTGGCGGGGGCGTCGCTGCGCAGGACCGTCAGACCGGCGAAGTACGGCGTGATCCACGGCAGCGACTCGCGGGTGAACGAGTCGCCGATGAGAAGAGTGTCCGGCCGGAACAGCGCGGCCCCGGAGGTGGTGTTGGCGACGCGCACGGCGACCGGCGCGTCCCGGTCGTCGCGCCCGAGTTCGCGCACCCCGTCGCGGACGAGCCCCCAGCGGGCGACGGTCTCGGACCGGGACGCGCCGAGCAGCCGGCCGAGGTCCCCTTCCCGGACATAGGGCCCGAGAGGGACGTGCCGCGTCCCCCGGGACAGGTCCGGCTGGAGCGCCCGGGCCAGTTCCGTGCCGTACAGGGCGGCGGCGCGTTCGTTCCAGTGACTGTCGGTCCGGAAGTAGGCGGGCTCGCCGGTCGCGCGTTGGAGCTGTTCCAGCGGGGCCCGCAGGTCCAGGTACCCCGGCACCCGCGCGGCGGCCAGCGCGGTCCAGAACGCGTCCTTGCGCCGGGCCAGGCAACGCTCGCCGAGGAACCTGTCCGGCAGCTTGT
Organism: Sphaerisporangium sp. NPDC051011; assembly: GCF_040653595.1. Classification (NCBI taxonomy): domain Bacteria; kingdom Bacillati; phylum Actinomycetota; class Actinomycetes; order Streptosporangiales; family Streptosporangiaceae; genus Sphaerisporangium; species Sphaerisporangium sp. NPDC051011. The sequence continues at coordinate 58,127 of NZ_JBFAGG010000007.1, read as the reverse complement.
CCGGATAAATCGTGGTCTTGTCCGGGGCCACGGTGAACACGAACCTCCGCCCGGACGCGCGGACGATCTCCCCCAGCCGCCGCACCCGGGCCAGCACGTCGGCCGTCGTCCCCACCGGACGGCACGCCTCGGCCATGTCGTCGCCGAAGTACAGCCAGCCGTCGCGTCCCTCGACCACCCGGGGGTAGGTCAAGGGGTCGCCCGCCGCGTAGGAGGGCGGCTCCCCGAACAGCTCCTCCGACAGCGTGGCCTGCGCCCGCACGGCGTGCCCGCGCAGCGGGAGGTGGTCGACGGCCCACGCCTCGAAGCGGGACGGGAAATCGCCGGCGGGCGACAGCGCGGGGAAGCCGGCCAGCCTGCGGTTCTCGATCTCGGCCGCCCGGTCTCCGGCGGCGAACGCCAGGGCGGGGCCGAAGAAGAACAGGCCCGCGCCGAGCATGGCGATCCTACGGCTCATGGGCGATCCTCCCTCGCGCGACGTGTCCATGATCAGAACTGGTAGTAGAGAAATGGGCTGAACGTCCCGGCGGCGACCAGCACGGCGGCGTACGGCGCGGCCACCCAGGTCACCGTGGCCCGCGCCGCGCCCACCACCCACCGCGCGGCCCGTCCCCGCCCCTCCTCCAGGATCCGCCCGAAGCCGGGCGAGGCGGGCAGCAGCACCACGCCGAGTGCGAGGGCGAGCACGAGCGTCCGCCGGTGGTCGAGGGCGAACAGGACGAACTCATCCAACTCGCCGCCCCGCGCGCCCGCCATCGCCGTGAGCATGCCGACCGCCTGGCTCATGTCGGCCGACCGGAACACCACCCAGCCCACCATCACCAGCAGGAACGTCGCCGCGCGGCGCAGCACCAGCGACGGGACCCCGCCGGGCGGTCGGTCCCAGCCGAGCAGGCGCTCGGCCACCAGCAGGCCGCCGTGGTAGAGGCCCCAGCACAGGAACGTCCAGTTCGCCCCGTGCCAGAAGCCGCACAGCACGAAGATGATCACGAGGTTGCGGTACGTGGCCCGCGTCCCGCGGCGGTTGCCGCCGAGCGGGATGTACACGTAGTCGCGGAACCAGCGCGACAGGGAGATGTGCCAGCGCCTCCAGAAGTCGGTGACGGAGCAGGCCGAGTACGGGCGGGCGAAGTTCTCCGGCAGCCGGAACCCGAACATCATGCCGAGGCCGACCGCCATGTCGGAGTACCCGGAGAAGTCGAAGTAGATCTGCACGGTGTAGGCGAGGGCGCCGACCCAGGCGGTCGCCATGCTCGGCTGCCCGGACGCGAACGCGGCGTCCGCCACCGGCGCCACGGTGTCCGCGACGATGACCTTCTTGGCAAGGCCGAGCGCGAAGCGGGGGAAGCCGGCCGCGAAGTCGGCGAACCGGTCGCGGGCCGTGTCGGCGAGTTGGGCCGATATCTCGTGATAGCGGACGATCGGCCCCGCGACGAGTTGCGGGAACATCGCGATGTAGGTGACGAAGCCGACCAGGCTGCGCTGCGCGGGCCTGCTCCCCCGGTACACGTCCACCACGTACGAGATGTGGTGGAAGGTGAAGAAGGAGATCCCGATCGGCAGGGCGAGGCTCACGATGGGGCTGTGCCCGAGGCCGAGGGCCGCCGTCAGCGCGTCGATCTGGCGGCTCGCGAACCCGGCGTACTTCCACACGGCGAGGATGCCGAGGTCCCACGCGATCGCGGCGGCCGCCACGGCGGCGCGTGCCCGGGGCCGCCCGGCCAGGCGGGCGGAGTCCACCGCGATGCCCGTCGCGAAGTTGACGGCGATGGCCGACAGCAGCAGCGCGGCGTACGCCCCGGCGCCCCAGGTGTAGAAGATCAGGCTGGCGGCCGAGACGATCCAGTTGCGCAGGCGCCGGGGCGACGCCCAGTACGCGGCCAGGGTGGCCGGCATGAAGAACCAGAGGAACAGCGGTGAGGCGAAGGACATCGGGCCGTTGTCAGCCGGGTAAGCCGGGGACGGCGACGTCCGCGTGCCGTGCGAGGACCTCGGAGCGTGCGGGGGCGTCGGGCATGCCGGCGACCATACATCGCCTCACGAAGTATGGTCAAAGCGCCCGGCGCGCGGCCTCCGCCCCGCGACGGGCGATCAGGACACGCCACGAGCTCCGTCCCGCGGCTCCCGAGCGGTCCGGCCGGGCCTCGCGGACGCCGGCACGGGCGGGCCGGTCCGGCGTCGCGAACAGGTCAGATCTGGGCGAAGAAGCTACTTCTGCGCGAAGCCGTACACAGGACCCGGGAGGGGCGCCTCGACCAGGAGCTTGTTCACGGCCTCGCCGACCTCGTGGAGCTCCCAGCGCGAGCCCTTGTCCACGCCCGGGCCATCGCTCCAGCCGGTCGCGATGGAGATCATGCCGCCCTCGACCTCGAACACCCGCCCGGTCACCCCGGCGGACTCGGCCGAGCCCAGCCAGACGACCAGCGGCGCCACGTTGGCCGGGTCCATGACGTCGAAGCCGGTCTCGGGCGGGGCCACCATGTCGGCGAAGAACTCCTCGGTCAGGCGCGTGCGCGCGGCCGGCGAGACCGCGTTCACCCGCACCCCGTACCGCCCGAGTTCGGCGGCGGCCGTGTGGGTGAGCGCGACGACCCCGGCCTTGGCCGCGGCGTAGTTGGCCTGCCCGACGCTGCCCAGCAGTCCCGCGCCGGAGGTCGTGGTGATGACCCGTGCGTCCACGGGCTCCCCGGCCTTCGCGCGCTCGCGCCAGTACGCGGCGGCGTGCCGCAGCGGCAGGAAGTGTCCCTTGAGGTGGACCCGGATGACGTCGTCCCAGTCCTGCTCGCTCATCGAGACGATCATGTGGTCGCGCACGTAGCCCGCGTTGCCGACGAGCACGTCCAGCCGGCCGAAGGCGCTGACGGCGGTTTTCACGAGCCGCCCCGCGCCGTCCCAGTCGGCGACGTCGTCGCAGTGGGCGACCGCCTGCCCGCCGAGGTCGCGGATCTCCTCCACCACCGCCTGCGCCGGGCCTCCCGAGCGTCCCTGGCCTCGCGTGTCGGTCCCGAGGTCGTTGACGACGACCTTGGCGCCCTGCCGGGCGAACTCCAGGGCGTACTGCCGGCCGATGCCCCGGCCGCCCCCCGTCACCACGACGACGCGCCCGTCACAGATACCGCTCATTCATCGATCCTTTTCCGTCGTGATCACCGAAGTTTTCCCTGGAAATGGCGACATATGTTGGGACTTCTGGGATTATCGCCAACCAGCACGGCGGCCCCCCATCGGGGCCACCGGAACGGGAACATCGGCGGGCGTCCGGCGTCAGGGCGCGACGGTGGGCAGGCCGGTGAGGACCTCGGCGGCGGCCTGACCGCAGACGCGGGCGGCGCCGTGCGTGGCGATGTGGACGGCCCCGAGGTCGGTGCGCCCCGGCAGGCCCATCTCCACCACGACCGCGTCGGGCCGCGCGGCCAGCAGGCGGACGATCGCGTCGGTCTGCCAGGCGTGACGGTGCGCGTCGCGGACGACCACGACCAGCGGACGGTCGGCGGCCGTGCCGCTCACGACCTCGTCCACCGCCGCCCGCGCCTCCTCCTCGCCCACGCGGGTCACCGTGGTGCCGGGGAGGAGCTTGCCGAGCGGCTCGCCGACGCCCCAGGGCATGTTCTTGTCGATGGCGAGGTTCATGCGTGGCGCCAGCTCGACCACGTGCGGCGCGGCGGCCAGCGGCAGCACCCCGGCGGGGTCGCGGCCGGCGATCCGGACGGCCCGGCGCGCCGCGTCGAGCCCGACCGGCACATGCCTGTCCGCCGCGGCCCCGTTCGCATCGCCGCCCACGGTCAGGATCGCGGTCCCCCGCCCGTCGCCCGGAGCGCTCGCCGCGGGCACGGAGAACGCGCCGGTCCAGGCGGTGAGCGCGCCGACCCGGCGGGCTGCCTCCACGAGCCGCTCCTCCGGCAGCACCCCCTCGGCGACCGCGTCGGCGATCGCCTCGCGGATCGTCACGACGACCGCCTCGTCGGCGCTCTCGCCGCCGACGCAGATCAGGTCCGCCCCGGCCGCGACCGCGCGCACGCTACCGCCGCCGATGCCGTACCGCTCGACGATCGCCGCCATCTCCACGGCGTCGGTGACGGTCACCCCCTCGAAGCCCATCTCGTCCCTGAGCAGGCCGGTGAGGATGCGCCGGCTCAGCGTGGCGGGCAGTTCGGGGTCGTACGCGGCGACGAGCAGGTGACCCGTCATGATCATGCGGACGCCCTCGGCGATGGCCGCGCGGAAGGGCGCCAGCTCCACCTCGTGGAGCCGGCGGGCCGAGGCGGTGACCGACGGCAGCCCGTGGTGGGAGTCGACGGCCGTGTCGCCGTGGCCGGGGAAGTGCTTGGCGCACGCGGCCACGCCCGCCGCCTGGAGTCCCCGGACCCAGGCGGCGGTGTGCCGGGCCACGAGGCCGGGGTCTGCGCCGAAGGACCGAAGGCCGATGACGGGGTTGCCCGGGTTGGAGTTGACGTCGGCGGCGGGCGCGAAGTCGACGTTGATCCCCAGCGCGGCGAGGTCCACGCCGATGCCGTGGGCGATCCGCTCGGTGAGCGCGACGTCGTCCACCACGCCGAGGGCGTAGTTGCCAGGCCGGGAGCTGCCGGTGTGCGCCTCCAGCCGGGTGACGTCCCCGGTCTCCTCGTCGATGCCGATGACGGCCTCGGGGCGTTCGGCGCGCAGGGCCGCGGTGAGCTCGGCCAGCTCGGACGGCGTTCCGACGTTCCTGGAGAAGAGCACCACTCCGGACAGCCCTTCGCCGAGGCGGCGGCGGAGCCAGTCGGGGGGTGTTCGTCCTTCGAACCCGGGGAGGAGGACCGAATCGGCCAGACGCAGTAATTCAGGGCTGCGCTTCATTCACACTCCTCGCCTGGCGGCAACGTCGGCGGCTCGCGCCGGAAGCTCGCAGGACAGTACGGGGCTCGACGCCCGGGAGAGGACTCTCCCACGGCCGCCGTCTCGGGCATTTCGACAATCTAATAGGAAAGTTTCCTGTATTCCATACCCCGCGACCATTGCATCTCGGTATTTGAGAACGCTCCCATATTCGGAGCGGACCGTAACCAGCCCTCCCCCGCGCCGCCCGCCCGGCCCCCGCGGAGCGGGCTTACAACAGACCCCGGGAATCGCGGTCAGAGGCGTTCGACGACCGTCACGCCGGCCTGGCCGCCCTCTCCCATGACCTGCAGGCCGTAGCGCCCGCCGGTGCGTTCGAGCTCGTGCAGCAGCGAGGTCATCAGCCGCGCGCCCGCTGCGCCCGCGGGATGCCCGAAGGCGAGGGCGCCGCCGTTGGGGTTGACCCGCTCCGGGTCGGCGCCCGTCTCGCGGATCCAGGCCGGCGGCACGCAGGCGAACGCCTCGTCGACCTCCACGACGTCGAACTGGTCGATCGCCATGCCCGTCAGGTTCAGGGCCCGCGCGGTGGCGGCGACGGCGGCGGACGGCGTCCCGGGGCCGGAGCCGCGCGCCGAGGTGTGGTGGATCCGGGCGCGCGGGCTCAGCCGGTGTTCCCGCACGGCCCGCTCCGAGGCGATCAGCAGGACGGCGGCGCCGTCGGCGGCGTGCGCGGACAGCCCGGCGGTCAGCCTGCCGCCCTCGGCGAGCGGCTCCAGGGCGGCGAGTTCGCCCGGGGTGACGTCGCGCGGTCCCTCGTCGGCGAGCAGCCCGGCCACGGGGACGACCTCGCGCTCGAACCGCCACTCGCCGGTGGCCCGGACGGCGCGCCGGTGGGACGCGACCGCGAACTCCTCCATCCGCTCGCGGGAGATGTCCCACTTCTTGGCGATCGCCTCCGCCCCGCGCAGCGGCGAGGGCTCCCGGCCCCCGTACCGCGCCTGCCAGCCGCGGGAGCCCGCGACCGGCGTGGCGAACCCGAGTGCCTTCGCCGCGGCCGCCGCCTTGGCGGACGGCACCATGCTCGCGCTCTGCACCCCGCCTGCGACGACCAGCCCGGCGTTCCCGCTCCACACCGCGTGCGCGGCGAAGTGGACGGCCTGCTGTGAGGACCCGCCCTGCCGGTCCACGGTCACGCCGGGCACCTCGCCGGGCAGCCCGGCGGCCAGCCAGCACGTGCGCGCGACGTTCCCCGCCTGCGGCCCGACCGCGTCCACGCAGCCGAAGACGACCTCGTCCACGGCCCCGGGATCGGCGCCGGTACGATCGAGCAGTGCCCGGATCACGTGGGCGCCGAGGTCCGCGGGGTGGGCCCCGGCGAGCCCGCCGCCCTCCCGGCCGACGGGGGTACGCACGGCGCCGATGACGTAGGCCTCCGTGTCACGAAGGGCCGTGCGAGGGGTCATGCGGGGGTCGTCCTTCCCGTGCTCCGGCTTCACGGCGGCCCGGCGCGGCCGTGATCGTAGCAAGCGCTTGGTGCGCGCGCGAACGCGCGGTGAGCAGCCGACTCGCCGTCCTCGTTAGGCGAACAAGCGATTGCACGGAGGCCCATAATGGAGGACGTGAACACCCGAAAGAACTCCGGCGGCGCGTCCGCGGTCGCCGCGACCCCCACGGGCGCGGTTCCCCGTGGCGGCTCCGCGGCCAAGCGCCAGGGCACCACCACACGCCGGGCGGCCGCTTCGGGCTCCGCCTCCGACCGCCGCGACCACCTGGTGAAAATCGCCGCCGAACTCTTCGCCCGCAAGGGCTTCCAGGCCACCACCGTGCGCCAGATCGCCGACGAGGCCGGCATCCTCTCGGGAAGCCTCTATCACCACTTCGACTCCAAGGAGACGATCGTCGACGAGGTCCTGTCGACGTTCCTCCGAGACCTTATCGCGCGCTACCGTGCGGCCCTGGCGACCGACGGCGACGCCCGTGCCGTCCTGTCGGAGATGGTGCGCATCGGCTTCGGCACGCTGGAGCCCCACCGCGCCGCCATCACGGTCATGCAGAACGACTGGAACTACCTGCGCTCCCTGCCCGGCGACCGCTTCGACTACCTCATCAAGGCCGAGGACGAGGCTGAGCGCATGTGGATCGCCCAGATCAAGCGCGGCCAGTCCGAGGGCCTGATCCGCCCCGACGTCGACGTCAAGCTCACCTACCGCATGATCCGCGACACGATCTGGGTCGCCGTGCGCTGGTTCCGTCCCGGCGGGCGGCTCAACACCAACGCGCTGGCCGAGCACTTCATCACCGTCCTGTTCGACGGCCTCGCCACGGGCGAACGGACCAGCCACAAAGCATGACCCCGCTCCACAAGGCCGTGCGGCTGGCCCTCGCCGAAGTCGCCGACCCGGCCAAGGCACCCGCCATGCAGGCGTACATGAAGTCGGCCATGCCGTTCCTCGGCGCGCAGGCCACGCCGAGGCGGGCCGCGCTGAGGCGCGTGTTCGCCGAGCACCGCCTGGAGACCGCGCCCGAGTGGCGCAGGGCGGTGCTGGCGCTGTGGCGCGACGCCGAGTACCGCGAGGAGCGCTACGCCGCGATCGAGCTGTGCGCGTTCCGCTACTACAAGGGCTTCCAGACGCTCTACACCGTGCCGATGTACGAGGAGATGATCGTCACCGGGGCCTGGTGGGACTACGTCGACGACCTGGCCACCCACCGCGTCGGCGGGCTGCTGCGCGCGTACCCCGACACGATGCGCCCGCTGATGCTGGAGTGGGCGGCGGGCGCCGACCTGTGGAAGCGGCGCACCGCGATCCTCTGCCAGAACTCCTTCAAGGAGCGCACCGACCTCGGCCTCTTATACGCCTGCATCTAGCCGAGCCTGTCCGACACCGACTTCTTCGCCCGCAAGGCGATCGGCTGGGCGCTGCGCGAGTACGCCAAGACCGACCCGCGCGAGGTCGTCCGGTACGTCGAGCACAAGGGGCTGAACGGCCTGAGCCGGCGGGAGGCGCTGAAGAACCTCCCGGCGACCTGAGCCGGCCGATGCGCGGCCCCGTCGAACGGTCGCAACGGTTTTCCTCCCGTTTCCCTGTTGTTCACCTTTTGGCCACGCTGCGTGGTCGTCGCCTGTGACCGTGTTGTGAGTTTTTGACGAAAAACCGTCACATGATCAACATGATCTGGTTTTTCGTCTATATTCGGCGGTAGAGCATTGATCACACGGCGTGATTCCCGGCGAGGGCGAGGGCGCGTATGACCGAAGGCGAAAAGGCGTTACCCGGGATCGATCCCCGGACCCCCAGCGTGGCCCGCATGTACGACTACTACCTCGGAGGAAAGGACAACTTCGCGTCGGACCGCGAAGCCGCGGAAAAGATCATCAAGCTGTTCCCGAACGCCAGGGATTTCGCCCGCGACAACCGGGGCTTCCTGAAGAAGGCCGTACGACTCCTCGCCGAGTCCGGAATCACCCAGTTCATCGACATCGGCACCGGGCTTCCCACCCAGGAGAACGTCCACGAGGTCGCCATCGCCGCCGCGCCCGACGCGCGCGTCGTCTACGTGGACAACGACCCCATCGTGCTCGTGCACGCCCGCGCCCTGCTGGCCGACAGCTCGCGCACCATCGTGGTCGAGGGTGACCTGCGCGACCCCAAGGCGATCCTGGAGCACCCGCGCGTGCGCGGCCACCTCGACCTGGACAAGCCGTTCGCGGTGATCCTTTGCGCGATCGTGCACTTCGTCGACGACGATGACGAGGCCGCGAGCATCGTGTCCTACCTGCGGGGAGCGATGGTGCCCGGGGGGGCGCTGGTCCTGTCGCACGGGTACAAGGGGAGGGTCGCGGCGGACGCCGTGGCGCAGGCCGAGGAGATCTACACGCGCACGAGGGGGACGCTCAAGCTGCGCGACCACGACACGATCGCCGAGTACTTCACCGGCCTGGACATGGTGGAACCGGGCCTCACGTACGTACAGGCGTGGCGGCCGGACTTCGAGGTGTCGGTCGACCCCTCGCGGCCGGGCGCGCTGGTGGGCGTGGGGCTCGTCCCCCGGACATAGGCACCGCCGCACCCCGGGGAGTAATAGGGGGCTTCGCACGACACAGGGGGCACGGGGGACACAGGGGACACGGGGGACATCGCGCACCGGCCACACAGGCCGGGCGCCCCAGCCGTTCGGACACACCGGCCGCATTGGATAGTCACAGTATCCAAGGCGAGGTACGATCGCCTCATGCGGATATCCCAGCTCAGCGCCGCGTCGGGTGTGCCGATCCCCACGATCAAGTACTACCTGCGCGAAGGGCTGCTTCCCCAGGGAGAGCAGACGGCCGCCACCCGGGCGGAGTACGGTGCGGCCCACCTGCGCAGGCTCAGGCTGATCCGGGCGCTGCTGGAGGTCGGCCGCGTGCCCGTCGCCACGATCGCCAAGATCATCGCCGCGGTCGAGGACGAGGACATGCCCGTCCACACGATGCTGGGCACCGCGCACTACGCCCTCGCCGCCCCCGCGGAGCCCTCCCCCGGCGACGCCGGGCACGCCAGGGCGCGCGAACGCGTCGAGGCGCTGATCGCCGGCCTCGGCTGGCACGTGAAGTCCGACGCGCCCACGCGCGACGAGCTGGCGGAGATCATCGTCCGGCTCGACCAGCTCGGCATGCCCGCCACCGACGAGCACCTGCGCGACTACGCCGACGTGACGATGCGGCTGGTCTCCGAGTACGACATGGCGCTGATCCCGTTCCACGGCCCGCGCGAGACCGCAGTGGAGTCGCTGGTGATCGGGACGGTCCTGTACGGGAAGGCGTTCGACGTGCTCAGGAGGCTGGCCCAGGAGTCGGAGTCCGCCCGCATCCTCGGCACCTGAGCGACGCCGCGCCCGTGCCGTCCCCGCTCACGCCCCCGCGGCGGTGATGTGCCCGGCGGACTCGGTGAGGGCCGCGATGAGCGCGGGCAGGTCATGGCCGCACAGCACGCCGTCCCTCTTCACCACGCGCCCGCCCACCAGGACGGTGTCGACCGAGCCGCGCTCCGCCGACATCACCACCGAGGCGACGGGATCGTGCGCGGGGGCCAGCCCCAGCGTGTCCATGCGCAGCAGGATCAGGTCGGCCTGCTTGCCGACGGCGAGCGACCCGGTGACGTCCCCGAGACCGGCCACCCGCGCGCCCTCGATCGTGGCCATGCGCAGCACGTCCGCGCAGGTGAAGCCCATGCCCGCCCCAGCGGGCCGCGCGCGTTCCAGCGTGTACGCCGCGCGCATGATGCCGAACATGTCGCCCGGGCCACTGGCCACGGTGTCCGCGCCGAGCCCGGTCGGCAGTCCCGCGGCGCGGGCGCGGCCGGTCGCGGGATAGCCGATGCCGAGCTCGGCCTCCACGAACGGCGTCACCGAGGCCAAGCCGCCGCTGTCCGCGATCCGCCTGAGCGCGTCGTCGGTGTAGAAGTTCGGGTGGACGTACATCGTGCGCGGGCCGAGCAGGTCGTTCCTGACGAGGAAGTCGAGGCCCCGCTCGGCGCTCTCGGCGTCGTGCGCGCCCATGTGCGCCGACAGCGGCAGGTCGAGGTCGCGAGCGAGCCGCCACTCGTGCAGGGCCAGCTCCTCGCTGACGATCTCGGGGCCGAGCGCGGCGACGGCCATCGTCAGCAGGCCGCCGGCACCGTCCGCGTACTCCCTGTGGACGCGGCGGCCCTCGGCGGCGAGCCCGGCGGGCCCGCCGTCGCCGCCATAGCAGTAGCCGAGCACCGCGCGGATGCCGGACCGCTTCAGGGCGTCGGCCACGGCGTCGGTGTGCGCCGGGCTGAGCTGGATGTGCGACCAGTCGAACACGGTCGTGATCCCGGAGTCCAGGCACTCCAGCGCCCCGGCCAGGTTGCCGATGTGGACGTCCTCGGGGCGGTACCGGGGCGCCAGCTCGCCGAGCACGCGGCCGAGGTAGCCGCCGAGGGTGACGTCGGGGGCCACCGACCGGATCGCCGCCTGCCAGGTGTGCCGGTGGGTGTCGACGAATCCGGGCATGACGATGCGGTCCATCGCGTCGATCACCTCCGCGCCGGGTACGTCCGGCAGCGAGGGTTCCACGGCGGCGATCAGGCCGTCCTCGACGAGGATGTCACCGCTCCGGACGACCGGAGTGGGATCTGTGTCGATGAGAAGCCCATTACGGATCAAAAGCGACGTAGACATGGCAGAAAACTTAGCTAAAAGCTTTTGAGAAAGCAATATGGGTGAAGGTACCCTTTTCGGGTGCAGCATGAAGGACACGACGCGCGGGACGAGGTCGACGCCCTGGTCCCCGCCTGGGAGGCCGAGCTTCCCTCGTCCCTGGTGGCCGTCCTCGAGCTCGGAAAGCGGGTCTCGCGCATCGACGGGCTGCTGGAGCAGGCCACGCGCGCCGAAATGGCCGGCCTCGGCCTGACCTACGCCGAGTTCGACGTGCTCGCCGCGCTGCACCGCGCGGGCCCGCCCCACCGGCTCAAGCCCAGCGAACTCGCCCGCGCCCTGTTCCTGACCTCCGGCGGCACCAGCAACGTGCTGCAACGACTCGCCCGCGCGGGCTACGTCGAGCGGGAGGCCGACGCCGAGGACGGCCGCAGCCGGTGGGTGCGGCTCACCGACGAGGGACGGCAGGTGACCGCCACCGCCCTCGCGGCGTCCAGCCGGGCCCACTCCGACGTCATGGCCGCGGTCCCCGAGGACGTCGTGCGGCGGGCGGCCGACGCGCTGCGCGAGGTCCTGCTCGTCGTCGGTCGCCGCCGCGTCCGCTGACCGGCCGAGCACCGCCGCCACGACCACGAAGTGCCGCCGCCACGTCCGCCGACCGGCCGAGTGTCGCCGCCGTGTCCGCCGGGCCGGGCCAAGTGCGCAACTGATCGTCTGGGCGGCCTCGCGGCCGGTTGTTAGGCTCGGCGAGCGGCAGGGCTTCCCCGAGGAGAGGACGCGCATGACGGCTCAGGGTCACTGCGATCCCCGGTTCGCCCGGGTGCGCGAGGTGTTCGACGCGAGCTTCGCCCGGGGCGAGGAACTCGGCGCGGCGTTCGCCGTGTACCTCGGCGGCGAGCCGGTCGTCGACCTGTGGGGCGGCGTGGCCGACCGCCACACCGGGCGCGCCTGGGAGCGTGACACCCCAGTGCTCACCTACTCGTGCACCAAGGCCGTCACCGCCACCGCGCTGCTCATGCTCGCCGAACGCGGGCTGGTCGACGTCGCCGCGCCCGTCGCCGAGGTGTGGCCGGAGTTCGCGGCCCACGGCAAGCGGGACGTCACGGTCGAGCATGTGCTCAGCCACCAGTCCGGGCTCCCCGCCCTCGACGAGGAGGTCCCGATCGAGGAGTTCGAGGACCACCCCGCCATCGCCGCCCGCCTCGCCGCTCAGGCCCCGATCTGGACGCCGGGCACCGCGCACGGCTACCACGCGCTCACCTACGGCTTCCTGGCCGGGGAGGTCGTCCGCCGGGTCACGGGCAGGAGCACCGGGGAGTTCGTCACCGACGAGATCTCCGGCCCGCGCGGGCTCGACCTGTGGCTCGGCGCCCCGGACGCCGTCGCCGCGCGTGCCGCCCGCATGTCGGCGGGCGAGCGGCTCGGCTCCAAGGGCGGGACGACCACGCCCCCGCCGCAGGGGGAGGGAACCCCGCTGGAGCGGCTGGCCAGGGCGGCGCTGGACAAGACGAGCCTGATGAACCGCGCGCTCGGCAACCCCAACCCGAACAAGCTGAAGGGCGGGGGCAACCACCCGGTGATCCTTCGGACCGGATGGCCGGCGATGGGGCTGGTCACCACGGCCCGCGGCCTGGCCGCGTTCTACCGCGACCTGATCGCGGGCGAGATCCTCAAGCACGACACCCTGCGGGACGCGGTACGCCGACGCGTGAACGGGCCCGACCGCGTGATGATCATCGACAGTTCGTTCGGGCTCGGCTACATGCGCCCGTCGACGAACTTCCTCACCCCGCGCCGGGGCGCCGACACGGCGTTCGGCCACACCGGGCTCGGCGGGTCCCTGGGCCTCGGCGACCCCCGCCACGGCCTCGCCATGGCGTACACGATGAACAGGATGACGACCGCCGGCCCAGGCGTCCTACGCGCCTACCGCCTCGCCTCCGCCGCGTACGACTGCCTGGACTGACCCGTTCGCCCCGGACCGCCGTGCCGGAGGCGCGGCAATAGGCACTGTTCGGGGCGCCCCTACCTGGCGTAATCAAATCGTCACCGTGATGATCTACCAATCCCGTGACATTTCGCGTATCGGGTGAGACCTTCGTCTGGGGAGACGGGAGCATCTTCACCTCTGAGGGGACAACGATGGATGCCTGGTCCGTTCCGGGATACAGGGAAGAACGCACCCTCGGCTCCGGCGGGAGCGGCCGGGTCGTGCTGGCCACCTACAACCAGACCGGCGCCCACGTGGCGATCAAATATCTGAGCGACGAGCTCAGGGGCGACCCGCGCTTCCTGGCCGCGTTCCGCGAAGAGGCCCGCACGATGGTCGAGATCGACGACCCGAACATCGTGCGCTTCTACGAGTACGTCGAGAGCCCGCTCGGGGCGGCCATCGTCATGGAGCTGGTCGACGGGGTGGCCCTGCGCAGGATCCTCCACGAGCACGGGTCCACGAGCCCCGAGGCCGCGCTGGTCGTGCTCAAGGGCTCGCTGGCCGGGCTTTCGGCCACACACGCGCACGGCATCGTGCACCGCGACTACAAGCCCGAGAACGTCCTGGTCCAGGCCGACGGCTTCAGCAGGCTGGCCGACTTCGGCATCGCCACGCCGGCCGGGCAGCCGGGCAGCCCGTCTGGTACCCCGTCCTACATGGCGCCCGAGCAGTGGAACGGCGCGCCGGCGAGCCCCGCGACCGACGTCTACGCCGCGACCTGCGTGTTCTTCGAGTGCCTGACCGGCCGCCGTCCCTACCGCGCCGAGAACGTGGCGGCCCTGCGGCACCAGCACCAGACGGCTCCGATCCCCGCGGACGCCGTGCCGGGTTCGGTCCGGTCGCTGGTGGCCCGCGGCATGGCCAAGAACCCCGCCGACCGTCCCGCGACCGCTCAGGCGTTCATCGGCGAGCTGGAGGCCGCCGCCGTCGCCGCGTACGGGCCCGAGTGGGAGCAGCGCGGCCGCCGCCACCTGGCCGAGCTGGCGGCGCTGCTCGCGCTGCTGTTCCCCCTCGCCGAGCCGCCCGCGCAGGCGGGCTCCAGCCTGGCCGAGTCGGTGCTGCGCCGGCCGCGGCGCGCGCGGCTGCGCCACCTCCCCCGCGTGCTGGTCGGCACCGGCATCCTCGCCGTCGGCGTGGTGATCGCCGTGCTCGCCGCCAACCGCAACAACACGACCATTCGGGACGTCGCCCTGACCTCGCCGACGGTGAAGGCCGCCGTCGGCGAGGGCACGGCCGACCCCGCGTCGCCCTCGCCCGCCGACTCCGGGTCCGATCCGGCGGTCGCGCTGTCGCCGGACTCCCAGGAGCCGGCCACCCCGCCCTCGACCCCGGACGACCGTCCGAGTCCTCCCGAGCCGACGGCCACGGGGAAGGCCAGCCCGACGCCCGGCACCTCCCACAAGCCGTCCCCGACCCCCACGCCCAAGCCGACGCCGACCCCCACCCCGACGCCCACTCCCCTGTCGGTGAGCGACCTGAGCGTCTCCTTCGACGGGCGCACGGCCTCGGTGCGGGTACGGACGTCCACGCCGCAGAACGTCACCCTGACCGCGCGCTTCGCCGAGGGCCCGTCGGCCTCCGACCTGACCCCGGCCGGGACGCGTACGCTCACGCTCGCCGGCGCGACGTCCTACACGCGGCCGATCGACGCCGGGTTCGCGCCGCCGGCCTGCGGCGTCACCGTCTACCGCCAGGTCAGCGTGTCGACCACGCCCAAGGCGAAGGACGGGACGGCGAGCAAGGTCGTCTCGGTGAAGGGCGAGCCGTGCCCGCCGCCGACCGTCGACAACCTCGCCGTCGAGTGGAACGGCCGCACCGCGCGGGTCTCCGTGCGCGCGAACGGGCCCGGGGCCGTGCGCCTCGCGGCGGAGTTCACGCGCAGGGAGGGCGACGGCTCGGCGCAGGTCGTGGACCAGGCGAGCCGCACGCTGTCCGGCGACACGTCCTACGGCCTCTCGCTGGCGGGTGACCTCGGCGAGGTCTCCTGCGGCACGACCGCCTACTTCGGCGTGCGGGTGACGACGCAGCCGGCCGCCGCGAACGGCGCGCAGACCAAGGAGGTCCGGGTCGCCGGGCCCAAGTGCGCCCCGCCGTCGGTCGCGATCACGTCCTTCGACGGCGGCACGCTGACGGTGAGGGTGAGGAACGCGACGCCCGACCCGGTCAGCCTGTCGGCCCAGTTCACCCAGACGCTGGACGTGGGCGAACGCACGGTGACCCGCACCTCCAGCCGTCAGGCGCGGCTGTCCGGCGACACGGTGTACGAGCGGACGTTCACGGTCCGCTTCGGCACCCCGGAGTGCGGCTACAGCGACGTGCGGCGGGTCACCGTGAGCGTCGGCTCCGACCTCGGCACGGCGAGCGACTCCGCCCGCTGGTCGGGACGGGGCGCGCCGTGCGCCGAGCCGACGCCCGAGCCCTCCGACCCGACCACCGACCAGCCGAAGGACCCGCAGCCGGAGAGCCCCAAGCCGGAGGACACCCCGAGGCCGCCCGTCATCCGGTGAGCCGCGCGAGGCGCGCCTTCCCGTCGCGGCGAGGGCGCGCCTGTCCGGGGATCCCCGGAGAGCCCCTAGCGGGGTGCCGTCCGAGCCGTCCTGTCCGGTAGCTTCGAGGCAGAGGAGCTACCCCCAGTGGAGGCCAGCGTGAGCGCGCATGCCCAGAAGGTCGGCAACGTTCTGATCCCCGTCAGCGATCTGGACAAGGCGGTCGCCTTCTACTCGGAGACGCTGGGCCTGACGGTGAAGTTCCGGGACGGCGACCGCTTCGCCGCGCTGGACGGCGGCGGGGTGACCGTCGCGCTGGCCGCCTCGGCCGAGCAGGTCGCGGGCGCGGTCACGGCGCCGTCCTACAAGGTCGGCGACGTCGCGGCGGCCGTGGAGGACCTGACGACGGCCGGGGCCGAGCTCGTCAGCGGCCCCGAGACCGGACCGCACGAGGTCAGGGCCGTGCTGCGCGACCCGTCCGGCAACGTCTTCGTGCTGTACTCGTCCCTCTGACGCCCTGGGCCGGGCGGCGCGTCGGCCTCGGCGGGCGGTGGCAGTCCCGGTTCCCGCAGCGGCTCTGCGCGGGCGAACCAGATGGCCTTGCCCACTCCCCCGGGCAGGGCCTCGACCCCCCAGCGGTCGGTGAGCGCGGCCACGATGCGCAGGCCGCGCCCGTGTTCGAGCTCCGCTCCGGCGGCGAGCAGCCTCGGCCGTCCGGGTCCGTGGTCGGCGACCGAGCCGGCGAGGGTGCCGGAGACGAGCCGCAGCGTCAGGTGGATCGGCGGCGCGCCGTGGATCAGCGCGTTCCCCAGTAACTCGGTGACGACGACCACCATGTCGTCGGTCAGGTCGCGCAGGTCCCACTCCTCGAGCGTCTCGCGGACCAGCGCGCGGCACTTCGCCGTGACGCTCGGGTCTGCGGGCAGTTCCCAGCGGGCCTCGCGGGGGCAGGTCGGGATGCCGGTCATCACGAATGTCCCTGTCCTTTCGCGCGTCGCGGTACATCGGCTTCGTGACGGGCCCCGCGCACGGATCCAGGCGGAGCCGGGCGACGGGGACAGACCTTTACCTTCCGGTGAGCGGCGGGGGCGTCAACAGGCGGTCAGACGGGGTGCGTCTGTAGCCGGGAACCCCTGATCCGGCGGGAGCGCGGCTTCCGGTGGCAGAAACCGGCGGCCGGGTCGCCGATTCCTGACAACCCTGCGTAGCGGAATCAAGCCTTTGGCTACTCTCGGTGTCGGCGATACGCATCCACGGGGGTCGGAGGGTACGCGATGCCACGTAAGCCACGCAGTCTCAAAGAGGAGATGGACCGCCTCACCACCGAACTTCGCGAACGGGGCTCGACCTGGGTCGAGGTCGCGGAGGAGTACCGGCGGCGCTACCGGCTCAACGCCCGGCAGGCGTTCCGCGAGGCTCACCGCCTCACCCAGGAGCGCGTGGTCGAGCAGTGGAAGGAACTGTGGCCCTCCGAGCCGTTCAGCGTGCGCAAGCTCGGCTCGTGGGAGGCGTGGCCCGGTCTCACCGGCAACGAACCCCCGGTGGCCGGGCTCAACCGGCTGGCCCGCATCTACGGGTGCCGGGCGTGCGACCTCGTCGACGGCGAGGACCACACCGGCTCCGACCAGAACGCGAATGTGCCCCGCAGGCGGGATATCCCGACCACGCCGGGCACCCTTACCCTCACTTTCAGTGACATAAAGGACATCCTGCCGACTAAACCACTCCCCGGGCCGGCCTCACCGGGCGACCAGCGTGACCGGGAGTTCGAGCAGCTCGTCCACGCCTTCACGGATTGGGCAACGCAGATGAATCGACGTGACGTTCTCGCCCTGATCGGGGCGGCCGCCACCTCCGCCTACGCCTCGCCGCTCCTGGACCGGCTCGACGCCGAGGAGTCGCAGCGCCTCAGGATGGCGATCACCGATCCGAGCCGGGTGGACGAGACGACGATCGGCCACATCGAGGCGGTCCTGCGCCACTGCATGCGCCAGGAGGACGTGCTCGGCCCGCAGGCCACCGTGGCGACCGTCCTGGCCCAGCAGAACCTGGTCCTCTCGCTGCTGTCGGCCGGGATGTCGGCACACATGCGCGGCCGGGTGCTGTCGCTGCTGGCCGACATCCGGCGCTGCACCGGCTGGATGCTGTTCAACCTCAACGACTTCCGGGCAGCCGACTACTACTACGCGCAGGCGCGCGACGCGGCACACCAGGCCGACGACGACGCGATGTGCGGCATGGTGCTGGCCAACTGGAGCCAGCTCGCCACCTGGCGGGGCGACCCGCGCCTCGGCGTCGAGCACGCGCTCGGGGCGCTGGCCTGGGGACGCCGCGCGGGCAGCAAGATGCTGACCGCCTACGCCTGCGACGTCGGCGCCCGCGCGTACGCCGCGGTGGTCAGGCGGTCGCCCAAGACCGAGCGCCGCAAGGACCACTCCCGCTGCTTCCGGTCGGTCGACCAGGCCGAACGCGAGCTGCACGGAGCCGACGAGGGCGACCCGGGCGCACGGCTCGTCCCGTTCTACGGCCAGGGGCAGTACCTGTCGACCAAGACCGGCTGCCTGCTGGACACCGGCGACCCGGCGCGGGCCCTGGAGGTCGCGGCGGACGCGACGGCGGGCATCGACCCGACCTTCGTCCGCAACGTCGCCTACATCCGCCTGAAGACCGCGCAGGCCCACCTCGACCTGCGCGACATCGAGCAGGCGTGCGAGGAACTCGGGGAGGCCGCGCGGCTGGCCGAGCGCAACACCTCACCCCGGCTGGCGCGGTCGGTCGTGGAGACCCGGGAGAAGCTCAGCCCGTGGAGCCGCACCCGCAGCGTGGCCGCGCTGGACGAGCGCCTGTACACCGCCCGGCTCATCGCCTGAGCGGGCGGGCCCGCAGCGCGCCGGCCAGTCCCAGCGCGACCACGGCGACGATGAGAAGGTCCTCGGCCAGCGGTGCCGCCCAGGGCCGGTAGACCTCGGCGATCCACTGGGCCTGCGGGCCCGGGATCCGCGACAACCCCACGGCGCCGGGCAGGTAGATCAGGCTCGTGACCACCCCGCGGGCCAGTACCGGCCCGTCGAGGCGGCCGGCCGGCATCAGCGCCAGCAGCGGGAAGAGCATGGCGTCGTACCACGGGTGCTGCACGGGGGAGGTCAGCAGCCAGCCCAGGCACAACGCCAGCGCGGGGCGCGCGGAGGCGACATCCGCCGGCCCCTCGGGGAGCCGCCAGAACAACAGCAGGGCGATCAGCAGGGCCGCGCCGAGCGCCAGGCGTCCCTCCAGCGGGGAGTCCGGCGCCCCCGGACCCGTCGTCCCGGGGGCCAGGAACCCGATGACCAGCCGCCAGGGGTCGGCCATGGACCGGGCCCCGAGCTTGCCCGCCAGGTTGTCGATCGCCTCGGGCCCCTGCGTGGCGTACGCGCCGACCAGCGCCGCGGACACGCCCATGACCAGGGCCGTCAGGGTGGCCCACGACCGGCGCGCCGCCCACGCCAGGCCGGCGCCCGCGAGGATGAACGGCGCCTTGACCGCGGCCGCCGCGCCGAGCAGCGCGCCCGCGAGCAGGCCCGCCGCCACACCTCCCCGCCGCAGCGCGAGCAGCGCGGCGAGCAGGAGCGCGACGCCGAGCCCGTCGACGTGGCCGCCGAGGACGACGTGCCAGAGCATCAGCGGGTTGAGGCTCCACAGCAGATGGACGCGGATCCGCCGCTCGCGGTCCGCCCGGGCCAGCCGGTCCAGGACGAGCGCCGACAGCAGGAACGCCAGCGCGGTGGCCAGCTTGAGCGTGAACACGATGCCCGCCATGGACGCGCCGCCCAGCCGGGCGCAGGCGAACTGCGCCCAGGTGGCGAGCGGCCCGTACACCGACGGGGTGTCGCGCCAGGCCAGGGGGGCCATCCGGCCGACCGGGTCGCCGATCTCGTGCAGCCAGGCGGGTGTGGTTACGTAGGGGTCGTGGCCGAGGGCGGCGATCCGTCCGTAGATCGCGTAGTTCAGTACGTCGGTGGACCCGGCGGGCGGCACGACGGCGAGGAGGGCGACGGCGGCGACCACGCCGCCGAGCAGCACGCCGATCGGCGGGCGCCACCCCCGGCGCAGCGCGTACAGGGCGGCGCCGACACCGGCCGCGCCCATGATGACCGCGAGCCAGCCGAGCACGATGACCGTCCCGCCGCCGGGCGCGGCGTGGAAGGACCACGGCGGGGCGCCGCCGCCGAGATCGGGCACCGCCGCCGAGGGACCGAGCAGCGCGATCGCCGCCATGACGGCCACGGCCCCGCCGATCGTCCCCAGCCCCGCGAACCCGGCGATCCGGACGTGCCTCATCGTCGGCTCCTCGGAAAACGCGAGCGGCCGCCTTCTCCGGCGGCGAAGGCGGCCGCGTCTTGGGCGACTTGCATGGATTTAATGTGACGTTCATCGTAGGGCAAGATCACCAGAATGGGGTAATTGCGGGGCGTTACGGGAACGGCGGGAAAAGGGGCGCGCCGATGACCGGCGTTGGCCTGACTTGCGAGCCGAGCCGAAAGATTCCACGCGGTCACGCTGGGCGACCACTATCGAGTGCGATAAATCACACTCAGCCCGTTTTTCACGCCCATCCGGACATGCGACACCCATACCCGACGAGCGCCCAGAAAAGCCTCCGTACGGAGGGATCAGCGGACGAACGCGCTCGTTCTCCCGCGATTAGCAGTGAGATAGTAGGCCGCACGTACTAAGCGGGGCATAAGCCATCGGAAGGCTCACGGGGAGATCGGAACCGGGCCCGGCGGCGGTGCGGTGCCCGAGGGCGTGGAGCCTGGCCTGCGCCGCCGCCTCGGCCAGGACGGCTTCGGCACGCCGGCGGCCAGGAACGCCTCGGCCTGCAACGCCGAGATGCCGATGCGCGGCAGGTCGCGCGCCGTCGGGTACAGCAGGAACCGCGGCTCCCAGAAGGGCCTGAACTTGGCGTTGAACTTGTACAGCGACTCGATCTGGAACCAGCGCGACAGGAACACCAGGACGCCGCGCCAGGCCCGCAGCACCGGCCCCGCCCCGAGCCGCTCCCCGCGCGCCAGCGCCGAGCGGAACATGGCGAAGTTCAGCGAGACCCGGGTGACGCCGAGCAGCGGCGCCGCCTGCAACGTCTTGACGATCAGCAACTCGTTCAGTCCCGGGTCGGCGTCGCGGTCGCGGCGCATGAGGTCCAGCGAGATGCCGCCCGCCCCCCAGGGGACGAAGTGCAGGACCGCGCGGATGTCGCCGCCGGGCAGGCCACGGCCGTCCTCGCCGGACTTGTGCGCCGTGACCACGACGCAGTCGCCGTCGGACGGGTCGCCGAAGCGGCCGAGCGCCATCGAGAAGCCGCGTTCGGTCTCGGCGCCGCGCCAGAAGCCGGCGGCGGCGCGGATCTGCTCCTTCTCGTCCTCGCCCAGGTCGCGGACGCGCCGTACCACGCACTTGTAGCCCGCCCGCTCGGTGCGGTTGACCATCTGGCGGACGTTGCGCATGGCCCGGCCCTCCAGCGTGAAGCCGCCGACATCGACGACGGCCTCGTCGCCGATCTCCAGCGCGCACAGCCCCGCCTCGCGCGCCCAGACCTCGCCGCCGGTCTCGCTGCAGCCGATCACCGCGGGCACCCAGGCGTGCCGCCTGACCTCCTCCATGAACCGCTTGATGGCGCCCGGCCACGCCTCGACGTCGCCGATCGGATCGCCGCTGGCCAGGGCCACCCCGGCGACCACGCGGTAGGCGATCACGGCCTTGCCGGACGGCGAGAAGATGGCGCTCTTGTCGCGCCGCAGCGCGAAGTAGCCGAGCGAGTCCTTGGCGCCGTGCCGGTCGAGCAGGGCGCGGACGCGGTGCTCGTCCTCGGCGCTCAGCGCGGCCACCGGCCGCTCGGGGCGCAGGGCGAGGTAGAGCGTGGTGATCGCGGTGAGCGCGCCGAGCCCGGCCAGCGAGAAGTACACCAGGTCGGCGGTACGGTCGAGGGAGTACTGAACCGGGCCCTCCATGCCGAACAGGCCGAGCAGGACGTGCTGGAGGCGCTCGCCCGGGGACGGGTCACCGACGATCGTCGCCGGGTGCACGCTGACGATCATCCAGCCGATGCCGAGGTCGAGGGCGGCGAGGGCCAGGAAGATCCACAGGGCCCGCCAGCGCGACCGCGGGTCGGACAGGGCGTGGAACTCACGCCGGTTGACCAGGAGCACGGCGAACAGCAGCAGGCCGACGACCGCGTGGGCGGGGTGCCTCCAGCGCAGGGCCTCGACCACGGCGCCCAGCGGGAGCAGGACGATCACCGCGCGCCACGCCCGCACCTTGCGGCGGCGCAGCGCGTGGGCCAGCATCACGAGCAGGACGCCGACCAGCAGCGACGCGGCGGCGGCCAGCGTGGTGACCGTGCCCGGCAGCAGGCCGGCGATCACGCTCACCCGGCTTCGCCGGAAATGCGGGAACACTCCGCGAATGATGTCGATTATGCCGATGACGAGCGCGGCGTACCCCGCCGCGGCGGGCACCCAGGAACGCGATGCCGCGAAACGCGAAAGGCGTGACCGGTCCTTCACAACAGGACACACTAGAGGGTGCGATCCGTGATTCGGGCGTCCGAGAAGTGATACATCGTTACCCTGGCCCTCTATCGCTTGAGTCGCTTTTACTGGCACTACCATAAAAGACGCCATGGAGTGAGACCAAGACCGGGGGAAGCAACATTGGGACTCACCGCAATAAAGCTGGAGCTTCTGGTGGCCTCGCTGGCCGTAGCGGGGCTCGTCACGACGGTGTGGTGGATATGGCCGCAGCTGAGCGCGCGCACGATTCCATCCATTCTCGGACGGGTGGGGGTGCTCCTCCTGAACCAGATCCTCACCCTGGCCACGCTCGGGCTCGCCCTTAACAACTACTTCGGCTTTTACGGCAGTTGGGCGGATTTGCTGGGCACCGACACCCCGCAGTCGGCGCCCATCGTCGCCGACCAGGGCGCGGGCGTCCCGCCCCCCGCGGAGGTCACCAGCGGCGTCCAGGTCATCTCCACCACCCGCGTCCCGCTGATCTCCGGCAGGAACGGCGACGCCGGGGGCAGGCTCCAGCAGGTCGTCATCTCGGGGGCCACCTCGCGGCTGAGCTCCCCGGCGTACGTCTACCTGCCGCCGCAGTACTTCGAGGAGCGCTACGCCGACACCCGCTTCCCGGTGATCGTCGCGCTGACCGGCTACCCGGGCGACGCGCGCAACCTGGTGACCCGCATGAACATGCCGATCGTCGCCGCCAAGGCCATCGACCGGCGCGAGATGATGCCCGCGATCATGGTCCTGATGCGCCCGACCGTGGCGCCGCCCCGCGACACCGAGTGCGTGGACGTTCCGGACGGCCCGCAGGCCGAGACGTACTTCACCAAGGATCTCAGGGAGGCGATGGCGAGCGGCTTCCGGGTGGGGACCGACGCCGCGAACTGGGGCATCCTCGGCGCCTCCACCGGCGGTTACTGCGCGCTGAAGGTGGCCATGCGGCACCCGGAGGCGTACTCCGCCGCGGTCTCCCTGTCCGGCTACCTCAAGCCGCCGATCGACGCCACGACCGGCGACCTGTTCGGCGGCAGCCGCAAACTCCGGAACGAGAACGACATGATGTGGCGACTGGCGCACCTGCCCCACCCGCCGATCTCGGTGCTGGTGACCAGCAGCAGGCAGGGCGAGTCGAACTACCAGTCCACGCTGGCGTTCCTGCAGGCCGTGAAGCCCCCGATGCAGGCGTCCTCGCTGATCCTGCCGAGCGGGGGCCACAACTTCAACACCTGGAGCCGCGAGGTGCCGCAGGCGCTGCCCTGGCTGGTGCAGCAGTTGCACATGCCGGCGCACGCCTCCCCTGCCTCGCCCACGCCGAGCCCCCGGTCCTGACGCGGGGCAGGCGGAACCCTGGGCCGGCGCGGCGGGACGCCTCCAGCCGCTCGGTGAGCGCCACGAGGTCGGCGGTCACCGCCGTGAGCTCCTTCTCGGGCACGTCGGTCAGGACGACCGCGTCCACCAGGTCGCGGACCTGCTGGGCGAGGACGGCGAGCGCGGCGAGCCGGGTCTCGTCGCCGGACTCCTGGGGCTGCGCAAGATCGGGCACCATGCCGCCGATTCCAGGCCGCCGGACCGAACGATCTTCCAACCTGACCGTTTTAGTCATCTTTGGGTAAAGGATTCCGATTCGAGGAATGCCCCGCCGAGGGCCTCACGGGGACCGGAAACCCCGGCCCCGCAGGCGATCCCGCACCCGGCGTCCGCCGCCAGGGGGGCGGATCAGCCCTCCTTGGCACGCTTTTGACCTGCGCTTTTCCTGACTAAGGTCCTGCCTCACCGAAGACCTGGCGTGCCCCAGCGCCACGGGAACAAGCGGAAGGTCCCTCGCTTCCATGTCGTCTGAACTGCAGAACATGATCGACCTGCTGAAGTCCCAGCTCGGCTACGGCGAGCAGGGAGGCGGGTACACGAAATACGGAGACTGGTACGGCAAGACGGTCGAGTTCGACTCGGACTACTCGGCCCAGCCCTGGTGCGACATGCTCCTGTCGTGGGCGGCGCACAAGCTCGGCTACGAGAAGTGGTTCGGCCAGTTCGCCTTCACCCCGAACCACGCCCGGTGGTTCGTCGACCACAACGCCTGGGGGCACCACCCCGAACCCGGCGCGGTCGTGTTCTACGACTGGAGCGGCTCGGGCACCGTGGACGGCATCGACCACGTCGGCATGGTGATCTCGGCCGACGACGACGGCACCATCCACACGATCGAGGGCAACGTCGACGGCGGGCACGTCAGGGAGAAGACCCGCGACCAGAGCTACGTCGTCGGCTACGGCTACCCCGACAAGGTGAAGATCGCGATGCGGGGCGAGGCCGCCGGGAAGACGTCCGTCAGCGACGCCAAGACCCTGGCCCTCACGGCCGCCGAGACCTCGCTGAACCTCCCCGGCCAGGCCTCGCACCAGCCCGGCCCCGGCGCCGCGGGCGCGCTCGTCCTGCTCGCCCTCCTGCTCGTGGTCGCCTGCCTGCGGGTCACGCGCCTGTCCACCCGGCTCGCGCACGCCGCCACCGGCCCCCGGGGACGTGACTCTGCCTCGCCCGAGCCCGCCCACTGCGCATCCTCCCGGACGCCGCCCAAAGGGGCGCCCCGAACCGCCGCTCCGGGGGCGCGGCAATAGGCACAGTTCGGGGCGCGGCGGTGTTCTGGAGTCCTCACGCGCGAGTGTGAGGAACGATCCCTCGCGGGTGAGGGCGGAAGAACGCCGCCAAAAGGGGCGCCCCGAACCGCCGAGCGGAGCGCGGCAATAGGCACTGAAACATCACTTTCTCAACATCCACGACGCGGTGGAGCGCGAATACCCAGAGAAATCGACGCGCCGAGAAGTGAGCCGATGACCCCACCCCCACATGCCGATGACACCCCCCGCCGAACCCTCCCCGCCGCGCCCGCCGTCCCCCGCGCGGTGCCGCGAACGGCGGCCCGGGGCGGTGAAGGGTGACCGAACACTTAGATGGCGCCGACCGCGCCGCGATCCTGCGCCGGTTCGAGACCGCGCTCCTCGACCCGCCCGTCACCCTTCTCCTCCATGGCGAGGCCGGCATCGGCAAGACGCACCTGCTGGCCGAGACCGAGGAGCTGGCCAGGTCCATGGGGTACCGCGTGCTCCACGGGCAGGCGCGCGACTTCGGCAGCGGCCTCGCGTACGCCTCCCTCACCGAGGCGCTCGGCCCGCTGCGCGACGACCCGGCCACGAGCGAGCCGTACACCGAGCTGGTGGAGGCCATCGACCAGGCCGCGCTCGGCGTCCTCGGCGTCGCGCCCGCCGTGCGCACGGCCAACCTGCTGCGGCGGCTCCCGGGCCGCACCCTGCTCGCCATCGACGACCTGCACCTGGCCGACCCCGACACCCTCGGCGCGCTGTCCCTGCTCCCCCGCCGGGTGTACGGGCTCGCGGTGGCCGGGACGGCGCGGCGGCTACCGGCGATGGACGCCGACATCGTGGCCGGGCTCAGCCCGCTGTCGTTCGGCGAGGTCGCCGCGCTGGTCACCGGCCTGCTCGGGCGCACGCCGAGCGACGCCATAGTCCGGCACGTCCACGACGTGAGCCGGGGCAACCCGTGGTTCGTCCGCGAGGCCGTGCTGACGCTCGTGCACGGCGGCGCGGTGCAGTCCGCCTACCCCGGCCCGCGCAGGGGCGCGATCCTCGGCCGCCTGTTCCAGCGCGACCGCGGCGGGCGCGGCCTGGCCCGCGTGCTCGCCGCGCTGCGCCGCACCCGGCCCGCGCGCATGGCCGACCTGCCCGACCTGGCCGAGATCGCCGGACTGGAGGTCGGCGAGGCCGAGCGCGCCTTCGACGGGCTGGTCAGGGACGGGCTGCTGCTGCCGCTCGACGACGACACCTTCGAGTTCGCCCACCCCCTGGTCGCCGAGGCGCTGTACGCCGACCTCGGCCCGGCCGAGCGCCGCCGCGTGCACGCCCGCATCGCCGCCCTGCTGCACCGGCAGGGCCTGGGCGGGACGCGCAGCGTCCTGGAGTGGGCGTCCCACCTGGCCGAGGGTGGCACGAGCGCCGAGGCGCTGCCCGCCGTGCTCCGCGCCGCCGAGGTGACCCGCTGGACCGCTCCGCTGTCGGCCGGCCACTGGTACGGCAGGGCCGCCGAACTCGCCCCCGTCGCCGAACGCGGCGTCCTGCTGGCCCGGCAGGCGCTGTCGTACTGGAAGGGGTCGCGTCCCGTGGAGGCGCTGCGCGCCGGGCAGGCCGCGCTCGCCGTGCTCACGCCCGGACGCCGCCACACCCGCACCGCCCACACGATGGTGAACGCCGCGCACGCGATGGGCCGCTACGAGCTGGCCATGTCGATCGTCGCCGAGCAGCTCCCGGTCGCCGACGACCGGACCGCGCTGCTCGCCCAGCGCGCGGTCATCGGCACCCAGCTCGGAATCGACTCCCGCGCGCTGGTGGCCGAGGCGTGGAAGACGGTGGGGACCTGCCCGCCCGAGGACCTCGTCATCGCGCTCAGCGCGCTCGCGGGCGACGCGATGATCAGGGGCGACTGGGCGGCGACCGAGCGCGCGCTGGACACGCTGCTGTCGGCGTCCGCGGCGCTGCCGCCCGGCGCGCGGCTGGCCGCGCTGGAGTCGGCGGCGCACATCCTGGCGAGCGGCGGCGTGCGCACCCGTACGCTGGGCCTGCTCTCCGAGGCCGAGCGCATCTACAAGGGGCTCGGCTGGCGCGACATCGCCGGCCAGCACGTGCGCACGATGGCGGTGGTGCGCAGGCTCGGCGGCGAGTGGGAGCACGCGCTCCGCGACCTGCGCGTGGACGCCGTCGCCCTCGCCGACGCCGGGCTGCGGGAGAACGCCGCCCTGCTGCGCAACGTCGAGCTGGACATCCTGCTCGACCAGGGCCGCTACGACGCGGCCGAGCCCCTGCTGGCCGACCCGCCGCCGAACTGCGTCTACCAGCTGTCGCTGCGGAAGATGTTCAGGGCCAGGCGTGCGTTCTACGCCCTCGGCGACCGGGCGACGGCCGCGCGGCTACTCGACGAGGCCGTCCGCGACGGGCCTCCCGACGTCGTCCACCGCGCGCTCGGGGTCCGGGTCGTCATGCTCATCGTCGCGGGAGACGACGACGGCGCGCGCACGGCCGCCGTCACGCTCGCCGAGTCGGCCCGCACGGGGACGCCACGCGCCCGGCTGATGGGGACGCTGGCGACGGCCGCGGTGTTCAAGGACGCCTCCCGGGCCGAGGCCGCGCTGGAGACCGCACGCGCCGACGGCCTGAAGTTCGAGGAGGCGCGGGCGCGGTACGTCCTCGGCGTGATCGGGGACGGGCGGCAGCTCGTGCGGGCGCACGGGATGTTCGGCGACCTGGGCGCGGCGCCCTGGCGCGACCGGGCCGCCTACCGGCTCCGGGAGGCCGGGCTCGCCCCGGCGCCGTCCACCGCGCTCACCGCCGCGGAACGCCGGGTCGTCGAGCTGGTCGCGGACGGGCTGTCCAACCCGCGGATCGCCGAGGAACTGCACTACAGCCGCAAGACGGTGGAGGTCTACCTGTCGCGGGTGTACGCCAAGACCGGGCTGCGCTCGCGCGTGGAACTGGCCCTCGCCTACGAGCGCGGCGAGGTGTAGGGCGGCGAGCTGTGGGGCGGATTCCCCGCGGAGGGCACGGGATGGGCAAAGATCCGGAGATGTAGGGAACTCCCTACTGCGGCGGCCCGGCCGCCCGGGTCAGGCTTGTCGGCATGAGATCACCGATCCTCGACCACGCCGACAGCGTCTGGCGGGGGGTGGTGAGCCCGCAGGCGGTGCCGCTGCGGGACCTGCGCTCGAGGGGGGTGCAGGAGGTCGCCGAGGGCGTGGTGATGTGGCCCGCCTTCGGCAACGTGTACGGCATCAGGGGCGATGGCGGTCTGGCTCTGTTCGACACGGGAAACCTCGTGGACGCGCCCACCATGCACGCGGCGATGCGCGCCTGGTCGGACGAGCCAGTCCGCTACGCGATCTTCTCGCACGGGCACTTCGACCATGTCGCGGGCCTGCGCCCGTTCGAGCGCGACGACGGCCCGCGCCCGCTCGTGGTCGCGCACGAGGACGTCGCCGCCCGGTTCGCCCGGTACGCCAGGACCGCCGGGTACAACACGGTGATCAACCAGAGGCAGTTCGGCTTCTCCGGCCTGAGATGGCCCATCTCATACCGGCAGCCCGACCTCACCTACCACGACCGGCTCACCGTCTCGCTCGGCGACGTGACCTTCTCGCTGCGGCACGCGCGCGGCGAGACCGACGACGCCACCTGGGCGTACCTGCCCGAGCGCGGCGTGCTGCTGACTGGCGACCTGTTCGTCTGGGTCACGCCCAACGCCGGCAACCCGCAGAAGGCCCAGCGCTACCCCGACGAGTGGGCGGTCGCGCTGCGCACGATGGCGGCCCTGGACGCCGAGGTGCTCCTGCCCGGGCACGGCCTGCCCATCGCCGGGGCGGCCCGGGTGCGGCAGGCGCTCATCGACACCGCCGACTACCTGGACAGCCTCGTCGAGCAGACGCTGGAGCTGATGAACGCGGGGGCCCGGCTGGACGAGATCGTCCAGGCCGTGCGGCCCCCGGAGGAGCTCGCCCGCCGGCCGTACCTGCAGCCTCACTACGACGAGCCGGAGTTCGTCGTGCGCAACATCTGGCGGCTCTACGGCGGCTGGCACGACGGCAACCCGGCCCACCTCAAGCCGGCCCGGGACGAGGTGCTCGCCCGGGCGCTGGCCGGCCTGTCCGGCGGCGCCCCGGCCCTCGCGGCGC
Organism: Sphaerisporangium sp. NPDC051011; assembly: GCF_040653595.1. Taxonomy (NCBI): domain Bacteria; kingdom Bacillati; phylum Actinomycetota; class Actinomycetes; order Streptosporangiales; family Streptosporangiaceae; genus Sphaerisporangium; species Sphaerisporangium sp. NPDC051011. The sequence goes on along the minus strand of NZ_JBFAGG010000007.1, from coordinate 29,396 downwards.
GCGCCGCCACCGCCGCGGCGGACGGCGACCTGCGGCTGGCCTGCCAGCTCGCCGAGTTCGCCATGCAGGCCGACCCGCACGACCACAAGGTGCACGAGATCAGGGCCCGGGTCTACACGCTGCGGGTGCGGCAGGAGACATCCGCCATGGCGCGGGGCGTCTACACCTGGGCCGCGGCCGAGTCGCGCAGCGTGATCACGTCCAAGGACCTGCTGGACGTGTACCAGGAGATCGCGGGCGGGCACATGTGGTGGGTGCCCCCGGCCGGCCCGGACGCCCCGGAGTGACCCGGAGCGGTGGAGTCGAGCTTGCCCTTCGTCGGCACGGGCGCGCGGGGGGCGCGAATCGAGCCGGGGTGCCCGGCCGGTCCCGGGACGGCTTGCCCTGATCGTCTATCGCGTGTGCGTGGCCCGGCGCACCAACCGGTCGAGAAGATCCTCCAGCTCGGCCTCGGGATCGGCGGTGAGCCCGGCGTGCACGGGGCCGGCCTGGACGATCGTGCTGCGCGGCGCGGTCAGCCAGCGGAACCTGCTGCCCAGCGACTGCGCGCGCAGCGCCTCGGACTCACCGGCGCAGGCCCGCTCGTACGCCGCGAGCGCCCTGCGCACCCCCTCGACGTCGGCGTCCTCGTCGAGCGTCCTCAGCCGCCGCTCGTCCAGCTCCGTGCGGGCGCACAGGAAGTCACGGGGCTGGCAGTAGAGGATCACGCCCGCGTTGATCAGCTCCCCGCGCACGACGCACGGCACGACCCGGATCACCGCGTACTCGTAGACGTCCTTCACGCGGCCACCTCCGGGAGCCAGGCGCGGGGGGCGGCGGCGCGGGTGAGCAGGTGGTCGACGTAGGCGTCGCGGACGGCGGCGGCGTCGTCGAAGCCCGGCTCGTCGTCCAGCCACTCGTCCGGGACCAGTGCCGTGACCGTGCGCAGGAGGTCCTCGGTGATGAGGCCGGGCAGCTCGTCGTCGGCCTCCTTGAGCCGCTTCGCGAACGGCGCCATCACGTGGTCGCGGGCGTCGAACGCGCGCCTCGGGTCGGCCGTGCGCCAGTTGTGGTGGAACCACAGGGCGGCGCCGTGGTCGATCAACCAGGTGTCGCCGTGCCAGACCAGCAGGTTCGGGTTGCGCCAGCTTCGGTCGACGTTGTGGATCAGGGCGTCGAACCAGAGCAGGCGGGAGGCGAAGTCGCGGTCGGGCGTCCAGGCCAGGGGGTCGAAGCCGAGCGCGCCGGGCAGGAAGTCGACGCCGAGGTTGTGGCCCTCGCTGGCCTTGAGCAGGTCCTGGACCTCCTGGTCGGGCTCACGGGCGCCGATCTGCGGATCGAGATCGACGATCTTGAGGTCGGGAGTGCGCAGGCCGAGCCGCCGGGCCAGCTCCGCGCAGATGATCTCGGCGACCAGCACCCGGCGCCCCTGCCCGGCGCCGCGAAATTTCACGACATAGGTGCCTAGATCATCCGCCTCGACGACGCCCGGCAGTGACCCGCCCTCCCGCAGCGGGGTCACGTACCGCGTCGCGGTCACCAGTTCGATCACCCGCCAAGGTTACCGGCGCCGCCAGGCCACCCCGTCCCCTGCCGCTCCACCGCGGCGCCGGGGACGGACCGGCCGCTCAGAACAGGACGGACATGAAGGTGTCGACCTCTTTGAAGCCCACCTTGCGGTACGCGGCCCGCGCGGCGACGTTGAAGTCGTTCACGTACAGCGAGACCACCGGCGCGACGTGACGCAGCGTCTGATCGACGACCGCCGCCATGCCCGCCACCGCGTGCCCCTGGCCCCGCCGGTCCGGATGCACCCACACGCCCTGGATCTGGCACACCTGTGGCGTCACCGCCCCGACCTCCGCCTTGAAGACGACCTGGCCGTCCTCGATGCGAGCGTACGAGCGGCCGATGCGGATCAGCTCGGCCACCCGCGAGCGGTAGAGGGCGCCGCCGTCCCCGAGGTCGGGAGAGATGCCGACCTCCTCGGTGAACATCGCCACGCATGCGGGCAGCAGCGTGGCGAACTCGTCGGGACGGACCTGGCGCACGAGGGGGTCGGGTGGGACGGGCGACGGCGAGGACGTCGCCATGACGGGCTGGGCCCAGCGGATCGCCCGCGCCTGGCCCCAGTACGGCTCCAGGCGCTCCCAGAGCTTCTCCACGGCCTCCGCCGGGCCGACGATCGAAGAGCACCGGCGGCCCTGCCTGCGGGCGCGGTCCGCGAAGGCCTGGACGGCTTCGGGTCCCGCGTTGACCGGAACCAGGTTGGCCCCGGAGTAGCACAGAGACGTCATCCCACCGCGCGGGCCGAACCCCCACATCTGCCCACCGAGACGGGCCGGGCTGAGACCGACCGATCGCACGCGGGAGGCGACGAAGACGTTGGCGACGGGGTCCGCGTCGAGGATCGTGAGCACCTCGTCACGGTCCTGGTCGTCGAGCACGCGCGACGCCGATGTTCGCAGCATCACGCGCATTAGCCTACGCGACCGGCCCGATTTTGGAACGAAGCGACCCTACTGGCCGGCGATCACCTTGGTCAGCCGCAGGTGGCCGGCCCCGCGCTCCGCCGGGGGCAGCGGCCGCGGCTCCGGACCGGCGGCGCACGTGGCGTCCGCCCTGCGTCCCGGCTGCCGCTGGGCGCCTCCCGGGACACTTCCGTCCCGCAGGTACGCGGCCAGGTAGCGGTTGACGCACGGGCTGCCGCCGAGCGACACGCCGTGGTTGCCGCCGCCCTCCTGGAGCAGCCGCGCGCTCGGGAACCGGGAGCGCACGCGCAGCGCGCCGGCGTACGGCGTCGCGGCGTCGCGGTGGGACTGGACGAGCAGGATCGGCGGCAGGTGGCCGGCGGCGTCGCCGACGTGGACGGGTTTGCCGCCCTTCTCGGGCCAGAACGCGCACGGCGCGTTGTACCAGGCGTTCGGCCAGGCCATGAACGGCGCCCTGGCGTCCACCTTCGCCGTGTCGGCCGTCCAGCGCGCCCAGTCGCGGGGCCACTCGGCGTCGCGGCACTGCACCGCGAGGTACACCGCGTAGTTGTTCTCGGCGGCGGCATCGTGGTCGACGTGCTGCCGGTAGGCCGTCACCAGCCCGTCGGGCTGCCCCTTCTTGGCGTAGGCGGCGAAGGCGGCGGCGAGCTGCGGCCAGACGATGTCGGTGTACCCGCCGACGGTGAAGATGTCGTCCAGCTCGCTGGGCCCCACCGGGCCGGCCGGCCTGGCGGCGAGCCGCTCGCGCATCGCGGCGTAGGCGGCCGAGACCTCGGGCTGGGTGCGGCCGAGGTGGTAGTCGTCGTTGTGCCGCGCCACCCAGGCCAGGAACTCGCGGTGACGCCGGTCGAAGGCGTAGTCCTGGGCGATGTTCGCGTCGTACCACACGCCCTCGGGATCGACCACGCTGTCCAGCACCAGCCGCCGCACCCGGTTCGGGAACAGCGTCGCGTACACCGAACCGAGGTAGGTGCCGTAGGAGTAGCCGAGGTAGCTGATCTTCTGCTCGCCGAGCGCCTGGCGGATCGCGTCCATGTCGCGGGCGGAGTTCTCTGTGGTCAGGTGGGGCAGCAGCCACGACCAGCGCGCCCCGCACGCGTCGGCGTACGCCTTGGCCCTGGCCACCAGCGCCGCCGCGGCGGCGTCGTCCTTCGGCACCTGGTCGGCGCGGGGGGCGGCGAAGTGCCTCTTGGGGTCGACGCAGCTCAGCGCCGGCTCGCTGCCCCCGACGCCGCGCGGGTCGAAGCCGATCACGTCGTACCGGGCGGCGACGTCCTTGGGCAGCGCCGCCGCGACGTACCGGGCCAGCGTCACGCCGGACGCCCCCGGGCCGCCGGGGTTGACCAGCAGCACCCCGAGGCCGTTCTGGTCGTGCGAGGCGGAGCCCTTGATGCGGTTGACGGCGAGGGAGATGGCCGGGCCGTTCGGCTTGGCCGGGTCGAGCGGCACCTTCACGGTCGCGCACTCGACTGTCGCCGCAGACTTCGACCCGGGGCAGGACCCCCACGTCACCGCGTCGCGGGGGGCGGCCACCGCCCCTCGCGCCCCTGACGTCAGGCCGGCGACCAGCGCGATCGGCACCGCCATGCCCACGACAACTCCGAGAACCCGTCTCACCCTTGCTCCTCCGCTCCTGGGACAGAGGCGATGCTCCCGGATGGGACCGCCCCCGACCGCCCGCACGAGCCGTTCTTTACCAATCCGTAGTCGTGCGATTGCCCATTGTAGCCATCGGGAGCACTGCTCCGAACCGGGGCTGGATGGCGCTTCACACCCCCGCGACGGGGTGTCTCACCCGGGGAGACGCTGGATGGCGACCATGGCCGCGTCGTCGCCGAGCCGCCCGCCGACGTGGGCCAGCAGATCGTCGCGGACGTGCGCGACCAGCGACTCGGGGCCGTCACAGCTCCAGGAGGCGAGCCGGTCGGCGAGCTGGTAGAAGGTCCCGGCGGGGCAGCGGGCCTCGACAACCCCGTCGGTGTAGAGCAGGAGGAGGTCGCCCGGCTTGAAGTCGAAGGTCTCGGTCAGGTATGCGGCGTCGTCGCCCAGCTCACCGAGGCCGAGCGGCGGCGCGGGGGTGGCGACCTGCATGGTCATGATCCGCCCATCGCGGATCATCAGCGGCGGCGGGTGTCCGCAGGCGATCAGGTGGACCACGGGCAGCTCCTCGGGGACCTCCAGGACGGCGGCGGTGATGAAGTTCTCCGAGATCTCGCCGGACTCCTCGGCGTGCTCCTCCAGGTCGGCCCGGACGCTCTCGTCCAGGTAGCGCACGACCTCCGGCAGCGTGGCGTGACTGCGGGCGGCCTCGCGGAACGCTCCGAGCAGCAGGGCCGCGTCCGAGACCGAGGGCAGCCCCTTGCCCCGGACGTCCCCGATCAGCAGGCGGGAACCGCCGTCCGCGCGGGCGGCGGCGTAGAGGTCGCCGCCGATCTGCGCCTCCCGCTCGGCGGCCAGGTACATGGACGCCACCCGCAGGGACCCGAGCCGGGTGGGGAGGGGCCGCAGCAGCGCCCGCTGCGCGGCCTCCGACACCGACCGGACCCGTACCAGTTCCTCGCGGTGCCGATCGATGACCGTCGCGAACAGCACCAGGAACGCCGACACCAGCGCCAGCGCCGCGAGTTGCGTCTGCGCGCCGCCGAAGCCCAGGGAAGCGGCGCGCAATTCGAGCAGGATCTGGACGGCGAGAGCGACCGCGCCGACCAGCGCGGTGAGCTTGGGCCCCGCGAAGGAGGCGGTGATCGCCGGGGCGGCGACCAGCAACGGGCTGAGCTCGATCGTGGCCGGGGTGACGATGTCGGCGACCGCGATGACGACGATCAGCGCGAGTGGGATGGCCAGCAGGGCATTGCCGGACAGCCATGTCCGGGAGAGATCCGACGACCCTAGCCGAAATCGCACTCTTCCTGCATACACCCGTCGGCGACCGCTCAGGAAGGCCGGTACCGTCCAAGGCCGGGACCGCCGGAGACAGGCCCGAGGGACGACGGACGCCGCCCGCCCCGCGCCGGGCGGGTCATCGGACGACGACCTCCGGGCCGGGCGCGTCCTCGTCGTCCAGGTCGACGTCGACGCCCATCTCTTCGGCGAGACGCAGGGCCTCCTCGATCAGGGTCTCGACGATCTGGGACTCGGGGACGGTCTTGACGACCTCGCCCTTGACGAAGATCTGGCCCTTGCCGTTGCCGGAGGCCACCCCGAGGTCGGCCTCGCGGGCCTCGCCCGGGCCGTTGACGACGCAGCCCATGACCGCGACCCGCAGCGGGACCTTCAGCCCGTCGAGGCCGGCGTGGACCTGCTCGGCCAGGGTGTAGACGTCCACCTGGGCGCGTCCGCACGAGGGACAGGAGACGATCTCGAGGCCGCGCTCGCGCAGGTTCAGGGACTCCAGGATGCCGATGCCGACCTTGACCTCCTCGACCGGAGGGGCCGAGAGGGACACGCGGATGGTGTCGCCGATGCCCTCGGCCAGCAGGGCCCCGAACGCGACGGCCGACTTGATCGTGCCCTGGAAGGCGGGCCCCGCCTCGGTGACCCCGAGGTGAAGCGGGTAGTCGCACTTGGCGGCGAGCAGGCGGTAGGCCTGGATCATCACGACCGGGTCGTGGTGCTTGACGGAGATCTTGAGGTCGCGGAAGCCGTGCTCCTCGAACAGCGAGCACTCCCACAGCGCGGACTCGACCAGCGCCTCGGGCGTCGCCTTGCCGTACTTGGCCAGCAGGCGGGGGTCGAGCGACCCGGCGTTCACGCCGATGCGGATGGACACCCCGGCGTCGGCGGCCGCCTTGGCGATCTCGCCGACCTTGTCGTCGAACTTCTTGATGTTGCCGGGGTTCACCCGGACGGCCGCGCACCCGGCGTCGATGGCCGCGAAGACGTACTTCGGCTGGAAGTGGATGTCGGCGATCACGGGGATCTGCGACTTGCGCGCGATGGCCGCCAGCGCGTCCGCGTCGTCCTGCGAAGGGACGGCGACCCGGACGATCTGACAGCCGGCGGCGGTCAGCTCGGCGATCTGCTGCAGGGTGGAGTTGACGTCGGCGGTCAGCGTGGTGGTCATCGACTGCACCGAAACCGGCGCGTCGCCGCCCACCGGCACGGACCCCACCATGATCTGCCGCGACACCCGCCGCGTGGCGATCGGCTTGCTCCGTACCGCGGGAATCCCCAGATCAACAGATGTCATCTTTTCCAGCACCTTGGTCGCTCGGCTACGCGCTCAGACGCGTCCAGTCTAGGTAACCCCGGGCACCCTAGGGTTCCGGACACAGAGATAACCGAATAAGTGACCTTCAAGCATTAAGCGGCTACATCGCCCTACCTCACGGCTTTAGATGGGAAGTGTCCGGACTTATCGCGGATTCGCCCCCGGCACGCCGACCGTCCCCCCGCGCCGGTCAGCCGGTCAGCTCCCGCGCCCGCGCCCGGGCCCAGGCGTCCGCCTCCAGGACCTCCTCGACCGACTCCACCGACCCGGACGGGGAGACGGTGTGCTCCCCGACGACCGCCTCGATCGTGTCGACGATGCCGAGGAACGGCAGCCTCCCGGCGAGGAACGCCTCCAGGCACGCCTCGTTGGCCGCGTTGTAGACGGCGGGCGCCGTGCCGCCCAGGGCGCCGACGTGCCGGGCCAGCGCCACGGCCGGGAACGCCTCGTCGTCCAGGGGCTCGAACGTCCAGGTGTGGGCTGCGGTCCAGTCGACCGGCCGCGCGGCGCCGGGGACGCGGGCGGGCCAGCCGAGCGTCAGGGAGATCGGCAGCCGCATGTCCGGCGGGCTGGCCTGCGCGATCGTCGAACCGTCCACGAACTCGACCATCGAGTGGACGACGGACTGCGGGTGCACCACGACGGTGATGCGCTCGAAGGGGATGTCGAACAGCAGGTTGGCCTCGATCACCTCCAGGCCCTTGTTCACCAGCGTGGCCGAGTTGATCGTGATCACCGTCCCCATGTCCCACGTGGGGTGCTTGAGGGCCTGCTCGGGCGTCACGTCCTTCAGCTCGGCGCGCGTGCGCCCGCGGAAGGGCCCGCCGCTGGCCGTCACGACCAGCCGCCGGACCGCCCCGGGGTCGTACCCCTCGGGACCGGCCGCCCACAGGCACTGCGCGAGCGCGGAGTGCTCGGAGTCGACCGGCAGGATGCGCCCGGGGCCGGCCGCCCGCTTCACCAGCGGGCCGCCGATGATCAGCGACTCCTTGTTGGCCAGCGCCAGCACCCGGCCCGCCTTCAGCGCGGCCAGCGTGGAGGTGAGCCCGACCGCGCCGGTGATGCCGTTCATCACGATGTCGCAGGGCCAGGAGGCGACCTCGGCGACGCCCTCGGCCCCCGCCAGCACCGGCACCCCGCCGACGGCCTCGCGCACGGCCTGCACGGCGCGCTCGTCGGCGACGGCGACGACCTCGGGCCGGAACCGCTCGACCTGCCGCGCGAGCAGGTCGGGCCTGCCGCCTCCCGCGACCAGCCCGGCGACGCGGAAGCGGCCGGGCTCGCGCTCGATGACGTCGAGCGCCTGGCTTCCCACCGAGCCCGTGGAGCCGAGCACGACGATCGAGCGGGGCTCGTACGAGCCGGGCAGGTCGGCGGGGCCCGCGAGGCCGTCCGGAACCGCGACAGGGGTCTGCATGCCCCCATTATCGGCCCGCCCGCCCCGTTCCCTCCCCGTCTCCGCCACGTCACCTCCACAGGGCCATCGAACGGTCACCAGAGCGACAGGTGGGAAAACAGCAGCTCAATGCCCGAATCTCGCCATACCTGTCTAGATGAATCACGAGAAATGCGGCAATCAGCCGCACTACGGTCCCGCGTCAGACACGGCACCCGAAAAGCGGGAGCCGGGCACGCCGAAGCACGCGCCTCGCCACCCCGGACGGGCGCGCCGCCCCGCCTCCGCCTGCCCGGCGAGCGCGACCACCAGGAGGACCCGTATGCACCGCACGGCACGACGTCTCATCCCCGTTCTCGCCCTGTCCCCCGCGGCGGCGGGGATCGTGCTGACCGCCCCGGCCGCCGGCGCCGCCAGGCCGCCCGCCACGCCGAGGCCCATCGTCCACGACGCGGCCGACACCACGACCGAGCAGCGCGTCGTGAAGAAGTTCTGGACTCCGGCGAAGATGGCCGCCGCCAAGCCCCTCGACCTGGTCCGCACGCGCGGCGGGCGCACGACCGTGGCTCCGAGCGGCGCCGGGACGACCCTCATGCCGGGCTCCGCCACCCTGAGGCGCGCGGACGCCGAGCCCTCCGCCGTCCCCTCGACGCCGTCCACGCCCCCGCCTCCGGTGACCGCCTCCCCCACCCCCTCCGCGTCCGCCTCCCCCACCGCCACGTCCGCCGCCTCGGTCGTATCCGCCCGCTCCTCCGGGGCGTCGTGGACGGCGGGCGGCGCGATCGTGAAGACCGAGGGCCGGGTCTTCTTCACCTACCAGGGCCGCAGCGCCTCCTGCTCGGGCACCGCCGTCACCAGCGCGAACAAGAGCGTCGTGATCACGGCGGGGCACTGCGTGAAGCTCGGCGGCGCCTTCCACACCAACTGGGTCTTCGTCCCCGGCTACAACGCCGGCGCCCGCCCGTACGGGACGTGGGTGGCCACCAACCTGCTCACCACCCCGCAGTGGAACGCGGGCGAGGACATGAACTACGACATGGCCGCCGCCGTCGTCGCCCCTCTGAACGGCCAGTCGCTCACCGACGTCGTCGGCGGGCAGGGCGTGGCGTTCAACCAGGCGCGGGGCCGGCAGATGTTCGCCTTCGGCTACCCGGCCGCGAGCCCGTACGACGGGTCCCGGCTGGTCTACTGCAGCGGCAGGGTGTTCGAGGACTACCTGATCTCGACCGACCAGGGGCTGACCTGCGACATGACCGGCGGCTCCAGCGGCGGCGGCTGGTTCCTGAGCTTCAACGAGCGCACCGGGGCGGGCACGCTGAACTCGGTGAACAGCTTCAAGTACAACTTCGCGCCCTACTGGATGTTCGGCCCGTACTTCGGCCCCGAGGCCCAGGCGGTCTACACGGCCGCCCAGAACGCCGACGCGACCTGATTTACCGAAAGTATCCGCGAGGACACGGAACGTGGTTCAGACTCGGGAGCCATGACCCCGATCCTCCCCCTGCTGGCCGTGGTGCTCGCCGCCGGGCTCCTGAACGCCCCGCCCGGCGGCCCGGCGGCCTCCCCCGCGGCCGGGGGCGCCGTCACGAGGAACGAACGGACGTCCCACTCCTCTCCCGCGGACCCCTCGGCGTCCCCGCTCGCGCCCAGGCGGTCCTCCGGCATCGTCGGGCACACGGCGGCGCGCACCCCGGCCGAGCGGCGCCGCGTGCTCGGGTACTGGACCGCCCGGCGCATGGCTCTCGCGCTGCCCGCCGGCCTGCGGGGCCCGGTCTCCGCGCTGGGCCCCCTGACGTCCGGCGCCGTTCCGCTGCGCCTGGCCGCGGTGGTCCGGCAGGCGCGGGCGACCCTCGGTCCGCCGCCGGGCGTCCCCGCGAGGCCCGGCGACAGCCGGATGGGCGCGAGCGGGGCGGGCGTGGGCGTCACCGGCGCGCGGTGGGCGGCCGGCGGCACGGTCACGCGCACGACCGGCCGGGTGTTCCTCACCATGCGCGGCGTCGACTACGTCTGCTCGGCGGGCGCGGTGCGCAGCCGCAATCTGGACGTCGTGGTCACGGCCGGGCACTGCGCGAAGGACGGCGCGGGCGCGTGGGCCGAGAACTGGACGTTCGTCCCCGGCTACGAGTCCGGGCGCAGGCCGTACGGCGTCTTCACGGCCCGGCGCATGTTCGTGCCCGAGACCTGGTCGCGGCGCGGCGACGACAGCCAGGACCTCGCCATGATCGCGTTGAACGTTTCGGAGCGCGGCCACCTGAACGAGGTGGTGGGCGGCCAGGACATCGGGTTCGGCCGGCCGCGCGGCATGCGGGCGTTCGGCTTCGGTTTCCCGGCCGACCCGCCCTTCGACGGCGAGCACCTCGTCTACTGCTCGGGCGGGCTGCACGGCGACCCGCACGACCAGACCAGGGACCAGGGCATGCGCTGCGACCTCACTGCGGGCTCCAGTGGCGGTCCCTGGCTGAGCTCCTTCGACTCCGCGACCGGCCGGGGCGTGGTCACGTCGGTCAGCAGCTTCAAGTACAGCGACGACCCGGGCACCATGTACGGCCCCTATTTCGGCGACGAGGCGCGGCGGCTGTTCGAGACGGCCGAGCGCGCCTGAGCACACCTTGAGCAAAACCTTGAGCACACCTTGAGCGCGGCACGGCGGCCGCCGCCCGGCGGCGATCCGGACGGCGGCCCGGCCGCGGAAGGCCCTACAGGACGAGGCCGGTGAGCACCATCACCTTCTCGTAGGTGAAGTCCTCCATCGCCGAGCGCAGTCCCTCGCGCCCGATGCCGGACTCCTTGACCCCGCCGTAGGGCATCTGGTCGGCGCGGTACGACGGCACGTCGCCGATGATCACCCCGCCGACCTCCAGCTCCCTGTTCGCGCGGAAGGCCAGGTCGAGGCTGCGCGTGAACACACCGGCCTGCAGGCCGAACTTCGAGTCGTTGACGGCGGCGAACGCCTCGTCGGCCGAGGCGACCGGCTGGATGACCAGCACCGGGCCGAAGACCTCCTCGCACACGACCTTGGCGTCCGCGGGCACGTCCGCGAGGACGGTCGGCGCGACGGTGGCCCCGTCCCTGCCGCCGCCCGCCAGGACGCGGGCGCCGCCCTCGACGGCCTCGGCGATCCACTGTTCGACCCGCTCGGCGGCCTGCTCCGACACCAGCGGCCCGACCTGGGTCTTCTCGTCGGCCGGGTCGCCGACGACCAGAGAGTCGACCGCGGCGAGGAGCTTGGGCGTGAACGCGTCCAGCACGGACTCCTCGACGATCACCCGCTGGACGGCGATGCAGCTCTGCCCGGCCTGGTAGTTGGAGAACAGCGCGACACGGCTCGCGGCCCAGTCCAGGTCGGCGTCGGCGAGCACGACCGCCGCGGCGTTGCCGCCGAGCTCCAGCGTGACGTGCTTGCGCGGCACCTGGTCCTTGATGGCGTACCCGACCGGCCCGGAGCCGGTGAACGACACCACCGGCAGGCGCGGGTCCTCGACCAGGGAGCCGGCGCGGTCGTTGGGCACCGGCAGGACCGAGAACATGCCCTCGGGCAGCCCGGTCTCGGCGAGCAGCTCACCGAGCAGCAGGGACGACAGCGGGGTGGCGGGCGCGGGCTTGACGATCACCGGCGCGCCGACGGCGATGGCCGGGGCGACCTTGTGGGCGACCAGGTTCAGCGGGAAGTTGAACGGCGTGATCGCCAGCACGGGACCGTGCGGCTGCCGCGTGATGTAGGCGAGGCGACCGGCGGCGGCGGGCTCGGTGTCCAGGCGCTGGGCGACGCCGCTGAAGCGGCGGGTCTCCTCGGCGGCGACGCGGAAGGTCGCGACCGCGCGGCCGACCTCGCCACGCGCCCAGAAGATGGGCTTGCCGTTCTCGGCGCTGATCAGCGCGGCGATCTCCTCGGCGCGCTCGGCCAGGCGCCGGGACACGTGGGCGAGGGCCTCGGCGCGTACGTGGATGGGCAGGCCGGCGGCCTCCTTGCGGACCGCGTGCGCGGCCGCCACGGCCCGCTCGGTCTGCTCGGGCGTCGGCACGGAGGCGATGCCGGCGACGCGGCCGTCATGGGGGTTGGTCACCGTGAGCTCCGCCTCGCCCAGGGCGGGGGAACCGGCGAGCCAGAAGGGGCGTACGTCCATGACCATGACCGTATGTCACGAAGCCGGAGGGAGCCCCACTCCACTACGGACAAGAGACCGATCAGACCGCTACAATCCGCATAAGACATGGTACTTCCCCTTTCTGTAACAGACATGCCGCAATTTCAGAAGGTTTTCTATTGCATGTCGGTTTGAAGCCTCTGACACGTGGTTAAGTCCAGATGCGGGTCCGCGCGGGGACCCTTGGTGAGAAGGGTCTGGGTCGCTCATGGGTTCGCCGGCGCCGCTCGGTCTCCAAGGGGCGTACGCACTGGGAAACCAGACGTCCCATGACGAGATACGCAACCGTCTCATCCAGGTGGCGGGGGATCTCCTGCTGACCCACGGCGCCGACAGCCTGACGGTGCGCCGCATCGCGAGCGAGGCCGGCTGCTCCACCACGGTCGTCTACACGATGTTCGGCAACAAGGAAGGGCTCGCGGAGGCGCTCTACCTCGAAGGGTTCGAGCGTTTCCGGCTCAGGCTCGCCGCCGTGCCGCGCCACCCCGACCCGCTTGAGTACCTCACCTCGCTCGGCCCCGCCTACCGCGAGGCATGCCTGGCCGAACCGGGCTACTACAGCGTCATGTTCGAGAAGGCGATCCCGGGCTTCGAGCCGAGCGAGCGGGCGCGCACCCTGGCCAGGGCCGCGGTGAACGTCCTCGACCGCGCCATCGCCGACTGCATCTCCGCCGGGTACCTCGTCCCCACCCAGCCGCGCAAGATCGCCGACTGCCTGTGGGCCGCGGCACAGGGGGCCGTCAGCCTGGAACGCGCCGGTCACCTCAGGGACGAGCGGGTCTACCTGTCCGTCACGCTGGCCGCCATCAGCCGCTACCTCGTCCAGAAGGACAGCCTGCCGAGCCCCCTCTAGCCCGGCGTTTCACCCCATGTCCGGCTCCGGCGCGGACAGGGCGATCCACAGCTCGGCGCGCGCGGCCGGGTCGTCCAGGTCGCGGCCGAGCAGCTCGGCGGCCCGCCGCATGCGGTAGCGGAGGGTGTGCCGGTGGACGCCGAGCCGCTGCGCCGCCGCGTCCCAGTGGCCGTTGCAGGCGAGGTACGCGCGCAGCGACTCCACCAGGTCGGCGCGCGAGCCGTACTCCCGCAGCGGGGCCAGCAGCGAGGACGCGTAGCCGGCGAGCAGGCCCGGGTCCACGAGCGACAGCAGTCCCTGGCCGGCGAGGTCGGGAAAGCGCATGACGGTCGCCCCGGACGCCAGCGCGCGCCGGGCCTGGTCCAGCCCGGCGGCGACGTCCGGCGCCTCGACCGGCCCGCTCACCCCCACCCGGCCGTGGGACGAGGCCAGCGTGACGACCGCCTCGGCGTCGTCCTGCGCGGCGAGCGCCACGACCAGACCGTCCTCCCACGGCGCGGCGAAGCCCGACAGGGCGTCCTGGAGCGCCTCCGCGTCGCGCGGCTCGCAGGCCAGCACCACCACCCGCCCGTCCGGGAAGCCCGCGCCGCGTCTGGCCGGGTCCGGGAGGCCCGCCGCCTCCAGGACCTCCTCGGCCGATCGCCGGTCCCCGGTGAGCAGCAGGCGCAGCGCGGCCGCGCGGACCCGGCGCGTCGCGGCGAGCCGCACCCGTCCCTGTTCGAGCGCGAGGGTGAGCAGCGAGCCCGCGGTGTTGACGACGGTGTGCCCGACCGGCGAGAACGGCCGCTCGGCGCCGACGGCGAAGAACCCCCGCACGCGGGGCCGGTCCCCGAGGGGCTGCACGATGACATGCTCGGACGGCCCCGAGACGGCCAGGCTGGACGGCGCGCCGGGGGCCAGGAGCCTGCGCACCTCGCACCGCGCGACCCGCGCCCCCTCGGTGGCGCCCTCGCCCGCCGCGCACAGCACCTCGCCGGCGTCGTCGAGCAGCACGGCCCAGCCGTGGATCTCCTTGGCGAGCCGCTCCACCACCGCGCCGGTGCCCCCGGCCCGCAGCGCGGCGCGGGTGAGCCGTCCCTGCGCGGCGAACGCGTCGCTCAGCTCCTCGTACCGCTCGGCTGCGAGCAGCTCGCTGACGGCCTTGCCGATCGCGATGAACGGCGTCTCCCGGGGCACCTCGAACAGCGGCAGGCCGGCGTCGGCGGCGGCCTCGACGAAGGCGGGCGGCACGTCCTCGTGCCCGAGGCCGACGCCGAACCCGAGCCCGGCCACCCCTCGGGCGACAAGTCTTGATATGTACGATTCGGCGTCCCGGGGGCCGAGCCGCATCCCCGTGGTCAGCAGGAGCTCGTCGCCCTCCAGGAACGGCGTCGGGTCCTCCAGCTCACTCACGGCCACCCAGCGCACCGGCCGGTCCAGCGCGTCCCGCGCCGCGCGAACCCGCAGGCGCAGCGCCGGCATCGCCGCCACCCGCCGCAAGCTCGGAGCCATTCAGTCCTCCGAACAACCCGCACAGGCTTGTACAACTTGGACAAGGAGAATGCCCTTATTGTGCCATGTCGCCAGATCGGCATCCGGGGCCGGTGGCCCTACGGTCGAAGCATGAGCACCGAGCGTGACGCACACGAGCAGCCCTTCGCGCACGGCGGCCCCTCGCTTCCGCAGGAGCGCCGCCTGGTCACCGAGATCCCCGGCCCGAGGTCGCGGGAGATGTTCGCGCGCAAGCGGTCGGCCGTGCCGCCCGGCATCGGGACCACCCTGCCGGTCTTCGTCACCCACGCGGGCGGCGGCGTGGTCGTGGACGCGGACGGCAACTCCCTCATCGACTTCGGCTCCGGCATCGCCGTCACCACCGTCGGCAACTCCGCGCCGCGCGTGGTCGAACGGGTCCGGCGGCAGGTCGCCGACTTCACCCACACGTGCTTCATGGTCACGCCGTACGAGTCGTACGTCGAGGTCTGCGAGAAGCTCAACCGGCTCACCCCCGGCGACCACGAGAAGCGCTCGTTCCTCGTGAACTCCGGCGCGGAGGCCGTCGAGAACGCCGTGAAGGTCGCCCGGCACGCGACCGGCCGCCAGGCCGTCGTCGTGTTCGACCACGGGTACCACGGCCGCACGCTGCTGACCATGACCCTGACGGCCAAGAACATGCCGTACAAGCACCGGTTCGGCCCGTACGCCCCTGAGGTGTACCGGATGCCCATGGCCTACCCGTACCGCTGGCCCACCGGCCCGGAGAACTGCGCCGAGGAGGCCGCGGCCCAGGCCATCGACGCGATCGACAAGCAGATCGGCGCGGCCAACGTCGCGGCGATCGTGATCGAGCCGATCCAGGGCGAGGGCGGCTTCGTCGTGCCGGCCCGGGGCTTCCTGCCCAGGCTCGCCGAGTACGCCGAGGCCAACGGCATCGTGTTCATCGCCGACGAGGTGCAGACCGGCTTCGCCCGCACCGGCCACCTGTTCGCCTGCGAGGACGAGGGCATCGTCCCCGACATCATCTGCACGGCCAAGGGCATCGCGGGCGGCCTGCCCCTCGCCGCGGTCACCGGCAGGGCCGAGCTGCTCGACGCCGTCCACGTGGGCGGCCTCGGCGGCACCTACGGCGGCAACCCGCTGGCCTGCGAGGCCGCGCTGGCCGTGCTGGAGACGATCGAGGCCGACGGCCTGGTGGAGCGGGCCCGGCGGGTCGAGGCCGTCATGATGCCCCACCTGCGCGCGCTGGCCGAGCGCTTCGACGTCATCGGCGAGGTCCGCGGGCGCGGCGCGATGATCGCGATCGAGCTGGTCGTCCCGGGGACCAAGCAGCCGGACGCGGCCCTCACCGGCGAGATCGCGCGGCTCTGCCACGCCGAGGGCCTGGTGGTCCTCACGGCGGGCACCTACGGCAACGTCCTGCGCTTCCTGCCCCCGCTCGCGATCTCCGACGCCCTGCTCGACGAGGGGTTGTCCATCCTGGAGAAGGCCTTCTCGGCCGTTTAGTAGCACCACAAAAGGGGCACCCGGCTTGCTGCTAGGTGTCCCTTTTGTTGTTGTCCGGCGGGGGCGATGCGTGCGATTTAACCCGTCCTTGACATCACCCTAGTCGATCACTGAGGGTAATGACGCTATAACGGTTCGGGTACGAGACATTCGATCAGCGGGAGCAGGATGAGTAGCTGGGATCCAGCCGGAGCCGCACGGCTCACCTTGACGTTCGACCCTGGTGATCTCACAGGCCCGCAGCGCGACGGCGACGCCTGTGTGGTCTGCCACAAGAAGTGGCCGCGCCCCCGGGTCCGCGTCGGCAGGCTTCCCGACAACCGGCCCGTCATGGCGTGCGACGAGTGCGCCAAGGCCCTGACGCCCGCGACGCCCGCGCCGCGGCGCAAGCCTTACTCGCCCACCAGGGCCGTGTTCTCCTGAACGTTCTCCTGAACGTTCTCCCGGCCTCCTCCAGATGGGCGGACCGGGGGCGTCAGCCTTCGCGCATGCCCCAGGGCGAGCCGTATTCGTTCAGCAGCGCCAGGAACGGCTCGGGCTCGAACGCCTCGGGGCCGAGCACGCCGGCGCCCTTCCACTCGCCGCGCGCGAGCAGTTCCAGCGCGACCACGGGGTGGACCGCCGTCTGCCAGACCACCGCCTGGGCGCCGTACTCGCGCATCGACCACTCGTTGTCGACGACGTGGTACATGTAGACCTCGCGCGGCCCGCCGTCCTTGCCGACGCCCTTGATCCAGGTGCCCGCGCAGGTCTTGCCGCGCATCCGCTCGCCGAGGGTCGCCGGGTCGGGCAGCGAGGCCGCCACGACGTCGCGGGGCGAGACCTCCAGGCCGCGCACGCGCACCGGCTCGGTGGAGTCCAGGCCGAGCTTGTGCAGGGTGCGCAGCACGTCGATGAACTCCGCGCCGAGGCCGTACTTGAACGTCACCTTGCGGGCCTTCACCCAGCGGGGGACGAGCAGCACCTCCTCGTGTTCGACGTTCACGCACTCCACCGGGCCGATGCCCTCGGGGAAGTCGAAGATCTCGGGCTCGCTGAACGGCTCGGTGGTGTGCCAGCCGCCGTCCTCCCAGACGACGGGCGGGTTGAGGCACTCCTCGATGGTGGTCCAGATGGAGAAGGTCGGCGCGAACGCCTCCTCCCCGTCGGGGCCCTCCACGACCAGGTTGGCGCCGTCGCGGATGCCGATCTCGTCGATGCTCTCGAAGAGGTGGTCGGCGGCGTACCGGGCGAAGACGTCGGCGAGGCCGGGCTCGACGCCCATGCCGACCAGGGCGAGCAGCCCCTTCTCCTCCCAGTCCGCCGACAGGGCGAACTGCTCGTCGCCGAGCTTCACGCCGGGCAGTTCGTACGGCCGGCTGGGGTGCGGCCGGGACAGGGACATCGCCATGTCGAGGTAGTGCGCGCCGGCGTTCAGCGCGGCCTTGAACAGGGGCATGTCGAACCGGGGGTCCACGGCGTTGAAGAGCACGTCGCACTCGTGCTCGCGCAGGGCGGCCTCCACCGCGTCCTGGTCGGAGGCGTCCAGGCCGATGGCGCTGAACCGGAGGGCGTCTCGTCCGGGGGCGGGCCCGGACAGGACCTGTTTGGAGACCACTGCCTCGGCGCGTGAGCGGTCATAGTCGGCGACGACGATGTGTTCGAAGAAATCCCGGCGCGCGGCGATCGGGACCACTGCGGACCCCACGCCACCTGCGCCTACGAGCAGAATGCGCATGCCGACGACGGTACCAACTGACTGGTCGACCATTCAATACTGGCTGGTCGTTCAGTCAGCAAAGATGCACGGAGTACCGGCCCGACCCTGCGGATTTCGTCGCGTCAGACCGCCGCCACCCGCCGGAAAGCCCCTCAGCGACCCTTCAGGACACGGATCGCACGCCGGGAAGCGCCACACGCCCGCGGACACTCGGCACGCTGCGAGAAGGCGCTCCGGACTCGGGGGGATGATCCGGAGCGGGCCGCGCCCAGCGGGGGAACGGGCGCGCCCGGGGTCTTCTCACACGCCGGTGAAGAGAACCCCGTCTATCGGACCAGCCGCTGCCACGCGGCGGCCCAGTCGGCATAGTCCGTGCATTCCCCGCCCCCGCAATCCCTGGACGGGCGAACGGCAAAGTCGATCTTCGCGATCCGCGCGTCGTCGCCCACGCCGTAGGCGTCGCAGAGGCGGGCGGCCACGGCGGCGCGCGCCGCCTGGGAGGCGCCCCCCTTGGGCGCGTACGAGCAGGCCCGGGGGTTCGCGGGCGCGAGCCCGCTCCACGCGGCCGCCTGCTGCTGGGCCTTGGCCGAGCCGACCCAGTCGATCCAGCGGTAGGCGCAGTTGGGCGCCGCCGCCTGCGCCGAGATCATCCAGGAGTCGACCCAGCCGGTCGTCGGCCCCCGCTCGTCCACGGCCTTCACCGGCCACCCGGCGCGGGACGCGACGGCGAGGGTGTAGGGCAGGGCCCGCTCGACCCGCACCCCGCCTCCCGTGAAGCCCTGCAGCGCCTCGACCGGGATCGTCCAGTACGAACGCCCGGCGTCCTTCTTCTCGCCGAGCAGCGCCACCGCCGCGTCGAGCTGCTGCCGGGTGAGCTGGAACGGATCCTTCACGCCCAGCGAGGGCCGCCGGTCCTTAAGCGCCAGCGCGGCGTCCGCGATGGACATCGGGCTGTCCTTCAGCATGACCGGCCCGCGGTCGGTGTACGGCGCGTCCCGCGGCGCCCGCGACAGCGCGCCGGCGTCGTACAGCGTCAGGTAGTACCCCCACAGGTACGGCACCCCGTACACCGCGCCGCCGGAGGTGATCGCGCGCTGGCCGCGCAGCCACTCGGGGATCTGCTGGTAATGCGGGAGGAGCGAGGTGGTCAGGGGCGCGGCCTTCTTCTCGGCGATCAACCGGCCCGCGACCTCCGGAGGCGCCGAGACGACGTCGAACGCGCCCTGGGACACCAGCTTGTCCATGCCGTCGGGGCCGGGCTGCGGGTAGCGCATGTTCACCTTGCACCCGGATCCGCGCTCGAACTCCCCCACCCAATTGACCGCCGAGTCGCTCGCGCCGTACTCGGCGTAGCCGCGGCCGGCCAGGACGGTCAGCGCGCCCTCACCGCGCCCCGGCGCCGTCGGGGACGGAGTGGAGGACGCGCGGGGGGTGGGCGTCGCCGGGCTCGGCGAGACGGCCGGTGTGGAAGGGGTATGGGACGTCACGCCGCCGCGCGCGAGCGCCGACTCGGACGCGCTGCTCGCGGCGCCGCACCCGGCGAGCAGCACCACGGCCGCCCCGGCCAGCGCCGGCAGGCCCGCACGACGTCCTCTGACCTTCGTCACGCGGGCCCCCTTCGTCCGCCCCACCTTTGTGAGCAGCCTAGCCGCCCGCGACGGCGCCACGTCCGCGGCGCGGGCCCGTCGCGGCGGGCCCGCGCCGGCCCTGGTTACTTGTTCGTGGGGAACCCGAGGTTGACGCCGCCGTGGCTCGGGTCGAGCCACCGGGACGTGACCACCTTGCCGCGCGTGTAGAAGTGGACGCCCTCGGTGCCGTGCACGTGGGTGTCGCCGAACAGCGAGGCCTTCCAGCCGCCGAAGCTGTAGAACGCCATCGGCACCGGGATCGGCACGTTGATGCCGACCATTCCGACCTCCACCTCGTTCTGGAAGCGGCGGGCCGCGCCTCCGTCGTTGGTGAAGATCGCCGTGCCGTTGCCGTACTCGACGTCGTTGATGATCTTCAGGCCCTCCTCGTAGGAGGACACCCGCACGATCGACAGCACCGGGCCGAAGATCTCGTCGCGGTGGACGACCGACCCTGGGCGCACCTGGTCGATGACCGTGGGCCCGAGCCAGAACCCCGGCGTCTCGGCGGCCGTCGTGCCGCCCTTGACCGGGGTCTCGCGCCCGTCGACCACGAGCTTGGCGCCCTCCGCGACCGCCGTGTCCAGGTAGGACGCGACCTTGTCCCGGTGGACGCGGGTGACCAGCGGGCCCATCTGCGACTCCGGGTCGTCTCCCGGGCCGATCGTCAGCCCGCCGACCCGCTGGACGATCTTGTCGACCAGTTCGTCGCCGACCGGGTCGACCGCGAGCACGACCGAGATCGCCATGCAGCGCTCCCCCGCCGACCCGAACCCCGCGTTGACGGCGGCGTCGGCCACCAGGTCCAGGTCGGCGTCCGGCAGCACCAGCATGTGGTTCTTGGCGCCGCCGAGCGCCTGCACGCGCTTGCCGTTCCGGGTGCCGGTCTCGTAGACGTACCGGGCGATCGGCGTGGAGCCGACGAACGAGACCGCGCGCACGCCGGGGTGCTCCAGCAGGCGGTCCACGGCCTCCTTGTCGCCCTGCACGACGTTGAACACGCCGTCCGGCAGCCCGGCCTCCTTCCACAGCCGCGCCATCAGCAGCGACGCCGAGGGATCGCGCTCGGACGGCTTGAGGATGAACGCGTTCCCGCAGGCGATCGCGATCGGATACATCCACATCGGGACCATCGCCGGGAAGTTGAACGGCGTGATGCCGGCCACCACCCCGAGCGGCTGGCGGATCGAGAAGGAGTCCACGTTCGTGGAGACGTTCTCGGAGAAGCCGCCCTTGAGCAGGTGCGGGATGCCGCAGGCGAACTCCACGACCTCCAGGCCCCTGGCGACCTCGCCGAGCGCGTCGGAGTGCACCTTGCCGTGCTCGGAGCTGATCAGCCCCGCCAGCTCGTCCCGGTGGGCGTACATGAGCTCGCGGAAGCGGAACAGCACCTGCGCGCGCTTGACCAGCGAGGCGTCCCTCCACGCCGGGAACGCCGCGGCCGCCGCCGCGACCGCCGCGTCGACCTCCCGCGCCGAGGCGAGGTCCACGTGCCCGCTCACCTCGCCGGTCGCGGGGGCGAAGATCTCCGCCTGCCGGGCGGACGGCTGGTCCACCGGCGCACCCGCGATCCAGTGGCCGACCCGCTTCTGCTCAGGGGCCGTCACTTGCCGACCTCCTCGTTGATCGTCTCCAGCGCGGTGACGATGATGCCGAGGCCCTCGCGCGCCTCGTCCTCGGTGAGCGTCAGCGGGGGCGCCATGCGCAGCGCGTTGCCGTACAGGCCGCCCTTTCCCGCGAGCAGGCCGAGCTTCTTGGTCTCCTCCATGAACCGGCCGGCCAGCGCGGGCGCGGGGGCGCCGGTCGCGGGGTCGACGAGCTCGACGGCGAACATCAGGCCCTTGCCGCGGACGTCCCCCACAATGGGCAGGCGGCCCTTGGCCTCACGCAGGCCGTCGATGAGGATCCCGCCGGTGACGGCGGCGCGGCTCTGCAGGTCGTGGTCGAGGACGTAGTCGAGCGTCGCGTTGGCGGCGGCCATGGAGATCGGGTTGCCGCCGAACGTCGCCAGGCCGATCGCGTGCGGGCCGTCCATCAGGTCGCCGCGGGCGACGACGCCGCCGACCGCGAACCCGTTGCCGAGGCCCTTGGCGAAGGTCATCATGTCCGGCGTCATGCCGTGGTTCTGGATGCCGAAGAACGCCGAGCCCGTACGGCCCCAGCCCGTCTGCACCTCGTCGGAGATGAAGAGGATGCCCTCCTCGTCCAGGACCTCCTTGTACGCCTTGAACAGGCCGTCGGGGGCCATGGTGAAGCCGCCCACGCCCTGGATCGGCTCGGCGATCAGCGCGGCGACGTCGTTGGAGACGGCGGTGGCGAGCACGTGCCGCAGGTCCTCGACGCAGACCTCGATGTACTCGGCGTCGGACAGGCCCCGGAACTGCGGGAGGTGGCGGTCGGCGCCGTGCAGGAAGTGCACGTTCAGTGGCGACAGGGAGTTGTTCTTCCATGAGCGGTTGCTGGTGACCGACAGCGCGCCGAAGCTGCGGCCGTGGTAGCTCTGCCGCATGGCGAGCACCTGGTCGGACTTGCGGGCGTAGGTCGCGAGCAGCAGGGCCGTCTCGTTGGCCTCGGTGCCGGAGTTGGTGAAGAAGACCTTCGCGTTCTCGATGCCCGACAGCCTGGCGATCTTCTCGGCCAGTTCGATCTGGCCGCGCAGCAGGTAGACGGTGCTGGTGTGCACCACGCCCGTGGCGATCTGACGCTCCACGGCCTCGCGCACCTCGGGCACGTCGTACCCGATCATGTTGGTGAGGATGCCGGCGAAGAAGTCCAGGTAGGTATGGCCTTCGGCGTCGACGACGCGGTTGCCCTTCCCCCGCACGATCTCGATGGGCTCGTCGTAGTAGATGGACAACCAGTTGGGCATGACCGCACGATGGCGCGCAAGAAGGTCGGACATAGCCTGATTATGTCGATTTATCGCCATGGGCATTACCCCCAATGTGTCGGCGTACCGCGAGCTCACATTACATGCTGGCAACCTCCTGCTTCTATTGTCCTGTGACCATGTGGACATGATGTCCTGACATATCATGAACGGTCCGTTCCGCGGGACGTCGACGGCCCCCGCCCCGGACGGCGGCCCGTGCCGGGTGACGGGGACCTTGGGTGAACGAACATCTGGTCGTTCAGGGGAACGGGGCCGGTCAGGAGACGGTCTCGGCCTGGCGGTCGGCGACCGCGGCGGCGTGGGCCGTCCGGGAGCGCAGCATGGTGAAGGCGAGCACGGCCGCGGCGAGCGTCAGGGCGACGTCGACCCACGCGCCGAAGGACATCGCGGACACGAACGCGTCCTTGGCCGCCCGCGCCAGCCCCGGGTCGCCGGACGCCAGCGCCGCGCCGATCGAGTCCCTGGCCGCGGCCGGGGCGTCGTCCGGCATCTGGGCGGTGTAGATCCCGGCGAGGACACTGCCGAGGACCGCCACGCTCAGCGCCATGCCGACCTGCTGGACGGTGTCGTTGAGCGCCGACCCGACCCCGGCGTGCTCCGGCGGCACCGCGCCGAGCAGCGTCGCGTACGCGGCCGGCCCGGCGAGACCACCGCCGACGCCCATGATGAGCAGACCGGCGATGAGCTTGCCGTACCCGTCGCCCGGGCCGATGAGGGCGATGACCACGAAGCCCAGGGCGATGACGACCATGCCGCCCGTGATCAGCAGCCGGTTGCCGACCTTCTGACCGAGCCCGGCGCCGACCGCGTTGAACAGGGCCGCCGCCACCGCGTACGGCAGCAGCGCGAGGCCGGCCTGCATCGGCCTGTAGCCGAGGACGAACTGCAGGTACTGCGTGAGCATCAGCAGGAGCGCGCCGGTGCCGAACGACAGCAGCACGATCGAGAGCGACGAGCCCCGGAAGTTGCGGTCGCGGAACAGTCCCAACGGAAGCATCGGATGCTCCGACCTGCGCTCCCACACCAGGAAGATCCCGAGGGCGACCGCGGCGACCGCGAGCGCGACCAGCGTGCCCGTCGAGGTCCAGCCCGCGCGGGGAGCGTCGATCACCGCGTAGACCAGGCCCGTCATGCCGATGGTGGACAGCAGCGCGCCGAACGGGTCGGTGGGACGGGAGGACGCGCGGGACTCCGGCATGAGCAGCACCGCGGCCACGATCGCGAGGGCCGCGATCGGCACGTTGAGCAGGAAGACCGAGCCCCACCAGTAGTGCTCGAGGAGGAAACCGCCGAGCGTCGGCCCGGCGATCACACCCACCATGGCGACCGCGCTCCAGGCGGCGAACGCCTTGCGGCGCTCGGAGTCGTCGAAGACGACGATCAGGATGGACAGCGTGCTCGGCATGAGGAAGGAGCCGCCGACGCCCATGAGCGCCCGCGCGCCGACGAGCTGCCACGGCTCCTGCGCCAGCATCGCCACCACCGAGGCGCCGCCGAACAGGGCCAGGCCGATGGTCAGGAAGCGCCGCCGGCCGTACCGGTCGGACAGGCTGCCCGTGGTGAGCAGCAGGCCGGCGAACACCAGGACGTAGGCGTCGATGATCCACTGGATGTCCGACGGGGTCGCGCCCAGGTCGCGGATGAGGGAGGGGATCGCGAGGTTCAGCACCGTGTTGTCGACGACGAGCACGAGCAGGCTGAGGCAGAGGACGCCGAGGATCCACCAGCGGCGAGGGTTCTTCTCCGGGGCACCGCCGTGCCCGGCTTCTCGTACAGTGTTCGAAGTCACTCGCACAGCGTACGATATGCATCGGACAGTGTGCGAGTGGTTTTATCCTTGAGTGAACCAAGGAGGCGCACCAGTGGCGAACAAGCCGCCGTTCACCTCGGTCTGGGCCCGGGAAACCCCGCCACGGCGCGGCCGCGACCAGCCCGCGCTGAGCCGCGGGCAGATCGTCCGGGCGGCCCTCGAGATCCTCGACGCCGAGGGCATGGAGGCGCTCAGCATGCGCAAGCTGGGCGCCAAGCTCGGCGCGGGCGCGACCAGCCTCTACTGGCACGTCGCCAACAAGGACGAGCTGCTGGAGCTCTGCCTCGACGAGGTGCTCGCCGAGGCCAGGGTCCCCGGACCGCAGGGCGAGAGGAGCTGGCGGGACGCCGCCGCCGTGTTCGCCTACGGCATGCGCCAGACCATGCTCCGGCACCCCTGGGTGGCCCCCCTCCTCGGCGTACTGCCCAGCTTCGGGCCGAACGCGCTCGCGGTCACCGCCGCCCTCACCGTCGCCTTCGAGAGGGCCGGTTTCACCGGCAGGATCCTCCACTACGCCACCGGCGCCGTCGTGTCGTACACGCTGGGCGCCACGACGCCCGAGGTGAGCTGGCTCAACATGGTGGCGGGCTCGGACGTCTCCGCCGACGAGCGGCTGGACACCTTGAGGAAGCAGGTCGAGGTCGCGGCGGCCGACTACCCCGACCTGCTGGCCCGGCACAGAGCCCAGGACTACAGCGACATGGGCATCACCAAGAGTCTCACCTTCGACTTCGGCCTGGTCGCCCTGCTCGACGGCCTGGAGGTCCGGCTGCGGCACCACCTGGACGAGGCCGGCCCGCCACCTCAATCGGCCCCGCCCTCGTCTCCCACCGAGGACGCCGCCGCCGGGCGCGGCTGAGCTCGCCCGCCTTCCCGATCACCCACAGTAGACGGCAGGCAGGAGCGGCGGGAGGGTACGCACCGTCACGGCACGGACGCGCACCGACGCCGTCACCC
Source organism: Sphaerisporangium sp. NPDC051011 (assembly GCF_040653595.1). Classification (NCBI taxonomy): domain Bacteria; kingdom Bacillati; phylum Actinomycetota; class Actinomycetes; order Streptosporangiales; family Streptosporangiaceae; genus Sphaerisporangium; species Sphaerisporangium sp. NPDC051011. The sequence goes on along the minus strand of NZ_JBFAGG010000007.1, from coordinate 4,355 downwards.
TGTCACGTAGTGGGTGGTCTTTCTTACATCGTGATCGGCTACGCTCGGACGTATGCTACCGACCTTGGCCGACGTCCTCGCACTGGACGCCGTCCGCCGTGGCAGCCCGCGCGTCGTCGCGGGCGCCGACCGGCTGGACACCCGCGTCCGCTGGGTCCACGTCGGCGAGGTCAGCGACATCGCCCACCTGCTGCGCGGCGGAGAGCTGATCCTCACCACCGGGGTCGCCCTGCCCGAGGAACCCGACAAGCTGGCCGACTACATCGCCGACCTCGCCGCCGTCGGCGCCTCCGGCCTCATCGTCGAACTCGGCCGCAGGTTCATCCGCGAGCTGCCCCGCGCGGTCGTCGAGTCCGCCGAGACCCACGGCCTGCCCCTCGTCACGCTCAGCCGCGAAACCCCGTTCGTGCAGATCACCGAGTCCGTGCACGCGCGCATCATCGACATCCAGCTCGAAGAGCTGCGCGCCTCCGAGCAGCTCCACGAGGTGTTCACCGAGCTGTCGGTCGAGGGCGCCTCCCCCGCCGAGGTCCTCGCCCAGGTCTCCCGCCTGTCCGCCCGGCCCGCGCTGCTGGAGAACCTCGCCCACCAGGTGCTCGCCTGCGAATCCGCCGGCCGCGACACCGGCGCGCTCCTCGCCAACTGGGAGGCCCGATCCCGCGCCGTCGCCCCCCACGAGCGCACGGCGTACGACCCCTCCTCCGGCTGGCTGGTCACCATGGTCGGGGCGCGCGGCCACGACTGGGGGCGGCTCATCCTCCTGTGCGAGGCGCCGCCCGGTCCCCGCGACGTCGTCCTCGCCGAACGCGCCGCGACGACGCTCGCCCTCGGCCGCCTGCTCGAACGCCACCAGGAAAGCCTGGAACGCCAGGCGCACGGCACGATCATCACCGGCATCCTCACCCACGCCTACTCCGACCCGGACGAGGCCGCCGCCCGCGCCCGCGCGGTGGGCGTCCCCCTCACCGGCAGGAAGCTCATCAGCGTGGTGCTGCGGCTCACCGACCCGACCGACACCGCGCTCAACCTCCAGGCACAGCTCGGCGAGCTCGCCGAGGCCGCCGCCGCGGCCTGCCGGGACGCGAAGCTGCCCGCGCTGGTCGGCGCCCTGGACCAGACCCGCGTCGGCGTCCTGCTCCCCTTACCTCCGCGTACCACGGCCGAGACCGCGCTCACCTCGCTCGCCGAACGCCTCCGCACGGCCTTCGCCACGCCGTTCGTCCTCGCCGCCGGCTCCGTCGTCGAGTCCGTCCGCGACGTGCGCCGCAGCTTCCTGGAGGCCGAGCAGGTCGCCGAGGCCGCCGCGCGCCAGCCCGACCGCCGCCCGTTCTACCGCCTGCCCGACCTGCGGCTGCGGGGACTGCTCCACCTGTTGCGCGACGACGCCCGGCTGCAGACCTTCGCCGAGCGCGAACTCGGCCCGCTGCTCGCCCACGACGCCCACCGCGGCGGCGACCTGACCGGAATCCTGCGCACCTACCTCGACGCCGGGCGCAACAAGGCCGTCGCCGCCCAGCGCGCCCACCTGTCGCGGCCCGCCTTCTACGACCGGCTCCGCCGCCTCGAACGCATCCTCGACACCGACCTCGACGACGTCGAATCCTGTCTGTCCCTCCACGTCGCCCTGCTGGCACTGGAGTCGTTCCGAAGGGAGACCCGGTGACCCACGGCGAGACGACGTCCATGCGGGCACGTGACCACGGCATCGTGATCGGCACCGGCACTCCCTGCCGGTACAACGCGATCACCGACGTCGCCGGCGTCAACTAGGCCATACCACCCTGATCGAGGGCGACGGCCCCCGCGTCGTCGGCCGGGGCCCCGCACGCACGGGGGTCACGATGGTGCTCCCGCACGGCGGCTCCGCCTTCGACCGCACGGGAGGCGCGGGCGAGAACTCCACACGATGACCGGCGCCGACGGCGTCACCGCCCACGGTCTAGACGGCGCACGCCTGGCCGCGCTGCTCAAGTGACCCCCCGCGGTCGTGCGCGTGATCCCCTGGTCGCCGGTCTCGCTTACCAGGCGTAGCCCACCAGACCTCGGCACAGGCCAAGAATTCAACACTTAATAGAACATTTCCGGACAGCGGATAACAGTCGGTTACATTCTCATAGACGTTGGCGTGTTCCCGGGCGCTCGGCGTGTCGCAACCATGACCATGGTCCCGCAGCCATGACCTTGGTCCCCAAGGATGCGATCACCCCCCGGGAGCCCCTGATGCCACGTCCGATGCCGCGCCTGACGCCGTACCCGCCGGGTCCGCCTCGTCGGACGCGACGCCGCCTCCACGTCGGCCTCCTCGCGCTGTCCCTTCTGGTGGCCGGCGCCCCGTCCGCCGCCCTCGCCGAGACCGCCGCCCTCTCGACGCGCACGGAGCTCCCTACGTCGAACTTCCCGCTCGGGCAGCCCGGGGTCGCCGCCCAGACCCACACGGCCGTCGCACCCGGCATCGACCTGTTCACGCTCCTCCACGGCAGCGCGACCGACGGCTACACGGTGTCGGTCCTGATGAACGGCAAGGACTACGGCACCCGCGCCCAGGCGGAGGCCGCGGCGGAGTCCGTCCGCGCCGTGGGCTTCGAGGTCAGCGTCCAGGAGTTCACCCGCCCCGAGGTCGCCGACTACCCGGCGAGCACCGGCTACATGGTCCGCACCGGCTTGTGGACGTTGAAGGAGCGCAAGGAAGCGGACAAGGTCGTGAAGCAGCTCAAAGAGGCCGGCATCACGGCGAAGGCGGACTTCCTCGGCGACGACGGCGTCCAGTCCACCGGCCCCTGGGACGTCCGCGTCCTCACCATCGACCCCCGCGCCTTCCGGGGCGCCTACCACTCCAGCGTGGGCGTGAGCGTCGCCAAGCAGGAACGGCCCTCCGCGATGGCCAAGCAGGCCAAGGCCATCGCCGCCGTGAACGGCGGGTTCTTCAACATCCACACCGACAAGCACCTGCGCGGCGAGCCCGTCGGCATCTCCGTGGTGGACGGGCGCCTGCTCAGCGAGGCCGTCCCCGGGCGCAGCGCGCTGATCCTCAAGGGACGCTCAGCCAGGATCACCGAGGTCAGCACCACCGTCACCGCCACCTCCGCCGACGACGAGCGCACCGGCATCAGCGGCGTCAACCGCGCGCCCAAGCCCGACGAGCTCGTCCTCTACACCGAGGAGTTCGGCGCCAAGACCCCGGCCGACGACGGAGCCGAGGCCGTCCTCGACGCCAACGGCCAGGTGCTGGAGCTGCGCCGCGCCGGCGGCGACGTCGAACCCGGGACCCGCGTGCTGCACGGCACCGGCATCATGTCCGACTGGATCTGGTCCCACGCCTGGGAGCAGTGGACGCTCGACATCGCCTACAAGGTGACCGACCTGCGCTCGGGCAAGTCCATCCCCCTCACCCCCGAGACCAGCATCATCGGAGGCGGCGTCGGGCTCGTCCGCGACGGCATCGAGCACGTCACCGCCAAGGCCGACGGGCACGCCAACGTCAACATGATCCTGCGCCGCCACCCGCGCACCCTCGCCGGAGTCACCAAGTCGGGCCGGCTCATCCTTGCGGTCGTCGACGGCCGCAAGCCCGGCGTCACCGTCGGAGCCTCCATGGTGGAAGCCGCCCAGCTCATGCTCTGGCTCGGCGCCCGCCAGGCCATCAACCTCGACGGTGGCGGCTCAAGCGCCATGGTCGTCAAAGGCAAGGTAGTAAACCACCCCAGCGACGGCATCGAACGAGCCGTAGGCGACGCCCTGCTGATAGTCCCCTAACCCCACCCACAGCACCGACAGAGGAGAGATCGGGACATCTTCCCGCTCTCTCCTCCAGCCAACAAGCTGGACGAACGCCCAACGCTTCTCAAACTGGCAGCAGGCCACGCGGACGCACATGCCCAGCCGGGCTTCAGCCTGGAATCAAGCGAAGCGAGGCCCATTTCCCCGGTCAGCCGGTGGGCCTCGACTTCCTGGTCTCTCAGCGGCTCTTCCCGCTCGGGTGGCAGGTCTCAGCGACGAGTTGGTCGTCGGTGGGTTCTGCGCCGCCTGTCTTTGTCCTCCGTCGTATGGCTGGTCTGTGGTTGGCGCCGGCGCGGTGGGAAGCGGCTCGGCGAACCCGGCGCCCTGATACGACGGCCCGCCGGTCATCCGCCGCGAGCAGAGCGGAGCGAGGCCCGTTTCCCGGTCGGCCGACGGGTATCGACAAACACGGGAAGCACAGAAACACCCCGGAAACGCAGGAGGGCCACCCGAAGCCTCGGGTGGCCCTCCTGCATAACAAAGATTGTCCGGCGGTGTCCTACTCTCCCACACCGTCCCCGGTGCAGTACCATCGGCGCTGGAAAGCTTAACTTCCGGGTTCGGAATGTAACCGGGTG
>NZ_JBFAGG010000006.1:198813-474497 GCF_040653595.1 Sphaerisporangium sp. NPDC051011 | reverse complement strand
CTCACATCCCGGCAAAGAAACGCCAGGTCCCGGCCTTCCCTGGCAGAGGCCGCCATGCTCAGATGGCGGTCTTGCGCCCGCGCAGCAGTCCTCGCACCCGCAGGAAGGCCAGGTGATCCTCCTGCCCTGTGCCGATGGCCGACCTGCCCAGGCCACAGGCGTCGGCCGCGCTTGCCCAGGGAGCCCGCGATCAGGTCGACCATGTGACCGATCGTGGCCACGTCAGACCGGGTGTAATCCTCGCCGACAGGTAGACCGCAGAGGCGCGCGCATGATCGGCCCGGCCGATACGTCGGCACCATGTCCGGCGGCCCGATTCCCTGGCCGGGGTGGCACCTGGGTATGAGGGCTCTTCGATCTTGAGGGCGAAGTATGAACTCGATCTCATACTCGAGCCGGATGGTCTTGTTCGGAAACGTGATCCAAGATCGGGATTCCCCGATGATTGGACCTGTTATGCGAAGACCTGTCCTGACGTTCGCCCTTTTACTCTCGCTCGTCCTCCCCCTGCTCCCCATAGTCCCGGCCAGTGCCGCGGCACAGAGCACCATCTCGTGGGCCCCATGCCAGGAGGACGCCACCGTCGAGTGCGGCACGCTGACCGTCCCCGTCGACTGGAACAAGCCCGGCGGGCAGACGTTCGAGCTGGCGCTCGCGCGGCGCAAGGCCACCGATCCCGCGGCCAGGATCGGCTCGCTGGTGATCAATCCCGGCGGGCCCGGCGGATCCGGCGTGGACGCCGTGCTGAACGGCTGGCTCGGCTTCACCCCGGAGATCACGAGCCGCTTCGACGTCGTCGGGTTCGACCCGCGCGGCGTGGCGCGCAGCCACCCGATCCTGTGCTCGCTCGAACTGGCCGGCCAGGCGCCCGATCCGTTCTCGCTGAAGAGCCAGGCCGACTTCGACGCGCTGCTGGCATTCAACAAGCGCTACCGGCAGGACTGCAGGAGCCGCACGGGCCCGCTGTTCGACCAGGTGCACACCGGCAACGTGATCCGCGACCTCGACGCCCTGCGGGCCGCGCTGGGCGACGACAAGCTCAGCTACTACGGCGTCTCGTACGGCACGCTCATCGGCCAGCAGTACGCCGAGCGCTACCCGAGCCGGGTCCGCGCCCTGGCACTCGACAGCAACATGGACCACAGCCTCGGCACCACGGCGTTCCTGGATACCGAGGCCCAGACCGTCCAGGACTCCTTCGACGAGTTCGTCGCCTGGTGTGACAGGACGGCCTCGTGCGCGCTGCACGGCAGGGGCATCCGGGCGCTCTGGAAGGAACTGCTCGCCCGCGCGGACCGGGGCGAGCTGCACCTGCCAGACGAGCCCGAGATCACCCTGACCAAGTCGGGGCTGATCGGGCAGGCGTTCGGCGCGTTCTACGGCCCGGCGTACAAGGAGCTGGCCGAGTTCCTGGTCGCGCTGGAGAGCGGCGCCCAGACGGCGCGGGCGATCCTCACGCCCGCGCCGGCTCAGGAAGAGGTCGAAGACGCCAGCCAGGTCTTCTGCCAGGACTACCTGCTGCCCATCCGCGACTACCGCGAATATGCGCGCATGCTGCGCAGGTCGGCGGCGATCGCGCCGGACATGCTGGTCAGCTCGGCGGGGCACGTAGCGGCGGCCGCCTGCCTGGGCACGCCTGGTCCGATCCCCAACCCGCAGCACCGTCTGAACGTCTCCGGCACGCCCACGCTGCTCCTCGGCAACGCGGTGCACGACCCCGCCACGGCCTACCCGTGGGCGGTCAACGCGGCGCGGCAGATCGGGCGCGAGGCCAGGCTGCTCACCTACGAGGGGTGGGGGCACGGGATCTACGGCCGTGGCGAGTGCCCGACCGCCGCGTTCGACAACTACCTGGTCTCCCTCACCGTGCCAGGTAAGGGCGCGCGGTGCCCGGCCATGCCACCTGCGGAGCTGAGCACCCTGAGCACCCTGCGTGCCCGCCCGCTTCCCGGCCCTGTGCCAGGCCTTCCCGGCTGGGTACCCACGGCCCGCTGAACCATCTGATCCGGCTTCGCGGGGACTCCCCGCGAAGCCGGGTCAGGCACAGGGGTTCAAACCACTAACGCCACGCTAACGAACGACCAAGGGCCTGATCACTGTCTCCAGCGATCAGGCCCTTGACCTGCAACTACATGGTCGGGGTGGCGGGATTTGAACCCACGGCCTCTTCGTCCCGAACGAAGCGCGCTGCCAAGCTGCGCTACACCCCGGTGCACTCGCGTCGTGCTTTGCTCGTGCTCGCATGAGTCTAGCGGACTTTGGGGGTGCTCGCGTCCCCCCGAGAGCGCGGATCGGGGTGGGGTTCCGGGGTCAGCGGCGGGTGGGGCGCCGGGGGACCAGGGTGAGCAGGGTGGCCTCCGGAGGGCAGGAGAAGCGGGCGGGGGCGAAGGGCGAGGTGCCGAGGCCGGCGGAGACGTGGAGCCACGCGGACTCGTGCCGGTGCAAACCCTTCACGCGGGCGCGGTCGATGCCGCAGTTGGTCACCAGAGCCCCGTAGAAGGGGATGCAGAGCTGGCCGCCGTGGGTGTGCCCGGCGAGCAGGAGCTGGTAGCCGTCGGCCGCGAAACGCGACATGTTGCTCGGCTCGGGGGAGTGCATGACGCCCAGGCGAAGATCGGCGTCGGCGGGGGCCGGGCCGGCGATCTCGTCGTAGCGGTCGCGGTTGATGTGCGAGTCGTGGATGCCGCCCACGAAGACGTCGAGGTCGCCCGCCTTGACCCGGGCGGTGGTGTTGTTCATGTCCAGCCAGCCCGCGGCCGTCATGGCGGCGCCCAGCTCCGTCCACGGCAGGTCGGGGATGTGGCGGCGCTTGTCGCTCTTGGACGAGCGCCACAGGTAGCGGGCGGGGTTCTTGAAGCGGGGCGAGTACAGGTCGTTGGACCCGTAGACGAACAGGCCCGGGCGGGACAGGAGCGGCTCGACCGCGCGCATGTAGGCGGGGATCGCGTCGGGGTGGGAGAGGGTGTCGCCGGTGTTCACCACGAGGTCGGGTTCGAGCGCGTCCAGGGAGCGGACCCAGTTGATCAGGCGGGTGCGCCCCGGTGTGAGATGCAGATCGGAGATCTGCAGGATGCGGACCGGCCGCTGCCCCGGCTCCAGCACCGGTACGTCGAAGCGGCGCAGCCGGAACCAGTTGCGCTCGATGATCGACGCGTAGCCGAGCCCGGCGGCGCCGAGACCGAGCAGGGACAGGGGTATCGCGGCAGCTTTCCTCACCCCTTCATCATGCCCGAGGGGACGTCTCGTCGCCTCCCGCCCCCGAAGCGAAGGCCCAGCAGGAGCTCCGGCTTCCCCCGCCGGGCATACGTCCGCGCGTGGACCTCCCGGCGGACTACGGCGACCGCTCGGCCGTGGACGAGCGGACCCTCACCACCGTCTTCGGCACCCCGATGCGCCGCAGGCGCGGGACCTCTGGGACATGGCGGCGTGGTGCGGGGAAATGCGGGCGAGAGTGCCGCGTGGACACGGCAAGATGGTGACCATGAGTGCTTTGAAGGACAAGCTGAAGGCCGACCTCACGACGTCGATGAAGGCGCGGGACGAGGTGCGGACGCGGACGCTGCGCATGGCCCTGGCGGCCGTCAGCACCGAGGAGGTCGCCGGCGCGGAGGCGCGCGAGCTCTCGGACGACGAGGTCGTCAAGGTGCTGACCAAGGAGGCCAAGAAGCGGCGCGAGGCGTCCGAGGCCTTCGCCGGCGCGGGCCGCGACGAGCAGGCCCAGGCGGAGCGGGACGAGCAGGCCGTCCTGGAGGGGTACCTGCCCGCGCAGCTCAGTGACGAGGAGCTCGACCGGCTCGTCCAGGAGGCCATCGCCGAGAGCGGCGCCGAGGGGCCGAAGGCGATGGGTCAGGTGATGAAGGTGCTCAACCCCAAGGTCGCCGGACGGGCCGAGGGCGGCAGGGTCGCCCAGGCCGTGCGCGCCCGCCTCGCAGGCTGAGATCGAACGGGCCGAGGCCGAACGGGTCGAGGCCGAGGTGAGTACGGACTGAGAGCCGCGCTGAGGCCGACGTGAGGGCCGTCCGCTTCCTGGGGCGGCCTCGTGGGAGCGCCGCGCTTCCCCGGGCAATGGCCGACCGCGGAGAGAGATCGTCCACTGACGACCGCGCGGCCGCCGTCCGGAGAGCGGCGGCCGCGGGCGGCTCAGATCCTGGTGGCCGGGTGGTTCAGTTCCTGGTGGTCGGGGTGATGACGGCCGGCACCGGGAACACGCCGGTGGCGCCGCCGTCCTGAGGGCCGCCGTTGAACCGGCCGTTGCCGTTGCCGTTGCCGTGGCCATTGCCGTTGCCATTGCCGTTGCCATTGCCGTTGCCGTCCGGCACCTGGAACGGGTCGCCGTTGTTGCCGCCGTCGCGGATCGGGTCCTTCTTCTGCGGCTTGGGCGCGCAGCCTCCGCTGCACCCGCCGAACTGGCTCATGTCCGGCGGCGTGAAGGACGTCGCCTCGATGTCCTTGAGGGCGTTGATGAACGTTTCCTTCCAGATGCGCCCGGAGATCGTCGCACCGAAGACCTCGCCGTAGAAATGGCCGCCGATGCGGATGTTGCGCAGCGGGTGGGTGTACGAGCCGCGGGGGTCGCCGAGGCTGACGGCGCCGGCGAGGTCCGGGGTGTATCCGGCGAACCAGGCGGTCATGGAGCCGTCCGTCGTTCCGGTCTTGCCCGCCGCGTCCCGGCCGATGCCGCCGACGCCGCTCATCGTGCCCTTGGTGAACACCCCGGACAGGATGCCGCTGACGGCGTCCGCGACCTTCTCGTCGAGCGCCTGCTTGCAGGTCGGCTTGAACGGGGTCGTCTTGCCGTAGCGGTCGCTGATCGAGGTGATCGCCATCGGCTTGCAGTAGTTGCCCCGGGAGGCGAACGTGGCGTACGCGGCGGCCACCGTCACCGGGTCCATCTCGTTCACGCCGAGGGTGAAGGTCTCGACCTCGCGCAGCTTGCCGCCGTCGGCGCGCTTGATGCCGAGGTCCTTGGCGGTCCTGACGACGTCGCACAGGCCGACCTTCTGCTCCAGACTGAGGAAGAAGGTGTTGACCGAGCCCCAGGTGCCGGTCTGCAGGGTCTTGAACCCGCCGCCGCCCTCGGAGGAGTTGTGCGCGACGTGGCTGGGGTCGCCGACGTTCTCGCCCTTGCAGTTCTTGAAGTCGCTGTAGCCGCTCGCCTGGAAGCTGCTGCCGGAGTTGATGCCGTCCTCGTAGTGCATCCCCTCCTTCAGCGCCGTGGCCAGCGTGAACGCCTTGAACGTCGACCCGGCCTGGAAGCCGGAGCCGCCGCCGTGCGCGACGTCGGCCACCAGGTTGTAGTTGGACTCGTTCTTCTTCTTGCTGGTGCCGAACTCGCGGCTCGCGGCCATGGCCTTGATGGCGCCGGTGCCGGGCTCGATGAGCGCCTCGGCGGCGACCGGCTTGTCGGAGGCGTTGACGAACTTCTTGATCGCCTTGTCCGCGGCCTTCTGCATCTTGGTGTCGAGCGTGGTCTTGATGACCAGGCCGCCGCGGTTGAGGAACTCCCTGCGCGCCTTCTCGGTCTTGCCGAACTGGCGGTCGTTGAGGATCTCGTGCTGGACGTACAGGCAGAAGTACGGGTAGTTGCTCTGCTCGCAGCCGCCGGGGATCGCGACGTCCTTGTAGGTGAACTTCTTGGCCTTGGCCTCGGCGGCCTGCTCCTTGGTGATCTTCCCGAGCTCGGCCATGCGGTCCAGCACGACGTTGCGCCGGGAGAGCAGGGCGGCGCGGTGCTGCCTGCCGAGGTTGGGGTCGGTCGCGTTGGGGTTCTGGACGGCGCCGGCGAGCGTGGCCGCCTCTTCGAGGTTCAGCTCGGCGGCGGGCTTGTCGAAGAACCGCTTGGACGCCGCCTGGATGCCGTACGAGCTGGCGCCGAAGTAGGCGATGTTGAGGTAGCGCTCGAGGATCTGGTCCTTGGTGTACTTCTCCTCGACGGCCATCGCGTACCGCAGCTCGTTCAGCTTGCGGGAGACGGTGGGGGCGATGGCGGCCGCCTTCTCCTCGTCCGTCTCGGCCTTGTTGAAGATCACCTGCTTGACGTACTGCTGGGTGATGGACGAACCGCCCTGCGCCACGCCGCCGGATTTGAAGTTCGTCATCAGGGCGCGCGCGGAGCCTTCGAGGTCGAGCGCGCCGTGCTCGTAGAAGCGATAGTCCTCGATGGAGATGATCGCGGTGCGCATGATCGGCGCCACCTTGTCCAGGGGCACCGATTCGCGGTTCTGATAGTAGAACTGCGCGATCCGTTTGCCCTTGGAGTCGAGGATCTCCGTCTTCTCGGGAAGCGGAGGCTCTTTGAGATCTTCGGGCTTGAGGTTGAGCGCGTCAGTCGTGCCCTTCACCCCCATGCCCGCGCCGCCCACGGCGGGCAGTGCGATGGCGGCGGCCAGCACCCCCGCGGCCACGGCGGCTCCGATGAGCCGCAGCAGGTTGACGAACACCGACCCCTGGGCTTTGCCTCTCGCTTGCACGAGTCCAAGGGTATGCCGAAGTACTGGCTCAATAGGTACCCAAAGTCCATTTCGCATTGACTCGCGCACTACCCGCGGAGGGGATGACTAGTCATTCTCGGCCACATGGCCTGACATGACCATGTGGGAAATTGACCCGCCCGGGGTCTGTCGGTCCGAACGTCTGGTTGCGTACGTTCTCCTCTGCGGCAACTGAATAAGGAGGCTCGACGCCCGCGCCCGTCGGCCGCCAAGTGACGACTGACCACCTATAGGGGAGTGGGGTCGAAATGTGGATCACGGATTGGACCTCCCGTGCCGCCTGTCGAGGTGCGGATCCTGACGCGTTGTTCGTGCAGGGTGCCGCGCAGAACAGGGCGAAGCTCATCTGCCGAGGATGCCCGGTCCGTACGGAGTGCCTCGCGGACGCGCTGGACAACCGGATCGAGTTCGGTGTCTGGGGCGGAATGACCGAGCGAGAGCGCCGCGCGCTGCTCAGGCGGCGACCGGAAGTCACCTCCTGGCGCGACCTTCTCGAGGTCGCCAAGGAGGAGTACGAGCGATCCAACGAGCTGATCGCCGGCTGAGTTCAGGAGCGCCCGGCACCGTCGCCCAGCGCTCCACGACATGACGGAGGGGCCGATCGCCGGCCCCTCGATGGCGTCACCGGGTCCGAGTCCCTTCACCGACTTCCGGCCCGACGACCACGTCGGTCGTCGAGGCCGTCCGGGGTTCCTGTGCTCAGGAGGACAGCAGTTCGCCGATCTCCCGCAGACCGGCGAGATCGTGGACGTCCTCCGGCATCGCGGGTACCTCGGAGATCGGCACGGTGGGGTGGGCCGATGTGAAGTGTTCTCGTTCCCGGTGTTCGCGCGCCGCGAGCTGCATCCGACCGGCGTGCAGCCGCAGCACGGCGGCGGTCAGCTCGTGTTCGCCACGCGCTTCGAGATCTTCGGCGGCGGCCGCACTGCGCGCGGCCGAGAGGGCCGGAGCCGGAGACCGATGCACGCGATTGATCACCAGGCCCGCCAGCGGCATGCGCTCTTCGGCGAGCCGTTCCACGAAGTACGACGCTTCGCGCATCGCGTCCCGCTCCGGGGCGGCGACGACCACGAACGCCGTGCCGGGCGCCTGCAGCAGCTGGTACGTCTGCTCGGCGCGTTGCCGGAAACCGCCGAACACGGCGTCCAGCCCGGCGACGAACGTCTGGATGTCCTTGAGGAACTGGGCGCCGAGGATCTTCGTCAGCACCCCCGCCACCAGGCCGAATCCGGCGTTGAGCAGCTTGAACGCGCTGCGCCCTCCGGCCTTGGCCGGGGCCATCAGGATGCGGATCAGCCGCCCGTCCAGGAACCGGCCGAGCCGTTCCGGGGCGTCCAGGAAGTCCAGCGCCGACCGCGACGGCGGCGTGTCGACGATGATCAGGTCCCATTCGTCCGAGCGGCGGAGCTGGCCGAGCTTCTCCATGGCCATGTACTCCTGCGTCCCGGTGAAGCTGGACGACAGCGACTGGTAGAACGGGTTCGTCAGGATCTGCCGGGCGCGCTCCGGGTCGGCGTGCGACTCGATGATCTCGTCGAACGTCCGCTTCATGTCGAGCATCATCGCGTGCAGCTCGCCCGGCCCTTTGACGCCGGCGACCAGGCGCGGGGTGTTGTCCAGCTCGGTCAGCCCCATGGACTGCGCGAGACGGCGGGCCGGGTCGACGGTGAGCACGACGACGCGGCGTCCCCGTTCGGCCGCCCGCAGCCCGAGCGCGGCGGCCGTGGTGGTCTTCCCCACGCCGCCCGAGCCGCAGCACACCACGATGCGGGTGCCGGGGTCGTCGAGGATGGCGTCCATGTCGAGCACGGGCGACACCCGGCGGCCGGCGGCCCTGGCGGCGGAATGAGCGGGCGCGGTCGAGGTCATGTCGGGGACGTCCTCCGGTGGGGGCTGTGCTGATCACACGACGGGCACGGCCGCCGGGCGGCCGGACGCGGGGGCGCCGGGGTCCTCAGAGGCGGCCGGGTGGCCGGGCCGCTCACGCCGCCCCCTGCGCGCGGATGGCCTGGGCCAGCTCGTGGAGGCCGGCCGGGTCGGAGCCGTCGGCCAGCAGCGGCAGCTCGTAGCGCGGGACCTTGGCCTTGGCGAGCGACCGCCGCTCGCGCCGCTCCAGCGAGGTGCGCCGGGCGTGCTCGCGGATCTCGGCGGCGAGGGACTCGGCGATCGCCGACGCGTCCGCGGTGCCGTCGGCGAGGCCGGCGGCCTTGAGCCCGAGCGCGAGCTCCCCGGGGTCGAAGGCGTTCTTCATGGCGGCGTCGAGCGCCGTCTTGGGCAGCAGCTCGGGCCGCACCATGTTGATGAAGACGCCGCCGACCGGCAGGTTGGCGGCGCGCAGGCTCTCGATGCCGTCCAGCGTCTCCTGGACGGGCATCTCCTCCAGGAGCGTGACGAAGTGGACGGCGGTCTCCGGCGAGGCCACGACACCCCGTACCAGGTCGGCGTGGTTCTTGACCGGGCCGATGCGGGCCAGCCCGGCGACCTCCGAGGTCACGTTGAGGAACCGGGTGATCCTGCCCGTGGGCGGCGCGTCCATGACGACCGCGTCGTACACCCGCTTGCCGGACTTGTCGCGACGACGTACGGCTTCGCTGGTCTTGCCGGTGACGAGAACGTCGCGCAGGCCGGGGGCGATGGTGGTCGCGAAGTCGATCAGGCCGATCTTGTTGAGCGCCTTGCCCGCGCGGCGCATGCCGTAGAACATCTCGACGTATTCGAGCATCGCCTCTTCGGGGTCGATCACGAGCGCGTAGACGTCCCCGCCGCCGGGCGCCACGGCGATCTTGCGCTCCTCGTACGGAAGGGGGGCGGTGTCGAAGACCTGGGCGATGCCCTGCCGGCCCTCGACCTCGACGAGCAGCACCTTACGGCCGCCCGCGGCAAGGGCGAGGGCGAGGGCGGCGGCCACCGTGGTCTTGCCGGTGCCGCCCTTGCCGGTCACGACGTGAAGCCGTACGCCGTCCCAGTCGATGTCGCGAGCACTCACCTTCCGAAGGCTACCCAACGGTCACTTGGCGATTCGCCCTTCCCCGCCTCATGGACACCCGTTCGACGCCTTCCGCGGGCCGGAAACGCCGACGCGGGCGGGCTCCGGCGGGAGCATTGATCGTTCGCAGAACGTCACGCGAAGCGCGGCGCCGAGACGCAGGTGGCGACTGGGACGGATGGGCCCGCCACCCCACCCCGCCGGGTCCGTCTACAGTGCCACCATGAAGCGTTTCGAATACGCCACGGTCCCTCTGCTGACCCATGCCACCAAGCAGATCCTCGACAACTGGGGACAGGACGGCTGGGAGCTCGTCACCGTCATTCCCGGCCCGAACCCCGAGCAACTCGTCGCCTACATGAAGCGGGAGAAGCAGTGAGCACGCCCGAGGAGCGGCTCGCCGAGCTCGGCCTGACGCTGCCGCAGGTCGTCCCGCCGCTGGCCGCGTACGTGCCCGTCGTGCGCACCGGGAACTACGTGTACACCTCCGGCCAGCTCCCCATGGTCGACGGCAAGCTCGGCGTCACCGGCAAGGTGGGCGCCGAGGTCGACCCCGAGGTGGCCAAGGAGCAGGCCCGCATCTGCGCGCTGAACGCCCTGGCGGCGGTCGCGTCGGTGGCCGGCGGCCTGTCGAACATCGTGCGCGTGGTCAAGGTGGTCGGGTTCGTGGCGAGCGCGCCTGATTTCACCGGCCAGCCGGGCGTCATCAACGGTGCCAGCGAGCTGCTCGGCGAGGTGCTGGGGGAGGCGGGGCGCCACGCGCGCAGCGCCGTCGGCGTCGCCGTCCTGCCGCTGGACGCCCCCGTCGAGGTGGAGCTCATCGCCGAGGTCGGATGATCCGTGTCACCATGGTCCGGTCGAGCTCCGGCCGGCTGGATCACGTGGAGGTGGCATGGAAGGCGTCCCGATGTCCAGAGAGACGGGCCTTCGCGCGCGGGCGGTCCTGGCCGGCGAGATCAGCCCCGCGCCGGTCCGGGACGCCGCGACCGTCGTGCTCCTGCGACCCGCGCGCGCCGGCGTCGAGGTCTACATGCTCAGGCGCGCGACGAGCATGGACTTCGCCGCCGGCGCGTACGTCTTTCCGGGCGGCTCGGTCGACCCGCGCGACGCCGACCAGAGCGTTGCCTGGGCGGGCCCGGCCCCCGAGACCTGGGGCCGCGTGTTCGGGGCGGACGCCGCCACCGCGCGCGGCCTGGTCTGCGCGGCCGTGCGCGAGACGTTCGAGGAGTCCGGGGTGCTACTCGCCGGGCCGAGCCCGGATACCGTCGTCGCCGACACCACCGGGGACGACTGGGAGGCCGACCGCGAGGCCCTGATCGAGCGGCGGCTGTCGCTGGCCGAGTTCCTGAACAAGCGCGGCCTGGTGCTCCGGGCCGACCTGCTCCGCCCATGGGGGCACTGGATCACGCCGGACGTCGAGCACAAGCGGTTCGACACGCGGTTCTTCGTGGCCGCGATGCCGCCCGGCCAGCGCACGCGCGACGTGGGCGGCGAGGCCGACGAGGTGGCGTGGCTGAGCCCCGATGGGGCGCTGCGCCGGGCGCGGGACGGGGAGATCCGGCTCATGCTCCCGACGATCCGCACACTCACCGAGTTTTCGGTGTTCGCGGATGTTCCGTCCGTCCTCGCCTGCGACCGCGAGATCGTCACCATCCAGCCCCGCGTCGCCGAAGTGGAGGGCGAGATGTGGCTGGTCATGCCCGACGGTCATGATGGGGTGTTATGAGCGGTCTGCGAATCCCCCTCGACGGCCCGGACGGCTCCGGTACCACGCGTGCGACCAACCTGCTCGCGCCCAACGCCTCGCCGATGACGCTGGACGGCACGAACACCTGGGTGATCGGCGAGCCGGACGCGCCGTCCGTCCTGGTCGTGGACCCGGGCCCCGACGACGAAGGGCACCTTCGCCGCGTGGCCGACCACCTGGACGGCCGTCGCGTCAAGGCGATCCTGCTCAGCCACGGGCATTCCGACCACAGCGGCGGGGCCAAGCGGTTCGCCGAGATGGCGGGCGCGCCGGTGCGGGCGCTTGACCCCGCGCACGTGCTCGGCGGCGAGGGGCTGGGGGACGGCGACGTGGTGTCGGGCGGCGGCGTGGAGCTGCGGGTCGTCGGCACGCCGGGCCACTCGTTCGACTCGCTGTGCTTCTATCTGCCGGGCGACGAGGCGATGCTGACCGGGGACACGATCCTCGGCCGGGGCACGACGATGATCGCCCCCGACGGCGACCTGGCCGACTACCTGCGCAGCCTGGACCGCCTGCGGGCCGGCGCCGAGATCATGTCCGCCAAGGTCCTGCTGCCGGGGCACGGCCCGGTGCTGCCCGAGCCGATCGCGGCGCTGGACTCCTACATCGCGCACCGGCGCGGCCGTCTGGAGCAGATCAGGCGGGCACGGCGGGAGGGCGCGCGGACGCCGGCCGAGATCGTCGACATCGTCTACGCCGGCCTGGAGGACGGGCTGCGTCCGGCGGCCGAGATGTCGGTGCGCGCGCAGATCGCGTACCTCGACGGGCTATAGCCCGTGAACGGCCGCCGCTAGCGGGAGCGGGCGTAGAGGCGGTCGGCGTCCATGATGACCACCGCCTTGGCCTCGATGCGCAGCCAGCCGCGCTGGGCGAAGTCGGCGAGCGCCTTGTTCACGGTCTCGCGCGAGGCGCCGACGTACTGCGCCAGTTCCTCCTGGGTGAGGTCGTGATGGACCCGCAGCCCCTCGTCGGTGCGCTGGCCGAAGCGCTCGGCCAGGTCGAGCAGCGCCTTGCCCACACGGCCGGGCACGTCGGTGAACACCAGGTCGGCCATGACGTCGTTGGTGCGCCGCAACCGCTGGGCGAGGGCCCGCAGCAGGTGCAGGGCGACCTCGGGGCGTCCGGTGAGCCAGGGGCGCAGGTCGTCGTGTCCTAATCCGGCCAGCCGGACGTCCGTCAGGGCGATGGCGCTGGCCGTGCGGGGACGGGGATCGAACAGCGACAACTCGCCGAACATCTCTCCTGGCCCGAGCACGCTCAGCAGGTTCTCGCGCCCGTCAGGGGCGGTGCGGATGAGCTTGATCTTGCCGTCCAGGACCACGTACAGCCTGTCGCCGGTCTCCCCCTCGCTGAACAGCGTCTGGCCCTTGTGGAGCTCTACCTCCGAGATGCCCGTACGCAGCGCGGCCGCCCCCTCGCGGTCGAGCGCGGAGAACAAAGGGGCCTTATGCAGCACGTCGTCGGTATTCACGGTGCCCTCCTCGTTCCGGTGTCGCGCCCACACGACTGCGCGCCACGCTTGGGGATCGCAGCGCTGCTAGACATTGTGACGTACCGCATCAGGGAACTCTCAGGGAGCCCATCCGCGTAGGCTGTCGGGGTGCCACGCAAAGTGACCTCCGCTGGGGAGTCCCGGCTCGCCCTGGTGCGCCGAGCTCGGCGAATGCTCCGAATCCTGGCGGAAACGTACCCAGACGCGCACTGTGAGCTCGACTTCGGCAACCCGCTAGAGCTGCTGGTCGCGACGATCCTCTCCGCGCAGTGTACGGACAAAAGGGTCAATCTGGTTACTCCAATACTTTTTGCCAAATATCGGACGGTAGTTGACTATGCCGGCGCCGACCGCGCGGAGCTGGAAGAGATCATCCGCTCCACCGGCTTCTTCCGGGCCAAGGCCAACAGCATCATCGGCATGGCGCAGGCCATCTGCGAGCACCACGGCGGCGAGGTGCCCGGCAAGCTCAAGGACCTGGTCACGCTGCCCGGCGTCGGCAGGAAGACCGCCAACGTCGTCCTCGGCAACGCCTTCGACGTGCCCGGCATCACCGTGGACACCCACTTCCAGCGCCTCACCCGCCGCTTCGGCTGGACGACCGAGACCGACCCCGTCAAGATCGAGCACGCCGTGGGGGAGCTGATCCCCAAGAGCCAGTGGACCATGATGTCCCACTACCTGATCTGGCACGGCCGCCGCGTCTGTCACGCGCGCCGGCCCGCCTGCGGGGCGTGCCCCCTCGCGAACCTCTGCCCGTCGTACGGCGAAGGCCCCACGGACGCGGCGCAGGCCGCCAAGCTCGTCCGGCCCGGGCCGTTCTCCTAGATCTTCGGAAACCGGCCTATTCCGGCCTATTCCGGCCTATTCCGGACGCTGGGCGGCCCTCGGGGAAGTAGCCGGATGGCGCCGATGTTGCTCCCCGCAGGAGGTAAGGCATGAGTTCTCCCGTCCCCGGCTGGTTGACCGACCTCGCGTCGACCGCCGTCGACCGCCCCGTCCCCGTCCCCTTACGTCCCCCCGCCGACGGCGGGCGCGCCGCGGCCGTCCTGCTGCTGTTCGGTGAGTCGGCCGACGGGCCCGACGTCCTGCTGATCCAGCGCAGCGCCCGGGGTCGCAACCACGCCGGGCAGCCCGCCTTCCCCGGCGGCGGCGTGGACCCCGGCGACGGCGGGCCGGTGGGGGCGGCGCTGCGCGAGGCCGCCGAGGAGACCGGCCTCGACCCGACCGGCGTCCACGTCGTCGGCGTGCTGCCCGAGCTGTACGTCCTGCGCAGCGACAACAGGGTGACGCCCGTGCTGGGCTGGTGGCACACGCCCTGCGCCGTGCACGCGGCCTCGCCCGACGAGGTCGACGCCGTGGCCCGCGTGCCGATCTCCGAGCTGGCCGACCCCGAGAACCGGCTGCGCCTGCGCCTTCCCGGCGGCTGGGCCGGCCCGGCGTTCCGGGTGCGCGGCATGCTCGTCTGGGGCTTCACGGCCGGCATCCTGGACGACATGCTGGCCCTCACCGGCTTCGAGCGGCCCTGGGACGCGCGCAGGGTGGAGGAACTCCCGCCGGAGGTTCTCCGGCTGGCCGGCCGCTAGAGCCGGCCGGGCCCTACGGGATGACCGCCCGCCAGAGCCGGCCCGGCGGGGACGATCGGCCCGCCCTACGGGAGGATCAGGCCGAGCGCCGCCCAGTCGGCGACGTCGTCGTCCGGATCTCTGGCCAGGCGCCGCAGCGCCGCCAGCCCCGCCGGGTCCGGCGGGCGCCCGAGGACGTGCGACAGCGCGTACGCCGCGCCATACCGCACGGTCGGATCCGGGTGCGTCGCCAGGTCGATCACCGACGGCAGCGCCCGCTGGTCGCGCAGGTGGCCGAACGCGATCAGGACCGCGTGCAGCACCCGCACATCGTCCTCGCAGGCCGCGAGATAGCGCAGCACGGACAGGGTCTTGTCGATGAACGGCCGCTGCGGCGCGCCCAGCTCGCCCAGGATGTCCACCCCGAGCACCCTCTCGGCGCGGGAGTCGCTCGCGCAGAGCCGCCTGGCCTCGGTGAAGGTCTCCAGGTCGCCCCGGGTGTGCAGGACGGCCACGGCCTTCCAGCGGACCGGGCCGTCCGGGTCCTCGTCGGCGAGCGCGATGGCGATCAGCTCGGCGACGGTGCGCGAGGTCAGCGTGTGGAGGGTGTCGGCGTTCACGACCGGGCGGTGCGCGCCGGCGCCCCCGTGGGACGGGGAGGCGCGGGTGCCCGTGCCGGGGTGTTCGTCCGTGCGGCCCTCGCTCGATCCCCCGATCGATACCATGCCGCCAACGATATCGAGCCAAGGCGTGCACGGCGTGTGGCCGCGCTGGATACCGTTGAAGCGTGAGCGGCGATCTCCTCGACTTCATCCTGATTGTTCTCGTGATTGCCTTTGCCGTGTCCGGCTACCGGCAGGGGTTCATCATCGGGGCGTTCAGCTTCATGGGCTTCGTCGGGGGCGGCTTCCTCGGGGTGCTCATCGCGCCGCCGATCGCCCACGCGGTGGTCGGCGCCCCCACCGACCAGGCGCTGCTCGCGATCGTCATCGTGTTCCTCGCCGCCGTCATCGGTCAGTTCGCCTTCTCGACCATCGGTGCCGTCGTCCGCAGCCACGTCACCTGGGAGCCCGCGCGGACGGTGGACGCGCTCGGCGGCACGTTCACCAGCGCGCTGTCGGTCCTGGTGATCGCCTGGCTGATCGGCTCCCTGCTCTCGGTGGCCCCCTTTCCATGGCTGCGCCAGCAGACCAACGGCTCGCTGCTGCTGCAGACCGTCGACTCGGCCATGCCCCAGACGGCCAAGGACTGGCGGCTCTCGTTCAAGAAGTTCGTCGACACCTCGGAGTTCCCGCAGGTGTTCAACGCCATCGGCAACGGCGGCATCATCGACGTCCCGCCGCCCGACGCCAGCGTGGTCAAGGGGGCCGGGCTGCAGCGCGCCCGGCGGGGCATCGTCAAGGTCCAGGGCACCGCGCCCGCCTGCCGCAAGCGCATCGAGGGCACCGGCTTCGTCTACGCGCCGCACCACATCATGACGAACGCCCACGTCGTGGCCGGGGTCACCCAGGACCTTCGGGTCACCGACTACAACCGCGCCGGGCACGACGCCCAGGTCGTGCTGTACAACCCCGACCGGGACATCGCCGTGCTCTACGTCCCCGACCTGGACGTGGCCCCGCTGAAGTTCGACTACACGCCCGAGGACCAGGGCAGCGCGATCATCGCCGGGTTCCCCAAGGGCAAGGGCTTCACCACCGAGCCGGCCCGGCTGCGCGGCACGCAGAACGCCACGGCCGCGGACATCTACTCGCGCAAGACCGTCACCCGCCAGGTCTACGCCATCCGGGGGCTGGTGCAGCAGGGCAACTCCGGCGGGCCGCTGCTCACGCCCACCGGCCAGGTGTACGGCGTGATCTTCGCGGCGGCCACCGACCAGCCCGACACCGGGTACGCGCTCACGGCCAACGAGGTGCGCTCCGACGCCGACCAGGGCAGCGGCGCCGTCGCCCGGGTCGACACCCAGGACTGCGACTAGCCCGCTCGCGTCACCCCTGAGCAGGGCCGCGAACCGGCCCGCCCGTGTTCAGGACCGCGAACCGGCCCGCCCGTGTTCAGGACCGCGAACCGGCTCGCTCGTGTCCAGGGCCGCGGACTAGCTCGCGCCCGCCCTGAGCAGGTCCGCGACCCGCGCGATGGCGGTGGCGGGGTCGGCCGGCGGGTGCGCGGCCAGGTCCCCGGCCACGTGGATCACCTCGGGGAGGTTCACGGGCGGCCGTCCGGCGACGTACTCGGCGGTCCTGGCGGCTCCCCGGGCGAGCAGCGTGGACGCTCCACGGGCGTTGCCCCGCTGCAGATGCGTCAGGCCCACGCAGATCTGGGCGAGCCCCTGCCAAAGCGGACGTTCAGGCGCCGGGCCGGTCTTCCACCGCGCCTCCAGCACCTCGTGCGCGTGGAACGGGCGCCCCTGGTCGAGGTAACCGGCGGCGTCGGCCAGAGCCTGGCCCGCGCTCGGCGCGTAGTCGTCCGGCACGCGCTCGACGCCGGGCGCCCCCCTGGGCAGAGGACGGCCCAGCGCGTCCCTGGGCCGGGCGCTGCGGGGTCGCCCGAGGGGATCCCTGTCCCGTCCCTGTCGCCCGTCCACGGCCCCTCCCAGGTCGTTCTGCGGCCTGCTCACCGGTCCGGCTCCGGGTCACGGAGCCAGTTCAGGAGCTCCTCGTCGAACTGCTCGGGCCGCTCCTCGTGCGGGAAGTGCCCGGCCCCCTCGATCAGCCGCCAGCGGTACGGCGCGGCGACGTACCTGCTGGACCCCTGCGCCGTCCGGGGCAGCGTGCACGTGTCGAGCGCGCCGTGCACCTGCAACGTCGGCATCTCCAGCTCGGCGCGCATGAGCTTGCGGTAGCGCCTGCCGTCCGGGCGGATCTGCGAGCGCATGAACCAGCGGTGGTACTCAAGGGCGCAGTGGGCCACGGTCGGGATGCGGAAGACGTCCTGGTATGTGCGTGAGACGTCCTCCTGCGGCCACTCCGGGCCCGACCACGCCTCCAGCATCCGTCCCACGCGGGCGGCGCCGTTCTTGGTCAGCCGCCGCTCGGGAAGCAGGGGAAGTTGGAACCCCAACAGGTGGCCGCTGGCCTTGAGCTGCCCGAACGGCTCGGTGAGCATGGCCTGCCGCAGCCGCAGCGGGTGCGGGGCCGACACCGTGACCAGGCGGCGCACGACCTTCGGGTCCATCGCCGCCATCGTCCAGGCCACCAGCCCGCCCCAGTCGTGTCCGATCACGATCGCGCACGTCTCGCCCAGCGCGCGGACGAGGCCCGCGATGTTGCCCGCGATCGTCGGGAGGTCGTACCCGCGGGGCGGCTTGTCGCTGGCGCCGTACCCGCGCAGGTCCACCGCGACCGCGCGGTACCCCGCCTCGGGGAGCGACACGAGCTGGCGCCGCCAGGTCCACCAGAACTGGGGGAAACCGTGCAGCAGCAGCACCAGCGGGCCCTCGCCCGCCTCGGCGATGTGGAACATGCCGTTGCCCGCGTGCACGGAACGGTGCGTCCAGGGCCCGGGGATGCGGGCCAGCGACTCGTCGGGACGGGTGACCATGGGAGTCACACCCGCGGGCTCGGGTGCCCGGGGTCGTTCCCGCCGGCCACGGGCAGGTGGTGGTCGCCGGTGGACGGCCGCGGCGCGCGCCCGTTGACGGCGGCGGCCTCGCCGCCCTCCAGGTCGACGACGTCCTTCAGGTTCTTCAGGCTGCGCGTCGTGCGCTTCATGCCAGTGAGACCCTTCAGACGGCGGTATCCGACATATCCCAGTAGGAGCGCCACGATCAGGTAGAAGGCCGTCACGATCGTGAACGCCAGCCACTGCATCATGCCGAGCTGCACCAGCCCGTAGGCGATCGCGAAGGACGCGAGGATCAGGCACAGGTGCAGCATGAACGCCGCCACGCCGAAGAGCCCCGCGGCCGTGCCGACGCGCTTCGCGTCGAACTTGAGCTCCGACTTCGCCAGCTCGATCTCGGCGCGGACCAGCGTGGATATGTGGTTGCTCGCCTGGGCGACGAGGGCGCCGAGAGATTCCTCCTCGGGCGGTGCGGCCATGTTCGCTCTCCTATCGGATCTTCGGACACATCCATCCTGCGTGATGTCGCCTATCGTCGCGCTTCCCGGCCCGGCGGACGACCATCACGCGAGGCGCCACGTGCGTCCCGTGCGAAAAGCGTAGGGCGCGGACCCGCAGCCGGATCCGCGCCCTGCCTATGGCCGCGCCTCCGGCACGGGGGGCGCTCTTCTAGGCGGCGTTCTTCCACCGTCCCACGCGAGGGCTCGTTCCTCACCCTCGCGCGTGCCGGCTCCAGAACACAGCCGCGCCCCGAACTGTGTCTATGGCCGCGCCTTCGGCACGGCGTGTTCGGGGCGCCCCTTTTGGCGGCGTTCTTCCGCCCTCAGACGCAAGGGATCGTCCCTCACCCTCGCGCCTGAGGACTCCAGAACACCGCCGCGCCTCGAACAGGGGTCAGTCCTCGCCGGCCGCCGAGGGGAGCTTGGCCGAGATCAGGTTCATCACCGAGCTGTCCGCGAGGGTGGTGACATCGCCGATGCTGCGGTTCTCGGCCACGTCGCGGAGCAGGCGCCGCATGATCTTGCCCGAGCGGGTCTTCGGCAGTTCGGGGACGACCAGGATCTGCCGCGGCTTGGCGATCGGGCCGAGCGCCTTGGCCACGTGGTCGCGCAGCTCCTTGGCGATGTCCGCGCTCTCCTCCGCGCTGCCGCGCAGGATCACGAACGCCACGATGGCCTGGCCGGTGATCGGGTCCGTCGCGCCCACGACGGCCGCCTCGGCGACCTTCGGGTGCGATACCAGCGCCGACTCCACCTCGGTGGTCGAGATGTTGTGGCCGGACACGAGCATGACGTCGTCCACGCGGCCGAGCAGCCACAGGTCGCCGTCCTCGTCCCGCTTCGCCCCGTCGCCGGGGAAGTACATGCCGTCGAAGCGCGACCAGTAGGTGTCGACGTACCGCTTCTCGTCGCCCCAGATGCCGCGCAGCATCGACGGCCACGGCTCGCGGACGACGAGGAAGCCGCCGCCGCCGTCCGGGACGGACGTGCCCTGGTCGTCCACGACGTCCGCGACGATGCCCGGCAGCGGGCGCATCGCGGCGCCGGGCTTGGCGGAGGTGACGCCCGGCAGCGGGCTGATCATGATCGCGCCGGTCTCGGTCTGCCACCAGGTGTCCACGACCGGGCAGCGGTCGCCGCCGATGTGCTCGCGGTACCAGACGTACGCCTCGGGGTTGATCGGCTCGCCCACCGAGCCGAGGACGCGCAGCGACGACATGTCGAACTTCGCGGGGATGTCGTCGCCCCACTTCATGAACGTCCGGATCGCCGTCGGCGCGGTGTAGAGGATGGTCACGCCGTACTTCTGCACGACCTCCCAGAAGCGCCCCTTGTGCGGCGTGTCGGGCGTGCCCTCGTAGATCACGCTGGTCGCGCCGTTGGCGAGCGGGCCGTACACGATGTACGAGTGGCCGGTCACCCAGCCGATGTCGGCGGTGCACCAGTAGACGTCGGACTCCGGCTTGAGGTCGAACACCGCGTGGTGCGTCCACGCCGTCTGGGTGAGGTAGCCGCCGGTGGTGTGCAGGATGCCCTTCGGCTTACCGGTCGTGCCGCTGGTGTAGAGGATGTACAGCGGGTCCTCGGCGTCGTGCTGCGGGGCCTCGTGGGTGTCGCTCTGCCGGTCCACCAGGTCGTGCCACCAGATGTCCTTGTCCGTGACCTGCACGTCCTGGCCGGTGCGGCGCACGACGAGCACGTGCTCGATGCCCGGGCACTCGGCGACGGCCTCGTCCACGGTCGGCTTGAGCGCGTTCGGCGCGCCCCGGCGGTAGCCGCCGTCGGCGGTGATGACGAGCTTGGCGTCCGCGTCCTGGATGCGGCCGCTGAGCGCGCTCGCGGAGAACCCGCCGAAGACCACCGAGTGGATCGCGCCGATACGTGCGCAGGCCAGCATGGCGATCGGCAGCTCGGGGATCATGGGCATGTAGATCGCCACGCGGTCGCCCTTGCCCACCCCGAGTTCGGTGAGGGCGTTGGCGGCCCTGCTCACCTCGCGCAGCAGGTCCGAGTACGTCAGGGTGCGGGTGTCGCCGTCCGGCTCGCCCTCCCAGTGGTAGGCGACCTTGTCGCCGCGGCCCGCCTCCACGTGGCGGTCGACGCAGTTGTAGGCCACGTTCAGCGTGCCACCCAGGAACCACTTGGCGAACGGCGGGTTCCATTCCACGGTGGTGTCCCAGCGGCGCCCCCACGTCAGGCGCTCGGCCGCGCGCTCCCAGAACCCGAGACGATCTCCCGCCGCCTCTTCGTAGGCGTCTGCTGAGACGTTCGCGGATGCCGCGAGGTCGGCCGGTGGCGCGAAGCGCCGGGTCTCGTGCAGCAGGTTCGACAGTGTCTCCTGGGTCTGGCGACCAGGGGTTTCCGGGGCCACTACGTACTCCTTCAGATGGCCTGGCTCGATAGGGCTGGATCCAACTTCACCAGTCTGCGGGCTGTGCGGACAAGGGGGACGGGCGGGCGACGCCGGGACGGCTACCTCCCCGCTGCAGTTCACAAACGACTTAACCCGGAGTCACAAAAGCAGCGGATTCGTTGCGGGAATGATATCGAAGGATAAATGCGGCAGTAGCAAGAGGGTTTCTCTCATCCCACGATGAACGGTACGAACCGCGCGCCGAACGGTCTTGCCCATTCGCGGATCGTGTGTACGCTGGGCGACTCTTGACCACTTCCTGGACATGTCCTGAACCGTCCGGTGGTTCCGGGGCGTGACGCCGGAGCGTACTTGACCTCCTGTTGACCTGCGCCGAAATCTACTCACCGGTATCGCGCGCGGCCCCCGCATGGTCGCCGCCTGGCCGGTGCGTGGCGGACGTCACACTATGCGCTGGTACGCGGCGTACTGCCCGGAGTGGCCGGTGTCGGGGCTTTGCATAGATCCCGAGCGGTTTGTTGTCCATGAGACCAGTGTGGCGCTCATCGTGCCACGAGGTGCGGTGATGTGCGGTGATGTGCGTTCACCGGTGGGAACGGCGCGCTCGGCGGGGACATTGGGCCGAGCAGTCGCTTTTGGGTCCCCGTCCGACCCGGAAAAGGGGCATTTCGGGCCTGGCGGGACCGGCGTGGCGTGACCTCGGCCCGGCCACGCTGATCGTCGGAGGTCTGCCCTCATCGATGCCGGTTCTACCCGCGGGTAAGGTCGGGTGGCGTGAGCGACCCATTGGCTGTCATCGCCGAGCTGCCCGGCGTCCCCGAGGCCGTGCGGGAGGCCCGCACGGCGGTCGACCGGCTGTACGGCCACCGCGTCCTGCGCCGCCGCCGTCCCGAGGTGACCGCGGAGTCGGTGCTGCGCGGCGCCCGCGCATCGGCCGCCCTGGAAGGGGCCGACATTCCGCTGGACGTGCTGCGGTCCGGGCAGGCGGAATCGGCCGCCGTCCAGGGGGCGCTGCGCGTGTCGTCCGAAGTGGGGCGTCTCGGTGACGTCTGGCGCACGGCGCCGCGCCAGGTGCTCGCGCGGCTGCACGTCCTGGCCGCCGCCGGCCTGGTGACGGACGAGAACCTTCTCGGGCGCCCGCGCACGGACCCCGTTCCCCCCTCGCCGGCGTCCTCGGGTCCGTCCGGTTTTTCCTCCGACCTTCTCGATCCGGACGTGGATCTCGGCCTCGGCCCCGCCCCCGGCGCGGAGGCCACGGCCGCGCGTATCGCCTCGCTGGCGGACCTGATCACCACACCGTCCGAGGCCCCCGCGCTGGTGGTCGCCGCCATCGTCCACGCCGAGATCGTCGTGCTCAGGCCCTTCGGGACGGCCGACGGCCTGGTGGCCAGGGCCGCCGAGCGGCTCACCCTCGTCGAGTTCGGCCTGGACCCGAAGTCCCTCGTGACGGTCGAAGCGGGCCACCTCGACCTGCGCGAGGCGTACGGCGAGAGCCTCCGGGGCTACCTGAAGGGGACCGCCGAGGGCGTGGGGGGCTGGGTGCGGCACTGCGCGGAAGCCGTCCGGCTGGGGGCGCGCGAGACCACCGCCGTGTGCGAGGCGCTCGAACGCGGCTGACCCGCCGTTGCCGCCTGTCGGCGACGGCGGAATCCGCCCGCCTGTCGGCTCTCGATGGAACGATCTTTCCAGGCATGTCGCGCCGGCCGCGCGCTTCGCAAGGCCCTGTGCGGGCCGGCTCGGGGCGCAGGTCGCGGGCCGGTGTCCTGATCGGCCCGGAAACGGGGTTTTCGGTTACTAAGGGACGCGGTCGTGGCGATGTGGTGTCGGGGCGGCGCGCGCCGTGCGCCGCGATGCAACAAAATCGGAACCGGTCGCCGATGGCGAGAAAATTTACGTCGCCAGACCGGCGATGGAGGAAAAGTTCAGGATCTTCGGTACCTGGCGAGCCCGCCCCGGACACAAGCGAACGGCGCCCCGGCTCGGGGACGCCGTCGCCAGTACGCCACACCGGGTTACCAAGCGTGCACCTCTAATCGTCGGAGCGGGACAAGCCCGTCTCGACACGCCTCCCGCGGCTGGTCGCGCGTGGGTGCCCGGCGGCCGTACTCGGACACTGGGTCCGTGTCACCTTTCTACGTCGGATTCGACCTGATGGGAACCCCCAGTGACAAGACCTTTACTGACTCGTGGACGGCCCGGAGCCTCTGCGGCACGGGCCCGCAGGTGGCCGCCCGTCCCGGTGTGCGCGGGTTCGCGGAGGTTCCTGACAGTCAGCTGTGAAACATCTACTGATCACCGACGGTGATGGGCGTGGAGGGGCCGATTTTCGCGTACTTCCAGTAGCCGCTCCGCTACGGCGGAAAAAAACTAGTGGAAATTAGAGATTGCTCCTCGACGGAACTCAAGTTCATCGGGCACCATACGTTGGTGTCCGCATGACCGTGGCGAAGGCGCTTGGGTAAGTTTTGGCACCCGCCTGCCGCGTCGCGGGCGCAGACGAAAGCTTTCTTCGAAAACGGGACCGGCTCTACCCCCCCGGAGCCGGACCGGTTGGCGACCCCCGCTCTCCCCCCCCGGCGGGGGTCGCCCTAATTTCCCCCCAAAGTCGCCCCTGGGCCCCCATCGCGGCGGCCCCCGCCTCCGGGCGCGATGGCTCCGGCGAAGGAGATCGCTCCGGGTGGGGGCGGGCGGCGTCGCTGTGTACGGAGACGGGTTGGTCTTCGCCGGGGACTTCGCTGTGGTGGTGACCCGGTGCGTGTCCGGGGACGGACGGGTTATCCACAGAACCTCGTTCGGGGCGTCGGGGGCCGTGCGGATTTCCGCACAGTGGGCCTCCCAGCGAACGAGGGAGACGCCCCATGCACCGCCCTTTGGTGATCACGGAAGACCAGGAACTGCTCGACGATCTTCTGCGTGTGGCGGCGGCCGCAGGCGTCGAGATCGACGTCGCGCACGCGGCTCCTCACGCACGTCCGTACTGGAGGCGCGCCCCGCTGGTCGTCGTGGGGGCGGACGCAGCCGACGCCCTGGCCGCCACAGGCCCTCCGCCGCGAACCGGCGTCCTCCTCGTGACGCGCGCCCCGGAAGACCCGGAGGTGTGGCGCCGATGCGTCGCCGTCGGAGCCCAGGCCGTGCTCGAACTGCCGTCCGCGGAACGGCGGCTGGTCGACGAGTTCGCCGAAGCATCGGAGCCTCTGGTCAGAGCCGGGCAGACCATCTGTGTCGTCGGAGGCAGAGGCGGCGCCGGTGCGAGCGTCCTCGCCGCGTCCCTGGCCCTCTGGGGCTCCCGGCGCGGCCTGCGCAGCCTGTTGGTGGACGCGGACCCGCTCGGCGGCGGCATCGACGTCGTCCTCGGCCAGGAACAGGCCACCGGCGCCCGCTGGCCGGACATCGTCGAGCGCGAGGGCCGGGTGAGCTTCGCCGCTCTCCAAGAGGCGTTGCCGACCTTCGGAGAGCTCACGGTGCTCTCCTGGGATCGCGGCGAGTCTCCGCCCATCCCACCCGAAGCGATGCGCGCCGTCCTCGGGGCGGCACACCGCGGCTGCGACCTGATCGTCGTCGACCTTCCCCGTCACATCGGCCCGGCGGCCGCCGAAGCCCTCTCACGCGCTGCGTCAACCCTCCTGCTCGTCCACGCCGACGTCAGAGGGGTCCTGGCGGCGTCCCAGGTGCTGATCGAGCTCCGCCGCCACACCTCGTCCCTGGCGGCGGTGGTCCGCGACGGGGCGCTGCGCGCCGAGGTCGTCTCCACGTCCCTCGGCGTCCCCTGCGCCGGCGTCCTCCCCGACCAGCGCGGCCTCGCCGAGTCCCTCAACCGGGGAGACGCCCCCTCGATCGGTCCCCGCACTCCTCTCGGCCGCTTCTGCGCCGGGTTTCTCGACGAACCGGAGCCCCGATGAGCCTCACATTCGCCGGTGTGCCGCCCTTGACGACCGCGCCGCCAGGGCTGGACGCCGTCGGCGCCGTGCACACGTGCGGCGAGTGCGCCGACGTCCTCCCCGGCCGGCGAGGACTGGCCGGCCGGGGAGGACTGGCCGAGTTCCTCAATCGGGGGGACGGCTCTTCGCTCCCCGCCGACGCCGACGCCCACGGGCGGCGAGTCTCCCGGCCTGCGCCCGCCGGCCCGCCGCTGGAACGGCCATGAGCCCATGAGCAGGGTGAGCGTGTCGCCGGAGCTTGTCGAGGCCGTCCGGGTACGGCTGGCGAGGACGGCGACGGAGCCGTCCGCCGCGCAGGTGGCCGCCGCGCTGCGCGCCGAGCGCGCGGTTCTGGGCGACGCCGAGATCCTCGCGGTCGCGCGTGCCCTGCGGGCCGACCTGATCGGAGCCGGCCCGTTGGAGCCCCTGCTCGCCGAGCCGGATATCACCGACGTTCTGGTCAACGGCGCGCGCGAGGTATGGGTCGACGACGGTCAGGGGCTTCGCCGCACCTCGGTGGTGTTCTCCAGCGAGGCCGACGTCCGGCGCCTCGCACAGAGGCTCGCCGCGGCGGCGGGCAGGCGCCTCGACGACGCGTGCCCGTACGTCGACGCCCGCCTTTCCGGCGGCGTACGGCTGCACGCGGTCCTCCCGCCTGTCGCGCCTGAGGGCACGTGCCTCTCCCTCCGGCTGCCGCCCCGCAGGTCGTTCACGCTGGAGGAACTCGTTCCCGGCCACGGCGCCGTGGCGCTCCGCGCGATCCTCGCCGCGCGGCTCGCCTTCCTCGTGACCGGAGGGACCGGAACGGGGAAAACAACACTTTTGTCCGCTTTGCTGTCCCTGGCCGATCCCGGCGAGAGGTTGCTCCTGGTCGAGGACTCCTCCGAGTTGCGCCCGCTTCACCCGCACGTCGTCCGCCTGGAGACCAGGCCGTCCAACCTGGAGGGCGCCGGAGAGGTGAGCCTGCGTGACCTGGTGCGCCAGGCCCTGCGCATGAGGCCCGACCGGCTGGTCGTCGGGGAGGTCCGAGGTTTCGAGGTAGTGGATCTCCTGGGTGCGTTGAACACGGGCCACGACGGCGGCTGCGGCACGTTGCACGCGAACAACCCCGCCGACGTGCCCGCGAGGCTGGAGGCGCTCGCCTGCGCCGCCGGGCTGACCCGCGAGGCCGTCCACAGCCAGATCGCGGCCGCGCTGGACGCGGTCATCCATGTGGTCCGCGACCCAGGCGGCGGGAAACGCAGGGTCGCCGAGATCTGCCTGGTCGAGCGTGCCCCATCCGGGCTTGTCCAGATGGTGCCCGCCCTGACCTTCCCCGCCCGCGGCGATCCCCTCCCGGGCCCGGCCCTGCCCTCACTACTCACCCGAGCCCCCGGCACGGTCGCCCCATGACCCGGCTGCCCGCCGCGTCGGCCTCTTCCGCCGAACCACCGCCGTCCGGTCGCTCCCGGAGCGGCCATGGCGCAGGGCCCCTTACCCCTTCATGGTCCACAGCGACCACCAAGCCCACCAAGCCAACAAGCCCGACCAACCACCAAGACCAGGCCACCAGGGGAGTGTGAACATGTTGACGGTGGCGGTGCTCCTGGCCATGGGAGCGGTGCTGACGTGGATCGGCCCCTCTCGTGCGGACCTTCGGCTGCGTGCGCTGATGAGCTCGCACGACGAGGTGGCGTGGTGGTCCGGCGTCCGCTTGGCGGAGTTCGTCCGGCGGACCGACCGTGCGCGGCGGGCCGCCGAGTGGCGCAGGGCATCGATCGAGCTGTGCCAGGGCATCGTGGCCGAGCTGTCGACCGGCCGCACTCCCGGAGAGGCTCTGGCGCGTGCCGCTTCGTGTCTGGATCCTCCGGATCCGGCCGTGCTCCGCCCGGTGGTCGCGATCGCCCGCGACGGCGGAGACGTGGCCACGGCTCTGGAACGCGCCGCCCCCGACCAAGGCGGCGAAGGCCTCGTCCGTCTCGCGGCCTGCTGGCGGGTCGGCCTCACCGTCGGCGGTGGATTGGCCGCGCTGATCGAGCGATTGGGCGGCTCCCTGCGGGAAGCGGAGGCACACCGCGCCGAGGTCTCGGCCCAACTGGCGGGGCCACGCTCCACGGCACGCCTGCTCGCGGGACTGCCCGCTCTCGGCCTGTTACTCGCGGCGGGCCTGGGGCTGCGCCCGCTCGAGTTCCTCTTCGGCAGTCCCGCCGGCTTCGCCTGTCTCGCCGTCGGCGTGCTACTGGACATCGCCGGCGTCTGGTGGACGAACCGGCTGGCGGCCCGCGCCCAACAGGCGGACTGACACCCGACTCACACAGGCCGGATCGCTGTGCCGTGCACAACGTGGACTGCCGGCACTTTGACGCGGGTCCGAGCTGCCTGGCTCTCCGAGCTGTGCCTGCTCAGCGTGGGGGTGCCTGCGGTCGCCAACGTCCGCGAGGCCGCCGGCGTGTCAGCCCGGCCTGCGAGATCGTCTACGTGGGCGGCGACCCGCCGGCGCTGGTCCACGCCCCGTGGCCGCGCCTGCGGCCGGACTTGGTTTCGCCGAGCGCCGCATCGCGACCTGCCGTACGGCTGAGAGTCGCCACGGCAGTCCCGAGACGGCCCCTGACCAGCCACTTTTGCCGTCCACAACCCTTACTTGCGCTGCGGGTGGTCCCGCTCGGCGATTGGATGCCCGATGAACGTTCTCCTGGCCGCCGGGGTGATGGCGGTCGCGGTGTGGCTGTGGGTGACGCCCTGCGACCCGGCCGAACGGCTGGCCGTCCTGTGGGGCATCGACCTGAGGCACAAGAACGGCGGCCGAGAGCAGGAGACGAGGCGAAGGCAGGAGACCATACGGCAGGCGTCGACTCTGGCCGCGACGGCCTTCGGTGGCCTGCTTTTCGTCGGCGGATGGGCGGGGCTGGTGACCGGTATCACGGTCGGCGTCGTCGTGGTGGTCATCCGCCGTCGCCGCAAGCCGGGGGACGTCCGTCGGCGGCACCAGCGCGTCATCGCCGATCTTCCGTACGCCCTTGACCTCATGGTCGCCTGCCTGCGGGCGGGGCAGCCCGTCGGCGGCGCCGTGGAGGCCACGGCGCAGGCGATCGGGGGACCTCTCGGCGAGAGCCTCGCCTGGGTCAATGGCCAGCTACGGCTCGGTGCCAGGCCGGAATCCGCCTGGCAGGCCCTGGAATCCGACCGTCCGCTGGCCGCGCTGGCGCGGGGCATGACGCGGGCCGCGCTGAGCGGGGCGCCGGTCGCCGACGTGCTGGCGAGGCTCGCCGACGACGCGCGCCACGAGTCCCGAACGGCCTCCTACGCCGCGGCCCGCCGCGTGGGCGTCCAGGTCGTCGCGCCTCTCGGCCTGTGTTTCCTGCCGGCCTTCGTCTTCCTGGGCATCATCCCGGTCGTCGCCGGCCTCGCCGCCCAGGTCTTCCACAGCTGACCCGACCACCGCCCCTCACCTACCCGCGAGCGAGGGCTGGGAGTACCG
The DNA here is from genome assembly GCF_040653595.1 of Sphaerisporangium sp. NPDC051011. Classification (NCBI taxonomy): domain Bacteria; kingdom Bacillati; phylum Actinomycetota; class Actinomycetes; order Streptosporangiales; family Streptosporangiaceae; genus Sphaerisporangium; species Sphaerisporangium sp. NPDC051011. The sequence goes on along the minus strand of NZ_JBFAGG010000006.1, from coordinate 446,407 downwards.
CCAGCCTTACCGGCCTGCCCTCCGGCAGTAAGCGACTGATCTCCCCGCCGGAGAAGACAGACCGGCCCCCAGACATCCCTGTAGGCGCCCTGCCGTTCGTCCGAGGAGCCCGCCTTGCCGACGGTTATCCACAGGCTCTGCCGCAGGTGGCTCCTTCATCCACAGAATCGCGCTCGGCCCCGGATTCGCCTGGTCGTCTGGGCCATTCTCGTCTCGCCCGCCGGGGCCGGGGCGGTCATCCACCGGCCCCGATGACGACTCAAGGGGAGGTCCGATGGACAGGTTGATCCACACATGCGGTGGGCGCATGCCGGCCGTGCGGCTGATCAGGAGCGGGCTCGGGGCCGGGCGTCTGCTGCGGAGGTGGGGCGAGCGGTTTCGCGTCTCCGGGCTGCGGCTCACCGTCATGGCGCGGCCCAGGGGCGAGGCGGGCATGTCGACCGCCGAGTACGCGGTCGGAACCATCGCGGCCTGCGCGTTCGCCGGCCTGCTCTACAAGATCGTCAGCAGTGAGGAGGTACGGAAGATGCTCTCGGACGTCATCGGCCGCGCGCTCAAACTGGCGACCTGAGGGCTGAAGTGGGGTGCGTGCCTGGGGCGGCCCCCGTCCAGCGACGGGGCCGTCCTGGGGGCGCAGGTCATCCAGGAACTTGATCTATGGGGGTATAGGCGTGTTTGGTGCTATTTGTACCGATTGGTTCTTCCGAGCAGGTCATAAGCGCGTTATGCCAAGCCTGTCGCGTTGTCGGCTCCGGTCCATGGGGTTGCGCTGGGTGGTAGGTCGACTTGCGGGGTTGTGGTTCCTGGTGGTGGACGTCTTCAGTCGCTCGTCACCAGGGTCGGGCGGTCGACGGGGGCGTGGAGCAAGGGCGTCCGACAGGGGGTCGGTGACGGCTGAGATGGCCGTGGCGCTGCCGTCGCTGGCGCTCGTGCTCGGAGCGGCGTTGTGGGCGCTCACGGTCGTCGCGGCCCAGTTGGAATGCGTCGACGCCGCCCGTGCGGGGGCGAGGGCCGCGGCGAGGGGCGAGCCGCTGGATGCCGTGCGCCACACCGCCGCACGGGCCGGGCCTCCCGAGGCGACCGTTTCGGTGGCCCGTCAGCCGAGCGTGAGCCGCGTCACCGTCTCGGCCTCGATACGGCCAGGCTGGGCCATCGCGGTACCGCCGATCTCGGTGAGCGCGTCCGCGGTGTCCACCACAGAGCCGGGTGCCGACGACCCGCCGCCGAGCAATGCCGACCCTCCCGCGAGCAGTGCGGATTGAAGTCCTGAGGTTCGACTGGGAAGGGGGTGATGGTCGCGGTGAGCCGGATGCGCGGGGGCTTCGGTGCGGGCACGTGCCGCAGGGCCGGGGGACGGCACCGCTCGCTGAGGCGGGTGGCCGGTGATCGTGGTTCGGCGACCGTCTGGGTGGTCGGGGCCATGGCGCTGGTCTGGTTGCTGGCCGGGGTGTTGCTGATGGCGGGCGTGACGAGGGTGGGGCGTCATCGGGCGCAGTCGGCCGCCGACCTCAGCGCGCTGGCGGGGGCGAGTCAGGCGCTCGCCGCTCCGGCACGGGCCTGCCGCCTGGCCCGCGATATCGCGCACGCCAATGGCGCCACTGTGAGCAGGTGCGCCGTTGACGCCGGAGTCGTGGACGTCAGCGTGGTCGTCCCGTTGACGATCCCCTGGGCGGGCCGCCGCTCGATCGTGGCAACCTCCCGAGCCGGCCCTCGCTGACCTGCCGCATCTCGGCTGGGCACCGCCCCCTTGCAATGCGGTCGGCGGCGCGGTGGTGGCCGGTGGTCCGAGGCGGCGGTCAGCGGTCGGCGGTCCGAGGTTGTGATGTCCCTGATCACCGACCCAACGCCCCCGAACCCACCCAACAGTTCGGGGCACGGGGGTGGGGGAGCGGGCGGTCAGGCGGGGTGGGAGGGGGTCAGGAGGGTTTCGAGGAGGGTCAGGGCGCCTTGTTTGTCCAGGGGGTCGTTGCCGTTGCCGCACTTGGGGGACTGGATGCACGAGGGGCAGCCTCGCTCGCATTCGCAGGACGCGATGGCCTCGCGGGTGGCCGTGAGCCAGTCGTGGGCGCGGGCGTAGCCGCGTTCGGCGAAGCCGGCTCCGCCTTCGTGGCCGTCGTACACGAAGACCGTGAGCAGGCCGGTGTCGAGGTGCACCTCCGTGGAGACGCCGCCGATGTCCCAGCGGTCGCAGGTGGCGAAGAGCGGCAGCAGGCCGATGGAGGCGTGCTCGGCGGCGTGCGCCGAACCACCGAGGTCGTACCCGGCCGCCAGGAGCGGGGCCACGGCCTCGGGCGGCAGCGTCCACCAGACGGCCCGGGTCCGCAGGGTGCGCGGCGGAAGGTCCAGAGGCTCCTCGCCGAGCACCTCGCCGCTCTGCACGCGGCGCTTGAGGAAGGAGACGACCTGCCGGGTCACCTCCACGGTGCCGAAGTGCAGTTCGCCCGGCCCGAACGGGTGCGAGCGCAGGGACTCCAGCACGGAGATGTCGGTGACATCCCTGGCGAAGGTGGAGTAGTCCGGCGTGGCCCCCGAGACGAGGGCGACGCTCGCGTCCAGGTCGAGCAGGTCGACGACGTAGGTGTCCCCTTGGTGGAGGTACACCGCTCCCGTGTGGACGGCGGTGTGGGCGGACGGCTCGTCCACGGTGCCGAGCAGCCGTCCCGTGGACGACTCCACGACGTGCACCGGGGGGCCGCCCGAGCCCCGGATGTCGGCGAGGTTGGCCGCGCGGTCGCGGCGGGTCCAGAACCACCCCTGGGCACGCCTGCGCAGCAGCCCCCGCTCCACGAGGTCGTCCAGGACCGCCTCCGCCGAGGGGCCGAACACCGGCAGGTCGGCCTCGGTCAGCGGGACCTCGGCCGCCGCCGCGCACAGATGAGGGCCGAGGACGTACGGGTTGTCCGGGTCCAGCACGATCGCCTCGACCGGCCGCCCGAAGAGGGCTTCGGGGTGATGGACGAGGTATGTGTCGAGAGGGTCGTCGCGGGCGATGAGCACGGCGAGCGCGTCCTGGCCGTCACGGCCGGCGCGGCCCGCCTGCTGCCACAGCGACGCCCTCGTGCCGGGCCAGCCCGCGATCAGCACGGCGTCCAGGCCGGAGACGTCGATGCCGAGTTCCAGCGCGTTGGTCGTCGCCAGGCCCGTGACGGCCCCTGACCGTAAAGCTTTCTCCAACGATCGCCGGTCCTCGGCGAGGTACCCGGCCCGGTACGCGGCCACCCTGGCGGGAAGCTCGGGGGAGATCTCCTCCAGGTTGCCGCGCGCGACGAGCGAGACCGTCTCGGCGGCGCGGCGCGACCGGACGAAGGCGAGGGTCCGCACGTCGTCGATCACCAGGTCGGTCAGCAGGTCGGCGGTCTCGGCCGTCACCGTGCGCCGGACGGGTGCGCCCCCCTCGCCCCGCAGATCGGTCAGGGGCGGCTCCCAGAGCGCGAAGGTAGTGGAACCCCGGGGAGACGCGTCCGAGGTCACCTCGGCCATCTCAAGCCCGGTGAGGCGCATCGCCGCGACCGCGGGGTCGCTGACCGTGGCCGAGACGAGGATGAACACCGGACGGGAGCCGTACTTCGCGCATATCCGGCGCAGCCGGCGAAGGATCTGGGCCACGTGCGACCCGAAGACGCCGCGGTAGCCGTGGCACTCGTCCACGACGACGACCTTCAGCCGCCGCCAGAAGGACGTCCACGCCGAGTGGTGGGGCAGCATCGACCGATGGAGCATGTCGGGGTTGGTCAGCACGTAGTTGGCGTGCCGCCGCACCCACTGGCGCTCATCGGGCGGGGTGTCACCGTCGTAGGTCGCCGCCCGCACCTGTTCGAGCTCCAGCCCCTTGAGCGACCGCAGCTGGTCGGCGGCGAGGGCCTTGGTCGGCGTGAGGTAGAGGACGGTGCCTCCGGAAAGGATCTCCGACACGGCCGGCACCAGGTAAGCCAAAGATTTTCCCGAAGCCGTGCCCGTGGCAATGATCACGTTTTGGCCACGATGTACCAGGTCGGCGGCCATCGCCTGGTGCTCCCAGAGGCCGTCGACGCCGAGATCTCTCAGGCGGCTGACGAGGGGCTCCGCAACCCAGTCCGGCCAATGCACATGACCCGCCTGACGTGCGGGAACGTGCTCCACATGGGTGACACGCTCCCGGCGTGCGGGTGTCGCGAGCAGGCGTGTGAGGATCGGGCCTGGTCGCCGCGAGGGTGAAGTAGTCGCAGTCACTGGTTTCCAGTTTGGCATCTTGGGGGAGAGTCGCCCGGAGTCGTGATTTCGTATAGACACGAAGACGGGGCGTGGTTGAATGCCGCGCGTCAGGGTATTGCGCGCTGGGACCCGGGGTCCCAGCATGTCAGACCCCTCATCGTGGACTCAGCAGGCAAGGCGCTGGAGGATCTGTGGACCTGAAGTTGGACCACCACACTGAAGACAGACTCACCATCGTGGAAGTCGAGGGTGAGATCGACGTCTATACCGCGCCGAGGCTGCGTGAGCTGCTGATCGACCTGGTCAACAAGGGCAACTTCCACCTCCTCGTCAACATGGAGAAGGTGGACTTCCTCGACTCCACGGGTCTTGGTGTCCTGGTCGGCGGGCTCAAGCGCGTTCGGGCGCACGACGGCTCCCTGGAGCTCGTCTGTACGCAGGAGCGCATCCTCAAGATCTTCCGGATCACCGGTCTCACGAAGGTCTTCGGGATTTACGCCTCGGTCGAAGAGGCCAAGGAAGCTCACGGCCGAGACAAGTAGTCATGGCCACCGTCGAGCTGACGTTCAGCGCGCTGCCGGCCCACGTGCGCACGGCGCGGCTGGTCGCGACCGCGATCGCCCGCCGTACCGGGGTGGCGGAGGCGCTGCTGGACGAAGTACGGCTCGCCGTGGGTGAGGCATGCTCACGGGCAGTGGAGGCGCATCGCATTCACTGCCCCGGCGAGCCGATCCGCATCGAGCTGTGCGACGAGTCGGGACGCTTCGAGGTCACCGTCACCGACTCCGCCCCGAGCGACGATCTCGAACAGGCGTACAAGGACGAGGACGGGCCGCCGGTAGCCGTCAACGGAACCGAGCTGGCCGGCCTACTTCCCGCCGACACGCTGATGTCCGGGTTCGGCATCGCCGTCATCGCCGCGCTGGCCGATGACGTCGAGGTGTACCCGAGCGCCAAGGGGCTGCGGATCAGAATGAGCTGGCCCGCCGCCGCGACCGGCTTCGCGACGACTCCCTGACGCGTCGCCGAGCCGCACGTCGGGAGTCCGACTCCCTGACGCATCACCGGACCGCGTGACGGGGATCGAAGCGATTCCGAAACCACCTCCGAGCGTCTCGGACCTGGTGTCCGAGCGCTCCGGCGGAGGCGAGGCCGCGCGCGAGCGTCGTGGAACGGTCCGCGCCGGACGTGAGCGCCGTCCGCCGGCGTGCCGTGTCCCGCCTACCGGTGTCCGAGGCCGACAACGGGCCCGTACCGGCGTCCGAGGCCGACGAGCGGCTTGTGCCCTGCGTCTGAGGCCGGCAAGCGCTCCCAGTCGGGCATGCGGCATCTGCCGGTGTCCGACGTCGGCAAGCGGCTGGAGCTGCCGTGCGTGATCGACCGGCCTGTCGCCGTAGCCTTTCCCTTACCGGTGCGCCCTCGGGAACGGCCGCGGCTTCGAAGCGGCTCCCAGCAGCATCGGCCGCCCGTGTAAGCCCCAGAAGAACACGGCCGGACCTCCCGATGAACAGAACCGCACCATGATCCAGAGCCGGTCCGTGGGCCCGGCCGCCTCACCCGTGCCACGAGGCTCCATGGAGCCAGGGCAGAACTTTGCCTGCGAGCCGAACACCCAACCGGGACACCCGCCGTACGCGGCGCCGACATCGCCGCCGGCCCTTCCCGCCGCCGCGGCGTTGAACAGGGCGAGGGCTTGGCGTGTGGGTCGGGTCTCGGGGTGGGGGCTGGTGGTGGTGACGGGAAGAGGAAAGGTTTGTGGCGGTTTTGTGACGGCGGTGTGAAGGGAGGAAAATGGGGCAAGGGGAAAAGTTTGGGCGGAGGGCCGGCTGATCATCTCTGACGGGTATGCGGCGTCGGTCCGGAGTGTCGGAGGCGGGGGCGGCAGGTATGTCTCCGGAGTTATGGACACAAAGCTATGGCAATAAATCCCTGACGGTAATCCGGGCGTTGCGCGGCATCGTGCCTGGAAAACCATGTCCTTGCGGGGCAAAGGCGCGGCGCTTACTGGACGGAGCCCTAATTAGCTGGCCGAAGAGGCTTCATATCTGGCGCGTGCCTGCGTAGACTCCCCGCACCGGCCAAGGTTTATGTCCCCGCAGATCGACGATGCCCTGCGGGAGGTCTGCGGACGTTACCGGAAGCGGCACTGCCAATCCAGCTCGGATGCGCGCCGCCCCCCGACTCATTCCGCAGCGCGGTCTGAGCTTGGACCTACCCGTCTGGCCGAGGAGGACGGATGTCTAGGCTCTATCTCGCCGCTGACGACGCCGCAGCGGTATCTCTAAGCGGTTCCCACCTCACGATCGTGATCGTGGTGGCCGCGGTGGCGCTGATCGCGCTGGCCGTCGCGGGCGGTCTCGTCCGCGAGGTGCTCGGCGCCGGTCAGGGCACCGAGCGTATGCAGAACATCGCGCGCGCGGTGCAGGAAGGCGCAGCCGCCTATCTCACGCGGCAGTTCAGAACTCTTGCCATCTTTGTCATTCTCGTCCCATTCCTGCTGCTGTTGCTGCCGTCGGAGTCGACCGGCGTGGCCATCGGGCGCTCGGTCTTCTTCGTGGTCGGCGCGGTGTTCTCCGCGCTGACCGGCTTCATGGGCATGTGGCTGGCGGTGCGGGGTAACGTCCGCGTCGCCGCCGCCGCCCGTGAGGCGGGCGAGAAGCCGGCGATGCGCATCGCCTTCCGTACCGGCGGCGTGGCCGGCATGTTCACGGTGGGCCTGGGCCTGCTGGGCGCGGCGATCGTCGTCTTCATCTACAAGGGCGACGCGCCCAGCGTCCTGGAGGGCTTCGGCTTCGGCGCGGCGCTGCTCGCGATGTTCATGCGAGTCGGCGGCGGCATCTTCACCAAGGCGGCCGACGTGGGCGCCGACCTGGTGGGCAAGGTCGAGCAGGGCATCCCCGAGGACGACCCCCGCAACGCGGCCACGATCGCCGACAACGTGGGCGACAACGTCGGCGACTGCGCCGGCATGGCGGCCGACCTGTTCGAGTCCTACGCGGTCATGCTCGTCGCCAGCCTCATCCTGGGCAAGGCGGCCTTCGGCACCGAGGGCCTGGTGTTCCCGCTGATCGTCCCCATGATCGGCGTGCTGACCGCGATCATCGGCATCTTCACCACGGCTCCGCGCAACGGGGATCGCTCCGGGATGGCGGCGATCAACCGAGGTTTCTTCATCTCCGCGGTCATTTCGGCGGTCCTGGTGGCGGTGGCGGCCTACGCCTACCTGCCCGCGACGTTCTCCGAGCTCAGCGGTGTGAGCGCCGGCGTGGCGCAGCTCGACGCCGACCCGCGTCTGATCGCGATCGGCGCGGTGCTGGTCGGCCTGGTGCTGGCGAGCGCGATCCAGGTGCTCACCGGCTACTTCACCGAGACCAACCGCCGTCCCGTGAAGGAGATCGGCGAGAGCTCGCTGACCGGCCCGGCGACCGTCATCCTGTCCGGCATCTCGGTCGGCCTGGAGTCCGCGGTCTACTCCGCGCTGCTCATCGGCGGTGCCGTGTACGGCGCGTTCCTGCTGGGCTTCGGCAACGTGACGGTGGCGCTGTTCGCCGTCGCCCTGGCCGGTACGGGACTGCTGACCACGGTCGGCGTCATCGTGTCGATGGACACCTTCGGCCCGGTCTCCGACAACGCCCAGGGCATCGCCGAGATGTCGGGCGACGTCGAGGGCGAGGGCGCGCGGATCCTCACCTCCCTGGACGCGGTCGGCAACACCACCAAGGCCATCACCAAGGGCATCGCGATCGCGACGGCGGTGCTCGCCGCGACGGCGCTGTTCGGGTCGTTCCGTACGGCGGTCGAGCTGAAGCTGGCGAGCGCGTCCGCCGGGGTGAAGGAGGCTCTCGGTTCGTTCAGCTCGTTCAGCCTGAGCGTGGACGCGCCGAACGTGCTCGTCGGCCTGGTCATCGGCGCGGCGGTCGTGTTCTTCTTCTCCGGGCTGGCGATCAGCGCGGTGGGCAGGGCGGCCGGGCGCGTGGTGTACGAGGTCCGCGAGCAGTTCCGCACCAAGCCGGGCATCATGTCCGGCGCCGAATTGCCCGACTACGGCCGCGTGGTCGACATCTGCACCCGCGACTCGCTGCGTGAGCTGGCGACGCCGGGTCTGCTCGCCGTCATGACGCCGATCGCGGTCGGTTTCGCCCTCGGGTACGCGCCGCTCGGCGCCTACCTGGCGGGCGCGATCGCCGCGGGCACGCTGATGGCGGTGTTCCTGGCCAACTCCGGTGGCGCGTGGGACAACGCCAAGAAGCTGGTCGAGGACGGCCACCACGGCGGCAAGGGCTCAGAGGCGCACTCGGCCACGGTCATCGGCGACACCGTCGGCGACCCGTTCAAGGACACCGCGGGTCCGGCCATCAACCCGCTGATCAAGGTCATGAACCTGGTGGCCCTGCTGATCGCCCCGGCCGTCGTGACCTACGCCGACAACGCGGTGCTGCGCGTCGGCGTCACGCTGGTCGCGGTGGTGATCGTGGTCGGCGCGGTGGTCGTCTCCAAGCGGCGCTCGACGGGCATCGCCCCGGCGAACGAGGACCCGAGCGCGCGGGCCGAGCCCGCGAAGGTCTCCAGCTAGTCCGCTTCCTGGCCGCCGCGCCGAGCGCGCGGTGAGGTCCGGGGACGCGAAACCTGCGGCTACCGCCCGAGGCTGGGCGGTAGCCGTACGCGTGTAATGGGATAGTTGAGGGGATGAACACGCTGATCGTCCTGAGACACGCCAAGGCCGCGCACGTCCCCGGGCTGGCCGACCGGGAACGTCCGCTGACGCATCGCGGCGAGCGCGACGCCGCGCGTGCCGGGCAGACCTTGAAGGCGATGGGCCTGTCTCCGGATCTTGTGCTGTGCTCGCCGTCCCTGCGGACGCGGCAGACCGCCGAGCTGGCCCTGGCGGACCTCGCGCCCGCCGCTCCGCTGCACCTGGAGAGCGAGATCTACGAGGCGTATCCGGACGAGCTGCTCGAACTGATCGGGCGCACCGACGACGACGTCTCGACGCTGCTGCTGGTCGGTCACAATCCGGGCGTGCATGAGCTGGTCGTCAACCTGAGCCTGTCGCGCGACGACGAGGGCTTCCCGCCGGGGGCGTTCGCGGTGCTGGAGACGGGCGGCTGGGCCGGGCTCGGCCCGGGCGACGCGCGGGTGATCAGCCGCTGGACGCCGAAGCACGACTGAGGCGCCGCAGGGCGGCTGAGGCGCCGCAGGGCGGCTGAGGCGCCGCAGGGCGGCTGAGGCGCTGATGGGCGACTGAAACAGAGACCGGTAGGGGCGCCGACGCGTCCGGGCGCGGTGGCGCGCCCGGGAACGCGTCAGTGGTGCGGGCTTCCCGCCGCGGGCGGCGTCAGGCCGTCCTCGGCGTCGGCGGCCTCGACCTCCTCGCGGGAGATGCCGAGCAGGTAAAGGATCGTGTCCAGGTAGGGGACGTTGACCGCGGCGTCGGCGGCCTGCCGCAGCACGGGCTTGGCGTTGAAGGCGATGCCGAGCCCGGCGGCGCCGATCATGTCGAGGTCGTTGGCGCCGTCGCCGATGGCGACCGTCTGGTTGATCGGGATGCCGGCCTCCCGCGCGAACCGCTCCAGGGCGCGGGCCTTGCCCGGACGGTCGACGATCTCGCCGACGACGCGGCCGGTGAGCTTGCCGTCCACGACTTCCAGGGTGTTGGCGGCGGAGTAGTCGATGCCGAGGTCCTCCACCAGAGCGTCGGTGATCTGGGTGAAGCCTCCGCTGACGATGGCGAAGCGGTAGTCCAGGCGCTTGAGCGTGCGTACCAGGGTGCGGGCGCCGGGGGTGAGGACGACCTCCTTGCGGACGCGCTCGAAGACGTCGGCGGACAGCCCTTCGAGCAGCGCCACCCGCTCGCGCAGGGAGGCGGCGAAGTCGAGCTCGCCGCGCATCGCCGCCGAGGTGATCTTCTCGACCTCGTCCATGCAGCCGGCGTGGTTGGCGAGCAGCTCGATGACCTCGCCCTGGATGAGCGTGGAGTCGACGTCCATGACGATCAGCCGTTTGGTGCGACGGTGGAGCCCGGAGCGCTGGACGGCGACGTCGACCTGCTGGAGGACGGCCTCGGCCGCCAGCGCGGTGCGCAGGGCTGCCGGGTCGGCCCCGGAGACCTCCAGCTCGATGCACGTGACCGGCAGGTGCGCCAGCCGCTCGATGCGGTCGATGTTGGCCCCGGCGGCGGCGATGCGGCCCGCGATGCCGGCGAGGGCGGCGGGGTGCAGCGGGTTGCCGAGGACGGTGACGTGGAGGCGCCCTCTGCGGCGCTTCTCCTTGGTATCGGTGCCGGTGGCGAGCTCGACCTCCATGCCGAGGTCTTCGGCCACGCGCTCGATGGCCGCCCACATGGCGCCGATGGTGCCACCGGTTCCCGTGGGTGGGCCCCCGGCGTACATGACGAGCACGCCGAGGACCAGGCGGCCGCGGATGACGACCTGTTCGACGTCGACGACGTTCACCGGGAAGGACGCCAGCGTGCTGAACAAGCGGGACGTCACCCCGGGCCGGTCGGGGCCGGTGAGTGTGATCAAAAGCGTGCGCTGCTTCATCGGGCATAACGCTACCGACCGCTCAGAGTGAACGCGTAAGCGGTTCACCATACGGACGGGAGATGGTCATCTCCCCATGTCTTCATGGGTATGCCACACGAGGAGGCATGCCATGACCCAGGTCTTCACCGACCGTGTCCACGGCGCGAGCGACTCCGTCGCTCAGGCCGCCGTGCCCGCTGGTCCCCCCACAGCCGCCGCCCCCGCCGGTCTTCCCGATCTCTCCAGACTGAATGGACTGAACGGACCGAACGGACTCGCCGGAGCCCCGAGGCTTCCGGAACGAGGTCTGACCGACGCGCGCGGACGATACACGGTGGGGTTGGCCAGGACGCCCGCCGATCTGCGCGCGGCGCAGCGGCTCCGCTACGAGGTGTTCGCCGAGGAGATGGGAGCCCGGCTGGACTCGCCGGTCTCCGGGCTGGACGTGGACAGGTTCGACGCCTATTGCGACCACCTGCTGGTGCGCGAGGGCGACACGGTGGTCGGCACGTATCGGATGCTGGCGCCGGGGCGGTCGGACCGGCTCTACTCCGACGGCGAGTTCGATCTGTCGGCGCTTTCCGGCATCCGGGGCGGCATGGTCGAGGTCGGGCGTACGTGCGTCCACCCCGCGCATCGCGGCGGCGCGGTGATCGGCCTGATGTGGGCGGGAATCGCCCACTACATGGTCAGCGGCGGCTTCAGCTGGCTGGGCGGCTGCTGCTCGATCCCGCTGGACGACGGCGGGGCGGCGGCCGCGGGCGTGCTGGACAAGATCCCGCTCGGGCCGGAGGAGTACCGCGTGACGCCGCACCGGCAGTGGTCCGGTGAGGGCGTGATGCGTCCGGACCGGTTCGTGATCCCGCCGCTGCTGCGCGGCTACCTGCGGCTGGGCGCGTGGATCGGCGGCGCCCCGGCCCACGACCCGGAGTTCGGTACGGCGGATTTCTTCGTCCTGCTGTCGCTGGCCAATGTCGACGTCCGCTACCTGCGGCACTTCCTCGGGGCGACCGAATGAGCTGGCTTCCTGTGGCGTCGTGCACGGTCGCCTCGTGCGTGACGGCCCCGGCGCGGACCGTGGGCCCGGTCCGGCGGGTGCTCCGCGTGCTGGGCGCCCTCGCGGTGGTGGTCGCGGGCGTCCCGTGGTCGTTCGCCGCCCGCTGGTTCGACGAGAAGCGGCGCAGTGAGATGAGCATGAGCTGGGCCCGGGCGCTGCTGCGGGTGCTGGGCATCCGCCTGGAGGTCGTGCAGGGGTTCTCGGTGCTGGGCGGTTCGGCCGTGCTCCCGGTGCAGGAACCGGCGCGGGGAGGCACGCTGCTGGTGGCCAACCACGTCTCGTGGCTGGACCCGCTGGTGGTGGCGGCGATCATGCCGTGCAAGCCCCTGGCCAAGAGCGACATCGCCGGGTGGCCGGTGATCGGCTCGCTGGTCGCGGGCGGCGGCGCGATCTTCATCGACCGGGAGCGGCTCTCGACGCTGCCCGGCACCGTGCGGGACGTCGCGGACGCGCTCGCCGCGGGACACGACGTCGCCGTCTTCCCCGAGGGCACGACGACGTGCGGCCGGGGCATGGGCCCGTTCCGTCCGGCGATGTTCCAGGCGGCGATCGACGCGGGCGCGCCGATCCGGCCGATCCGGCTGCGTTTCCGCGACGGCGACCAGAACCCGGCGACGGGGCCGGCGTTCGTGGGCGACGACACGCTGCTGGCGTCGCTCGGACGGGTGATCGCTGCGCGCGGTCTGGTGATCGAGGTGACGATGTTCCCGGTGATCGCCTACGCGCCGGACAGCGGCGTCTCCCGGCGGTCGCTGGCGGGCATCGCGCACGCCACGGTCTCCGGTGACTCCCCGCGGCGGCACGACGCGCTCATGGCGGCCTGAGGTTCCAGGCGGCGCTCAAGGCCGGAGCGTGGGGCTCCGGCGTGACGCCCGGGAGGCGCCACGGCGCGAGCGGCGCGCGGCGCGGTCGCGCGGGATCCGCCGCGGCGGAGGGTCGCCCGGCCGTTCGCGGGCGGACGACCCTCGGCGCGGTCAGTCGGCGATCTTGGTCTTCACGGACTTGGTGAAGTACCAGCTCTTGATGCCGATCTTCTTCAGTTCCTCGCGGCTGAGGTTCTCCGAGCCGGTCGGCCAGTCCCAGCTGTTGACGCCGAGCTTCGCGGCCACCGTGCCCTTGGTGGACTTCTTGAGCCGGACGGTGATGGTCAGCCAGCTGTCCTCGCCCTTCTCCAGGACGTGGGGCGGCCAGCACCAGAAGCCGTCGTAGTAGAAGCCGCACTTGGTGCCCTTCGGCCCGTCGAAGTACACCGTGCCGCGGATGCCCTTGGGGAGGGTGCCGCCGAGGTAGAAGTCGTCGGCCGTCCACGGGCCCTTGTTGAGGCCCTTGATGCGGTAGGTGATCTCCCCGCCCCGCTTGGCCTTCTTCGGCCCGGTGACCTGGACGGAGAAGCTCGAGTACGCGTCGTCGGCCGTCTTCGCCGTGGTCGTGGCGGTGCCCGTCGAGGCGGCCGAGAGGAACGAGTGGGGCGTCGCGCTGGTCGCGCGGGACGCGCGGGTGACCGGCTCCGCTGAGGCCGGGGTGGCGGCCAGGAGCAGGGCGCCCGTCATCGGGACGGCCACGGCCGCGGTCGCGATCTTGGCGATCGGGTGGCGCATGCAGGATCTCCAGATTGTGGGGGACGGACGGGGGCCACGGGCTCGCGCGTCGTGGGAACGTTCCCGTGACGCGAGGCCGCGCGGTCCCGTACGCCGGGGGGGACGCGAAGGTTCCCGGCGCGGTGGAGCGTGGGTTCCCGGGCGGGAGGGGAACCGTTCCCCGGCGGTGGTAAGGGAGGCCGCCTGGGACGTGAGAAGCCCGGGTGCGGGAGTCGCCGAAGACCCCGGAACGGGTGCCTCGGGGGAAACCCACGGTAAGCGGCACCTTTTTTATCATGATCCACGATGGGGTACGACTTTTTTACAGTTTATCCACAAATGATTACTCAGAAGCGGACGAGATATCTCTGAGTAACGGAACAGAATAACGACGAGGCGGCCACCGGTGTGTCCGGTGGCCGCCTCGTCAGGACCCGCGGGCGTCACCGCCCCCATGAAGGGCGCACGCCTGCCGCGTACACGCGCTCGTCCAGGGCGTGAGCCCTGTGATCAGCGCACGATCTTGGTCTTGAAGTTCTTCCAGAGGATCTCGTCCTGGATGTCGAGCTTGTTGAGCTCCTCCTCGTTGGTGATGTCGACGCCGGAGGGGACGTCGATGGAGAAGTGGCCGAACTCCGCGACCGCCGTGCCACGGGTGCTCTTCTTCAGCCACACCTTCACCTTGAGCCCGGCGGACTTGCCCGGCTCGAGGGTGTCGTAGATGCAGAACAGGCTGCGGCCGGAAAGCTCGCAGTACGCCTTCGACTTGCTCACGACGCGGACCTTGCTCGCGCCCTTGGGAAGGGTGCCGAAGAGCCCGGCGAGGTCGGTCGCCCACTCGCCCTTGTTGGTGCTCTTCAGCGTGTAGGTGATCGTGCCGCCGGCGCGGACGGCCTTGTCCCAGACCACCTTGGTGGTCAGCGGGGACTGCGGAGCGGCGGCCACGTGGGCGGCGCTCGCGGAGGCCGACGCGGCCGTGGTCGCCGCCGTGGCCGGGGCGGCGAGCGAGGCGCCCGCGAGGGATCCGGCAATGGTGAGTGCGGCGAGAGCGGAGAGGTGCCGTCGCATGGAGTGTTCTCCCGTTGAGTGACTGAACGACGTGTCAAGCATCGAACATCAGACTTGGAACGTCCTTGTATGTCACTTTATTGGATATTTACACGGGCACGATCAGGTTTAGGTCTCCGAATTCATGCCAAAGGTATCTTTCGCGCAACGCCTCCTCGTACGACCGCGCGACCAGTTCCTCGCCCGCGCGTCCTTCTCCGGCGAGGCGACCCCGGTGCGCAGGGTGATCGGCGCGATCAGGATCCCCCGGGTGACCAGCGCGGTCACCAGCTCGTGGCTGAACGGCCGCCCGGCGCTCGGCATCTCGGCGGACCCGGGCCGCACCCCGAACACCGTCTGGTACGCCGACGGCGGCCAGTCGTGGTCCACGTACGCATAGCCGCCGCGCCTACAGTGTGGGCGTGGAATCCGACAGCGGCGAGCGGGGCCTGACGGGCGGCGACCGGGACGCCGTGCTGCACGCCGTCAGCTCCGCGGTGCTGGCCGTGACCCGGCACCTGTCGGTCCGCGAGGTGCTGCAGGTCATCGTCCGCTCGGCCCGCACCCTGCTGAAGGCCCGCTACGCCGCCCTGGGCGTGCCCGACGACGACGGCTCGTTCGCCGAGTTCGTCGCCGAGGGCGTCAGCGACAAGCAGTGGGACGCGATCGGCCCGCTGCCCCGCCAGCACGGCATGCTCGCCGCGATGCTCAGGGACGCGGAGCCGGTGCGCCTGCCCGACATCCGCGAGGACCCGCGCTTCGAGTGGTGGCCGAGCGCCCACCCGGTGCTCAAGGACTTCATCGGCGTGCCCATCCGCGACGCCGACCAGGTGCTCGGCATCATCTTCCTGTCCAACAAGCGCACGCCCGGCGGGTTCAGCCCGGCCGACCAGGACCTGCTGACGCTCTTCGCCGCGCACGCCGCGATCGCCCTGACCAACGCCCGCCTGTACGAGCGGGGCCGCGAGCTGACCGTCGTGGAGGAGCGCACCCGCATGGCGCGCGAGCTCCACGACGCGGTGACGCAGAAGCTGTTCTCGCTGCGGCTCACGGCCCAGGCGGCGGCGTCGCTGATCCGGGACGACCCCGAGCGGGCCCTGGCCGAGATCGACCGCGTGCAACGGCTGGCGGGGGAGGCGCTGGCCGAGCTCAGGGCCGTGATCGTCGAGCTGCGCCCGGCCGCGCTGGACCGGCACGGGCTGGTCGAGACGTTGCGCAAGCACGTCGCCCTGCTCGACCGCCTCTACTCGGAGAAGATCACCTTCGACGCCCCGGAGGACGGGCACGCGTGCGGCCTGCCTCCCGCGACCGAGGTCACGGTGCTGCGCGTGGCCCAGGAAGCCGTCCACAACGCCCTCAGACACGCGCGCGCCTCGTCCATAGCGGTACGCCTGCGGCTGCCCGGATCACGCCTCACGCTCGAAATCAGCGACGACGGGGGCGGTTTCGAGGTGGACGGCCCGACGTCCCGGGGACTCGGCCTGGTCTCGATGCACGGCCGGGCGGAGGGCGTGGGCGGGTCGCTGCGCGTGGCCTCGGAGCCGGGCGCGGGCACGACGGTCTACCTGGAGGTGCCCGCGTGACCACTCGTGAGGCCGCCCGCGTTCCCGGAGGTGCCGCGTGAGCGCCGTGGTCCGCGTCCTCATCGCCGACGACCACCCGGTGGTGCGCCAGGGCCTGCGCACGTTCCTGGACCTGCAGGACGACCTCGACGTCGTCGGCGAGGCGTGCGACGGGGCCGAGGCCGTGGAGCTGGCCGCCTCGCTCGCCCCGGACGTGCTGCTGCTCGACCTGAAGATGCCCGTGCTGGACGGCCTGGGCGCCCTGCGGCTGCTGGCCGAGCGCGGCCTCGGCGTCCGGGTCATCGTGCTGACGTCCGTGAGCGACCCGGGGGACGTCGCGCCGGCCATGCGTTCGGGGGCCTCGGGCTTCATCTACAAGGACGTCGACCCGGGCGCGCTGGTGCGGGCGATCCGCGCGGTGCACGGCGGCCAGGTGCTGCTCGCGCCCGAGGCGGCCGAGGCCATGCTCGCCGGGCCGGACGCGGAGGCGCAGGACGGTCCTGGGCCGCTCGCCGTGCTGACCGAGCGCGAGCGCGAGGTGCTGGCGCTGATCGCGTCAGGGCGGTCGAACCGCGAGATCGCCCGTGAGCTCGTCGTCGCCGAGAAGACCGTCAAGACCCACGTCTCGAACGTGCTGATGAAGCTCGGCGTCCAGGACCGCACCCAGGCGGCGCTGTACGCCGTGCGTCACGGGCTCGCCTGAGGCGGTTCCGCCGCGCCAGGGCCGGGGCCGCGCGTCGTGCGTCACGGGGCCTGGGGTGGGGTTCAGGGACGCGAGCCCGGCCGCAGCCCGCCCGGAGCCTGCCGTCCCTCGATGATCGAGTTGTGCGCGGCCACCCGCGCCCGCCGCACCGCGTGGTCCAGGTCGCGCAGGGCCTGGCCGCGCACCGCGATCTGCCCGGACGTGAGCCCGCGCTCGTCGGCGACGCGCAGCACCGAGGCGAGCCGCGCGGTGAGGGCGGCGACGCGGTGGGCCCGGGCGGCGTACCCGGGGGCGAGGCCGTCGTCGGCGTGGGCGAGCGTGGGCTGGCCCATCTCGGGGCCTTCGACCGTGAGCAGCGCGTCCGTGGCGGAGCGCATCGCCATCGTGAGCGCGTTCTCGGCCTCGGCGAGGCTCGGGACGTCGGGCGGGGTGGCGGAGGCGTCCATGGCCGTCCAGCGGATCCCGGTGTAGGACGAGCCACGGCGGTCGAGGGACGGGACCAGGCCGAGGCAGCGGCCGGACAGCACGGCCGTGACGGCCTCACCGGCGTCGACGGCGGCCATGGTGTAGGAGGAAGGCCCGGTGAGACCGAGCGGGTCGCCCGCGGCGGGCAGCGAGAGGCGCAGACCGGTCAGGCCGTCGACGCGTCGCTCGGCGAGGAAGACGCGCAGGGGGGTCTCGTCACCGTCGGCGGCGACGACGTGGGGACCCGCGGCGCGCTCCAGCCGGTCCACGGCTTCATCAAGACCGACATGTCCGGCAAGCCAGGCGTTGCCCCATGCGACCAAGGTGGCGGAGATCGGTGAATCGGGGTGCACCGATCCACGATATGCGTTGATGCTGCAATAGGTTTGGTCCGGAGGCATCGGGCGGGGGCTACTCGCACGGTGAAGCCGGGTCGTCCCGGGGTTGCCCGGACCGGTCCGGATCACATGTCAGGAGGTATTGGCGATGGGTGGTCAGGTGCTTCGGCTCCAGGACGTCGCCGTCCGCAGAGATGGCGCGGCCCTGCTGCGGGGCATCGACTGGACCGTCGAGGAGGACGAGCGCTGGGTCGTCATCGGCCCCAACGGGGCGGGGAAGACGACGCTGCTCCAGGTGACGGCGGCGCTCCTGTACCCCAGCGAAGGCTCGGTCGAGATCCTCGGCGAGCGGCTCGGCCAGACGGACGTCTTCGACCTGCGGCCCCGCATCGGCCTCGCCAGCGTGGCGATCGCCGAGAAGGTCCCCCCCGAGGAGAAGGTCATCGACCTCGTCCTCACCGCCTCGTACGCGATCCTCGGCCGGTGGAACGAGGAGTACGACTCGGGGGACGTGACCCGCGCGGTCGAGCTCATCGACCAGCTCGGGTGCGCGCATCTGATCCGGCGGAAGTTCGGCACGCTGTCGGAGGGCGAGCGCAAGCGCGTCCAGATCGCGCGCGCCCTCATGCCCGACCCCGAGCTGCTGCTCCTCGACGAGCCGGCCGCCGGGCTCGACCTCGGCGGTCGTGAAGATCTCGTGCGGCGGCTGTCCGCGCTCGCGTACGACGCCGCGGCGCCCACGATGGTGCTGGTCACCCACCACGTCGAGGAGGTTCCGAGCGGGTTCACGCACGTGCTGCTGCTGCGCCACGGCTCCGTCGTGGCCCAGGGCCCGATCGAATACGTCATGACGGCCGACAACCTCAGTCGCACGTTCGGCGTCCCCCTGAGCCTGGAGAGAAGCTCCGACGGCCGCTGGTACGCCCGAGCCCTTCCCGGCTGACCCGGCCTGACCAACCCGGCCCCCTAGCGCCACAGGCACGACAAGGAGCGCTCATGACGCAGCTCGTCGTGGCCATGGTCGTGGTGGCCGTTGCCGGTTTCGCCTTATACCGAACCATCCGCATCGTCCCGCGGGCGCAGGCGTACATCGTCTGACCCGCGCGTCCCCGCCTCCGTACCTGGCATCCGGTCCGCCGATCAAGGCCCGCTCGGGGCACCCTCGCGCGTGCCGGGCATCGGTGGCCGCCTACCATCGGGCGAAGTCGTACGAAAGGTGGGGCTTTGACACCGTTGGAGGTCGTCGCGATCCTCGCGGCCGGGCTCGCGGCGGGAGCGATCAACGCGGTCGTCGGCTCGGGATCGTTGATCACGTTTCCGACGCTGCTCGCGCTGGGATACCAGCCGATCGTCGCGAACGTGTCCAACAGCGTCGGCCTGGTGGCGGGCGGTGTGACGGGAGTGCTCGGCTACCGCGAGGAGTTGAAGGGCCAGCGGGAGCGGCTGCTGAAGCTCGGCGCGGGCTCGCTGCTCGGCTCCCTGGTGGGCGGCCTCCTGCTCCTGTCCCTGCCCGCCAAGGCGTTCCAGGTGATCGTCCCGGTCCTGATCGCGCTCGCCTGTGTGATGGTGGTCCTCCAGCCCAGGCTGCAGGCATGGCTGTCCGCCCGCCAGGACCGGCCGCACCCGCACGGCGGGCCGTGGCTGTGGTTCGGGGTGTTCGCGGCGGCCGTGTACGGCGGATACTTCGGCGCGGCGCAGGGGGTGGTGCTGATCGGGCTGCTCGGCACGTTCCTGGAGGACCACCTCCAGCGCGTCAACGCCGCCAAGAACCTGCTGTCGCTGGTGGTCAACTTCACGGCGGCCGTGCTCTTCTCGTTCATCGCGCACGTCGACTGGTGGGCCGCCCTGCTGATCGCCCTCGGCTCGCTCGTCGGCGGCTTCGTCGGGGCCCGGGTGGGGCGCAGGCTGCCGCCGCGGGTGCTGAGGGCCGTGATCGTGTGCGTCGGAGTCGTCGCGATTGTCAAACTGGTGTACGGATAGCCGCACCGACAAGTGGGTATCTACCCGGACATGAAGGGTGACCGGGTTGAGATCGTCATAGACGCGGGCGGTACGCCCCGCACGTACGAGGTCGTGGCGACGAAGGCCGGTCGCCGCGTCGAGGTCGATACCCGCCGTGGCCTCGTCGAGGTCAGCGAGGTCACCAGGAGCGGCACGCCCGTCCGCACGGCGCGGTTCATGGCGAGCCGCATCCTGGCCCTCGTGGAGCACCCCGCCTCCGACCGGCCCGAACTGGACGCCCTGGACGAGCCGAGCGGAGCGAGGCCATGAACACAGCTCTCAGAACGGCCGCGGGCGGACCTGGACGAGCCCGTCCCCGCGCACGTTGACCTCGAACGAGGGCTGCGGAGAGGTCGCCGGGCCGTGGACGACCGCGCCGTCCTCCAGCCGGAAGGTGCTGCCGTGCCACGGGCACACCACGCACACCTCGTCGCCCTCCAGCTTGAGCCGCCCCTGGTGCAGCGGCCCCGCCAGGTGCGAGCACCGGTCGGCGAGGACCTTCACCGTGGAACCGTGCCGCAGCACGAAGAGCTGGATGTAGCCGAGCCGCCGGGGCACCGGCCGTCCGTCCGGCAGGTCCCACAGGCGGCACAGGTCGTGCCAGCCGAGGGGGACGAGGTGCGTCGTGGGCTCGGCGTGCGTGGGCCCGGCGGCCATCCGGTAGGCGAGGTGCCCGCCGAGGTACCCGCCCACGCCGGCCGCGGTGAGCCCGGCGAACGCGAGCGCCTTCCCGGCGCGCTGCCTGCCCGCCAGCCGCAGCATGAGCGAACCCGAGTACAGGCCGAGGGCCGTCAGGTTGACCAGCGCGTGGACGAACCCCACGCGCTGCTGTTCCAGATGCAGGACCGACCAGTCGGTGATCCCGGCCGCCGCGGCGGGGATGGCCCCGGCGACGCCGGTGGCGAGCACGGCCTGCGAGGCGCGGGGGTCGGCGTCGATCGCGTCCAGCACGGCCGTCGCCGTGAAGCAGCCCAGGCTGACGATCGCGAGCGGGGGATGCAGGGGGTGACCGGTGGGAACGCCGTGGAGCAGGTCTCTGGCCGGGCTGCCCAGGGGGAGCCGTTTACGAATGGTTCTCGCCAGCCGCACGATCAGCTGGTCGCCCGCCTTGACGTGCTCCAGGCGCTCGGTGGCCTTCACCGGCAACGATAGGGTTCCAAGTCCCAAAGACTCCCGGATCGTACGGCGGCGTCGCGAGTTGATGGACTTCGAAGTTTCCTCCACTTTCGCCCCCCTCTCGCCCTAGGGGACGTACCCCTAAGGCCCGAAGGGAACACCGCGAAGGCTGCTACGCGCGGCTGCGAGCCAGGTGGCCACGGGCCGCCGAAAGCTCGACGATCTCCGTCGCGTAGTCGCCCAACGTCGGCGATCCCTCCCGGATGATCTCCACTTTCTCCATCACCTGTTCGACCGTTACCCCGTGACGCGCCCAGCTCCCGCCCTCGTTGTAGTGGTTGGCCAGCATCGGCGCCAGCCGGTCGAGGGCCTTGGCGAACCTCGCCTCGGGCGTCACGCGCTCCTCGAACTCGTCCCACAGACCGCGCAGCGTGGCCGTCTGGTCCGCGGGGAGCAGGCCGAAGATGCGGTCCGCCGCGGCGCGCTCGGCCTTCTCCTGCACCTCCGCCGCCGTCACGTCGTAGACGAACGTGTCGCCCGCGTCGATCTCGACGATGTCGTGCACGAGCAGCATGGCCGTGACGCGATCGAGGTCGGTGCCCGGGGGAGCGTGCTCGGCGAGGACCATGGCCAGCATTCCCAGGTACCAGGAGTGCTCGGCGTCGTTCTCCCTGCGGGAGCCGTCCATCAGCGTGTTACGGCGGAGCACACGCTTCAATTTGTCGATTTCCACGGCGAAACCGACCTGGGCCAGCAGACGTTCCTTATCGGGCACGGTGGTCACGCGGCACAGCCTATTACCGCCAAGCGCCTGAAACCGCCCAGCCTCGCCGTTCCCATACGTTCCCATCCGTTCCCGCGCCGCTCACGCGGGCGTGAGCGTGACCGGGACGCCGTTGAAACACCGCGTTCCCGGACAGCGGGTCCACGATCGACTCGTCGTCGGTCAGCGCTTGAGTGGTGCGTAGGGCAAGGGATCAGGCGGTTCGAGATTGGCAATCGGGGCAGGCGCCCCAGTAGATGACGTCGGCCTCGTCGACGATGAAGCCGGCGGCGTCCACGGGATCGAGGCAGGGGGCCACCCCGGTCGCGCAGTCGACGTCGGCCACCGTGCCGCACCCACGGCAGACCAGGTGATGATGGTTGTCTCCCACCCTGGTCTCGTAGCGGGCCGGGCTGCCCATGGGCTCTATCTTGCGAAGGATCCCGGCGTCGTGGAGCGCGTGCAGCCCGTCGTAGACGGCCTGGAGGGACACCTGGCCGACCCGGTCGCGCACGGCGCGATAGATGGTGTCCACATCAGGGTGGTCACCCTCGCGCACCACGTGCATGATCGCGACCCGGGCGGCGGTCACCCGTAGCCCGGCGTCATGGAGCCGGTCCACATCCCCCACGACCTGCACCTTAGGCACTAAACCTGAATCATTCAAGTGAAGGAATCATCCAAGGTGGGTGAATTTGGATCCGTCTGGGGTGGCAGTGTCCATCTACGACCCGAAGATGGCATGCTCTTGGAGCGATGAGATGCCACCCCGCCGCCTCGCCCCCGACCGACGCCGCCGACCTCACCGACCTCACCGACCCGGCCGAACTCGCCGTCTCCGCCGTGCCCGTCCACGACCTGCCCGTTTCCCGCCGGGCGCGTGACCTGGCCCGTCCGTTCCGGGGCGCGGGGTGGTTCCGGCGTCGCGTCGCTCTGACGCTCGCGGCCGCGGCCGCCGGGGTGCCGATCGTCGCCTGCTCGGCCGCCGAGTCCGCCTCGCCCCCGCCGAAGGACGACTCCGCGTCGTCCACGCCGAGCGCGCAGGAGACCGTGGCCAGGCCCCAGCGCAAGCCCTTCACCATCTCCTTCGGCGGCGACGTCCACTTCGAGGGCCTGCTCAGGAACCGGCTCGCCAACCCCCGCACGGCCCTCGGCCCCATCTCCGCGGTGCTGCGGCGCGCCGACCTCGCGATGGTCAACCTGGAGACGGCCATCACCCAGGGAGGCACCCCCGCCCCCGGCAAGCAGTACACCTTCCGCGCGCCCGCCACCGCCCTGACGGCGCTCAAGGCGGCGGGCGTCGACGTCGCGTCCATGGCGAACAACCACGGCATGGACTACATGGAGGGCGGGCTGCGCGACTCCCTCGCCGCCATCCGCAGCTCGAAGTTCCCCATCGTCGGCATCGGGAAGAACGCCGCGGAGGCGTACAAGCCCTTCCGTAAGACGGTCAACGGCAACAGAGTGGCGATCATCGGGGCGACCCAGGTGCTGGACGAACAGTTCATCCAGTCCTGGACGGCGACCTCCACCAAGGGCGGGCTCGCCTCGGCGAAGAACGAGCAGCGGCTGATCCAGGCCGTCCGGCAGGCGCGCAAGACCTCCGACACCGTCATCGTCCACCTGCACTGGGGCACCGAACTGCAGAAATGCCCGAACCCCGCCCAACTCGACCTCGCGCCCAAGCTGATCGCCGCGGGCGCGGACGTGATCGTCGGCGGCCACGCGCACATCCTGCTCGGCAGCGGGTACCTAGAGGGCAAGTACGTCAACTACGGCATGGGCAACTTCGTCTTCTACAACTCCGGCCCGGACACCGGACGCACCGGCGTGCTCACCCTGACGATCAACGGCCGCAAGGTCCTCAAGGATCAATGGACACCGGCGCGGATCTCGGGAGGAATTCCGATCCCCCTTACCGGCGACGCCAAGCAGCAGGCCGTGACGAGCTGGGAAGCGCTCCGGGACTGCGCCGGGCTGGACCCCCGGCCCTGAGCTACGTCGCGGGGCCGAGCCTGCGCCGGGCGGTCGCCGCGGACGTAGTGCATTCCGAAATCGGACGTCTGCCCGGGAAGGACTGACCGTTCGGCGCGAAGAGTGCAAGATGAACGTGTGCCCGGCTTCTCTACTGACCAATGTGACGGCGAGCAGGTGCCCCTGCGCCGTAAACCCGCGCAACGTCGTAGCGCCCGCCGGGTCGAGCGAATGCTGGACGCCTGCGCCGAATTGCTCGACGAGGCCGACTACGACGCCCTGTCCACGACGCGCATCGCGGCCCGCGCCGATGTCGCGATCGGCTCGGTCTACCAGTTCTTCCCCGACAAACGGGCGATCACCCAGGCGCTGACCCAGCGCAACGTCGAGATGTTCATCTCCCGGGTCGGCCGGCGGTTCATGGTCGACGAATACCCCGACTGGTGGCACGCCGTGGACGCCATCATCGACGAGTACGTCGACATGCACAGGACCGTTCCAGGCTTCCGGGCCCTCCGCTTCGGCGACGCGGTCGATCACAACCTGCTCGACTCGGCCTCGGAGAACAACACGGTCATCGCCGGGCGGCTGCGCGGCCTTCTCCTCCAGGAATTCGGCATGGCCGACAGCGAGGAGCTCGACCTGACCCTCACGGTCGCCGTGGAGGCGGGGGGCGCGGTGCTGGCGCTCGCCTTCCGGCGCGACATCAACGGGTACGGGCCGCTGATCGCGGAGGCCAAGCGGTTGATCCGCGAGTACCTGTCGAGCCAGCTGCGCGCCCAGCGCGACGCCCGCGAGCACCACCGCGACGCGGTCGCGGCGGTCGGAAGCCGAGGGGCCGCCGACAGGGTGGGCTGACCTCGGCGCTCCGCGGGCCCGGTGTTTCGTGGTCCGGTCACCGCGGCGGGCGCATGCGGGGAATGCGTCCGGACGGATGGTTCGGTGTTCCGGGGGGCGCGGTGGGTAGGCACCGCGGGGGAGGAAGATCGATGAGCACCATGAGAAGCGGCATGCTGGCCGTTCCCGGCGCCCGCATCTACTACGAGGTCCAAGGTGTGGGCCCGCTTCTGCTCGTCCTGCAGGGGGGCGAGGGCGACGCCGACCGCACGAAGGGCCTGGTGCGGCAACTCGCGGGCGAATACACCGTCGTGACGTACGATCGGCGCGGCCTGTCCAGAAGCTCGCCCGACGATCCGGACGCGCCGGTCACCGTCGAGACGCACGTCGGCGACGTCCATCGGCTCCTCGCCGCGTTGACCTCCGAGCCCGCGCTGCTGATGGGCTCCAGTTACGGCGGGCTCATCGGCCTGGTTGTGGCCGCGCGCCATCCCGGCCTGGTCCGCACGCTCGTCGCGCACGAGCCTCCCGCGCTTTCGCTGCTGCCCGAGGTCGCGTGCGCCGGTGCGGACGCCACGTTCGGCGAGCTGGAGAAGACCTACCGCGAAGAGGGGTGGGGGGCGGCCTTCAAGATGCTGGCGGAGGTCACCGGCGCCGGGTTCGCCGACCGGGAGCCCGATGTCGAGCTTCCCGCGCCGCTCTCCAAACAGCGCATCGCCAACATGCACTTCTTCTTCACCCACGACATCCCTGCGGCCCGGAACTGCGAGCTGGACGTCGCCGCCATCGCCGCCCTGAAGGGCACGGCGACCCGCGTGGTGCCGGCGGTGGGAAGCACGACCGCGCCGGGTTTCTTCGACCACGCCTGCGCAACCGAACTGGCGCGTCTGCTCGACACCGAGGTCGCGCCCTTCCCCGGCGGCCACAACGGCCTCACATCCCACCCCAAGGCTTTCGCCACCCGCCTGAGGGAGGTGCTCACATCCGAGATGTGATGAGTCGTCCGAGGCCTGAGGAAGTCGATGTTAGGGGGTGGATTCGTCCGATTCAGAGAGCTCTGACGATTGGGACGACTGGTGGGACGGTAGGGAGCTGCCTGAGGTTGTCGTGCCTGCGGACGTGCAGGGTTCGGTCGGTTGCTGGGGGGTCTGCCGGGACGACTGGATTTCCGCTCGCAGGCGGACCAGTTCGGCGCGCTGGCGGTCGGCGGTTTCCAGTCGTGCCGTGGTGTAGCCGAGGGTTCCGGGGACGATCGCGGCGAACAGGGCGGCACAGGCAAGGGCGAAGGTCGTCTGCCAGGACATGTCCATCGCAGCTCCTTCGAACGGCGTGTGTGACCTTCCAGGCAGGGCCGATATGCCCGATCGTCTCGGAAGACACGCGGAGCGTGGTCAAACATGTGCGAATAGGGGCCGAACCAATGCCCGCCGTTGTCCCCACACAGTGGAGCGGCGCTCGGTAATCTCGTCTTGTGGCACATGTGACACGTGAGCAGCTTGATCGTCTGCTGGAGCAGGCGCTCCTGGACGACGACCATGGAGCCCTGGCCGGGCGGCTCGATGACCTGGCGCGCGGCTACCGGTCCGGTGACGTGTCCCGTGCCGCGATCCTGGTGTTGTCCGCCGAAGAATGGCGGCAGGCGGGGCAGCCGGCGAGGGCTCTCGAATGCTTCCAGCGGGCGCTGGAGGATGGCGGCGAGGTGAGCGTCGACCCCCGGGCCGGCATCGCCGACACCTTGTTCGAGCTCGACCGTCCGGACGAGGCCCGCGAGCTGGTGGAGTCCATCAAGGCGGACGGCCGCGTCGATCCGATGACGGCCCTGTACGTCGCCGAGACCCTGCTCGCCTACGGTGACCTGACCGCGGCGCACGAGTGGGCGACGGACGGCATCCTCGTCGGTGACGCGGGGTGCGGCCCCCGCGAGGCGACCCTCCGCACCCGGGACGCGCTCCTGCGCACCCGCTACCGCATCCGCGTCGACCTCGGCCTCCCCGAGGACGACCTGGACGCCCTCCTCGACGTCCCCTGCTGACCGCTTCGACGTTCTGCGCCCGGTCCGCGAAGTTCTTCTCCGCGCCGCTGCGCAGGACGGGGGTCGAGGGATCGCTTGCAGAGCCCAGGGCTGTTCGCAGAGTCGCGGGGCCACTTGCAGAGTTGCGGGCCACTCAAGCCGGGGGCCGTTACAGAGGCGCGGGGCCGTTCGCAGAGGCGGCCCGTGACGCCCTTTGTGGTGTCACGGGCCGTACTTTCACGGCACTGGCGAGTCGGTCGTCAGCGGACGCGCAAGCCACTCGTGACCGACCCGACGGCGGGCAGCGGCTTGGTCTCGGCGTCGACGGCGACCTCGCCGGGCTTGGTGAGGCCCTCGACCTCGGCGGGCTTGGGCAGGCCGTCGACCTTGGCCGCGAGCTCCGGCTGAACGGGCTGAACGGGAAGGCCGTCGACCTTGGCGGCGACCTCCGGCTGAACGGGCTGGACGGGAAGGCCGGGCTGGGCGGGAAGGCCGGGGGCGTCGGGAACGTCCGATGCGACCAAGCCTGTCGCCGCGGGTCCGTTCTGGTAGGGGTACGCCGTGGGGCCGCTCTTGCGGTGAACGGAGACGGGCAGGCGCAGGCTGACGTCAGAGATGGACAGGCCGCGCCGAAGTGTACGGACGCCGGTGTCGTGGGCGACCGCGGGGAGGTCGGCCAGGCCGATCACCGCGGTCGTGCCCGACAGCAGGCGCGGCGACCGCCCGATCTGCTCGATGCCGACGACCAGGTCGCCCTTGGAGGTGCGCTCCGCGAGGCGGGGCGGCTGAAGCCCGGTGACGCCGTTGGCCACATCGGTGGCGACCGCGTCCGGGCCGCAGTACACGGTGGTCGGCGAGGTGAGCGGCGTGAGGGTGCCCTCCCCGCACGGGACGGCGGCCAGCGCGCTCCCCGCCCCCGCCCATCCGGCCCCGGCGACCACGGCCAGCGCCACGACGCCCTTGATCGCGAATGAAGTACGCATGAACACTCCCTTGACTACCTGTGGTGCTTGGTCGAGCACCGACGGTATCCAGCGGGAGTTTCGCCGAGCGGTTCGTTGACCCAACCCTGGCGATTCCCTTACCAGGCCCGCGTTACGGTCGGCTCCGGTCACACGGACATCGAGCCCCCCGCCGGAAAGACGGCGGGGGGCTCGATACGCGTGGGCGCGAGTTCGTCAGGCTGTCAGTTCGTCAGGGTGTCACGAGGGTGTGGTGGCGGTGCTCGTGGACTCGACGGTGAGGGTGTCGCGGGCGGCGTCCAGGTCGACGGTGACGGTGTCGCCGTCGTGGATCAGCCCGGCGAGCAGGTTCTTGGCCAGCTTGTCGCCGATCGCCGACTGCACGAGGCGCCGCAGCGGCCGCGCGCCGTAGAGCGGGTCGTAGCCGGTGAGGGCCAGCCAGTCGCGGGCCTCGGGCGTGACGGTCAGCGTCAGGCGGCGGTCGGACAGCCGCCGCGCCAGCCTCGACACCTGCAGGTCGACGATCTGCGTGAGTTCCTCCGAGCCGAGCGCGTCGAACAGGATCACGTCGTCGAGCCGGTTCAGGAACTCCGGCTTGAACGACGACCTGACGGCCTGCATGACCTTGTCCCGCTTGGCCTGCGGCTCCAGCGTGAGGTCGACGAGGTACTGCGACCCGATGTTGGAGGTCAGGATCAGGATGGTGTTGCGGAAGTCGACCGTGCGGCCCTGGCCGTCGGTGAGCCGGCCGTCGTCCAGCACCTGGAGCAGGATGTCGAAGACCTCCGGGTGGGCCTTCTCGATCTCGTCCAGCAGCACGACGGTGTACGGCCTGCGGCGGACGGCCTCGGTGAGCTGGCCGCCCTCCTCGTAGCCGACGTACCCGGGCGGGGCGCCGACGAGCCGGGCGACGCTGTGCTTCTCGCCGTACTCGCTCATGTCGATGCGGGTCATGGCGCGCTCGTCGTCGAACAGGAACTCGGCCAGCGCCTTGGCCAGCTCGGTCTTGCCGACGCCGGTCGGGCCGAGGAACAGGAAGGAGCCGGTGGGACGGTCGGGGTCGGCGACGCCTGCCCGCGCGCGGCGCACGGCGTCGGACACGGCCTGCACGGCCTCGCGCTGCCCGACGAGTCTGCGGCCGAGTTCGTCCTCCATGCGCAGCAGTTTGGCGGTCTCGCCCTCCAGGAGGCGCCCGGCGGGGATGCCCGTCCACGAGGAGATGACCTGGGCGATGTCGTCGGCCCCGACCTCCTCCTTGACCATCGGGTCCTCGGGCTGGGCCTGGGCGGTGGCCTCTTCGAGCTCCTTCTCCAGCCGGGGCACGTCGCCGTACATGAGCCGGGACGCGGCCTCGAAGTCGCCGTCGCGCTGGGCGCGCTCGGCAGCCGAGCGGGTCTCGTCCAGGCGCTGCTTCAGCTCGCCGACCCGGTTGAGACCGGACTTCTCCTTCTGCCAGCGGACCACCAGCGCGTCCAGGTCCTCCTGGCGGTCGCCCAGCTCCTTGTGGAGCCGGTCCAGGCGCTGGACGCTGGCCTCGTCGGTCTCCTTGGCGAGCGCGAGCTCCTCCATCTTGAGGCGGTCGACGGCCCGCTGGAGCTCGTCGATCTCGACGGGCCGGGAGTCGATCTCCATGCGCAGGCGGCTCGCGGCCTCGTCGACCAGGTCGATGGCCTTGTCGGGGAGGAATCGGGCCGTGATGTAGCGGTCGGAGAGGGTGGCGGCGGCGACGAGGGCGCCGTCGGAGATCTGCACCTTGTGGTGGGCCTCGTACCGGCCCTTGAGTCCGCGCAGGATCGCGATCGTGTCCTCGACGGTGGGCTCGCCGACGTAGATCTGCTGGAAGCGCCGCTCCAGGGCGGGGTCCTTCTCGATGCGCTCGCGGTACTCGTCCAGCGTGGTCGCGCCGATCATGCGCAGCTCGCCGCGGGCCAGCATGGGCTTGAGCATGTTGCCGGCGTCCATCGCGCCCTCGGCCGCGCCCGCGCCGACCATCGTGTGCAGCTCGTCGATGAACGTGACGACCTGGCCGTCGCTCTCTTTGATCTCGTTGAGGACGGCCTTGAGCCGCTCCTCGAACTCGCCGCGGAACTTCGCGCCCGCGACCATCGCGCCGAGGTCCAGCGAGACCAGGCGCTTGCCGCGCAGGCTCTCGGGGACGTCGCCGGCGACGATGCGCTGGGCCAGCCCGTCGACCACGGCGGTCTTGCCGACGCCGGGCTCGCCGATCAGCACGGGGTTGTTCTTGGTGCGGCGGCTGAGCACCTGGACGACGCGGCGGATCTCGGTGTCGCGGCCGATGACCGGGTCGAGACGCCCGGCCCGCGCGAGCTCGGTGAGGTCGACGCCGTACTTCTCCAGCGCGCGGTAGGTGTCCTCGGGGCTCTCGCTGGTGACGCGGGCGTGGCCGCGGACCTTCTCGAACGCGTCCAGCAGGGCCTTGTCGTTGGCGCCCTGCGCCTTGAGCAGGTCGGCGACGCGCCCGCCGTCGGCGGCGAGGCCGACCAGGAGGTGCTCGGTGGAGACGTATTCGTCCTCGAGCTGCTTGGCGCGCGCGGCGGCGGTGTTCAGGACGACCAGGAGCTGCCGCGAGGACGAGGGGGCGCTGACCGTGGCGCCCTGGGCCTTGGGAAGCTGCTCGAGCTGCTGCTCGGCGTCGGCGCGCAGCTTCTTCCAGTCGGCGCCGACCGCCTCCAGCAGGTGCACCGCGGTGCCCTCCGTCTGGGCGAGCAGGCTGGTGAACAGGTGTGCCGGCCCGACCTCGGGGTGGCCTTCCGCAGCGGCACGGCGGACGGCCCCCGACAGGGCGTCCTGGCTCTTACGCGTCAGTTTGTAGTCCACGCTCGATCTCGCCTTTCCTCGCATGGCACGCGCGCCACACGTTTCCCCTGAATATCGCCGCTGAACCTGCCCCAGGACCCCGCGCGAGCCCCCCGTGCGCGAGGGGTCTAGGCGGGTGGTAGCTGGTACTGGATCAGCGCGCGGATCATCGCGATCTCGCCCCTGAGCCGGCTGAGCTCCTCACGCATGCGGAGGTTCTCGGTCTCCAGGGCCAGGATGCGCTTGATGCCCGCCAGGTTGATGCCCTCCTCCTGGGAGAGCCGCTGGACCTCGCGCAGCATCACGATGTCGCGCGTGGAGTAGAGCCTGCCCCGGCCGGCCGTACGGCCTGGGCTGACCAGGCCGAGACGGTCGTACTGCCGGAGGGTCTGCGGGTGCAGCCCGGAAAGCTGGGCGGCGACCGAGATGACGTACACCGGGGTGTCGTCGGACAGGTCGAAGTAGTTGGCGTCCATCGGCGTCGCCTCCTCTCGGGCTTACTCGCTGCTGGCCTGTTTGAGCAGGTCGGCGCGGGGGTCTGCTCCGTCGGACACGGAACGGAACTCCTCCAGCGCGGACCTTTCCTTGTCGTCGAGGGACTGCGGGACGGTGACCTCCACGGTGACCAGCAGATCACCCTTGGTGCCGTCCTTGCGGGTGACACCCCGGCCGCGCACGCGGAACGTGCGGCCGTTGGGCGTGCCCTCGGGGATGCGCAGCGTCACCGGCTGGCCGTGGAGGGTGGGCACCCGGATCTCGGCGCCGAGGGCCGCCTCGGTGAACGTCACCGGGACCGTGATGGTCATGTTGTCGCCGGAGCGACCGAAGATCGCGTGTGCTTTGACGTGGATCGCGACGTACAGGTCGCCGGCCGGGCCGCCGTTCTCGCCGGGCGCGCCCTTGGCCTTGAGCCGGATGCGCTGGCCGTCGGCCACGCCCGCGGGGATGCGCGCCTGGAGCGTGCGCGTGCTCTTGCCGCGCCCGCTGCCCTCGCACACCGGGCAGGGATCGTCGATGAGCAGCCCGCGGCCCTTGCAGTCGCGGCACGGCTCGGAGAAGGCGAAGTTGCCGAGGTTACGGCTGGCCGCGCCGGTGCCCTCGCAGGTCGGGCAGACCCGGGGGGTCGTGCCGGTCTTGGCGCCCGTGCCGCTGCACGCGGGACAGGCCGATGAGCTGGTCAGCCGGAGCGCGACCGTGGTGCCCTCCACGGCCTCGGAGAACGACATGGTGACCTCGGACTCGATGTCCTGCCCCCGGCGGGGACGGGCGGTCGAGGCGGAGGTGCGCCCGCCGCGGTTGAACAGGCCGCCGAACAGGTCGCCGATGCGCTCACCCGCGCCACCGCCGGCGCCCTGCCCGCTGCCCCCGAACAGGTCGCCGAACTCGAACGGGAACCCGCCACCGCCGCCGCGGGGGGCGCCGCCCCCCGCGTACCCGCCGAGACCCGATCCGAACAGCGCGCGCGCCTCGTCGTACTCTTTGCGGCGCTTGGTGTCGGACAGGACGTCGTACGCCTCCGAGACCTGCTTGAACTTCGCCTCGGTCTCGGTGCTGCCCTGGTTGGCGTCCGGGTGGTACTTGCGCGCCAGCCTGCGGTACGCCTTCTTGATCTCGTCGGCGGTGGCGGTCTTCGACACACCAAGGACCGCGTAGTAGTCCTTCTCCAGGTAGTCCTTGGTGCTCATCTAACTCTTCCTTCGTGGGCCAAAGGGGTAGTCGTTCAATTGGTCTCGGGGTCGGCCGCGGCCTCGCCCGCCTCGCCCGTCTTGGCCGCGTTGGACGCGCCACCCGCCGGCTCCTCGGGCTCGGCGACCGCGACCCTGGCCGGGCGCAGGATGCGCTCGCCGAGGCGGTAGCCGGGCTGGAGGATCTCGACGGCGGTCGGCTCGGTGACGCCGGCCGAGTAGCTGTGGATCAGAGCCTCGTGCACGGTCGGGTCGAACGGGTCTCCCTTGGCGCCGTAGGTCTGCAGGCCGAGCTTGCCGACCGCCGCCTCCAACGACTCGCTGACCTTGGCGAACCCGCCGGTCAGCTCGCCGTGGTCACGGGCCCTTCCGATGTCGTCGAGCACCGGGAGCAGCTCGGTCAGCACGTTGGCGACCGCCTGCTCGCGGACCGTCACCCGGTCGCGCTCGACGCGCTTGCGGTAGTTCGAGTACTCGGCCTGGAGCCGCTGGAGGTCGGCCGTGCGCTCGGCGAGCTGCGTGGCGAGCTCGGCGGCCAGGCTGTCGTCCTGCTGCGCCGCATCGGCCGAGGCGGCGGGGGACGACTGCTCGGCCGTCTTCCCCGCCCCCTCACGCACCTGCCCGGTCTTCGGATCGATGCGCCGGTTGTCGCGGATCACCAAGCCCTCGTGCTCGCTCCCAGAGTTCGGGGACGTCACGCGGCACCGCCCTCCCGCTTCGGCTTCGGCTCGTCGTCGACGATCTCGGCCTCGACGACGTCGTCGTCGGACTTCGCGCCCGCGCCCGGAGCACCGGCGGCGGCGTCGGTGGGAGCGCCGGCCGCGCCCTGGGACTGGGCGTAGATGGCCGAGCCCATCTTCTGGCTGACGGTGGCGAGCTTCTCGGCCGCCGCGCGGATGGCGGCGGAGTCGGTGCCCTCCAGCGTCTTCTTCAGCTCGGACAGCGACTCCTCGACCTCGGTCTTGACGTCGGCCGGGATCTTCTCGTCGTTGTCGCGGAGGAACTTCTCGGTCTGGTAGGCGAGCGCGTCGGCGTTGTTGCGCGTCTCGGCCTCCTCGCGGCGATTCTTGTCCTCTTCGGCGTAGGAGTCGGCCTCGCGCATCATGCGCTCGATGTCGTCCTTCGGCAGCGCCGAGCCGCCGGTGATCGTCATCGACTGCTCCTTGCCGGTGCCGAGGTCCTTGGCGCCGACGTTGACGATGCCGTTGGCGTCGATGTCGAAGGTGACCTCGATCTGCGGGATTCCGCGCGGCGCCGGGGCGATGCCGGTCAGCTCGAAGGTGGCCAGCTTCTTGTTGTAGGCCGCGATCTCGCGCTCGCCCTGGAAGACCTGGATCTGCACCGACGGCTGGTTGTCCTCGGCGGTGGTGAAGACCTCGGACCGCTTGGTCGGGATCGTCGTGTTCCGCTCGATGATCTTGGTGAAGATGCCGCCCTTGGTCTCGATGCCCAGGCTCAGCGGGGTGACGTCCAGCAGGAGGACGTCCTTGACCTCGCCCTTGAGCACGCCCGCCTGCAGCGCGGCGCCGATCGCCACGACCTCGTCGGGGTTGACGCCCTTGTTGGGCTCCTTGCCGCCGGTCAGCTCCTTGACGAGCTCGCTCACGGCCGGCATGCGGGTGGAGCCGCCGACCAGCACGACGTGGGCGATGTCGGACACCTTGATGCCGGCGTCCTTGATGACCTGGTGGAACGGGCCCTTGCAGCGCTCGAGCAGGTCGGAGGTGATGCGCTGGAACTCCGAGCGGGTCAGCTTCTCTTCGAGGTGGAGCGGGCCCTCGGCGGAGGCGGTGATGTAAGGCAGGTTGACCGAGGTCTCGGTCTGCGCCGACAGCTCGATCTTCGCCTTCTCGGCGGCCTCGCGCAGGCGCTGGAGCGCCATCTTGTCCTTGGAGAGGTCGACGCCGTGGGCGTTCTTGAAGCGGGTCACCAGCTCGTCGACGACGCGCTGGTCCCAGTCGTCGCCGCCCAGGTGGTTGTCACCGCTGGTGGCCTTGACCTCGACGAAGCCGTGGCCGTCCTCCTGGCCGACGTCGAGCAGCGAGACGTCGAACGTGCCGCCGCCGAGGTCGAAGACCAGGATGGTCTGGTCCTTCTCCTTGTCGAGCCCGTAGGCCAGAGCGGCCGAGGTGGGCTCGTTGATGATGCGCAGGACGTTGAGGCCCGCGATCTGGCCGGCCTCCTTGGTGGCCTGGCGCTGCGCGTCGTTGAAGTACGCGGGGACGGTGATCACGGCGTCGGTGATCTTCTCGCCGAGGTAGGCCTCGGCGTCCGTCTTGAGCTTCTGCAGCACGAACGCGCTGATCTGCTGGGGAGAGAACTTCTTGCCGTCGATCTCGACGGCCCAGTTCGTGCCCATCTCCCGCTTGACCGAGCGGATGGTCCGGTCGACGTTGGTGACGGCCTGCCGCTTGGCGACCTCGCCGACGAGCACCTCGCCGTTCTTGGCGAAGGCCACGACGGACGGCGTGGTCCGCGAGCCCTGCGCGTTGGCGATGACCGTGGGCTCACCGCCCTCGAGAATCGAGACGACGGAGTTGGTCGTCCCCAGGTCGATACCTACCGCACGTGCCATGAGTACGTCCTTGTAGTCAAAGTTGAGTCTGAGTGACTCAATCATGAGTCTCGCTTGTATCTTTGTCAAGCGAGTTGAGTCTACTGCGCTCAACCCTATTTGGGGCGTCTGTATTCCCCGTCGTCGGGGGGCCTTTGGAGGGTACGGCGGACGGGCCGTGAGCCGGCGTCATGTCCGGAAGGCGCGGCACGGCCGGGGCTTCGGAGGCCGCGCGCGACCGTACGGCGACCGGCGAGGGCGGCGGGGACGGGCGCCGTGACGCGGGGGAGCCTGCCGGGGGTCACACAGCAGGGAACGGGCGGGACGACCGGCCGGTTCCCCGGACGTCCGCCCAGGTGGGCGGCCCGGGTCAGGAGCGCGGCACGGTCAGGAGTGCCGCCTGGTCGGGAGTGCCGCCCGGAAGGGAGCGGCCCGGAAGGGGGCGGCCCGCTTGGGAGCGCGGCGCCGTCAGGAGCGGGCGCCGTCCACGATCTTGCGCTTGCCGAGGGGGGCCTTCAGCTTGACCGTTGTGACCTTCTGAATGGCGATCAGGATGCAGGCGACGTTCTGCGCGTCCTCCGCCTGGCCCTCGTAGAGGGTGATCGTCACGCGCTTGGACGTCTCCCGCACCTTCACGCGGTCGAGCACGGTGCAGGGCTCGACCCCCGACCACCAGATGACCTTGATTTTGCGCCCGTCCTTGGTGGGCTTCGCCTTCTCCCACCGGACCTTGTGCGTGTTGATCGTGTGGCCCTTCGGCCTCGTGGGCGACGGGCCTGTCGCCGGGGCCAGGGGTGAGGGGGTGCCGCCCGTCGCCACGATGGTCGACGTCACGGCGTGGTCGGGGTTCGGGCTCATGGCAGTGGCACTCGGAACATTGCCGCCCACGGTCAGCAGCAGGGATCCGGCCGCCAGAGTCGCCGTCATCATCCGCATATCCCTATGACGTACCCGATCTCGCCCTGGTTCGGAACGACGAGATGCCCCGCCGCTCGGGTGAGCGGCGGGGCATCGAGGTGTCGGACGGGGGACGGGGAGGTCAGCGCTCGCCGGGGACCCAGTCGTCGTCCGCCGTGGGGGCGGTGCGCATGAGGGTGGCGGCAGGCGGGGGCACCGGGTCGGGGAACGGCGCGCAGTGGACGTCGGGGCCGGGCAGGCTCGGCGGCAGGGTGCCGTCGGTCAGGTAGGCCTTCCAGATGTCGTCGATGCACGCGTTGCCGCGGCCGGTGAGGCCGTGGTTGCCGCCGCCGTCCATGACGACCAGGCGGGAGGCGGGGAACTTCTTGTGCATCTCGACGCCGCCGGCGTACGGCGTGGCCGCGTCCTTGGTGTCCTGGAAGAGCAGGGCGTTCTTGATCGCCCGGCCGTCGATGTGCAGGCGCTGCTTGCCGCGCACGGGCCACGACTGGCACTGCGCGTTGTACCAGGCGTTGCCCCAGCTCAGGAACGGCGCGGTGCGGGAGGACTGCCACCAGTCCCGGTGCCAGGTGCCCCAGTCGCGCGGCCAGCGGGCGTCGGAGCACTCGACGGCGGAGTAGACCGCGAAGCCGTTGTCGTCGCCGCTGCTGTCGCCGTAGATGGCGTAGGCGTTCGCGAGCGTCACGGTGTCGCCGTTGTTGACGTACTTCGACAGCGCGTTGGCGAGCAGCGGCCACCGGCTCTTCAGGTAACCGCCGGCGAGGAAGGTGTCGTCGAGCTCGTCCGGCCCGACCCGGCCCTCGGCGGGCGCGGCCTTCACCTTGGCGCGGGCCGCGTACCAGGCCTTCTCCACGTCGGCACCGGTGGAGCCGAGGTGGTAGGTGGACTCGTACTTGGCGATCCAGGCGAAGAAGTCCTTGGCGCGGACCTCGAAGGCGTGGTTCTGGTCGATGTTGGTGTCGTACCAGACGCGGTCGGGGTGCACGATGCTGTCCAGCACCAGGCGGCGCACGTTGCTCGGGAAGAGCGTGGCGTAGGTCGCGCCGAGGTAGGTGCCGTAGGAGTAGCCGACGTAGCTGATCTGCTTCTGGCCGAGGGCCTTGCGGATCTGGTCCATGTCGGTGGCCACCTCGACGGTGGTCATGTGCTTGAGCACGTCGCCGTGGGCGGTGTCACAGGCCTTGGCGTACCCCTGTGACTTCTTCAGCCACGCGAACTCCTCGCGAAGGTCTCCCGGGACGTAGTCGGGGCGCACCGGGTTGAAGAAGTTCACGTCGCAGCTCAGGGCGGGCTCGCTGGAGCCGACGCCGCGCGGGTCGAAGCCGATGAGGTCGTACTGGGCGGCCAGCGCGGCGCCGAGGCGGTTCTGCATGGTGACCGGGTAGCCCAGGCCGCTGGCGCCGGGACCGCCGGGGTTGAACAGGATGGCGCCCTGGTAGTGCGCCGTGTCGGTCGCCTTCTTGCGCGAGAGGGCGATCTTGATCTTCTTGCCCCACGGCCGGTCGTAGTCCAGCGGCACCGTCACCGACGCGCACTCGATGCCCGCGGGCAGCGTGGCGCACTGCGCCCACTCCGGAGCGGGTGGCGTGTACTCGGGGGCCTGCTGAGTTCCCGCGGTCGCGGGTGTCGCGACCAGCGCTGTGCTCAGACCCACGCCGGCGGTGGCCAGCGCTGTGAGGATCTTTTTCACGTCTGCCCTTTCGGTGACCGCGGCTCCGGCGTTGGAACCGACTTACGGCACCATCGGGTAGATCTTCTGAATAAAAGACTTATAAGACGACATGGGTCGTCAGTTGGTTGTCAAACCGCAACATGGCCCCGCGAGCTCCCAAGATCGACGCCCTGGCCGCCGTAGGGTGGGAAGATCCCGCTCTGGGAACCGTCCGTCCTGCCAGGAAGGCTGCCAATGGTGTTGCGTCGCGTTCTGCTGGCCGCTTCGAGCAACGGCCGTGTGGAGAGCATGGTCCGGACGTCGGGGGTCGCCCGGCGCGTCATGAGCCGCTACGTCGCGGGCACAGGTGTGGAGGACGCAGCCTCGGTCGCCGCGGCCCTCACCGCCGACCGCTTCCTCGTGACGTTGGACCACCTCGGCGAGGAGGCGCGGAACCCGGCCCAGGCCTCCCGCGCGGCCGACTCCTCGGTCGCGCTGCTGGACGCCCTCGACCGGCGCCAGGCCGCCAAGGGGGCCGACCTGTCCCTCCGGCTGTCGGTGCTCGGCCTGCACGTGGACGAGGGGCTCGCGCGGGACAACGCAGCGCGCGTGTGCGCGGCCGCGGGCGAGTTCGGGGCGACGGTGACCGTCGACACCGAGGGCCCCGCCCTGGCCGACCGCGCGCTGCGCGTGCACGCCTCCCTCCTGGAGGACCACCCCTCGACCGGCGTCGCCGTCCAGGCCTCCCTGCGCCAGGCCGAGGACCACTGCCGGGCGCTCGCCGCCGGGCGCGTACGGCTGTGCGCGGGCACCCCGGGCGGGCCGGCGTCGGTCGTCCACGCGCGGCCCGCCGGCGTCGACAAGTCGTACGTGCGCTGCCTCAGGATCCTCATGGAGGGCGGCGGCTACCCGATGGTGGCCACCCACGACCGGCGGCTGGTCGAGGTCGCGTCGGCGCTCGCCGTGCTGAACGAGCGCGAGCCCGGGTCGTTCGAGTACCAGATGTGGTACGGCGTCCGCCCGCCCGCGCTCGGACGCCAGGCCGCCCACGGCGCGCGGGTGCGCGTCCGCGTCCCGTACGGGCCCGGCTGGTACGGGCACCTGGCCCGCCACTTCGCCGGGCGCACGGGCAACGTCGCCGACCTGCTCCGCTCCCTGGCGGGGCGCTGACGGGCGCTGACGGGACACTGCGACGCGCCCGGACCGCCGGGGAGTCGGTAGGCTGCGAGGGTTTCCGGACGTTCACACGAGGTGCCTTGAGATGATCGCCATTCTCGGTACGGGCAAGATGGGCGAGGCCCTGCTGTCCGGGCTGCTGCGCGCGGGTGTCGCGCCGGGCGAGATCATCGCCACGGCCCGCCGCGAGGAGCGCGCCGCCGCCCTCCGCGACCGCCACGGCGTGCGGGTCGTGCCCAACAGCGAGGCCGCCAAGATCGCCGACACGCTGATCCTCGCGGTCAAGCCGCAGGACATGGGTGCCCTGCTGAACGAGATCGCCTCGCACGTGCCCGCGGGCAAGCTGGTCATCACGGTCGCGGCCGGCATCACGACGTCCTTCGTCGAGTCCCGGCTGGGCGACGAGGTCCCGGTCGTGCGGGTCATGTCCAACACCCCGGTGCTGGTGGACGAGGCCATGAGCGTGATCTCCGCCGGGGCCCACGCCTCCGAGGTCCACCTGGAGCAGACGGAGAGCCTGCTGAGGCCGGTCGGCAAGGTGCTGCGCATCCCGGAGTCCCAGCAGGACGCCGCGACCGCGCTGTCCGGCAGCGGCCCGGCGTACTTCTTCTACCTGGTCGAGGCCATGGTCGACGCGGGCATCCTGCTGGGCATGCCGCGGGCGGCCGCGCTCGACATGGTGACGCAGTCGATCGTCGGCGCGGCGATCATGCTGCGCGACTCGGGCGAGCACCCGGTGATCCTCCGCGAGGCGGTCACCTCGCCGGGCGGCACCACGATCTCGGCCATCGCCGAGCTGGAGCGGCACAGCGTCCGCGCGGCCTTCCTGGCCGCCATCGAGGCCGCGCGCGACCGCAGCCGCCAGCTCGCCGCGGGCTGACGCGTAGAGTCCCGGGGCGCAGGCTTCAGCCGCGAAGGCGGCAGGTTCCGCGCCCCCGGACAGGGCGGGCGGGCTCAGCCGAAGGGCGTCAGGCGGACGAACTCCTCGAACGAGATCCGCCCGTCGCCGTCGGCGTCACCGGCCTGGTCGAGCGCGCCGATGGCCTCGCCCGGCAACTCGGGGAAGTGCTCGCGGAACTCGGCGTGGGTGATGTAGCCGTCGCCGTCGCCGTCGATCTCCGTGAAGCGCCGCCTGAGCGCGGCCCATCGCTCGTCCGTGGGTTCTGCCGTCAAGGAGATCCGCCTCCCGGCGCGAGAAGGTACCTGGTACGACGGAACACCCTAGTTCCCGGCATTCCGCCGAGATACCTATGGGCGGTCCCAATCCACCCGAACGGGTGCCTCGCTAAATCGTTAGGAAAGCTTGCTATTGAAGTGCCATCATGTCCGGCGGGAACGGGCGTACATGGGGGCATTGCGATGGAGCGCGCTGAAACGGAAGGGATGTCCGATACAGCGCGGAAGTCCGAGGACGACCGGCGCGGCGAGCCCGCCGTCTGGACGCGGGACTTCCGGCTCTTCTTCACCGCCCGGTCCGTCTCGACGCTCGGCACCGGCATGGTGCCGGTCGCGATGTCCCTCGGCGTGATCCAGGCCGGGTACGGCGCCACCGGCGCGGGCCTCACGATGGCGGCCTCCATCGTCCCCATGGCCCTGCTCGTCCTCTTCGGCGGCGTGTTCGCCGACCGGTTCACCCCGCGCCGCATGATGGTCGGCGCCGACGCCGTCCGGGTGGTCACCCAGACGATCACGGCCACGCTGTTCCTCGCCGGCACTCCCACGCTGTGGCACCTCATGGTGATCTCCGCCGTCAACGGCACCGCCGCGGCGATGTTCCAGCCGGGGCTGGCGAGCCTGGTCCCGCGGATCGCCACCGACGTGCAGCGCGCCGTGGCCACCCAGCGCACCTCCGAGTCCTTCATGATGCTGGTCGGCCCGTCGGTCGCCGGCATGCTGGTGGCGTTCGCCGACGTCGGGCTCGTCTTCCTCATCGACGCCGCCGGGTACGGCGTGAGCTCGGTGTGCCTGGCGCTGCTGCGACTGCGCGGCGTCCCCCGTGCGGTCCAGGAAGGGTCGATCTGGGCGAACCTCAAGGTGGGGTGGCGGGAGTTCCGCTCGCGTACGTGGATGTGGGGCGTGATCCTCATCTGGGCGGTCATGGGCATCGCCGTCTTCGGCCCGGTCTACCCGCTCGGCGCCGTGATCGTCAACGACGCCTACAAGGCCACCGGCTACGGCTTCGTCACCTCGGCGTTCGGCGCGGGGACGATCCTCGGCGGGCTGATCGCCATGCGGATCAAGCCGCAGCGGCCGCTCGCCGCCGGCGCGCTGGCGATGTTCTTCCGCGCGCTGGAGCCGCTGTCGCTCACGCTCGTGCCGCCGTTGCCGGTCATGGCGGTCCTGCACGTCGTGGCGGGCGCCGGCTCGGCGTTCTGGGGCGTCATGTGGATGACCAGCGTGCAGACCCAGGTCGCGCCGGAGGTGCTGAACCGTGTCCACGCCTACGAGGTCGCCGGGTCGATCATCGCCGTGCCGATCGGCCAGTCCCTCGCGGGCCCGGTCGCCTCGCTGGTCGGGGCGAGGGAGGTGCTCGCGGTCTCGTCGGTCGTCTCGGTCACGGGGTGCGTCCTGCTGCTGTCGGTCCCCGCGATCCGCGGCCTGCGCCGCGTGGTGGCCGCGACCTAGCCGTACTTCCCGGGGGTAACCCGGCGGGGCGGGTGATCGCCCTCTTACGATGGGCCGCGTGACGATTCGTCGCGGTTTCCCCCCGCTGCTGCTCGGGCTCACGGTGTTCCTCATCGCGGCCTGCTCTCCGGACGAGGCGCCCAAGGTGCAGATCGGCGAGGCCACCCGCGCCCCGGTCAGCGAGGTCGTCGAGGCCCCCGCCACGGTCGGCGCCCGCGCCACGGCGACCCTGCGCTCCCCGGCCGCGGGGACGGTCGCCAAGGTGTACGTCGAGGACGGCGACACGGTGACCAAGGGGCAGATCCTGGTCAGGATCAGCTCGCCGCAGGCCAAGGACCAGCTCGCCCAGGCGCGCAAGGCCGAGCGGCAGGCGTCCAAGCCGGTGTCCATGGGCGGCGTCGCGGCGCCGGGCGTCCGCCTGGCCGCGCCCAACGTGACCGCGTCCCTGGACCGCCAGGTCGCCCGCGGGTTCGCCAAGGCCCGGGCCGCCACCAGGAAGATCAAGGACGCGCGGGTCCGCGCGCAGCTCGTGGCCGCCATCGACGCCGCCGAGACCCAGCACCGCGCGCAGAGCGCCGCGCTGAACCAGATCACC
This sequence comes from Sphaerisporangium sp. NPDC051011, assembly GCF_040653595.1. Lineage (NCBI taxonomy): Bacteria > Bacillati > Actinomycetota > Actinomycetes > Streptosporangiales > Streptosporangiaceae > Sphaerisporangium > Sphaerisporangium sp. NPDC051011. The sequence goes on along the minus strand of NZ_JBFAGG010000006.1, from coordinate 405,258 downwards.
CGCAACCTCACCCGCTCGGTCAACCTGGCGCTCTCGCAGGTCAGCGGGCAGATCGGGGCGGGGCTCGGCGGGCTCGCCACATCCATGACCTCGCTCCAGTCGGCCTCGAAGGCCCAGGCCAAGGCGGCGGCGAAGGCCGCGAAGGCCACCGTGGACGGGCTCGTGGTCAAGGCGCCGTTCGGCGGCGTCGTCACCCTGGGCGGGCCGCCGGGCGGCGGCTCGGCGAACCTCGGCGCGCTGCTCGGGCAGCTCCCTCCGGGCCTCGCCGGGCAGGCGGGCGCGGCGGCGGGCGGGTCCGGCGGCGGAGCGGCGTCCCCCGCGTCCGGGGGCACGATCGCGACCGGCGTCCCGGTGTCGGCGGGCGACGCCCTGGTCACCGTCACCGACGTCTCCAAGCTCTCCCTGTCGGCCGACGTGGACGAGACCGACGTGCTGCTCGTCGGCCCCGGCGTCAAGGCCGAGGTCGAGCTGGACGCCGTCTCCGGGGCGACCTACCAGGCCAGGGTCACCGGCGTCGGCGTCACCCCGAAGGAGGGCACTACCGGCGGCGTGAGCTACCCCGTACGGCTGGCGCTCGGCGCGGGGACCTACGACGGCGGGGGAGGGGCGCCCGCGCCCAAGCCCGGCATGAGCGCGGTCGTCAGGCTCACCGTGCGCGACTCGCCCGACGCGGTGGCCGTCCCGGCGTCCAGCGTGGTCACCAGCGGCAGGGAGACCGTCCTGTGGGTGGTCCGCGGCGACGGCACCGCCGAGCGCCGCGTGGTCAAGCTGGGGGCCCAGGGCGACGCCGTGGTCGAGGTCGCCCGCGGCCTGAGCGTCGGCGAGCGCGTCGTCGTCAGGGGCGCCGACACCGTCCGCGCCGGTCAGCGGCTCTCATGACCCCGGACGAGGCCGGGGCCGTCCCCGCGTTCGAGGCCGTGGACCTGACCCGCTCCTACCGGCTGGAAGGGGTGTCGGTGGACGCGCTGCGCGGGGTGAGCCTGCGCATCCACCACGGCGAGTCCGTGGCGATCGTCGGGCCCTCCGGGTCCGGCAAATCTACGCTGATGCACCTGCTCGGCTGCCTCGACCGGCCGACCTCCGGCACCCTGCGGGTGGACGGCGCCGACGTCTCCACGCTCGACGACGCGGGCCTCGCCGAGCTGCGCAACAAGGCCATCGGCTTCGTGTTCCAGTCCTTCCACCTGCTCGGACGTACCTCCGCGCTGGACAACGTGGCGCTTCCGCTCGTCTACCGGGGCGTCGGACGGGCCGAGCGGCGCGAACGGGCCCGCAGGGCTCTGGAGGCGGTCGGGCTCGCGCACCGCCTGGACCACCGGCCGTCCCAGATGTCCGGCGGCGAGCAGCAGCGGGTGGCCATCGCGCGCGCCCTGGTCGGCGACCCCAAGGTCGTGCTCGCGGACGAGCCGACCGGCAACCTGGACTCCCGCAACGGCCAGGAGGTGATGGGCATCCTCGCCGACCTCAACACCGAGCGCGGCGTCGCCGTCGTCCTCGTCACGCACGAGCGCGAGGTCGCCGACGCGGCCCGCCGCCAGATCCACGTCCGCGACGGCCTCATCGAGCTGGACACCGCCTCCGGGACGGGCGTCCGGTGAGGACCGCCGAAGCGTCCCGGATGGCGCTGGAGGCCCTGCGGGTCAACCGGCTGCGCAGCGCGCTCACCATGTTCGGCGTCGTGATCGGCGTGTTGTCCGTGGTGATCCTCGTCGCGATCGGCACCGGCGCCAAGCAGGCCATCGAGGGGGAGATCGCGGGGCTGGGCAGCAACATCATCCTGGTCGTCCCCGGCCAGGTCGGGCTGGGCGCGGCCCCCACCCAGAGCCGCCTGGACCTGAACGACGTCGCCTACGTCCGCCGCGTGGTCGGCGACCCGGCCAAGGTCACCGTCGCCGTCAACTCCGGCGAGTCCGTACGGGTGGGACGCACCGAGGTGTTCGCCACGGTCACCGGAACCGACCAGTACATGCCCAACATCTTCGAACGCCCGCTGCGCCGGGGCCGGTACCTCGGCGAGACCGACGTGGACACGCGGCGCAGGGTGGCCGTCCTCGGCGCGGAGGTCGGCGAGAAGCTCTTCGGGGACGTCGACCCGATCGGCCGCCAGGTGACGATCGCGGGCGTGCGGTTCCGGGTCATCGGCCTGTACGCGCCGGTGGGCGCGACGTTCGGCGTGGCCCGGGACCAGGAGGTGCACATCCCGGTCACCACGGCCCAGCGGCTCATCGGCCTGTCGCGGATCAACGGCATCGCGGTCGGCGCCTCCGGCCCGGACGAGATCGAGCCGCTGCGGCGGCGCGTCGTGGACGGGCTGACCGAACGCTACCCGGGCGAGCGGTTCAGCGGCGTCACCCAGACCCAGCTCCTCGGCACGATCGGCAGCGTCCTCGGCATGCTCACGGGCGTGCTGGCGGCCATCGCGGGCATCTCGCTGCTCGTCGGCGGCGTCGGCGTCTCGAACATCATGCTGGTCAGCGTGCGCGAGCGGACCCGCGAGATCGGGCTGCGCAAGGCGCTCGGGGCGCGGGGGCGCGACGTGCTCGGCCAGTTCCTGATCGAGGCCGTGCTGCTCACCACGATCGGCGGGGTGGTCGGCATCCTGCTCGGCGTCGGCGGGGCCCTGGCGATCCAGGCGCTGTCGCCGGTGCCGGCCGCGATCACGTGGTGGTCGATCGCGCTGGCCTTCGGGGTGTCGGCCGGGGTCGGCGTCTTCTTCGGCGTGGCGCCCGCGCGCAGGGCCGCCCGGCTGGACCCGGTGATCGCCCTGCGCGCCGAGTGACCGGCGGGACCCCTGAACGTCCGCGTGCGGCCCGTAGGAGCCCCCTACAGGCCCGCCCGGACGCCCCTTCGGCCGTGGCCGTCGCCGGTGGCCGGTAAGCGGTGCGGTACGGTCGGTTTCATGAGCGTGCGCGGCGATTCGGTGACCTCGCGCCCCTCGTGTGACCGTTCCTCCGGCTTCCCAGGGCGGCCCCCGGCGGGCCCGGAGGCCCGAGGGTATGGCCGTTGCGTCGTGGGCGAGGTGAACGCGTGAGCCGTTCGGTTCAGGTGGTCTGGGACGCCGAGCTGATCTCCTACGACTTCGGCCCCGGGCACCCGCTGGCCCCCGTCCGGGTCGAGCTGACCATGGAGCTCGCCCGCGATCTCGGGGTGCTCGACAAGGTGCGCGTCGTGGGGTGCGCCCCGGCGACCGACGACGAGCTCGCCCTGGTGCACACGCGCGACTACATCGACGCCGTCAGGCGCGTGTCCGTCTCGGGCGTGCCCGACTTCTTCTACGGGCTCGGCACCCCGGACAACCCCGCCTTCGCCGGTGTGCACGAGGCGTCCGCGCTGGTCGCCGGCGCGACGCTGGCCGCCGCCCGCGCGGTGTGGACGGGCCAGGCCGAGCACGCGATCAACGTCGCCGGCGGGCTGCACCACGCGATGCCGGGCCTGGCCAGCGGATTCTGCGTGTACAACGACCCGGCGGTGGGCATCGCCTGGATGCTCGCGCAGGGGGCGCGGCGCGTCGCGTACGTGGACGTGGACGTCCACCACGGCGACGGCGTCCAGTCGATGTTCTACGACGACCCGCGGGTGCTGACCATCAGCCTGCACGAGAACCCGCGTACCCTGTTCCCTGGCACCGGCCTCCCCGGCGAGACCGGCGCCGAGGGCACCGCGGTCAACGTCGCCCTGCCGGCCGGGTGCGGGGACACCGGGTGGCTGCGCGCCTTCCAGGCCGTGGTCCCGCCGCTGCTGCGCGAGTTCCAGCCCGAGGTGCTGGTCACCCAGCACGGCTGCGACAGCCACGCCCTGGACCCGCTGGGGCACTTCATGCTCAGCCTGGACGGCCAGCGCCGGGCGTACGCCGCGCTGCACGCGCTCGCGCACGAGACGGCGGGCGGCCGGTGGCTGGTCACGGGCGGCGGCGGGTACGAGCTGGTCCAGGTCGTGCCGCGGGCGTGGACGCATCTGATCGCCGAGGCGGCGGGCGCGCCGGTCGACCCGGCCACCGAGACGCCGGCGAGCTGGCGCGCGTTCGCCACGGAACGTACAGGAGAGTTGCCTCCTCTCACCATGACCGACGGTCGGACCCCGGAATTTCAGGATTTTTCGCGAGGTTACGACCCGGGGGACTCCATAGACCGGGCGATCATGGCGACGCGGAAGGCGATCTTCCCACTTCACGGGCTGGACCCCCAGCCCTGATCCCGCACGGCGAGGTGGCCGCCCGTGCGTGGCGTTGTCGAGGTCGCGCGAGGGACGCACGACCTGCCGAGTGGACGGAGTGAACGATGGAGACCGCGACCCCTCCTTCGCGGGATGAGCTGCGCGAACATCTTGTCCGGGCGAGGATCGCCGGCGATGTGGCGACCAGCCGGGAGAACAATCTTGACCACTACCGTTCCCTCGCCGTGCGCGACCCCCACTACATGTTCGGCCTCAGCATGGAGGGCGACTGGACCTTCCGCGACATCCTCGCGCTGATGGCCAAGGCCGCGGGCGTCGTGCCCGACCCCGGGTTCCGGTCGGGCCAGGACACCATCGACCCCGACCGCACCCTCGACGCCCTGGACGCGATGGGCGACCGGATCGCCGCCGTGCTGAAGCGCGACAAGCCCCGCATCCTCATCGCGACCGGCCACCCCACCGGCCTGCTCACCACCCACCTCGCCCTCGCGCGCCTGGCCCGGCGGCGCGGCGCCGAACTCCTCACCCCCGGCGAGACGCGGGCGTTCACCCATGGCGGCCTGGGCCGCAGGCGGCGCATCCGCTACCTGGACGACGTGGCGATGCTGGACGACGGCGGCGCCCTAGTCCACACCCACGACCCCGCCCCGATGCAGGCGATGCTGGCCGAGCTGGACGAGGCCGGCCAGGACCGGCCGGACCTGGTGATCGCCGACCACGGCTGGGCGGGCGCGGCGGGCGAGGCGGGCATCGAGACCGTCGGGTTCGCCGACAGTAACGACCCCGGGCTGTTCGTCGGCGAGGCCGAGGGCAAGATCGCGGTGACCGTCCCCCTTGATGACAACGTGTTGCCGCGCCACTACGGTCCGATGACCGACTACTTGGTCTCAAGGGTCGAGAGTGGCCTGTGAGACAGCTGTCGCGTAATCCGGTCACACCCTAACGCCGCTTTCGGACCGGCCATCTGAGCTCGGCGTCGACCGTTTGCCAACTTTTTTCTGATCCCCGGCGGCTCTAATGAGACGTGATCAGAGCGTTTACAAGATCGGGAACAGGGCCCGGCCTGGCTGCTGGCCAGCGACTTTTCCCATTCTGGTGGCAGACGTCTCCTCAGACTGGTGGAATAGGGGGTTTGCGCGATCGGAGGCGCGCTCTACGCTGACAGCAGTACACGTGCGTGAGCAATGGCACCAGTGGGGATAACCCGGAAACACGTGCGGAAGAGGCGTCCGATGGCTGCAGGCGAAAGACCTCTCAGCGAGGTGAAGTTCCTGACGGTGGCAGAGGTTGCCACCGTCATGCGGGTGTCCAAGATGACGGTGTACCGGCTCGTGCACTCGGGTGAGTTACCGGCCATCCGGGTCGGGCGATCCTTCAGGGTGCCCGAGCAGGCGGTGCACGACTACTTGAGGGATGCGTTCATCGAAGCGGGTTGAACTGACCAGTAGCGACATTGGCGGTTTGGTCGGCAACCGTTAGATAACGAGCGCATCAGTTTGCCAGGGGGCGAACAACCCCACCGGGGCGTGGCAGGCGGCTCGCCGCCCGCATCGTGGCCGGTCGCGGGCGTCCCCTGGAGTGGTACGCGGGATCCCCCCAGGGAGCGCCGTTCCCCCCAGGGAGCGAGCGACCGCGAATCGCCGGTAGGCTGTTGTGTCGGTGTGCTTCATGACGAGGCACCGATCCGGGTTATGGGTGTGCCGTGAGAGCGGCGTGTCCTCATGACTCCGGGCGGTGCACCACTCGCCGGGCGGCACTCGCAGATTTGGCAAACCTACCTTCACCTGGGGGTCCCGTGGGCTCTGTGATCAAGAAGCGTCGTAAGCGCATGGCGAAGAAGAAGCACCGCAAGCTTCTCAAGAAGACCCGCATCCAGCGGCGTAACAAGAAGTAGCAGCGCGGACCGACGACGCGGAGCGGCGGGCCGGGTGCGACGAGGCGCCCGGCGAGCACTCGAGCAGAGCGGTACCCACGGCACGTGATCCTGCGAGGCGCCGATGACCCACACAGTGCTCGTCACGGGGGTCTCCCGGCACATCGGCGCGCGCGTCGCGAGCGCCCTCGCAGCGGATCCGCTGATCGACCGGGTCATCGGTGTGGACACCGTGCCGCCGCCATCGCTCACGCGGGGCGGCGGCGGCCCCGCGCTCGGCCGCACCGAGTTCGTCCGCGTCGATCTGCGCAGCCCTGACATCGCGCGCGTGATCGCCGCGGCCGACGTCGACTCCGTCGTCCACATGAGCCTCGTCAGCGCTCCCTCGAAGACCACCGGCCGGTCCTCGATGAAGGAGCACAACGTCATCGGCACCATGCAGCTACTCGGGGCGTGCCAGCGGTCCGCCACGGTACGCCGCGTGGTCGTCCGGTCCACGACGGCGGTGTACGGCTCCTCGTCGCACGACCCCGCGGTCTTCACCGAGGACGCCGAGCCGGTCGAGGTCGCGATCTCCGGGTACGCCAAGGACGCCTCCGAGGTCGAGGCGTACGTGCGCGGCTTCGCCCGACGGCGCCCCGACATCACGGTCTCGACGCTGCGTTTCGCGAACTTCATGGGCCCGGGGGTGGACTCTCCGCTGACGCGGTATTTCACCCAGCCGGTCGTGCCGACCGTCTTCGGCTTCGACCCGCGCCTGCAGTTCGTCCACGAGGACGACGGCGTCGAGGTCCTGCGCCGCATGGCCGTCGAGGACCACCCCGGCACGTACAACGTCGCCGGCGACGGCGTCATGCTCCTGTCGCAGTGCGTGCGCAGAAGCGGCCGGCCCACCGTCCCGGTGCCGTCCCCCACCTTCCGCGTCCTCGGCGAGCTCGCCCGGCGCATCGGGCGCGTCGACTTCTCGCCCGAGCAGCTCGCCCTGATGAGCTACGGGCGCGCCGTGGACGCCGAGAAGATCGCCGCGGAGCTCGACTGGCGGCCGAAGTTCACCACCGCGACCGCGTTCGCGGATTTCCTCCACGCGCGTGGCCTGTTTGGCGGGACGCCACTCCCTGTGATCGACTGGCTGGGAACAGTGCTCGGCGGGGGCGGGAAACAGTGAAGCAGACAGACGCATTCTCAGACTTCGAGGACGAAGAGGGCGAGACCGCGCGGGTCATCCCGATCACGTCGGCGCGGCGCGGCGCGGCGGACACCCCGTCCAAGAACGTCGAGGACCGCCTCACCGAGTTCCTGGACTTCCTGCGCAGGCGCCTCGCCGGGGAGTACGAGGTCGACGAGTTCGGCTTCGACCCCGAGCTCAACGACAAGGTGCTCCTGGAGCTGATCCGCCCCCTCTACCGCCACTGGTTCCGCGTCCAGACCGTCGGCCTCGGGAACGTGCCCGACGAGGCGGGAGCCCTCGTCGTCGCCAACCACTCCGGCACGATCCCCGTCGACGCCCTCATGCTCCAGGTCGCGCTGCACGACGAGCACCCGGCGCACCGCCCGCTGCGGTTGCTGGGCGCCGACCTCGTCTACCAGCTCCCCGTCCTCGGCCACCTGTCGCGCAAGTCCGGCCACACCCTTGCCTGCCCGGAGGACGCCGACCGGCTCATGCGCAAGGGCGAACTCGTCGGCGTCTTCCCCGAGGGCTTCAAGGGCGTCGGCAAGCCGTTCTCCGAGCGGTACAAACTCCAGCGTTTCGGCAGAGGCGGCTTTGTGGCCTCGGCGATCCGCGCCGGCGTGCCGATCATCCCGTGCGCGATCGTCGGCGCCGAGGAGATCTATCCCAAGATCGGCGACCTGCGCTCCCTCGCCCGCCTGTTCGGCCTCCCGTACATCCCGATCACCCCGCTTTTCCCCTGGCTCGGCCCCCTCGGCCTCGTCCCCCTGCCGTCCAAGTGGATGATCGAGTTCGGCGAACCGGTCCGCACCGACACCTACGACCCCGAAGAGGCCGACGACCCCATGCTGGTCTTCAACCTCACCGACCAGGTCCGCGAGCTGATCCAGCAACAACTCAACCGCCTACGCCTCGAACGCGGCCACGCCTTCCCCCCGTTCTTCTGACAACGGAGCACCGAGGGCCGGCAAGGCAAAGGTCCTCACCTCCGGGCCTTGGCGGCCCTCCGGCTCGGGCTGTGTTCTCCCAGGGGGCTCCGCCCCCGCCTCCCGCCGAGAGGCTGCCGCCCCTCGGACTCCCCGCTACCCGCCAGCCGGTTTGCGCGGCTGCGGATGGGAGTGTGATGACGGTGGTGTCATCGGGCGCGGCCGAGGAGGAGTAGTTCCCACAGGTCGGCGATGGGCGCGTACCGCATTCGAGGGCTTTGGACGGTCGCTTGGCCTGGGGCGGTGCGTTCGATGTAGCCTCGTCCGCCAGCGGTGATCAGGTAGTACACCACTGGCTTGCACTGACAGGTCCAGCGCAGCACCCGCCGCCGGTCCTCGGCGTGGGTCGCCGGCCGCCAGGTGATGATCTGGCTGTCGGCCTGCGGTTCGGGGACGTGTGGGCTGTGTCCGGCAGTGCCTTCGGGCTTGAGGATCGTCACCGTGGCCCGTCCCGTCCGGTGCGGCCGGTGACCACCGATGCGCATTCATGGCACATCAGAGGTCCGGGGATCCAGATGACCCGTGATCTGGAGATGTCCGCGACCCTGGCTCGGACGCCGCACGCCGTAGCGGCATCGTCCCCTGGGACGGCGACCCGCCACGGTACGGCGTGCTCGGTTCGGGACGGGAGCAGGTACGCGACCGCGTACAACTGCCGGTCACCTGAAAGCCGTTCACCATCGGCTGGAACGGGGTTAATCGGAACTACCGGGCCCACCTGGTCCACGGCGCTGCTCGGGAAGTAGCCGCCGATCGAGATCCGTGCACCGGGGCCGAAGCCGTACGGGTCTCGTGGCTCGGCGTCGTCGGGGTCGGTGGGCTCGTGGTCGTGGGCGTCGGAGGCCGTCATGCCACCCAGGCCCACGAACGGCCCGGCCCAGCCAGCGGCCCCAACTCGGCTTCGCGCATCAACTCGCGAAGCTCCTCAACCGTCGCGGCCTCCACACGCAGCGGTGCCGGAACGTGCCAGACGGCGATGGCGAGAAACCGTCGGCTACCCACGCCGTACGAGACGGACCAGCAGGGCTCCATCTGGTCAACTTGCGCGGCGGCCGCCTTCTTGGCCACATCCCAGCGCCGAGGTTCCACCTGGCTGAGTGCCGCTCCGATCCTGTGCCGACCCGGGGTGCGGCTCACGTCGTCGGCCCACCTTGGTCGCCGGAAGCACCGGCGTTCTCTTCGCCGCGGAGGCGTTCGACCAGTTGAGGTGCGTCGTCACCGTCAATGGTGTGGCTCAGTCCGAGCTCCATCTGCGCGTCGGTAAGCCGTTGGTTGCGCGTAGCCCACAGTCGGCCCGCTGAGCTGCGCCAAATGGTCCATCGGGGGAACGCCGCCTGCAGGTCTTCGAGGATCGTTGGTTTGGTCACGCGGATAGAGTGGCTGTCCGTGTTCGGCCGTTCACACCACGTTCCCCGGACGTCTGGGACGTTTCTCGTTACGGTCTGGAGGCGTCCCCAACGTCCCTGGTTTCGAGGTAGCCGATGTCCAACGAGTCCCTACGTCAGGCGATGGTGAGTGCGAGACTTACCGAAAAGGACCTCGCCGAACGGTGCGAGGTGGACGTCAAAACGGTGTCCCGCTGGCTGACCGACCAAGCGCGCGTGCCGCATCCGCGTCACCGGTGGGCCGCCTCCGGAGCGCTGGGAGTGGATGAGGCCGTGCTGTGGCCCGAGGCGATACGTAACGCGGTCAAGACCGGGCCGGATCGAGAGGTGGTGTCGGTCTTTCCGTATCGGTCCGCATGTCCCAAGAGTGTGTGGCGGACGCTGATCACTGATGCCAGGTCGAGCATCACCCTGGCCGGATACACCAACTACTTTCTCTGGCTGGAGCACCCTAATCTCGCCAAGGTGCTCCAGCGGAAGGCCGAGCAGGGGTGCCGTATCCGGTTTCTGCTCGGAGATCCGGACAGTGAGGTGACACGACGCCGCGAGGAGGCCGAGGGGGTGCCATTGACGGTGTCCACGCGGATCAGGATCACACTGGCCGAGCTCGATCATCTCAAAGAGATCTCCGGCATCGAGGCGCGGTTCGGTGACGAGCACATCGCGCTGTCGGTGTTCCAGTTCGACGAGGAGATGCTCGTCACCCCGCATCTGGCCAAGCTCGTCGGCCACGACTCGCCGATGCTGCACCTCAGGCGGCACCAGGACGACGGCCTGTACGACCGGTTCGCTTATCACGTCAACGAGCTATGGGCGAACGGCCGAGACGTCTGGACAGGCGAGCGAGGCTCGGATCAGTAGTACCAGCTCTGGATGAGTTCCGCTCGGTGGTCGGCCCGGTGGCGGGGCACGATGGGACGAGGCTTCGAACTGGGAGAGATCGGCTCATCGACAAATACCTGGTGATCATCCATGCGATGCCGACCGCGTTGAGGAGGATGCCATGACCGGCTACAAGGCAGCCTGGCCACCGGAAGACATCGAACTGGTCCTGGACCATGACTCCGAGATCGACAGCGACATCGAAGAGATCTATGACGGCAAGGGCAACCGCATCACCGACTCGTATGTGAACGACGCGATCGACGATGTCCACCGTGCGATCGACGCGGGCCGCGTGCCCACACCTACCAGCCGTGGCGGTCGGCCGTCACTGACAGGTGAGGGCGCGCACTCACCGAGGGTCTCGTTTCGCGTACCTGAGGAACTGCGCGAACGCGCGAAGGCCCGTGCTGATCAAGAAGGGAAGACCGTCTCCGCGTTGGCCCGGGAAGCCTTCGAGCAGTTCCTCCGGGCAGGCTGACGGTGCGGTCAGGCTCGGCTGGGGATGATTGCCCGAAGATCGCACTTCCATTGGGTTCAGGGGGAGTCGCAGGTGGGGGCGGCCGTGCAGGGTGGTGGTATGCGTATAGCCGTACTTTCCGACGTTCACGGGGTGCTGCCGGCTCTGGAGGCGGTGCTCGCCGAGCCTGATGTGACGGCGGCAGACCTGCTCGTCCTCACTGGGGACATCGCCGCCGGCCCGCAGCCGGTTGAGACGCTCGATCTGTTGGTCAGCCTGGGCGAGCGGGTGCTATGGGTCAACGGGAACGCCGATCGCGAGCTGGTCGAGGTCGCCAGGGGAGAGCCGTGCGAGTACGAGATCTCCCGGTGGGCGGGCGAGCGGCTCCGCCCGGAACAGGTCGACCTGCTGGCAGCCCTTCCCGACCGGCAGGTGCTCGACCTCGGCCGGCTCAGCACCACTCTCTTCGTCCACGCGACGCCGCGCCGGGACGACGAGATGATTCTCGTGGACAGCACGCTCGCCCGGTGGGCCGAGGTGCTCGACGGCGTCACCGCCGACACCGTGGTGCTGGGCAACACCCACATGCCGTTCGTCCGGCTCGTGGACCGCAGGCTCGTGGTCAACCCCGGGTCGGTCGGCATGCCGTACGGAACGTCGGGCGCCCACTGGGCCCTGCTGGACTCCGGCAGCGGCGCGGTCACCCTCCGCCGCACCCTGTTCGACGCCGCCGCCGCGGCAAGCCGACTGGTGGCCGAGAGCGGCTTTGGCGACATCGAGCAGTGGGTCGCCGACTTCGTCACCGGCACCTTCTCCGACACCCAGGCCCTGGGGGACTTCGCCAAGGCCGAGGGTCGCTGAGCGACGCCCACGGGGCGCCGGGTCAGATCGAGCGGTAGTGCTCTGCTTCCTTAGGGCGATCGCAGCGCGCGGGTGCCGGCGCCGACGAGGTGGGAGCCCTGGTCTTCAACCTCACCGACCAGGTCCGCGAGCTGATCCAGCAACAACTCAACCGCCTACGCCTCGAACGCGGCCACGCCTTCCCCCCGTTCTTCTGATCACTTAAGCGCCTGCGAGGGGTGCGGACCGGTCAGGGTTCGATCGCGTCGAGCAGGTCGCCCATGGTGGACGAGGGGTTGTCGTCGGGAAACAGGGTCTCGTCCCGCGCGTGGCGTTTGGCCAGCAGGGCCGCGCGCTGCGATGCCGCGTGCCGACGGTCCATGTACCGATCGGCGTCGATCCGCTTCCCGGAACGTCCGTCAAGCTTGCGGCTCCTGCGTTCGGCGTCACCGGTGTTCATGAAGGCCGTCTGGTCCTCGAAGTGAAGGATCAGCCACAGCTCGAAGCAGGGGTTCGAGATGGCGAGGCGAATGCCGTGCCTGTTCGACAACTGGATGGCCTGCTCAAGGTTCGGATGATTCCGCGGCCACTCGACGTCGAACACGCACCAGCACTCGTCGACCTCGTCATCGTGCTTTCGGTCGACCGCCCGCCTCACGAGCGTCAGCGGTACCCCCTTGTCGGGGTCGATCTCGATGTTGACCGAGGTGTTCGCGCGGACGTGCGGCAGTCGCTTCAGTCCGTTGATGTAGTCGGGCTCGGAGGCCTCGCCCTCGCAGAACACGACGACGGTCTTGCGTTCCGGTCGGCTCGCGACCTTGCGTTTGAGGTCCTTCGCCTTGGTTCTACGCGGCATATCGGTCAGCCGATCAGACCAAGAGCGCGGAGGACCTCGGTCCGGTCGACGTCGGGGAGCGCACCGAACCGGCCGTGCAGGTACCCCTTCTCGAGGTTCTGGGATTTCCTCACCCGCTCTCCGGCGAACTCGGCCAGCGCGCCGAGCCTGGTCGCGCCGTCCTCCGCCTTCTCGGTCAACCAGACCTCGTCTCGGTTGAGGTGGTTCAGCAAGCTCGTGTCGTGCGAGGTGAAGATGAGCTGTGCGCCCTTCGGGTTCGTCGCCGGTTCGTGGAACAGCCGGATCAGGTGCATGGACAACGTCGGATGCAGGCTCGCGTCCAGCTCGTCGAACAACAGCAGAGACCCGGAGCGGAGAGCGGCCAGTACCGGGCCGATGAGCTGGAACCAGGTGCGCGTGCCCTCCGACTCCGCTGCGAAGTCGAGCGGTGCTCTTTCGTGAGCCGCTCGGTGGACGAGCCTCACCCTGCGTTGCGTTCGCATGCGCAGTGTTTCGGGGGCGCCCTCTGGATAACTCCCCTCGGGCTCGTCGATCACCACATCGTCGATGCCGAGGTCTGCCAACCGCAGTAAGGCCAACGCCTGAGTCCGATCCGCCGGAGAGGGCCATTCCAGTTCCTCGAAGCCCGGCAAGGACAACTGGTCCCGTTCGGAGCTCTCCTCGAACCAGCGAAGCGTCGAGCGAGCCGGACCGGAGTTCAAGGGGCGGCGAGCACGGGACTTCAGGCCGAGCGTCTGGGCCGCGAGCAGGTCACGAGCGAAATCAGAGACGAGAGGCTCGTCGAATCGCCGGGCGACGGACAGAGCGAGAGTACGCGCGGTCAACAGTTCCCGCGTGCCGGACAGCCTGCCGAGGCCCCGTTGGAGCTTGAGCTCGGCTCCTTCACGTTCGAAGATCCTGCGCCGCTTCTTCTCGGGGTAGTGGAACAAGGCTTCATACGCGACTTCTTGCCGGTCCAGTTCGACGGTGTACTCGAACCTGACGCCCGATATCACCGACTCGATCGTGAACTCGGAAGGACGGTCCTTACCGTCGGCGAACGCGAACGGCTCGACGGGGATCTCGTCGTCCCAGTAGCGCAAGGAATCACGCACGGCGGTTCGCAGCCACGTCAGCGCGGCGATGACATTGGATTTGCCGGAGGCGTTGGGACCGTAGACGGCCGCCACCGGCAGCAGGCTCTCACCGAGGTTGGGCACCGGCCTCGCCTCGGTTCTGTCCCGGTCGACGGCGACCATCGACAACTCGACGGAATCGAGCACCGACCGAAAGTTCGCCACATCGAATCGGATGAGCACGGCCCCCCCTCCCTGCATGCACGTCGTCATCATAGTGAGGATTTCGCGGAAAACTTGCGAAGACGTGCGTCTGCCTGCATGCCCTCCGCGAACACGGCTGACGGGTGAACGGGCTCGCGGTCCCCACGTCGATGCCTGCGTGTCGGCAGTGACGTGGTCCCCACCTCCGTGCGCCGGCCTGTTGGGGTCAAGCGAGTCCCGGTTCCTCCGCATTGAGGCCTTAACGCTGACCGTGAACTGGTCGAGGTCACCAGGGGCGGGCACGAGAGCGGCTTCGGCGGCGTCGAGCAGTGGGTCGCCGAGTTCGTCACCGGCAGCTACTCCGACGCCGAGGCCCTGGAGGTCTTCGGCAAGGCCGAGGGGCGCTGACCAGCCGACGCCCGCGGGGCGTCGGGTCAGAGCGAGCGGTAGTGCTTTCTGAGGGCGATCGCGGCGGCCACGCCTCCGGCCAGCGCGCCCGCGCCCGCCGCGATGGGCAGGCCGATCATCGTGGCCTTGCGGCCGGTGCGGAAGTCGCGCACCGGCCAGTCGCTCTTCCTGGCGTATTCGAGCAGTTCGCTGTCGGGGTTGATCGCGCAGGGGTGGCCGACGAGCCGCAGCAGGGGCAGGTCGTTGGCCGAGTCGCTGTAGGCGGTGCAGCGGGACAGGTCCAGGCCCTCGCGTCGCGCCAGCGCCTTGACGGCTTCGGCCTTGGCGGGGCCGTGCAGCAGGTCGCCCACCAGCCGTCCGGTGTAGACGCCGTTCTCGGTCTCGGCGACGGTGCCGAGCGCGCCGGTCAGCCCGAGCCGCTGGGCGATCACGCGGGACAGCTCGACCGGTGTGGCGGTCACCAGCCACACGCGCTGGCCGCGGTCAAGGTGGCCCTGGGCGAGCGCGCGGGTGCCGGCCCAGATGCGGTCGGCCATCACCTCGTCGTAGATCTCCTCGCCGAGGCGCACGACGTCTTCGACCTTGAGCCCGACCACGAACGCCAGGGCCGTCTCCTTGGCGCGGGCGATGTGTGCGGGGTTCTCGTTGCCGCGCACGCGGAACAGGGCCTGGCCGATGGCGAACTTCAGCAGGTCCCCGGTGGTGAAAAGCCCGCGGGAGGCGAGCCCGCGGGCGAAGTGGTAGATCGAGGCGCCGCGCATCATCGTGTTGTCGACGTCGAAGAACGCCGCGGCGGTGGGGTCGGGCTCGGTCTCCGGGGCCGTGACGGCCGCCGCCGCCGCTACTTCGCCGGCGATCTCCGCCTCGGTACGCCGTCGTAGTAACCGCCTCATAGCACTTCAGCTTAACCATGCGGAGGGGCTGAAATCGGTGTACGAGGCGTTAGCGTGGCGTGACGGTCTGGCGCACGCGCGGGGACGTCACGGGGTGAGGTCGTCGATCATGTCCAGGTAGGCGCTGGCCTTCATGCGGTCGTCCCCGCCGAGCTGCGGGATCATCGGCTCGACGACGTCGCGCTGCTGCTCGGTGAACTTCTTGATCGCCGGTGTCTGCTTGCCGCGCCGCTTCACGTGGCCGAGCTCGGTGAGGGCGGAGCGGGTGGTGCGCGTCATGTCGTCCAGCGTCCGCCCGATCAGCTTCTCGCGCGCGGAGTCGGGGTAGCCGAGCAGCGCGGCGGCCTCCGTGGCGCGGGAGTGGGCGGCGTTCAGCTCCCGCTTGGCGCGTTCGGTGTCGTCGGTCGTCAGGCTGAGCAGGGTGGCCTCGGCCGCGCGCTTGATCGGGTAGAGGCTGTCGCCGGGGACGGCGTCGTAGGTCCGCAGGCCTGTGAAGAACATCACGCCCACCACGGCCACGATCACCGCCGCCGGGCGCACCCGGGTGAACAGGGACGGGCGGCGCGGGGGCGTCTCGGGGGCGGGGGCGGCGGCCTTCGCGTGGTAGGCGGCCAGCAGTTCCTCGCGCAGGCGCGCCCGGAAGTCGGGACGCGGGCCGGTGCCGGAGTCGGAGCCGATCTCGTTCAGCCGTGCGACGAAATGGGGCTGGGGATCGCGCCGCCTGACGACGGCCCGCCGCCTGAGCAGCCACCGCGTAGGCCCCCACTTGCCCATGAAAGCTCCCTGCCGGACGCACTACGATGATCCATAGGTGCTATCTGCCCAACGATGCGGAGAGGCCTCAGGTTACGGCCGTCCGCGCCCGCGGCGGCGCCTTGCCGGTCGTGGTCAATTGAGGTCGTCCGGGAGCGCCCGGGCCAGGGCGCGGATCGCGCGGAACTGCAGGGCTTTGATCGCGCCGCTCTTCTTGCCCATGATCAGCGCGGTCTCGGCCAGGGACATGCCGTGCAGGAAGCGCAGCACCACGCACTCCTGTTGCTCGGGTCCGAGGTCGCGGACGGCCCGCAACACCCGCTCGGTGATCATGGTGGCGACCACGGCGTTCTCCGGGATGTGCGCGCCGTCCAGCGGGGTGTCCAGCACCTCGGCCGTGGACACCTCCATGCGGTACCTGCCGGACTTGTAGTGGTCGGTCACGAGATTCCTGGCGATCGTCACCAGCCATGCGCCGATGTCCCTGCCCTGCCAGGTGAAGTGGCCGATGCGCCCGAGGGCGCGCAGGAACGTTTCACTGGTGAGATCCTCCGCGAGCGCGTGGCAGCCGACCCGGAAGTAGACATAGCGATAGACAAGATCCACATAACGGTCGTAGAGCGCCGCGAAGGCGTCGGCGTCGCCGGTCTTGGCGCGGAGCACCACCTTCCGGAGCTCATCGCTCTCAGGAGAGGGGCGCTCGCGCTGGTCAGCGGCGGGGCGCGTGGAGTTCACTGTGTCGGCCGATCCTGGTGGGGAAAGCCCGGCGACCGACCATGAGTTCGACATCCGGTATCCCTGGGGAGGAAAGGGAAGGGCGGGTGCGTGCGGCAACACTCTAGAAATCATAGGGAAATTGCACAATCCACTTTGCCTCAGTAAGTACCTCGCGTAACAGGAGTGATGCGGCACCTCGGGCATCGGCTACCGGTTTGGAGGTAATGTCCGGCAGAGTTGAGCCATCATGGAAGCCGTCGTTGCCGTCACCGCCTTCGCCGGTGCAGTGTTCGCCGCCATCACCACCGGCATCCTGGTGGGACGCCTCCGGGAGCAGAGAACCGGCTGGCTCCTCGCCTGGGCCATCACCACCGCGTCGCTCTGCCTGGCTCTCAGCTCGGTCGCGATCGGGCACCTCATCGGGTTCGGTCCCGCGACCTTCCGCGTCTACCAGATCACCGGGGCGTTCCTGGCACCGTTCTGGCTGGCCATCGGCATGGTCCAGCTCCTCGCGCGCGGCACGGCCGGCAAGTTCGCCGCCTGGCTGTTCGGCGCGGCCTTGACGCTGGTCACCCTCGTCATCCTGGCCGTCGACCCGATCAGCGCGACCGAGAAGCTCAGCAGCAAGGTACTGCCCCTCGGGGACACCCACTGGACGATCATCCCGACCGCCCTGCTGACCGCCGCCCACGCCGCCACGTACCTGATCCTCATCGGCTGCCTGATCCTCGCGGTCCTGCGCTGGCGCGGGGGCGACGACTCCGACGCCGACAACATGCACGCCGGGGTGGTGCTCACCCCGACCGGCTTCGCCATCGTCGGCGCGGTGCGGTTCGCCATCCCCGGCGTGTTCGCCGCGCTGCTGATCACCCTCATGGTGGGGGCCGTGTGGTACGTCGTCGCGCGACCGCTCGCCCCGTACGACGAGGAGCGCGACGACACCGACGACGTCTGGGAGGAGGAGCAAAGGCCCAGCAGGCGCCGCGCCCCCGAGCCGTCCGGAACCTCCCCCGAGTCCGGCCCCATGCCGGTCGCCGCCCCGGCCATGCCGCCGCCCCGCCGTTCCGGTCTCGGTGACCTGGTGGCCGAGTACCGGGCGGGCGACCCGGGCGAGGTCGACTTCGCCGCGCGCATGCAGCCGTCCGGCGGCTCCGAGGGCCAGTTCGAGGGCCAGTTCGAGGGCCACGGCGGCCCGAGGACCGGCGAGTTCATGGAACCCGGCCCGCCGCCGGGCCGGCTCAACCAGCCGGGCCGCTACCAGGGCCCGCAGGGCGAGCAGCCCCCGTACGGGCAGCAGTCCCCGTACGGACGGCCCGAGCAGCCCGGGCAGCAGCAGGAACAGTTCGGCCGGCACGGCGGCTACGACGCGACGGTCGAGGCCGGTTTCCCCGGGCCGGACGGGTCGCACCGGGCGCCCGGGCAGCCGGAATTCTCGATGCCCGCCACGGGCGTGCTCTTCTCCGGCGCCGAGGCGCAGCAGGCCTTCGGACGCCCGGATCCGCCGGCCGCGCCCGAGGGGCTCGGGGGACGCGGGGCCCGGGGCGTGGCGTCCGCGCCGGCCGGCGGTTCGGCGAAGCCGTCCACCAGCATCTACGGGTTGCTCACCGTCTTCACGCTCATGGACGGCGCGGGCGAGGCGTTCGACCGCCTGGCCGACGAGACGGTCGAGGCCGTGCGCCGCAGCGAGCCGGACACCCTGATCTTCATCTGCCATGCGGTCAAGTCGGCGCCGCTGCAGCGCATCGTGTACGAGATCTACCGCGACGAGGTGGCGTTCACCGAGCACCAGCGCCAGGCGCACATGGAGCGGTTCGCCCGCGAGCGGGTGGCCCACGTGCTCGCCGCCAACGTGATCGAGCTGAACGTCAACGCCGCCAAGGTCGTCCCGCTGCCCACCGCCTATCGCGTGTAGGGAGGGTTCAGGCGCCGAGGGCGGCGCGCAGGCGGGTCTCGTCGACCCGCCAGAAGTCGTGCTGCACGCCGTCGATCAGTGTGACGGGGATCATGTCCCAGTACGCCTTCTGATCGGCCTCGGAGGCGGTGATGTCGCGTTCCTCCCAGGTGACGCCCAGTTCCGCGGCGACGCGCTGGATGACGGCCCTGGCGTCGTCGCACAGATGGCATCCTGGTTTGCCCAGCAGAGTGATCGTGTGATCTCGCGGCGCCATACGCCCAGCCTAGCGGCCTCCGCCTGGACTGGTACGCTCCCGGAACGCCCATGGCGCGGCCCCGTACGGGTTCGCGGGGCCCGGGGGTGGATCCCGGACCGCCACCCTTAACTGGGAGAGTGAACACCCGAGAGTGGGCTCTCACACTTTGTGCATGTCTTCACAAAGGGATTAACCTGGAAGCCTGCGCCCTCTCCTCGACATCCGTCGCAACCGCGAGCGCGGCCGGGGCGCACCGGCCGCCCGTCCCCTGGAGTCCCGGCCGAAGTGATCCGCCGCATGTCCCAAGCGCGTGAACGTGGCATCCCCGATGCGACCGTCGCACGGCTGCCCCTCTATCTGCGCGCCCTCAACGGGCTCGCGGAGCGGGGAACCGCGACCGTCAGCTCGGAGGACCTGGCCGTCGCGGCCGGGGTGAACTCCGCGAAGCTCCGCAAAGACCTGTCGCACCTCGGGTCGTACGGCACGCGCGGAGTCGGCTACGACGTCCAGTACCTCATCTATCAGATCTCCCGGGAGCTCGGCCTCACCCAGGACTGGGCCGTCGCCATCGTCGGCGTCGGCAACCTCGGCCGCGCGCTCGCCAACTACGGCGGGTTCGTGTCGCGGGGCTTCCGGGTGGCCGCGCTGTTCGACGCGGACGTGTCCGTCGTGGGGGAGCGCCTGGTCGGCATGGCCGTCGACCACATCGACGAACTCGAGGACGTGATCCGCAAGCGCGGCATCTCGATCGTGGTGATCGCGACGCCTGCGGCGGCCGCCCAGCCGGTGGCCGACCGGGTCATCGCCTCCGGCATCACCAGTATCTTGAACTTCGCCCCCGTTGTGCTCAATGTGCCTGACGGAGTCGATGTCCGCAAAGTTGACCTATCGACCGAACTTCAGATCCTCGCGTTCCATGAGCAGCGCAAGGCGGATCGTGAATCAGGGAGCCCCATCATGGCGGAGAACTTGGCGGAGGCGATGGACGCATGAGTCTTCTGACCGTGGGTCTCAGCCACAGGACGGCGCCCGTGGCCTTGCTCGAACGCGTCGCGGTCACCGGCGACGCCCTCGTGAAGCTGCTGCACGACCTGCGAAGCGATGAGCACGTGTCCGAGGTGATGATCGTCTCCACGTGCAACCGGGTCGAGGTCTACGCCGAGGTCGACCGCTTCCACGGCGGTGTGACGGCGGTCACCGAGATGCTCAGCGCGCACTCGGGCGTCCCCCAGGAGCAGTTGACGCGCCATTTGTACGTCCACTATGAGGACCGCGTGGTCGAGCACTTTTTCACCGTCGTGTGCGGGCTCGACTCGATGGCGCTGGGCGAAGGCCAGATCCTCGGCCAGGTGCGCCAGTCGCTGCGGCTCGCCCAGGAGCAGGGCACCGCGGGCTCCACGCTGAACGATTTGGCCCAGAAGGCGCTGAGGGTGGGCAAGCGCGCCCACACCGAGACGGGCATCGACCGCGTGGGGGCCTCTCTGGTCGGGCTCGGCCTGACGCTGGCCGAGCGGGTGCTCGGGCCGCTCCAGGGCAAGCGGGCGCTGGTGGTGGGCGCCGGGTCCATGAGCGCGCTGTCGGCCGTGACGCTGGGCAGGGCCGGGGTGACCGACATCGTCGTCGCCAACCGCACCTTCGAGCGGGCCGCGCGCCTGGCGCAGAGCGTGGGCGGCCGCGCGGTCGAGCTGGCGGACGTCGAGAGGGAGCTGACCTCGGCCGATGTCGTCATCTCCTGCACGGGAGCGGGTAGCGTTGTCATCGGCACCGAGATGGTGGGGCGGGCGGCGCGGAGCAAGCCGCTATTCCTGCTCGACCTCGCGTTGCCGCACGACGTCGATCCGGGCGTCCGCACGCTGCCCGGCGTCACCCTCGTCGATCTCGAGTCGATGCAGGAGGCCGGGTTCGGTGACGGTCAGGACGGCGGCGCCTCCGACGAGGTCGCCGCGGTCCGCTCGATTGTGTCCGCCGAGGTGTGCGAGTATCTCCGGGCCGAGCGCGCGGCCAAGGTCACGCCGACGGTGATCGCCTTGCGCGCCAAGGCGGCCGACGTCGTCGAGACCGAGATCGGGCGCCTGGTCACCCGGGTTCCCGAGATCGACGGGCGGTTGCGCGGAGAGATCTCCCAGACCATCCGCCGGGTCGTGGACAAGCTGCTCCACGAGCCGACCGTGCGTGTCAAGCGGTTGGCGGCGTCCCCGGCGGGCGATCATTATGCTGAGGCGCTGCGCGAACTGTTCGACCTGAACCCGAAGGTGCCAGAGGCAGTGACGAGAGCCGAGGTGGCCGAGGTGGAGACGGACACGACCGGGCGATCCGGCGAGGAGGACGAATGAGCGAGGGCCTGTTGATGGCGAGCCCGCGCGTCCTCCGGCTGGGCACGCGCCGCAGCCTGATGGCGACCACCCAGTCCCAGCAGGTGGCCGACCGGCTGACCATGCTCACCGGCCGTCCCGTCGAGCTCGTCTGCATCACGACCTTCGGCGATGTCACCAAGGCGCAGCTCGCCCAGCTCGGCGGCACCGGCGTCTTCGTGAGCGCCCTGCGCGACAAGCTCATCGAGGGCGAGATCGACTTCGCGGTCCACTCCCTCAAGGACCTTCCCACCAAGCCCGATCCCCGCGTCGTCGTCGCGGCGATCACGCCCCGCGACGACCCCAGAGACGCCCTGGTCGGCCCGGCCAGGCTCGCCGACCTGCGCCCCGGCGACAAGGTGGGCACGGGCTCCCCGCGCCGCGTCGCCCAGCTCCGCCTCCTGCGCCCGGACCTGGAGTACGTCGCGATCCGCGGCAACGCCGACACCCGCATCGGCAAGGTCGCCTCCGGCGAACTGCGCGCCGTCGTGCTCGCCGCCGCCGGGCTCGGCCGCCTCGGCCGCACCGCCGAGATCTCCGAGCTGTTCGACGTCGCGGACATGCTGCCCGCGCCGGGCCAGGGCGCCCTCGCCGTGGAGTGCCGCGCCGGGGACGACGTCCTGATCGACCTGCTGGCCGTCCTCGACGACGCGCGCACGCGCGCGGCGGTGACCGCCGAGCGCGAGGTGCTCGCCGCGCTGGAGGCCGGGTGCAGCGCGCCCGTAGGTGCGTACGCCTCCGATGACGGGCACATTCTCAACCTGACCGCCGCCGTGGTGGCCTTTGATGGCACGCGGTCGGTGCGCAAGTCCACCGCCGGGGATCCCTCGGCCGCCATGGAGCTCGGCCGCGATCTCGCGACCGCCATGATCGCCGAGGGGGCCGGCACGTTGATGGGGGAGCGGACCCATTGAGCTCCGGAAGCCAGACCAGCAAGACCGCCGAGACGGGCAAGCCTGAGACGCCCGGCACGACGAGCGGCGCGCCCGAGGAGACCGGCCATGACGCCGGGCGGCGGCGCGCCGGTTTCGTCGCGTTCGTGGGGGCGGGCCCCGGCGACGAGAACCTTCTGACCCTGCGTGCCGCCGACCTGCTCGCCCGCGCCGACGTCGTCGTCCTGGACCAGGAGGCGTACGCCCCGCTGCTGCGCCACTGCGCCGAGGACGTGACGGTCGTCGACGTCGCCGGCGAGTCGGGCGCGGTGTCGCTGAAAGCCGTGCAGCACGCCAAGGCCGGGTGTCACGTCGTGCGCCTGTGCGCGGGCGACCCTGGCTTCTTCTCCTCGGTGAGCGAGGAGGTCGCGGCCTGCGCGAAGGCGGACGTCGACTTCGAGATCGTCCCGGGCGTGACGCCCGCGACGGCCGTGCTCACCTACGCGGGCATCGCCCCGGCGGCGTCCGCGTCCGAGTTCCGCATCGTGGACGCCACGCGCGTGGACGACTGGTCGCCGCACGCCGCCTGCGACGGCACGCTGGTGATCTACAACGGCGTCCGGGACGCGGTGGCGATCGGCAAGGCCCTGATCGCGGGCGGCAGCCCCGACACCACGCCCGTGGCCGTGACGCAGAGCGGCACCACGACCGAGCAGTACACCGTGGTCTCCTCGCTCGGCAGGCTCGCCGCCGATCTGAAACACGCCGACATCGCCGAGCCCGCGGTGATCGTCGTCGGGGACGCCGTGACCACCCGCGACCGGTTGTCCTGGTTCGAGAACAAGCCGCTGTTCGGCTGGCGGGTGCTCGTGCCGCGCACCAAGGAGCAGGCGGCCGGGCTGTCCGAGCAGCTCAGGTCGTACGGCGCGGTGCCCGAGGAAGTGCCGACGATCTCCGTCGAGCCGCCGCGCACGCCGCAGCAGATGGATCGCGCGATCAAGGGCCTGGTGACCGGCCGCTACGAGTGGGTGGCGTTCACCTCGGCCAACGCGGTCAAGGCGATCCGCGAGAAGTTCGAAGAGTACGGCCTGGACGCGCGGGCGTTCGCCGGGCTGAAGGTCGCGGCCGTGGGGGAGGCGACGGCACAGGCGCTGATCGCGTTCGGCGTCAAGCCCGACCTCGTGCCCGTGGGCGAGCACTCCTCGGAGGGGCTGCTCGCCGAGTGGCCTCCGTACGACTCGATGCTCGACCCGATCAACCGCGTGCTGCTGCCCCGCGCGGACATCGCCACCGAGACGCTGATCGCCGGGCTGACCGAGCTCGGCTGGGAGTGCGACGACGTGACGGCCTACCGGACGGTCCGCGCGGCCCCGCCGCCCGAGGCGACCCGCGTGGCGATCAAGAGCGGCGGGTTCGACGCGGTGCTGTTCACCTCGTCCAGCACGGTGAGGAACCTCGTCGGCATCGCCGGCAAGCCGCACAACGTGACGGTCATCGCGGTGATCGGGCCGCAGACCGCCAAGACGGCGGAGGAGTTCGGCCTGCGGGTGGACATCATGGCCGACAACCCCTCGGCCGGAGCCTTGGCCGCCGCCCTCGCCGAGTACGGTGCCAAGCAGCGTCAGGCGGCCCTCGCCGCCGGCGACGTCCCCCGACGGCCCTCGCAGACCCGCAGGGGAGCGCGGCGCCGGGCCAGGTGACCCACCACAACCAGTAGAGATCCCCATCGCGACCGGCCGCGCGCGGCCGGTCGCGAGGTCAGGGAGGGGAGACACGATGAACGCGGGCTTTCCGGTCGCGCGGCCCCGCAGGCTGCGCCGTAACACGCCGATCCGCCGCATGGTGGCGGGCACGCGGCTGCACCCGGCCGAGCTGGTGCTGCCGATGTTCGTCAAGGAGGGCGTGAGCGACCCGCAACCGGTCGCGTCCATGCCCGGGGTCGTCCAGCACACCGTCGACTCGCTGCGCAAGGCCGCCGGCGAGGCGGCGGAGGCGGGCGTCGGCGGGCTGATCCTGTTCGGCGTCCCGGCGGCCAAGGACGCCCGGGGCTCGGCGGCCGACGACCCGGACGGCATCCTGCAGAAGGCGCTGGCCGAGCTGAGCGCCGATCTGGGCGACGCCATCGTCGTCATGAGCGACACCTGCCTGGACGAGTACACCGACCACGGGCACTGCGGCATCCTCACCCCCGAGGGGGAGGTCGACAACGACGCGACGCTGGAGCGCTACGCCTCGATCGCCGTGGCGCAGGCCCGCGCCGGGTCACAGGTGATCGCGCCGAGCGGCATGATGGACGGCCAGGTCGGCGCGATCCGCGCGGCCCTGGACGCGGAAGGCTTCGCGCACATCCCGATCCTGGCCTACTCGGCGAAGTACGCCTCGGCGTTCTACGGCCCGTTCCGGGACGCCGCCGAGTGCGCGCCCCAGTTCGGCGACCGCAGCGCCTACCAGCAGGACCCGGCCGGTCCGATCGGCGAGTCGCTGCGCGAGGTGCGCCTGGACCTCCAGGAGGGCGCCGACGCCGTCATGGTCAAGCCCGCGCTGGCCTACCTGGACATCCTGCGCCAGGTCCGCGACGCGGTGGACGTGCCGGTCGCGGCCTACCAGGTGAGCGGGGAGTACGCGATGGTGGAGGCCGCGGCGGCCAACGGCTGGATCGACCGCGACCGCGTCATCATGGAGTCGCTCACCGCGATCAAGCGCGCCGGGGCGGACATGATCCTCACCTACTGGGCTACGGAAGTGGCCAGAAGACTACCCTGACGGGCCATTTTCCGGGGGTTTCCGGGGGTCGGGTCACCTGGTCCGCACGCCATCGGGCATCATCGGGGGAAGGCGAGGGTGGGGGAGGAACACGATGGTGGGTGTGCCGCTGGCGGCCCGCAGGGCCAAAAAGCGAGGCCGTGCCCATGGCAGAGTACAGACGATCACCTCGGTGCTCGAATACGCCGAACTGGGCTGGGCGAGCTGCCTGGGCGCGCATCCGCTGCGCGAGGGAAGGCGCGCCTGTTCGTGCGACCGCGTGGGCTGTCCGGATCCAGGGGCGCATCCCCTGTCCCCGGCCTGGCAGATGATGGCGACCACGGACGCCGCGCTGCTGACCCGATGGTGGGAGCAGAATCCCGAGGCGAACGTGATTCTTCCCACGGGCAGGGTGTTCGACGTGTTCGACGTGCCGGCCTCCGCCGGACATACGGCACTGCTCGCGATGGAGGAATCCGGCTTCGCGACGGGCCCGGTAGCCACGAACGGCGACCGGGCCCTTTTTTATGTCGCCACACGTGGCGCCCCCGAGGACGAGGACGAGTGGTGGTCCTGCCACCTCGACTACGGGCCCGAGACCATCGAGGAGACCCCGGGCCTGCGCTGGCACTGCCGCGACAGCTACGTGCTCGCCCCGCCGTCGTCGCTGGTAGACGGCAGCCAGGCCCGCTGGCTGCGCCCGCCCGACGGCCGTCCCCTGCCCGACCCGCTGCACGTCCTGGACCACCTGGCCGACGCCTGCGAGTGACCGCGCTCGCGCCCGGAGGCGGCCGTCCGGGCGCGCGCCCCGGGCACTAGCCTGGGTCCGTGAGCCGTACGAAGATCTCAGAGGCCCTGTTCGGCCGTTCCCGCGCCGTCGTCCCCGGCGGGGTGAACTCCCCGGTGCGCGCGTTCGGCGCCGTCGGCGGCACCCCGAGGTTCATGGAGTCCGGCGAGGGGCCGTACGTCGTGGACGCCGACGGCAACCGCTACGTCGACCTGGTGTGCTCGTGGGGGCCGATGATCCTCGGCCACCGGCACCCCGCCGTGGTGGAGGCCCTGACGGCCGCGCTGGCGCGGGGCACCTCGTTCGGCACCGCGACCCCGGGCGAGGTCGAGCTGGCCGAGGAGCTCGTGGCGCGGGTGGGCCCGGTCGAGAAGGTCCGCCTGGTCAGCTCCGGCACCGAGGCCACCATGTCGGCGGTGCGGCTGGCGCGCGGCTTCACCGGCCGCTCGCGCGTGGTCAAGTTCGCCGGGTGCTACCACGGGCACGTGGACGCGCTGCTCGCCTCCGCCGGGTCGGGCGTCGTGACCTTCGGGCTGCCCGACACCCCCGGCGTGACCGGCGCGTCCGCCGCCGACACGATCGTCCTTCCGTACAACTCGCCCGAGGCGGTGCGCGAGGCGTTCGCGGCGTACGGCGGCGAGATCGCCTGCGTGATCACCGAGGCGTGCCCGGCCAACATGGGGGTCGTGCCCCCGGCCGCCGGCTTCAACGCGCTGCTGCGCGAGCTGTGCACGGCCTCGGGCGCCCTGCTCATCATGGACGAGGTGCTGACGGGCTTTCGCGTCTCGGCGTCCGGCTGGTACGGCCTGGACCCCGTCGAGGCCGACCTGATGACGTTCGGCAAGGTCATGGGCGGGGGGCTGCCGGCGGCGGCGTTCGGCGGCCGGGCCGAGATCATGGACAGGCTCGCCCCCGAGGGCCCGGTGTACCAGGCGGGCACGCTCTCGGGGAACCCGCTGGCGTGCGCGGCGGGCCTGGCCACGCTGCGTGCCTGCGACGACGAGGTGTACGACCGCGTGGACGCCGCGGCGCTGATCATCGGCCGCGCCGCCTCGGACGCGCTGGCAGCCGCCGGGGTGCCCCACCGCCTCCAGCGCGCGGGCAACCTCTTCTCGATCTTCTTCACGGCCGATCCCGTCACCGACTTCGCGGGCGCCCGCGCGCAGGACACCGGGGCGTTCCGGGCGTTCTTCCACTCCATGCTCGACCAGGGCGTCTACCTGCCGCCGTCGGCGTACGAGGCGTGGTTCCTGTCGGCGGCGCACGACGAGGAGGCGCTGACCCGCGTCGCCGAGGCGCTGCCCGCCGCCGCCAAGGCCGCGGCCGCCGCGTCCCAGGAGGCCGGACAGGGGTCGTGAAGCTTCAGCGCATTCGCGACTTTTGGTCGGCCATCGTTTAGCATCGCTATATGTTGGATCTCCACCGGCTCAAGGCCCTGCACGCGGTCTCGGTGTACGGCTCGGTCGGCGCCGCCGCCGAGGCGCTCATGGTCACCCCCTCGGCGATCTCCCAGCAGCTCGCCAAGCTGGAGCGCGAGACCGGCTCCACGCTGCTGGAGCGCAACGGGCGCGGCGTGAAGCTCACCGACGCCGCGGGGCTGCTCGCCGAGCACGCCGAGCGCATCCTCGCCCTGGTGGAGACCGCCGAGGCCGACTTCGAGGCCCTGCGCGGCACGGTCGTCGGGCGCCTGCAGATCGCCGCGTTCCCGACGGCGGCCCGGGGGGTCATGCCGCACGCGCTGGGCGAGCTCAAGCGGCGCCACCCCGAGCTGGACCTGATGATGTACGAGCGCGAGCCCGAGCGCCAGGTGCGCGAGGTCGCGCGCGGCGAGCTGGACCTGGCCATCGTCCAGGACTGGCAGAACCGGCCGATGGCCGTCCCCGAGGGGCTGTCGCGCGCGCCGCTGTTCGAGGACCCGGCCGACGTCGTCCTCGCCGCCGACCACCCCCTGGCCGGCAGGCCAGAGATCGACCTGGCGGAGCTGACCGGCGAGCGGTGGATCGGCTCGTCCCCGGGCACGTTGTGCCACGACTGGCTCGTGCTGACCCTGCGCCGGGCGTCGCTGGAGCCCGACTTCTCGTGCATCGCCGACGAGTACCCGACGCAGGTCGCGCTGGTCGGGGCCGGTCACGGCTGCGCGCTGATCCCGCGCCTGGGCCGCGGCGGGCTGCCGCCGGACGTCCGGGCCGTGCCGCTGAAGCCGAGGCCCACCCGGCACATCTTCGCGGTGTGGCGGACGGACGCCGCGCGCCGCCCGGCCATCCGCGCGGCCGTCGAGGTGCTGCGCAAGATGACACCCCCGCCCGGCCTCACGGCCGCGGTCGGTCCGGGCCAGTAGGCTGGTGTCCGTCATGACTGAAAGCACCATTGTTCACCTGCTCCGTCATGGAGAGGTGCACAATCCCCAGGGCCTCCTGTACGGACGGCTGCCCGGGTACCACCTCTCCGAGAACGGCCGTTCGATGGCCGAGATGGTGGCCAAGGCGCTCGCCGGCCGCGACGTCACCGCGCTGTACAGCTCGCCGCTGGAGCGTGCCCAGGAGACCTCCGCGCCGCTCGCGCAGACCTTCGGGCTGCCCGTCCAGACCGACGACCGGCTGATCGAGGCCGACAACGTCTTCGAGGGCCTGGTGATCGGCGGCATGTTCCGCACGCCGGGCAACTTCCGCCACATGTGGAACCCCGCGCGTCCCTCGTGGGGCGAGCCGTACACCGAGATCGTCGACCGCATGCGGTCGATCATCAACCAGGCGCGGGCCGGGGCGCGGGGGCACGAGGTCGTGCTGGTCAGCCACCAGCTCCCGATCTGGATCATCCGCCTGGCCGCCGAGGGCCGCAGGTTCTGGCACGACCCGCGCCGCCGCCAGTGCGCGCTGGCCAGCGTGACCAGCCTCACGTTCGAGGGGGACCGGCTGGCGAGCGTCGGGTACAGCGAACCGGCCGGCGCACTCGTCAAACCGCCTAAAATGCTCAAATCGGCCAATCGGCGGTAGTCACCCCACACCTGCACAGGTACCGCCCCGATTTCGGGGGCGCGCGGCGTGCTGGATAGGGTTTGAAGCTCTACCGGTCGTAGTACGTCGTGAGTACAAGGAGACCCTTCTCGGTGTCCGCGAAGCCACGCGCCCTCGTCGCCGTCGTGCTCGCCATGACGGCTCTGGCGGGCTGCGCCGGAACCCAGGGAACCCAGCCGCAGTCCGGTGACACGCGCTACGTCGCCGGCGACGGCACCATGCTCGTCGTCCCCGCCGCGCAGCGCCAGGCGGCCCCGGACGTCCGGGGCGAGACCCTCGAAGGCACGGCCGCCGCCCTGGCAGACCACAAGGGCAAGGTCCTGGTGCTCAACTTCTGGGCCTCGTGGTGCGCGCCCTGCCGCAGCGAGGCGCCCATCCTCAAGGACGTCGCCGCCAAGACCAAGGACCGCGGCGTCGGCTTCCTCGGCGTCGACTTCAAGGACGACAAGGCGCAGGCCGTGGCCTTCCAGCGCACCCAGCAGCCCGGCTACCCGAGCCTGTTCGACCAGCCGGGCAAGGTGGCGCTCGCCTTCCACGGCATGGTGAACCCGGCGGCGATCCCGTCCACTCTGGTGCTCGACCGCCAGGGGCGCGTCGCGGCGCGCGCCCTCGGCGAGGTCAAATACTCCGACCTGCTCGACGTGGTGACCAAGGTCAGCGATGAGAAGTAGGGCCCGCGCCCGCGGCGCCCGCGTCCCGACCGGGCCGGGTGCGCCGTGAGCGATCTCACGACCACGATCGCGGCGGGCTCGCTGCTCGTGGCGCTGCCCATCGCGGTGGCCGCGGGGCTGGTGTCGTTCCTGTCCCCGTGCGTGCTGCCCCTGGTGCCCGGCTACCTGTCGTACGTGACGGGCATGAGCGGCGACCCCCGGCGCGGCCGCATGATCGCGGGCAGCGCCCTGTTCGTGCTGGGCTTCTCGCTGGTGTTCGTGCTCGGAGGCGCCCTGTTCGGCGGTCTCGGCGCGCTGCTGCTCGGCAACGCCGACGTGATCACCCGCGTGCTCGGCGGCCTGACGATCGTGCTCGGCCTGGCGTTCCTCGGCCTGGTGCCCGGCCTGCAGCGGGACGTGCGCATCCACCGCTTCCCAGCGGCGGGCATCGCGGGCGCCCCCCTGCTCGGCGTCGTCTTCGGCCTCGGCTGGACGCCCTGCATCGGCCCGACGCTGTCGGCCGTCCTCACGCTGTCCCTCGACCAGGGCAGCGCGGTCCGCGGGGCCGTACTCGCGTTCGCGTACGCGCTCGGGCTCGGCCTGCCGTTCGTCGTCGCGGCCCTCGCCTACCGCAAGGCCCTCAAGACGTTCACGGCGGTGCGCCGCCACTCCCGGCTCATCACCCGGGTCGGCGGGGCCATGCTGGTCCTGGTCGGCGTGCTGCTCGTGACCGGCCTCTGGGGGCAGATCATCGCGAACATGCAGGGCTGGGTGGGCGGATTCGAGCCGGTGATCTGATGACGCTGACCGAAGACGTCCGCGCCGACCCGGTGCGCCCGGCCGGCCTCGGCCCGGTGGGGTGGCTGCGCTGGGCCTGGCGCCTGCTCACCTCGATGCGCACCGCGCTGATCCTGCTGTTCCTGTTCGCGCTGGCCTCGGTGCCCGGGTCGATCTACCCGCAGCGGTCGATCAGCCCCGACAAGGTCGCGCAGTACTTCAAGGACAGCCCCGGCATGGCCGCCTGGCTGGACCGGCTGTGGCTGTTCGACGTGTTCACCTCGCCGTGGTTCGCCGCGACGTACCTGCTGCTGTTCCTCTCGCTGGCCGGCTGCGTCATCCCGAGGGCCGCCGCCCACTGGCGCGAGCTGCGCCGCAAGCCCCCGGCGGCCCCGCGCAACCTGTCCCGGCTGCCGCAGCACGCGTCCTTCGCCGCGCCCGGCAGGACCGTCGACGACTTCGCCGCGCTGCTGCGCGCCAAGCGCTTCCGCACGGTCACCGGCCCCGGCTGGGTCGCCGCCGAGAAGGGCTACCTGCGCGAGACCGGCAACCTGCTCTTCCACACCGCCCTGCTCGCGCTGCTGGTCGCGGTCGGCGTGGGCTCGCTGTACGGGTACCGGGGGAACGTGCTGCTGGTCGAGGGCAACGGCTTCGCCAACACCGTCGCCGCCTACGACCGGTACATCCCCGGCCAGCGGGTCTCGGCCGAGTCGCTGGAGCCGTTCTCCTTCCACCTGGACGACTTCCAGGCCACCTATGTCGCCGCCGGCGACCGGCGCGGCCAGCCGCTGGACTTCTCGGCCCGGCTGAGGGTCGCCGACCGCCCCGGCGCGCCCGAGCGCCCGTACGACCTGCGGGTGAACGAGCCCCTGGACGTCAACGGCACGCAGACCTACCTGCTCGGCCACGGGTACGCCCCCGCGTTCAAGGTGCTGGACGGCAAGGGGCAGGTCGCCTTCGAGGGCGCGGTGCCGTGCCTGACCGCCGACCAGATGACCTACACCTCCGAGTGCGTGATCAAGGTGCCGGACGCGCAGCCGTCCCAGCTCGGGTTCCTGGTGCGCTTCCTGCCGACCACGGTGCCCGCCGCCGACGGGTCCTGGGTGTCGATCTTCCCGGGCGCGGCCAACCCCACGGCCCAGGTGTTCGCGTTCTCCGGCGACCTCGGGCTGAAGTCCGGGCAGCCGCAGTCGGTGTACCAGCTCGACACCACCGACCTCAAGCCCCTCGTCATGGGGAACAAGACCAAGCCGCTCGCCGTCGGCGACACCCTGCCGCTGCCCGGCGGCGCGGGGTCGATCCAGCTCACCGGCGTCCGCGAGTGGATCAGCCTCCAGATCGCCTACGACCCCGGCCGGGGACCCGCGCTGGTCGCCGCCGCCCTGGCCGTGCTCGGCCTGGTCCTTTCGCTCACCGTCCGCCGCCGCCGGGTCTGGGTCCGGGTCGGCACCGCGGAGAACGGCGAGGAGGTCGAGGTCGGCGGGCTGACGCGCACCGACGGCGGCGCCGCCTTCGCCGACGAGTTCTCCACGATCGTCACGACCCTTCGAGGACGCGAGGCCGCCGAGGCCGATTCGCGTGAAGGAGCGAACCATGCCCACTGAGATGTCCGGGCTCGCCACGCTCAGCGACCAGCTCGTCCTGGCCGCCGTCCTGCTCTACGTGTTCGCCATGATCGGCTACGCGCTGGACCTCGGGTTCGGCCGCGTCCGCGCGGCGGCGGCGACGGTCCCGGCCCGGAAGCTAGTCGCGGTAGGCGCCGGCGGGGCGGCCGAGAGCGCTCCCGAGAGCCCATCCGCGCGGGCCGAGGGGCCCGAGCCGCCCGCCTGGGCCGCGCGCGCCGCCGTCGCGGCCGTGGCGCTGAGCTGGCTCGGCTGGGCCGCCAACCTCGGGGCCATCGTCGCGCGCGGCCTCGCGGTCGGGCGCTGGCCGTGGGGCAACATGTACGAGTTCGTGGTGGCCATCTGCTTCGCCGCCGTCTCGGCGTTCCTGGTGATGCAGATCCGCCAGCCCGTCCGCTTCCTCGGCGCGTTCGTGTCGCTCGCGGCGGCCCTCGGGCTCGGGTTCGCCGTCCGCTACCTGCACGTGCAGGCCGGGCCGGTCGTGCCCGCGCTGAAGTCCTACTGGATCGCCATCCACGTCACGGCGGCGATCCTCGCGGCAGGGCTCTTCATCCTCGCCGGGGTGGCCGGAATCCTGTTTCTGGTCCGTAAAGAAGGCCCCTCGCGGCTGCCCTCGCGCGCCGACCTGGAGCGCGTCGCCCACCAGGCCATCGTGATCGCCTTCCCGATCTGGACGTTCGCCGTGATCGCGGGCGCGCTGTGGGCGGACAAGGCCTGGGGCCGCTACTGGGGCTGGGACCCCAAGGAGGTCTGGTCGTTCATCACCTGGATCGCCTACGCGGCCTACCTGCACGCCAAGGCGACCGCCGGGTGGAAGGGCAAGGCCGCGACGATCGTCCAGCTCGTCGCCTTCGGCTGCCTGATCTTCAACCTGGTGGGAGTGAACATCTTCCTGTCGGGCCTGCACTCGTACGCACAGGTCCCCTAGCTGTACCTATGGCCGCGCCTCCGGCTCGGCGGTTGCGGTTCGGGGCGCTCCTTTAGGCGGCGTTCTTCCGTCGTCACTCGTAAGGGGCTCGCTCCTCACCCCTTCCTCCCTCCAGAACACCGCCGCGCCCCGAACGGCCTATGGCCTCGCTCCGCGCGGCGGGTTCGGGGCGGTCAGTCGTCCTCGCGGTGGAGGCGGCGGTCGAGGTCGCGGAGGAAGTCGGGGTCGTCGTCGGGGCCGCGGGCCACGGGCGGCCGGTGGTCTCCCGGGCGGGCCACACGCCGCTGCACGGCCTGCTCGCTGAGGGGGCGGCCGAGGAGCAGCCACAGCAGGCCGCCGATGTCGGCCAGGAGCACGACGATGAGGACCCACAGCAGCTTCGGCAGGTTCCGCACGTCCTCCTCGGGTGTGGTGATCACATCGAACAGGCAATACAGCCAGAAGGCCAACAACGCCAGGCCAAGAAGCACGCTAGGCATGTCCGCAGCGTAAGCCATTCGCCGGTAGATCGTGTCTCCGGGGGACGGCGCCCCGGGCCGATAAGGGGCTGGGCGCCCTGCTCCACGGGCCCCCGTAGATTTTCGCGGGCCATCTCCGTCGGACATTACCGATGGCTTCCCGCGCGGCCTCGTCGTACGGTGGACCGTGACCACGCTCGCGGACGGGAGAGGTTGCGTGCTGAACTTCGCGCTCGCTCGGGCCCTCTGGCCATCGCGGTGACGGGCCAGCCCGGCGACAGGGGTCGCCACCGCCGCGCGTCGCGCTGGCGGCAGCGCGGGCCGTACGCCTTCCCCTACCGGGGCGAGACCCCGCGTGAGGGGGCGCAGGAGCCCACGGACGCCAGGCGTCCCGACGCCGGCGCCGAGCGCCGTACGGACGGCTCCCGGGAGGGCAGGGGCGACGCCCGCCGCCAGCCGCGCGAGGGCCGCGCCGAGTACCGCGACAGCGGGCGCAGGGCCAACCGCCGCGAGAGCCGGGCCGACTCCTTCTGGGAGGGCGACCAGGGGCGCGTGGACGTCCCCGGCGCGGTCACCGCGCCGGTCGTGGACCGGCCCCAGTACATCTGGCGTGACTTCGAGCTGGACGACGAGCCGCCGCTGGCCCAGCCGAACTCGCCGGACACCCCCGACTACGGGGACGGGCTGAAGCACTGCGGGCCCCTGGAGCAGATCCTCTACCGGCAGTGGGACGCGGCCGAGGGGCCGCCCTCGGCGGACGCGGTCCGCGCCGTCGACAGCCTGTGCCGCCTGCCCGAGCGCCTGAAGGCCCTCCTGGCGGTCGGGCTCGACGGCATCTACATCGGGGCCGGAGGGGTCCCCGATCTGGACGACATGGGCTATCTGCGGGGCGCGCCGCTGCCCTCGGGCAAGGCGACCTGGGACGTCTGCGCCGGCGCGTACGGCGACCGCAAGATCGTGGTGGGGGACCGGCCGTCGCCGACGCCCGACGTGATGATGCACGAGACGGGCCACGCCCTGGACGACATCGACGCGGCGCCGGGCGAATGGGTGTCCGATTCCCCGGAGTTCATGGCCCTTTATAACCAGTGCGCGCCGCTATTCGCCTCGACGTTCCACCGGCAGCCGGGCGGTCTCGGCCGCAAGGAGTTCTTCGCCGACGCCTTCGCGGCGATCGCCTCGCGGCAGCGTCCCGCGCTGGTGGACATGCTGAACGGAGACACGCGGGCCGCGCTGGATGTCATGCTGTTCTTCAACCGGCGCTACGGAATCTAGGTGATCCGTCATGTACGTCATCCGGCTCGCGGACGGGAGGTTGCGCATACCGCAGTCCTTGACCAGCGACGACGGACGCCTGATCGGCAACGCCTACGTCGAGATCGAGCCGGGCGACCCGGACTACGACCGGTGGTTGCCCGAGTCCGTCACCGAGGAGCAGGACACCGAGCGGCGCCGGCGCTGGCGTGAGGGGAACGACGAGCTGGAGCGCGAGTTCCTGGCGTTCAAGGAGTCGCAGCCGGGCTATGACCGCTGAGCCGGCCCTTGAGCCGACCCCTAAGCACTCGGCCGCCCCCCTACCGGTGACCGGGCGTTCACTACCCATGATCGGGAGCTCCCCGGGCCGCGGGTCGTGGCTCCCGCGGTGCCGGGTCGTGCCGATCATGTGCACGACGCGTCGGCCGACGTACATTCAGATCCGTAAATGCATTTATGGCGTGCCTAAAAAGAACAGTGACCCTGCGGCTTCCGGGGGCACGCAGGATCACCGGGTGGCGCATCGCGGCTTCGAGTTCACCGCGCCTCGCGACGTTCGCCAGGCCCGGCGTGCTCTCACCTGCACATCAGACGCGCGGCGAGTCGCCGTTTGGCCTATCGCCCGTGAGGACTTCCTCGCCACGCAGGAGGGCGTGCACCTCCGACTCGCGGAAACGCCGGTGCCCTCCGGGGGTGCGGATGCTGCTGATACGGCCTGCCGCTGCCCAGCGCGTCACCGTTTTTGGATCGACCCGGAAGAGGGCGGCAACCTCTCCAGGGGTCAGCAGACGTTCGCTGCTACTCTCCACAATCTCCCCCCTCGCATCCCGCATCCTGAAGCGGGCGGACAGGTATCCAGTTTGCCGAGCCAAATCTGATATATCCGTGATTTACATCGAAAGATCACGGGTTGTTATCAGCTGACTGCCCGTTTGTTATATGATAGAGCCTCTTTGGGGCGCTCGTGGGTGTTTCTTTACAAAAGCGCCGTGTTGGGAACACTAGCAGTGCTCGCGCCCGATGCGAAGTGAGCCGGTAAAGCTCCGGGG
Organism: Sphaerisporangium sp. NPDC051011; assembly: GCF_040653595.1. NCBI lineage: Bacteria > Bacillati > Actinomycetota > Actinomycetes > Streptosporangiales > Streptosporangiaceae > Sphaerisporangium > Sphaerisporangium sp. NPDC051011. The sequence goes on along the minus strand of NZ_JBFAGG010000006.1, from coordinate 369,951 downwards.
TCTTAATGGGCGGCCGTCCAGGGGTGCCCTAGACCGCTCCATCGGGACGGTGGCGTAACCTCGAGGTTGTGCGACCGTTTCTCGTCTACACCGCGTCACGGATCGGCCTGTTCGCCGTCACCCTCGGTGTGCTCTATCTGATCGGCATCCACGACGTCTTCTGGCTGATCGTGATCAGCTTCGTGATCAGCGGCATGGCCAGCTACGTGCTGCTGTCCAGGCAGCGAGACGCGGTGAGTGAACAGATCAGCAAGGGCCGCAGGGGTTAAGGCAGCGGGAACATGCCGACCCGGGCATGGTACTCGTGTCCGAGGTGCGTGGTGTCGCTTCCGACGAGAAGACCGCCTTTGTGAGCCAGGAACGCTTTGACACCGATGCCGCGGTCGCGAGTCGGGTTCCATGTGAGCGCTTTGCCGGTGGCGGGGTGAATCGCGCCAATGCCCGGCCGCGACACCGCGCCCGGCCCGGCCGTGTCCGACCCCCGCGGGTTGTCGAGCCAGCGCTGATGGCCCCCGACGTACACCGCGGCACCCGTCACGGCCACGGAGTACAGCGAGTCGCCGCCGGTGAAGTTGATCCAAGTCGGGCGGATCGCCGCGCCGCGTGAATAGGTCTCGAAGCGTGCCGCGGAATCGCAGAGCTTGGACGTCCCCTTGGCGCCCCCTGTCGTCACAATGACGAAATACTCCCCGTCAGGTGAGAAATCAAGGCCCCGAACGTAAGACGGAAAGGCGTCCTTACACGCGTCCGCGTACGCCTCGGTGTGCCAGGGGGCGACCGCCGGGCGCGCGGCGCCGATGTCGATGAGCCCGACCTGGGGGCGGCGCCGCCCGTCCAGGGTGGTGAAGGAGCCGTCCACGGCGAGGCGGTCACGGGTGGCGGCCATCGCGTAGACCTTCAGCGTTCCGCCGCGCGGGCCGCCCGGCGTGACGGTGAAGGCCGGGTCGAGCTCGCCGGTGGCGGCGTCCAGGCGGGCGAGCGCCGGGCGGGAGGTCTGGCCGACGCCGTCGAAGTCGCCGCCGACGTACAGTTTGGAGCCCTGGAGGGCGAGGCTCGACACCTCGCCGCCGCGGATCCGCCCCGCGAAGCCCGGCGCCGGCGAGCCGTCGGCCACCGAGAGCCGGGCCAGGCTCTGGGTGCCACCGGAACCCGAGCCGGAGCCGGAGCCGGAATCCGAGCCGGAGTCCGGGCCCGAACCCGGCCCGCCGGCCGAGGCGAAGCCGCCTCCGACGTAGACCGTCCCGCCCGGGCCGGCCGCCAGCGCGCGCACCGGCCCGTCCACCTCGGGCGCGAACCGCGGGTCGACGCGGCCGGTGACCAGATCGAAGGCGAACAGGTTCCTCCTGCGCAGGGTCGTGGTGCCCCGGGCCTCGCGGACCTCGCCGAACTCGCCGCCGACCACGACGGTCCTGCCGACGAGGGCGAAGGCGTTGACGATGCCGTCCAGCACGTGGGGAGTGGTGGCGACGGGGCGGGCGGAGACCACGCGCGGGTGGGCGACGGTGCCGGCGGAGGCGGGGGCGCAGGGGAGCAGGACGAGCCCTCCGGCGAGCACCGAGATCAGGCACAGGGCTGTGGAGGCCGGCTTCAGGGCCGGCGTTCGGACTGGCACTCACCAAGTCCTAGCAGACGCTCGGTAATGAAGCGGCTACTTTGGGTGGAAGAACGCATGCCCACTAAGCTTGTCCGCATGACGCGTGCATCCCTGGACAAGCAGCCGCATGAGGTGGCGGCGATGTTCGACCGCACGGCCCGGCGCTACGACCTGGTCAACGATGTCCTCTCCCTCGGCCAGGACCGCTTGTGGCGCAAGGCCACGGCCGCCGCCGTCGACGCGGGTCCGGGTGAGCTCGTCCTCGACCTGGCCGCCGGAACCGGCACCTCCAGTGAAACGTTCACCGGCCTCGGGGCGCGGGCCATCGCCTGCGACTTCTCGCTCGGCATGCTGCGCACGGGCGCCGCCAGGCGGGGAGGGTCCGGGCTGGACGGCGCCGGGCCGTCCGGGGTCACGTTCATCGGGGGCGACGCGTTGCGGCTGCCCTTCGCCGACGACACGTTCGACGTGACGACCATCTCGTTCGGATTGCGAAACGTCAACGACACGGTAAAGGCGCTGCGCGAGATGCTGCGCGTCACCAGGCCCGGCGGGCGGCTGGTGGTCTGCGAGTTCTCCCGGCCCACGCTGAGGTCGTTCGATGTCGTTTACACCCAATACCTGATGCGGCTGCTGCCTCTCGTGGCGGGGGCGGTGAGCTCCAATCCCGACTCCTACGAATATCTCGCGGAGTCGATCCGCGCATGGCCTGATCAGGCCGGACTCTCCCGGCTTCTGCGGGAGGCGGGCTGGGAAGGCATCGCTTGGCGCAATCTTTCCCTGGGCATCGTGGCCCTGCACCGGGCTGTTAAACCGACCGTGGGGCACTAGGTAAGCTCCATCTGACAGCGGGCAGGGAAAAAGGGTTAGACTTCCGCCGACAAGTTTGTGAAGTGGTTCACAAAGGAACGAAGGCCCCAGCCCCAAGGCCCTCGACACCTAGGACAGGACAGGTCCCGTGAGCGAGTCAGCCCCCGCGGCGGACGCCGACATCATCGTCGTCGGCGCCGGACCCGCGGGTTCGACCACGGCCTTCTACCTCGCGCAGGCCGGCTATGACGTCCTGCTGCTGGAGAAGACCCGATTCCCGCGCGAGAAAGTGTGCGGGGACGGGTTGACGCCGCGCGCCGTCAAGGAACTGATCGCCATGGGCGTCGACATCGACGCCCCCGGCTGGATCCGCAACAAGGGCCTGCGCGTCGTCGGCGGCGGGCTGCGCCTGGAGCTGGCCTGGCCCGAGCTGTCCAGCTTCCCCGACTTCGGCCTGGTGCGCACCCGCCTGGACTTCGACCAGATCCTCGCCGCCAACGCCGAGCGCGCCGGCGTCCGGCTCCTCCAAGGCGTCAACGTCACCGGCCCCGTGCTGGACGAGCGCAGCGGCCACATCGTCGGCGTCACCGCCAAGAGCGATGGCGAGCCGGTCACCTACCGCTCCCGCCTGGTCGTCGCCGCCGATGGCAACTCCACCCGCCTGTCGCTGTCGATGGGCCTGCACAAACGCGACGACCGCCCCATGGGCGTGGCCGTGCGCACGTACTTCACCAGCCCCCGGCACGACGACGACTGGCTGGAGTCCTGGCTGGAGCTGTGGGACACCGAGCCGGACGGCTCCGCGCGCCTGCTCCCCGGGTACGGCTGGGTGTTCGGCGTCGGCGACGGCACGAGCAACGTCGGCCTCGGCCTGCTCAACACCAGCGAGGCGTTCCAGAACCTCGACTACCGCGACCTGCTGCGTCGCTGGGTGAGGAACATGCCCGCCGAATGGGGCTTCACCGAAGAGAACATGACCGGGCCCGTGCGCGGCGCGGCGCTGCCGATGGCGTTCAACCGGCAGCCCCACTACACCCGCGGCCTGGTGCTCGCCGGCGACGCCGGCGGCATGATCAACCCCTTCAACGGCGAGGGCATCGCCTACGCGATGGAGACCGGCCGGGTCGCGGCCGACGCCATCACCACGGCCCTGTCCGCCGACACCCCCGCGCAGCGCGAGCGCGTGCTGCGCGCGTATCCGAAGACGCTCAAGGACGCCTATGGCGGCTACTTCACTCTGGGGCGGCTGTTCGTCGAGGCCATCGGCAAGCCGGGTGTGATGGGCTTCCTCACACGGCACGGTCTGCCACATCCCACTCTGATGCGGTTCGCTCTGAAACTCCTTGCTAATCTCACGGACGACCGGCGGGGCGACGCGTCCGACCGGATCATCAACGCCCTGTCCAAGGTCACGCCGCCGGCATGACAACAGCACCCGGAACGAAGATCGATGATCGCCCTGCTTAGACTCAGCAACCGATTGACCGACGCGCCAGCGCTCAGAGGGGACGCATAGCGATGGAACTGTATGTACCGATTCTGGTGCTCGCGGTCCTCGCGGCGGGTTTCGCCGTCTTCTCCGTGGGCATCGCCCCGTTCACCGGCCCGAAGCGTTGGAACCGCGCGAAGCTCGACGCCTACGAGTGCGGCATCGAGCCGACTCCGCAGCCCGTCGGCGGCGGCCGGTTCCCGCTGAAGTACATGATCACCGCGATGCTCTTCATCGTGTTCGACATCGAGATCATCTTCCTTTATCCGTGGGCGGTCGCTTTCGATCAGCTCGGGGTCTTCGGACTGGTCGAGATGGTGCTGTTCATCGTCACCGTGCTGGTCGCGTACGCCTACGTCTGGCGTCGCCGCGGCCTGGACTGGGACTGAGAGGCAGCGTGCCGGAGGCGCGCGAGAGGAAGCACTGAGATGGGTCTCGAAGAGAAATTGCCCAGCGGGTTCATCCTGTCGACCGTGGAGCAGGCGGCGGGGTGGGCGCGCAAGAACTCCGTCTGGCCGGCGACGTTCGGCCTGGCCTGCTGCGCCATCGAGCTGATGGCGACCGGCGGCCCCAACCACGACCTGGCCAGGTTCGGCATGGAGCGCGCGTCGGCGTCTCCCCGCCAGGCCGACCTGATGATCGTGGCCGGTCGGCTCTCGCAGAAGATGGCGCCCGTGCTGCGCCAGATCTACGACCAGATGGCGGAGCCCAAGTGGGTCATCGCCATGGGCGTCTGCGCCTCCAGCGGTGGCATGTTCAACAACTACGCGATCGTGCAGGGCGTCGACCACGTCGTGCCCGTGGACATCTACCTGCCCGGCTGCCCGCCGCGCCCCGAGATGCTCATCGACGCGATCGTCAAGCTCCACGACAAGATCCAGAACATGAAGTTCGGCGCCCACCGGGCCAAGCAGATCGACGAGCTGGAGCTTCAGGCTCTGCGGTCGCTGCCGCTCATCGATCAGGGGACCCCGAAATGAGCACTGAGAACCGCCCCGACAACCTTCCGGGGGTCCCGCAGGAGCCCGTCGCGCGTCACGGCATGTTCGGCGCCTCCGACTCCGGCGACACCTCCGGCTACGGCCGCCTGGTCGTGCGCCGCGCGCCGAAGTTGTCCAGCGCCCGGCCGTACGGCGGCTACTTCGACGAGGTCGCAGACGCCCTGGAGGCCGTCGCCGGCGAGTCCTACGCCGGCATGGTCGAGCGCGTCGTCGTCGACCGCGGCGAGCTGACGCTGCACGTGGCCCGCGAGCACCTCTCCGCGGTGATGAGCCACCTGCGCGACGACCCCGCACTGCGCTTCGAGCTGTCGCTCGGCGTCTCGGGCGTGCACTACCCCGAGGACGCGGGCGCGGAGCTGCACGCGGTCTACCACCTCTGCTCGATCACCCACAACCGGCGTGTACGGGTCGAGGTCTCCTGTCCCGACGCGGATCCGCACATTCCGTCCACGGTCTCGGTCTACCCGACCCATGACTGGCACGAACGCGAGACCTACGACTTCTTCGGCATCGTCTTCGACGGCCACCCGGCGCTGACCCGCATCCAGATGCCGGACGACTGGGAAGGCCACCCGCAGCGCAAGGACTACCCGCTCGGCGGCATCCCGGTCGAGTACCGCGGCGCCACCATCCCCGCGCCGGACCAGAGGAGGTCGTACGCATGACCGCCATCCACGACGGCGAGACCGCCGGCACCGAGCAGGCCGCCGAGGGCCGGGTCTACAACGTCGGCGGCGAGGACTGGGACGACATCGTCGGCGCGATCAGCGAGTCCGCCGAGGAGCGCCTGGTCGTCAACATGGGCCCGCAGCACCCCTCCACGCACGGCGTGCTGCGGCTGGTGCTGACGCTCGACGGCGAGACCGTCACCGACGCCCGGGTGGGGATCGGCTACCTCCACACCGGCATCGAGAAGAACATGGAGTTCCGGACGTGGACCCAGGGGGTCACGTTCGTCACCCGCATGGACTACCTGTCGCCGATCTTCAACGAGACGGCGTACTGCATGGCGGTCGAGAAGCTGCTCGGCATCACCGACCGGGTGCCGGCCCGCGCGCAGGCCATCCGGGTCATGATGATGGAGCTCAACCGCATCTCCTCCCACCTGGTGGCGATCGCGACCTTCGGCCTGGAGCTCGGCGCCACCACGCCGATGCTGTTCGGCTTCCGCGAGCGCGAGATGGTGCTCGACCTGTTCGAGTACATCACCGGCCTGCGCATGAACATGGCGTACGTCCGCCCGGGCGGCGTCTCGGTGGACCTGCCCGCCGGCGCGGTCGACAAGATCGGCGAGTTCCTCAAGGTCATGCCGGGCCGCATCCAGGAGATGCGCAAGCTGCTCGACGAGAACCCCGCCTACACCCGGCGCACCAAGGACGTCGCCTACCTCGACCTCACGGGCTGCATGGCCCTCGGCGTGACAGGGCCCATGCTGCGCGCCGCGGGCCTGCCCTGGGACCTGCGCAAGTCGCAGCCCTACTGCGGCTACGAGACCTACGACTTCGGCGTGCCGATCCAGACCACCTGTGACGTCTACGGCCGCTACCTCGTGCGCGTGGCCGAGATGGAGGAATCCCTCAAGATCATCGGCCAGTGCCTGGACCGGCTCTCCGGATCCGAGCTCAAGGGCAAGCCGGTCATGATCGAGGACAAGAAGATCGGCTGGCCGTCGCAGCTCGCCCTCGGCCCGGACGGGCTCGGCAACTCGCCCGACCACATCGCCCACATCATGAGCACCTCGATGGAAGCGCTCATCCACCACTTCAAGCTGGTGACCGAGGGCTTCCGGGTGCCTGCCGGGCAGGCGTACGCCGCCGTCGAGTCGCCGCGCGGCGAGCTCGGCGCGCACGTCGTGAGCGACGGAGGCACGCGCCCCTACCGCGTGCACTTCCGCGACCCGTCCTTCACGAACCTGCAGGCGGTGCCGGCCACCTGCGAAGGCGGCATGGTTGCCGACGTGATCTCCGCGGTCGCATCGATCGACCCGGTCATGGGAGGTGTGGACCGGTGACGAGCTACTCGCCGGAAGTCCGCGAGCGTCTCGAACGCGACGCGAAAGAGATCATCGGCCGTTACCCGAAGAGCCGCTCGGCGCTGCTGCCGCTGCTGCACCTCGTGCAGTCCGAGGAGGGCTACGTCTCCGACGCCGGGCACGAGTTCTGCGCTGAGATACTGGGCCTGAGCAAGGCCGAGGTCGTGGGCGTGTCGACGTTCTACACGATGTACAAGCGTCAGCCCGCGGGCGACTACCACGTCGGCGTCTGCATCAACAGCCTGTGCGCGATCATGGGCGGCGACCAGATCTGGGACGAGCTCAGCGAGCACGTCGGCGCCGGCAACGGCGAGACCACCGGCGACGGCAAGATCTCGCTGGAGCGGATCGAATGCAACGCCGCCTGCGACTTCGCGCCGGTCATGATGGTCAACTGGGAGTTCTTCGACAACCAGACCCCCGACTCGGCCAAGCGCCTCGTCGACGACCTGCGCGCCGGCAAGGACGTCAAGCCCACCCGCGGCCCCGGCCGGCTGTGCACGTTCAAGGAGGCCTCGCGCGTGCTCGCGGGCCTGCCGGACGGGCAGGCGGGTGACGGCCCGACGGCGGCCGGCGCCTCGCTGGAAGGTCTCAAGCTCGCCAAGTCCAACGGCTGGACCGCCCCGGCGCCTTCGAAGGGGGCCTCGGAATGACCACCACGCTGACGCCGGTCCTCACCGCGAACTGGGACCGCGCGGACGCCTTCACCCTCGACGGCTACGGCGAGTACGACTCCGCCAAGAAGGCCCTCGGCATGGACCCTGACGCCATCATCAAGGCCGTCAAGGACTCCGGCCTGCGGGGCCGCGGCGGCGCGGGCTTCCCGACCGGCATGAAGTGGGGCTTCATCCCCCAGGGCGACGGCAAGGCGCACTACCTGGTCGTCAACGCCGACGAGTCCGAGCCGGGGACCTGCAAGGACATCCCGCTCATGATGGCCAACCCCCACGCGCTGGTCGAGGGCGTCATCATCACGTCGTACGCGATCCGCGCCAACCACGCCTTCATCTACGTGCGCGGCGAGGTGCTGCACGTCATCCGCCGGGTTCAGGCGGCCGTGCGCGAGGCCTACGAGAAGGGCTACCTCGGCACCGACATCTTCGGCTCCGGCTTCGACCTCGAGGTCGTCGTGCACAGCGGCGCCGGCGCGTACATCTGCGGCGAGGAGACCGCGCTGCTGGACTCGCTGGAAGGTTTCAGAGGTCAACCCCGCCTCAAGCCTCCCTTCCCGGCCGTGGCCGGCCTGTACGCCTGCCCCACTGTGGTGAACAACGTCGAGTCGATCGCCAGCGTTCCCAGCATCATCGCCAACGGCGCCGACTGGTTCGCCTCGATGGGCACCGAGAAGTCCAAGGGCTTCGGCATCTTCTCGCTGAGCGGCCACGTCACCCGTCCCGGCCAGTACGAGGCGCCGCTCGGCATCACGCTGCGCGAACTGCTCGACATGGCGGGCGGCATCCGCGCCGGCCACCGGTTGAAGTTCTGGACGCCCGGCGGCTCGTCCACGCCGATCTTCACCGAGGAGCACCTGGACGTCCCGCTCGACTTCGAGTCGGTCGGCGCCAAGGGCTCGATGCTCGGCACCCGCGCGCTGCAGATCTTCGACGAGACGACGTGCGTCGTCCGGGCGGTGCTGCGCTGGACCGAGTTCTACGCCCACGAGTCCTGCGGCAAGTGCACCCCCTGCCGGGAGGGCACCTACTGGCTCAAGCAGGTGCTCCGGCGGCTGGAGAAGGGCCAGGGCACCGAGGACGATCTCGCCACGATCACCGACATCGCGGACAACATCCTCGGCCGGTCGTTCTGCGCCCTCGGCGACGGCGCCACCAGCCCGATCCACTCGTCGGTGAAGCACTTCCGGGACGAATACCTCAAGCACTTCGAGATCGGCGGCTGCCCGTTCGATCACGCCGCGTCAACTGTGTGGGGTAAGGCATGACAGTACAGACACCCTCGGCGGGATCGGTCGACCGGCCGGTCGATCTGGTGACCCTCACCATCGACGGCTTCCAGATCAGCGTGCCCAAGGGGACCCTGATCATCCGGGCGGCCGAGATGCTGGGCGTCCAGATCCCGAGGTTCTGCGACCACCCGCTGCTCGCGCCGGCCGCCAACTGCCGCCAGTGCCTGGTGGACATCACCGACGCCGGCAACGGCCGGGGCTTCCCGAAGCCGCAGCCGTCCTGCGCCATCGAGGTCGCCGAGGGCATGGTCGTGCAGACGCAGCTCACCTCGCCGGTCGCCGAGAAGGCCCAGCGCGGCGTCATGGAGATGCTGCTGCTGAACCACCCGCTCGACTGCCCGGTCTGCGACAAGGGCGGCGAGTGCCCCCTGCAGAACCAGGCGATGTCCAACGGGCAGGGCGAGTCCCGGTTCGAGGAGACCAAGCGCACCTTCGAGAAGCCCATCGCGCTGTCCAGCGAGGTGCTGCTCGACCGCGAGCGCTGCGTCCAGTGCGCCCGCTGCATCCGCTTCTCCGATGAGATCGCCGGCGACCCGCTGATCGACTTCTTCGAGCGCGGCGCCTCCGAGCAGGTCGGCGTCGCCGACGGCGAGCCGCTCCAGTCGTACTACTCGGGCAACACCGTGCAGATCTGCCCGGTGGGCGCGCTCACCGGCGCCGCCTACCGCTTCCGCGCCCGCCCGTTCGACCTGGTGTCCACGCCGAGCGCCTGCGAGCACTGCGCGAGCGGCTGCGAGTTGCGCACCGACCACCGGCGCGGCAAGGTCACCCGCCGCCTCGCCGGGGACGACCCGCAGGTCAACGAGGAGTGGAACTGCGACAAGGGCCGCTGGGCCTTCACCTACGCCACCCAGCCGGACCGCCTGCAGACCCCGCTCGTCCGCGACGAGGACGGCTACCTGCGCCCCGCCTCCTGGCCGGAGGCCCTGACGGCCGCCGCCGAAGGGCTGGCCCGGGCCCGCGGCAAGGCCGGCGTGCTGGTCGGCGGCCGGGTCACGGTCGAGGACGCCTACGCCTACTCCAAGTTCGCCCGCATCGCCCTCGGCACCAACGACATCGACTTCCGCTCCCGCCCGCTGTCGGGCGAGGAGGCCGTCTTCCTGGCCCACGCCGTCGCCGGCAAGGGCATCGAGGTCTCCTACACCGACCTGGAGAAGGCGCCCGCCGTCCTCCTGGCCGGGTTCGAGCCCGAGGAGGAGTCGCCGATCGTCTTCCTGCGCCTGCGCAAGGCGTGGCGCAAGCGCGGCCTGAAGGTCTTCACGCTCGCGCCGTTCGCGACGCCGAGCCTCGCCAAGATGGGCGGCACGCTGATCCGCACGCTCCCCGGCGAGGAGGCCGAGGCGCTCGGTGACCTGGTCTCCGGCTCCACGGCCCCGGCCGAGGCGCTGCGGCAGCCCGGCGCGATCATCCTGGTCGGCGAGCGGCTCGCCACCTCGCGCGGCGCCCTGTCGGCGGTCATCCGGCTGGCCGTCAGCTCCGGCGCCCGGCTCGCCTGGGTGCCCCGCCGGGCCGGCGAGCGCGGCGCGGTCGAGGCGGGCGCGCTGCCGAACCTGCTGCCGATCGGCCGCCCGGTCACCGACGCGGCCGCCCGCGCCGAGGTCGCCCACGCCTGGGACGTCACGGCGCTGCCCGAGGCCGAGGGACGAGACACCTCCGCCATCCTGGCCGCCGCGCTCGACGGCGAGCTGGAGGCCCTGGTGGTCGGCGGCGTCGACCCGTACGACCTGCCCGACCCCGAGGCCGCCCTCGCGGCCCTGGAGAACACCCCGTTCATCGTCTCGCTGGAGATGCGCGCCAGCGCCGTCACCGACCGCGCCGATGTCGTCCTGCCGATCGCGGCGGTGTCCGAGAAGAGCGGCACCTTCGTGAACTGGGAGGGCCGCGGCCGCTCCTTCGAGCGGGCCATCGAGGTGCCGGGCGTGATGAGCGACCTGCGCGCCCTCGCCGCCCTCGCCGACCACATGGACGTCCACATCGGGCTGCCCGACCCGGCCGCCGCGCGGCGCGAGCTCGCCGCGCTCGGCGCCTGGCGCGGCGCCCGTCCCAACGGCCCCGGCGTGACGGGCGGCGCCCACCGCGCCCCGCGCGCCGGCGAGGCCCTGCTCGCGACCTGGCACCTGCTGCTCGACTCCGGCCGCCTCCAGGACGGCGAACCGTTCCTGGCCGGTACGGGACGAGCGGTGGAAGCGCTGGTGTCGGAGGCCACGGCGGCCGAGATCGGCGCCCTCGACGGCGGTAAGGTCACCATCACCACGGAGGGCGGCTCGGTCACGCTGCCCGTCCGGGTGGCCGACCTTCCCGACCGCGTGGTGTGGGTGCCGGCGCACTCGGCGGGCTGCTCGGTCACCCGCGACCTGCGGGCCGTGGCCGGCGACGTCGTCAAGATCGGGAGCGAGTCATGAGAGCTCTTCTCGCCGACCCGGCAGGGGCGCCAACCCTCGCCGACTTCGGCAAGGATCCCTTGTGGATCTCCATCATCAAGGCGTTGTTCATCTTCGTCTTCCTGATGCTCGGCGTGCTCTTCGGCGTGTGGACCGAGCGCAAGCTCATCTCGCGCATGCAGCACCGCTACGGCCCCAACCGCGCGGGCAAGTTCGGCCTGCTGCAGTCGGTGGCCGACGGCCTGAAGATGGGCCTGAAGGAGGACATCCTCCCGAGGACCGTCGACAAGGTCATCTACATCCTCGCCCCGATCATCATCGCGGTGCCGGCCTTCCTGTCGTACTCGATCATCCCGTTCGGGCCGATGGTCTCGATGTTCGGAGTGAGGACGCCGCTGCAGCTCACCGACCTGCCGGTCGCGGTGCTGGTGGTGCTGGCCATGGCCTCGATCGGCGTCTACGGCATCGTGCTCGCGGGCTGGGGCTCGCGCTCGCCGTACGCCGTGCTGGGCGGCCTGCGCTCCACCGCGCAGGTGATCTCCTACGAGATCGCGATGGGCCTGTCGTTCGTGGCGGTGTTCCTGTTCGCCGGCACGCTGTCCACGTCCGAGATCGTGGCCAAGCAGGCGTCCGGCGGCACGTGGGACATCGGCTCGATCAGCATCCCGCTCCCGTCCTGGTACGCGATCCTGCTGATCCCGTCGTTCCTGATCTACGTGGTCACGATGCTCGGCGAGACCAACCGCGTGCCGTTCGACCTCCCCGAGGGTGAGGGCGAGCTGGTCGGCGGGTTCCACACCGAGTACTCCTCGTCGCTGAAGTTCGCGATGTTCATGCTGGCCGAGTACGCCAACGTGTTCACGGTGTCGGGCCTGTGCATCACGCTGTTCCTCGGCGGCTGGCGCGCCCCGTGGCCGATCTCCCTGTGGGACGGCGCCAACGTCGGCTGGTGGCCGATGCTCTGGTTCTTCCTCAAGCTCGTGCTGGTCTTCGCGTTCTTCATCTGGGTGCGCGCCTCGCTGCCGCGCATCCGGTACGACCAGCTCATGGCCTTCGGCTGGAAGATCCTCATCCCGCTCAACCTGGCGTGGATCCTCGTGGTCGCCACCGTGCGCGCGACCCGCGTCGAGGGCGCCGACAAGACGCTCGTGATGGTGATCGCGGCGGTGGTCGTCGTCGGATGCCTCGCGATCTACTTCCGCTTCGATACGGTCAACCAGCGCCGCAGGGAGGCGCGGGCCGCCGAGGTCCAGGCGGAGTTCGAGCAGCTCCGTGCCGAGCCCACCGCGGGCGGGTTCCCGGTTCCGGCGCTGGACCTGCCGCACTACCACGGCGTCAACGGACGCAAGGAGGTCCCCAGTGGGACTAACTGATTTCCTGAACCCCGTGAAGGGGTTCGGCGTCACCTTCCACCACATGTTCAAGAAGCCGGTGACGACGAACTACCCCGAGGAGAAGCGGCCGACCGCGCCGCGCTTCCACGGGCGTCACCAGTTGAACCGCTGGCCGGACGGGCTGGAGAAGTGCATCGGGTGCGAGCTGTGCGCCTGGGCCTGCCCCGCGGACGCGATCTACGTGGAAGGCGCCGACAACACCGACGAGGAGCGCTACTCCCCGGGTGAGCGGTACGGCAGGACGTACCAGATCAACTACCTGCGGTGCATCCTGTGCGGCCTGTGCATCGAGGCGTGCCCGACACGCGCGCTCACGATGACCAACGAGTACGAGCTCGCCGACGCGAGCCGTGAGAGCCTCATCTACACCAAGGAGATGCTGCTCGCGCCGCTGGGTCCCGGCATGGAGACGCCCCCGCACCCGATGCGCCTCGGCGACACCGAAGAGGACTACTACCGGTTGGGCCGTAGCAATGGGTGAAACGATCACGTTCTGGGTGCTCGCGGTCGTCTCCGTGGCCGCGGCGTTCGGGCTCGTCTTCAGCCGCAAGGCGGTGTACTCCGCGCTCATGCTGGGCGTGGTGATGCTCTCGCTGGCGGTGCTCTACGCCGTGCAGGACGCCCCGTTCCTCGCCGTGGTGCAGATCATCGTCTACACCGGCGCGGTCATGATGCTCTTCCTGTTCGTCCTGATGCTGGTCGGCGTCGACTCGTCCGACTCCCTGGTCGAGACGATCAAGGGCCAGCGCTTCTGGGCGATCATCGCGGGCCTCGGCTTCGCCGTCCTGATCGCGGTGGGCATCGGCAACGCGGTCGTCGGCGAGCCCGCCGGTCTCGCGGAGGCCGTGAAGGCGGACGGCGGCAACGTCCCCGCGCTGGCGAGGCTGATCTTCACGCGGTACGTCTTCGCGTTCGAGGTCACCTCGGCGCTGCTCATCACCGCCGCGCTCGGCGCGATGGTGCTGGCGCACCGCGAGCGCACCGCGCCCAAGCCCACGCAGAAGGATCTGGCGCGCGCCCGCTTCCTCGGCGACCACCCGACCCCGCTGCCCGGCCCCGGCACCTACGCGCGGCACAACGCGATCGACATGCCCGCGCTGCTGCCGGACGGTTCGGTCTCGGAGCTGTCGGTCAACCGGTACATCGCCCGCTACGACGTCGAGCGCGGGCGGCTCCCGGAGAACCCGCGGCTCGCCCAGGCCCTCAAGAACGTCGCCAAGGGCCCGGCCGCCGAGCAGCCGAAGGTCGTCCAGGCCGTGGCCGAGGAGCCCGAGGCGGGCGTCCCGGCCGACGACCGGCCGCCGGTCTCGCAGGCCGCCGGTCTGCCCGCCGAGGGCCGCACCGAGGGCCCCGTCGAGGAGGAAGGCAAGTGACCACCCACTACCTCGTGCTCTCCGCGCTGCTGTTCGCCATCGGAGCGGTCGGCGTGCTGGTGCGCCGCAACGCCATCGTGGTGTTCATGTGCGTGGAGCTCATGCTCAACGCCTGCAACCTGGCTTTCGTCACCTTCGCCCGGCAGCACGGCAACCTCCAGGGCCAGATCATCGCCTTCTTCGTGATGATCGTGGCCGCCGCCGAGGTCGTCGTGGGTCTCGCGATCATCGTGACGATCTTCCGAACCCGCAGGTCCGCGTCGGTGGACGACGCCAACCTGCTGAAGTACTAAGAGGGCGCCGTGGAAACCGCTGCTGACTTCGTCCAGCACTCCGGTGGAGTGATCGGTGTCTCCTGGCTGACGATCGCCTTGCCCCTGCTCGGCGCGGCGATCCTCCTGCTGGGCGGCCGGCGCACCGACCGCTGGGGCCACTTCCTCGGCGTCGCCATGTCCCTGGCGTCGTTCGTGGTGGCCGTGCTCGTCTTCTTCGAGCTGCTCGGGTTCGGGGCCGACCAGCGCCGCCGCGTGGTGGAGCTGTACGACTTCCTGCCGTCCGGCTCGCTGCACGTCAAGATGGGCCTGCTGCTGGACCCGCTGTCGATCTCGTTCGTCCTGCTGATCACCGGTGTCGGGTCGCTGATCCACATCTACTCGATCGGCTACATGGCGCACGACCCGGGCCGGCGGCGGTTCTTCGCCTACCTGAACCTCTTCGTCGCCGCGATGCTCCTGCTGGTGCTGGCCGACAACTACCTCGGCCTGTACATCGGCTGGGAGGGCGTCGGTCTGGCGTCCTACCTGCTCATCGGCTTCTGGCAGCACAAGCCCACGGCGGCCGCCGCGGCCAAGAAGGCGTTCATCGTCAACCGCGTCGGCGACATGGGCCTCGCGCTCGGCATCTTCGTCATCTTCACGACGTTCGGCACGATCGCCTTCAACCAGGTCCTGCCCGCCGCCCAAGGCGGCGCCTCCCAGGGCACGCTGACGCTCATCGGCCTCGCGCTGCTGCTCGGCGCGTGCGGCAAGTCGGCCCAGCTCCCGCTGCAGTCCTGGCTCCTGGACGCGATGGAGGGCCCGACCCCGGTCTCCGCCCTCATCCACGCGGCCACGATGGTCACCGCCGGCGTCTACCTGGTCGTCCGCTCCGGCCCGATCTTCGAGGCCGCCTCGACCGCGCAGCTCGTCGTCACCATCGTCGGCGTCGCCACGCTGCTCGCCGGTGCGATCATCGGTACCGCCAAGGACGACATCAAGAAGGCCCTCGCCGGTTCGACGATGTCGCAGATCGGCTACATGATGCTCGCCGCGGGCCTCGGCCCGGTCGGGTACGCGTTCGCCATCGCCCACCTCATCGCGCACGGCTTCTTCAAGGCCTCGATGTTCCTCGGCGCCGGGTCGGTCATGCACGCCATGAACGACGAGGTCGACATGCGCAGGTTCGGCGGCCTCGCGTCGAAGATGCGGATCACCTGGGCGACGTTCGGGCTCGGCTACCTGGCGATCATCGGCTTCCCGCTGCTGTCCGGCTACTGGACCAAGGACGGCATCATCGAGACCGCGATGCACCACAACCCGATCCTCGGCTGGCTGGCCGTGATCGGCGCGGGCATCACCGGCTTCTACATGTCGCGCCTGTTCTTCATGACCTTCCACGGCACGCCCCGCTGGGAGAAGGACGCCCACCCGCACGAGTCCCCGGCCGTGATGACCTGGCCGCTGATCCTGCTGTCGATCGGCTCGGTCTTCGCCGGCGCGTTCCTCGTCGTGGGCAACCGGTTCATGGAGTTCCTCGCCCCCGCCGTCGGGCGGCCCGAGGAACTGCCGAGCTTCGACCCGTTCGCCCCCACCGGCCTGGCCACGCTGGCACTGGTCGCCGTCGGCGTCGCCTACGCGTGGATGCGCTACGGCAGGTCCGAGGTCCCGGTCGTCGCCCCGCGCGGCTCGTTCCTCACCACCTTCGCCCGCCGTGACCTGTACGGCGACGCGCTGAACGAGGCGCTGTTCATGCGTCCCGGCCAGTGGCTGACCCGCCTCGCCGTGTTCTTCGACAACCGCGGCGTGGACGGCCTGGTCAACGGGCTGGCGGCGCTGATCGGCGGCACGTCCGGCCGGCTGCGCCGCGTCCAGACCGGCTTCGTCCGGTCGTACGCCTTGTCGATATTCTTCGGTGCCGCCCTCCTGGTCGGCGCATGGTTCGTCGTAGGGAACCTGTGATGCCCTGGCTCTCGATATTGATGGGCGTGCCCGTGGTGGGCGCGCTGGCGGTCGCGGCGGTGCCCAAGGGCAACGACAAGCTCGCCAAGCAGCTCACGCTCGGTGTCTCGCTCGTCGTGCTGGTGCTCACGCTGGCCATGGCCGCCCAGTTCGACCGGTCCGGGGCGCGCTACCAGTTCAGCGAGGTCCACGACTGGATCCCGTCGTTCGGCGTCCACTACGCGGTGGCCGTCGACGGCATCGCGCTGGTGCTGATCGCGCTCGCGGTGGTGCTGGTACCGATCGTGGTCCTGGCCTCCTGGCACGACGCCGACCGGCCCGAGGCCAAGCGGTCGGTGAAGACGTACTTCGCGCTGATCCTGGTGCTGGAAGCGATGATGATCGGCGTCTTCGCGGCGACCGACGTCTTCCTCTTCTACGTCTTCTTCGAAGCGATGCTGATCCCGATGTACTTCATGATCGGGTCCTACGGCGGAGCCCAGCGGTCGTACGCGGCCGTCAAGTTCCTGCTGTACTCGCTGTTCGGCGGCCTGCTCATGCTGGTGGCCGTGATCGCGCTCTACGCCATCGCCGCCAAGGGCACGTTCCTGCAGCCCGAGCTGCTCGGCGCGATCAAGGATCCGACCACGCAGAAGTGGCTGTTCCTCGGCTTCTTCATCGCCTTCGCGGTCAAGGCGCCGGTGTGGCCGTTCCACACCTGGCTGCCCGACGCCGCCGCCCAGGCGCCCGCCGGGGCCGCAGTCCTGCTCGTCGGCGTCCTGGACAAGGTCGGCACGTACGGAATGCTCCGCTTCTGCCTGGAGCTGTTCCCGGACGCCGCCAAGTTCTTCACGCCGCTGATCCTCACGCTCAGCGTCATCGGCATCGTGTACGGCGCGATCGTCGCCATCGGCCAGACCGACATGAAGCGGCTCATCGCGTACACCTCCATCTCGCACTTCGGCTTCATCACGATGGGCGTGTTCGCCATGAGCGCCGACGCCGGCGCGGGCGCGACGCTGTACATGGTCAACCACGGCTTCTCGACCGGCGCGCTGTTCCTGCTCGCCGGGTTCCTGATCCACCGCAGAGGCTCGCAGTACATCGCGGACTACGGAGGCGTGCAGAAGGTCGCCCCCGTGCTGGCGGGCACCTTCCTGATCGCCGGACTGTCCTCGCTGTCCCTGCCGGGCCTGTCGACCTTCGTCAGCGAGTTCCTCGTCCTGATCGGCACCTTCGAGAACTATGTCGTGCCGGGGATCATCGCCCTGTCCGGCATGGTGCTCGCCGCCGTGTACATCCTGTGGATGTACCAGCGCATGATGGGCGGCCCGACCCAGGAGAGCGTCAAGGCGCTGCCCGACCTGAACCTCCGCGAGAAGGTCGTCGTGGCCCCGCTGATCGCCCTGCTCGTCCTGTTCGGGTTCTTCCCCAAGCCGTTGCTGGACGTCGTCAACCCGGCCGTGCACCAGACCCTGACCACCGTGCACGCGCCGCAGTTCACCCCCGCAATACCAGTCACCGCTGAAAAGAAGGGGGCAGGCCAGTGAGCACGCTCGCCGCCGCCACCATCGAGGCGCCGAAGATCGAGTACGGGGAGCTCGCGCCGATGCTCCTCGTCTTCGGGGCGGCGATCATCGGCGTGCTCGTCGAGGCGTTCACGCCGCGCTACCTGCGCAAGTCCATCCAGATGCCGATCACGATCCTGTCGATGGTCGGCGCGCTGGCACTGACCATCTGGCAGGGCACCCAGGGCGTGCGCAGCGCCGCCGCCATGGGCGCCGTCGCCGTGGACGGGCCCTCCCTGTTCATCTGGGGCGCCATCCTGCTGCTGGCGATCGTCTGCGTCCTGCTCATCAACGACGACGACCAGTTCGTCGCGCAGGCCGCCGCCGTCCCCGGCAGTGCCGAGGAGGGCCAGGCGATCTCCGAGGGCGGCGCGCACACCGAGATCTACCCGCTGGTGCTGTTCGCCGTCGGCGGCATGATGCTCTTCCCCGCCTCGAACGACCTGCTGATCATGTTCGTGGCCCTCGAGGTCATGTCGCTGCCGCTGTACCTGCTGTGCGGCCTGGCCCGCCGTCGTCGCCTGCTCTCGCAGGAGGCGGCGATGAAGTACTTCCTGCTCGGCGCCTTCTCGTCGGCGTTCTTCCTGTACGGCACGGCCCTGCTGTACGGCTTCGCCGGGTCGGTGGACCTGTCGGCCATCGACAAGGCCCTGGCCACGGTCGGCGGCCAGGACGCGCTGCTGTACATGGGCGCCGCGACGCTCGGCGTGGGCCTGCTCTTCAAGATCGGCGCGGCTCCGTTCCAGGCGTGGAAGCCCGACGTGTACCAGGGCTCGCCGACGCCCATCACCGCGCTCATGGCGTCCGGCACGCTGATCGCCGCCTTCGGCGCGCTGCTGCGCGTCTTCTGGGTGGCCCTCGGCAACCTGGACACGCAGTGGACGCCGGTGCTGTGGGCGGTGGCGATCCTCACCATGATCATCGGCGCGGTGCTGGCGATCACGCAGACCGACATCAAGCGCATGCTCGCCTACTCGTCGATCGCGCACACCGGCTTCCTGCTCACCGCCGTCGTCGCCACCGGCAAGGAGGCGCAGAACGTCAACGCCCTGTCCGGCATCCTGTTCTACCTGGTCACCTACGGGTTCGCCACGGTGGGCGCGTTCGCGGTCGTCACGATGATCCGCGACGCCGGAGGCGAGGCGGGCCACCTGTCCCGCTGGGCCGGGCTCGGCAAGCGGTCGCCCGCCCTCGCGGGCATCTTCGCGCTGTTCCTGCTCGCCTTCGCCGGCATCCCGCTGACCTCCGGCTTCTTCGGCAAGTACGCCGTGTTCGCCCCGGCGGTCGCCGCCGGCGGCGTCGGCCTGGTCATCGTCGGTGTCGTGACCTCCGCCATGGCGGCGTTCTTCTACGTCCGCGTCATCGTCCTGATGTTCTTCAGCGACCCGGCGCCCGAGGGCCCGACCATCGCCCTGCCCAGCATGGGTACCGCGGCTGTGGTCACGCTGGCGGCTGCGGCTACCGTAGTCCTCGGGGTGTTCCCGCAGCCGGTGCTCGACCTCGCGCACTCGGCCGCGCAGTCGCTGTTCGTTCGTTAGGAGTACATGCTTCATGGCCGCGCCGCCCGTAGTCGACCTGCCTTTCATCGACGAAGGGCTGGCCGCGGATATCGCGAGCGGTCTCGATGCCGTCGAGAAACTGCTCCGCTCGGCCGCCGACAGCGAGGACGCCTTCGTCGCGGAGGCGTCCCGGCATCTCATCTTGGCCGGGGGCAAGCGTTTCCGTGCGATGATCGTGCTCCTGGCGTCCCATTTCGGTGACGCGAGCGCCCCCGGCGTCGTGCCGGGGGCCGTCGTCATCGAGCTCACCCACCTGGCCACCCTCTACCACGACGACGTCATGGACGAGGCCCGGGTGCGGCGCGGTTCGCCGTCCGCCAACGCCCGGTGGGACAACACGGTGGCCATCCTCACCGGCGACTACCTCTTCGCCCAGGCGTCGGAGATCCTCGCCGACCTCGGGCCCGAGCCGGTCCGCATCCAGGCCCAGACGTTCTCGCGGCTCGTGCGCGGGCAGATCCGCGAGACCATCGGGCCGCGTCCCGGCGTCGACGCCGTCACCCACTACATCGAGGTCCTCGCCGACAAGACGGGCTCCCTGATCGCCACCTCCGGGCGGTTCGGCGCGATGCTGTCGGGCGCGCCCGAGGACGTCGTGGCGCGTCTCACCAGCGCGTGCGAGGCCATCGGCGTGGCCTGGCAGCTCGGCGACGACCTGCTGGACGTCGCCTCCTCCGCCGGAGAGAGCGGCAAGACGCCCGGCACCGACCTCAAGGAGGGCATCCGCACGCTGCCCGTTCTCTACGCGCTGGAGTCCACGGCGCCCGAGGACGCGCGGCTGCGCGAGCTGCTCGCCGGTCCGGTGGCCGAGGAGGACATCGACGAGGCGGTGACTCTGCTGCGCGCCAACCTGGCGATGGTCCGGGCGCGGGCCGAGCTCATGTCGTGGGTCGAACGCGCCCGCGCCGACCTCTCCGCCCTGCCGGACATCCCGGCGCGCGAGGCCTTGCTGGCCCTGTGCACGTACGTGGCGGACCGCTCGGGCTGATCGGTTACGGGGTTCTACGGCTTTCGCGTCCGTTCTGGAGCCGGGCTCGCGCTGTTCGGCGGGCCCGGCTTGTGTTTCTTCGTCCCGCTCAGGTCCCGGTGAGGAGTTCGACCACGGGGGCGATGTAGGGCGCTCAGGCGGTGCTCAAACGGTGCTCAAACGGTACTCACACGGTCTCCAGGGCCGGGCTCCCGCTCGCGGCCCGTCGCCGGGCCACGTGGGCGTTGCGCAGACCCTCCCAGCTGAACACGGCCAGCGCCAGCCAGATGATGACGAATCCGACCCACCGGCTGGGCGGCATCGTCTCGTGGGCGACCAGCACACCGCAGAGGAACTGCAGGATGGGGGCGATGTACTGCAGCAGCCCGATCACGGTGAGCGGCACCCTGATCGCGGCGGCGGTGAACGCCATGAGCGGCACCGCCGTCACCAGGCCCGCGCCCGCGAGCAGCGCGGCGTGCCTGAGGCCCTCGTGCCCGAACGTCGACGTCCCCTGCGCCTGAAGGAAGATCAGGTACGCGAGCGCCGGGAGCAGCAGGACCAGCGTCTCGATCGTCAGACTCTCGGCCGCGCCCACGTTCGCCGACTTCTTGACCAGGCCGTACGTGCCGAAGCTCACCGCGAGCACGAGCGCGATCCACGGCGGGCGGCCGTAGTCGACGGTCAGCACGATCACGGCCAGCGCGCCGAGCCCCACGGCCACCCACTGCCAGGGGCGCAGCCGCTCCCGGAAGACCACCACGCCGAACAGGACGCTGACCAGGGGATTGATGAAGTAGCCGAGCGCGCTCTCGACCACGTGCCCGGCGTTCACCGCGTAGATGTAGACGCCCCAGTTGACGGACACGACCGCGGCGGCGAGCGTCAGCAGCGCGAGCTTCCTGGGCTGCCTGATGAGTCCGCGGAACCAGGACCAGTGGCGTCGTACGGCCAGGACGGCGAGCACCGCGACCAGCGACCAGACCATCCGGTGGGCGAGGATCTCGACCGCCCCGGAGGGCTTGAGCAACGGCCAGTAGAGGGGAAACAGACCCCACATGGTGTAGGCGGCGATGCCGTACAGGACCCCACGGCGCGAATCAGGCATGTAGCCCATTTTCACTACTGACAGCCTTTATCACAAATAAGTAGGTCTTTACTGTCTCTTAAGAGATGCTAACCAGAGGGAACAAGGCGGCGGCCGCCATGGTTGCCGTGTCTGCACGAACACTCGACGGAGGTGCACGATGGGCTGGCTCTTCGGCAGCAACAAGACCTCGATGGTCTCCCCCGAGGAAGCGCTCCCCGGACGCAGCGTGACGATGCCCGTCCCCGCACGCCACGCCGTCCTGGACGCCCCCCTCGCCCCGCCCTACCCCGAGGGCACCGAGATCGCCGACTTCGGCCTGGGCTGCTTCTGGGGGGCCGAGCGCAAGTTCTGGCAGACCCCTGGCGTCGTCTCCACCTCGGTGGGCTACCAGGGCGGTTACACCCCGAACCCGACGTACGAGGAGGTCTGCACCGGCCGCACCGGTCACACCGAGGTCGTCCGCGTCGTGTTCGACCCGAACCGGGTTTCGTACGAGGAACTGCTGAAGGTCTTCTGGGAGGCGCACGACCCGACCCAGGGCATGCGCCAGGGCAACGACGTCGGCACCCAGTACCGCTCAGCCATCTACACCCACGGCCCGCAGCAGCAGAAGTCCGCGGAAACCTCCCGCGACGCCTACCAGACCGTCCTCACCCAGGCCGGCTACGGCGAGATCACCACAGAGATCAAGCCCGCCCCCGACTACCACTTCGCCGAGGAGTACCACCAGCAGTACTTGTTCCTTAACCCGAACGGCTACTGCGGCATCGGAGGCACGGGCGTCACCTGTCCCGTCGGCCTCACCTCCGGTGAGGCGTAGACCTGCGGTAACTGGCCGATCCTGGCCCATGGTCGCCCGGCTTGCCCGGTGACGATCAAGGGTCAGAGCCGTTTTCGACGGGAACCTTCACTACAGGGTCCAGCGGGACGTGACCAGCGAGCCTCGTCGGCTACTTGCGGATGTTGATATGAACTTCTTGGCCACCGCTCGCTTCCCAACTGGGCAGGCAAGCGTGGCTGGCTGGTGGTCCTCTCTTTTCGTACCTTCCGGGTGATGTCTCACATCAACCCAGGCGAGGGGATGTATGGCGGAGCAAGGGCGTGCGAAGGGCCTGCTGGGTCGGACTAGACGCGCTGCCGAGGCGGCCCGAGCTGCCTCTACCGGAACGCGGACGGCCGTCGAGGAGACCAAGCGTCAGGTCATCGAGGCGCAGGAGGCGATCGCGCGGATAGAGGCGGCGGTGAGGAGAGTCGAGGAGACCCTCCGTGAGCATCATGCCCCAGCGCGAGAAGCGACCCCGGAGGAAGAGGTGGGGCGGCTGCTCCTCGCCTACGTAGAACAGGGCCACAAGAAGGGAAGCTGGAACAACGTCTGGATCAGCAAGATTTACGAGCGGCGACCGGATGCAGTGGAGGAGAACCTCCGAGGTGCCGTCCTCCTGGCGAAGAAGATCCTCTCCTTGGAGTCGCCGGAGAGTGACTCCATCGGCAGAGATGCCCGGGCGCTCTTTGAGCAGATGGCCAAACGAGAGGGCGATGACCAACTGCCAGGGAACGTCACTCCTCTGGATGCGCACCAGCGGCGCGAGGAACATGCCCCTACGCCGTCGGAGCGCCGCCAGTCTCGATGAAGCCCAGCGAGACCATTGGAATCAACTCTTGAGTCTTCATCGCCGTATCGGCTTACGCGGGGGCTCCGTCGCGGATCACTGGGCGGACAGGCGGCTGCCGGCGGACAGTCGTGGTGGGCCCTCGTAGAGCGTGGCTCACGCAACCGTCGATTGCCTGCGACGGAACCTGCGACTGGCGGCGTCAGGAGCTGACGCGTGACATAGGCTTGCCGAACGTTCGGGGTTGCCACTCGAGGTAAACAGGTTGGACAGGGGCCTGGTCGTCGGGATCATGGAGGAGTGCCACGGAGCTCCTTGGATCACGCGTGTCGGCTGTGGGCGAGCTTGGCTCGTGTCCCTGTCACGTTCCCCGTGCGTGGAGGTGTGACCGTGGTCGTCTCTCCCGAGTCGTGGTTGTGTCCGTCGGGATGGACAGGCATCGTCATGTTGAATGGGGCCGCTTTGGTCACGGTGCCCGACGCCAGTTTGATCGAGCCGTTGCGTCACGTCTTGCTTGGCAATCTCGACGAAACCGGCATTGATCTTTCGCGAGTCCCCGCCCAACTGCCAGTCCACGACCTCTTGGGCCCGGCAACGCTTGCGTACCTGGATGCCGATGACTTCGCTCCCATCCACGTCGATGCCGAAGTTGAACGTCTGTCAGCGGGGCATCGCGACATCGACGGCCTGGTGGCCGCGGTGGACAAGCAGGATGCCGATGAAAGCGGGATGGAGGAGGTCACTTCGGCGGTCTGGGTGATCCGTGAAGGCAAGAATGTGATCGCCGCCGCCGGGTATCGCCCATGGTTGAATACAGCGGCGCATCTGTCTGTCTTGACCCCCGCGAAGTATCGCGGCCGTGGCCTGGCTCGCTTGGTGGCCTCGGCGGCGGTAGCTGACGCCCTGGCCGACGGGTTGCTGCCGCAATGGAGAGCGCGTCCGGAGCCGTCGCGACGAGTCGCCCGAGCCCTCGGTTTCCGGGAGTTCGGCTCGCAGATGAGCCTTCTCGTGAAGCACTGACCGCTGGTGGTCTATCGCGTCTCTGACGACAAGCCGATCGAGATCTGCGAAGTGTGGGCGGCGGGCGAAAGACGTTGCCACTCTTGATCTGCGGCGGGCGGTTGATCTCTGCGCTGAGTTCCGGTCAAGCCTGCGTTAGGCGAGATCTATTGCCCAGGATGAAGTGCTACCACCAGCAGTATTTGTTCAAGGTACCGAACGGCTACTGCGGGGTGGGAGGTACCGGGGTCTCCTGCCCGGTGGGCATCGCGCCTGCGGGTGAGTGAACCGGGAGGTCTTCAACGAGGTCTCCGTGCTGTTCGCCGAGCAGTGCGGACTGAGCTACCCCGATGATCTGATCAGCGTGGAGATCTACGGGTACCCCATGCTGTTGATCGACAACGACATGGCGGGGTGTGTGACCAGCTACGTAGGTCACAGGCGAGGCGTGTTGGACGCTGATCAACTTCGCATCGTCCGGGAGTGCGCGCGTGACCTACGTGCGTTGGTCCCACGACTTCGCCGACGTGAAGGCCGCATCTATGCCGCACGTTGGCTACGCATCGCCGAACTGATCATGAGCGATCCCCCCGAAGAGTGCCAGTTACGGTGAGTAACGACGGCGAGAACCTTCTCTACATGGTCGAGAACCTTCTCTACATGGTCTAGGGCAGCCCGCTTCGCGGCCCGCCGCGCGCTCAGGCAGCCAGCGGGCCGGGCTGCGGCTCTCCGAAATCGGGTCTTAGGTGCGCTGGTGATGAACTCCAGGACTGCTGCCACCGCATGACGCAAGTCATCTGTGCCTGCTCTGTCACGGGCCTGCTCCAACAGGCGTTCGAGTGCCCAGTCGGAGCGGATCTTCATGGTGCCAAGATAAGAAGGTGGGTTGACATGTGCGGCTCTCGGTCCTGGGGGGCCAGATGAGGTGCTTCGTCCTCAGGCCGTGTCGGTGACGCGCCCATCTCGCTCTCTGGGGCATGACGAGCTCATTTGCTACTTGAAGTAGTAAGATGAAGGGGTGAGTGAGTCCGAGTTGGAATTCCCTCTCGGGGAGGGACCTGCTACGAAGGTCAGCGTCTCCTTGCGTGCCGGTAACGTGCGAGCTGTACGAGAGCGCGTCGGTGCGCGTGGTTTCTCTGCCTACGTGGATGCGGCTGTCGAGCGTCAGATCGAGCGAGACCTGCTGGAGGAGGCGCTGCAAGTCAACGAGAGTGAGGCGGGTCCTATCCCGCAGGCCTTCCGGGACGAGGCGGCCGAGCTGTTCCGTAGCGTGAAGTCCGCTACTGAACTCCAGCAGGGGGAGGAATGGCGCGGGCGCGAAGCAATCTGAGTGCGGGCACGGTACTCCTGGACTCCGAGGGGCTGTCAAAGTGGTGTGCCGCGGACCAGCGGGTCACGGCGATCGTGCGAGAGGCGCAGAGCAACGACTTTCGCGTCGTTGTCAGCGCGATGACACCAATCGAGGCTTTCGACATCCGGGTGAAGAACGATCGGCTCCGGTGGCACCTGTCCAGGCTTCGGGTCGAGGCCGTCACGGAGGAGATCTCTCTGCACGCCCTTGAACTGCTCCGCGCCAGCGGTCTCCATGGGCACAAGTACGCGATCGACGCGGTCGTGGCGGCCACCGCGCTGCGATCGGTCAAACCGGTCATAGTCCTGACCTCAGATGAAGACGACATGCTGAAGCTGTGCGGCAAGGCAGTGAGGATCGTGAGCGTCTGACCAGCTTTCGTGCGTAGGGGATTCAGCACCTGCTGCCTCAGAGTGACCGCTACCACCAGCAGTACCTGCACAAGATCCCCAACGGCTACTGCGGCCTGGGCGGTACAACGTCAAGCTAAGTGACCCATCGGAATGGGTGCCTGCCAGACGGGCCTGGTCCCGACCGAGGAGCAGCTTTACAGATCTCGCTGTACGGCTCGCGCTCAACTCCTGGGCGTGAGCCGTCCGGCTATCCGGCCCCGGTTCGGCGAGCGGGAGGCGTGTGCGGAGCGGTCAGGCCGAGGGGGTGTGTCGTTGAGGGCGTACGGATACTTCAAGGACGACGGCGTGGGCGCCGTCGGCGTCGACGAGGTGTTCTTCCACGGTGGGGCCGGTGATGGCCAAGTGGTGGCGGTGCAACCAGCCGAACAGGTCCTGCCCGGCGCGGACCACGGCTGTGGAAGGCGGAACGACGGCTCGCACGACGGCGCGAGCGGGCAGGGTGAGTCGCTCGCCGTCGTGATCGGTGGTCACCGCCGCCGTGAACCCGCCGGTGGGCTGCCCGCGCAGCCAGGTCAGCAGGGTCGCCGGCGGTGCCGGGCATAGGGCGGCGAGCTCGGATGGATGATCGAGGCGCAAACGGCGTACGCGTAGGCGGCGAGAGCCCAATGTAGTTTCCTGGGGCAGGATCGACATCGGTGTGGCAAGGCGGTCCTCGGCGTGAGCCGCGGTGGCGGCAAGGGCGGCGATGTCATGCTTGATGCCTGTCACGATCTCGGCCAGGGCCTGCCGCAGCTGTGCCTCAGGAGCGTCCAGCAGATCGGCGATCTGGCGTAACGGCAGGCCGAGGCGTTGCAAGCCGCGGATGCGTTCCAATCGTGACAGCTCGGCCACACCGTACCGGCGATAGCCGGTGGATCGGTCTACCGTGGCAGGAGGCAGCAGTCCGATCTTGTCGTAATGGCGCAGGGTCCGTTCGGATACGCCGACCATGCGCGCCAGTTGCCCGATCCGCCACACCCTGGCTCCTCTCCCCGGCATGTTGACTTTGTCCCTGCGGCAAGGTCCTACCGTCACCGTCCATGACCGATTCGAACCCTCGGACCCGGCTTACCGGTGTCCTGCTGTTGACCTCGTTGGTGGCCATGATCGCCGGTGCGGCCATCGTGGTGCCATCGGGGTTGACCCTGAATTCAGCCGATCCCGATGCTGTGCTGGCCGCGGTGGGTGAGCAGTTCGGGCTGCATCTGACCGAGTTGGCCTTCGACGTGCTGGGCTGGCTGGCACTGACCGCGGCCGGGCTCGTGATGCCCGCTCGCTCCGCCCAGGCACCCGGACCGCACCTGGTGACGCTGGCCGGCGGACTGCTGGCCGCCGCCGGGCTGGCAGGCCTGCTTCATGACGCCGGGAACCTGGCGCTGACCCAGTTGGCCGCCGACCCCACCGCCCCGGCGGTCGTCACCGTGGCCTGGGTGGTACTGCTCACCGCCAAGTGGGCGGTCAACCTGGCCGGGCTGCTGTGGGTCGCCGCCACCGCCGCCGCAGCGGTCGGCGTCCCGATGCCGACCGGGCTCCGCATCGCCGGTGCGGTCGCCGCGATCTCAGGTTTGGCCGCGGTCGCGCTTCCGTGGACGACCGGGACCGATGGGCCGACGGTGGCGCTGGAACAGCTCGGGTACGCCCTCCACCTGCCGATCATGATTTGGTACGGGGCGCTGGGCTTGCGGTACCTGCGTAATCGGTGACTGGCGCCCGTGAACCTGTACGCCCTTCTGCCTGGGCGGCTCCGAGCGAGGCACAGACCGCGAGCCAGGTGACCTCTCCGGCCGGTTGGGCGAAGAAGATTTCCCTGCTGTTGGAGGACCCCGAGGCCGGCTACCCGTTGGGTGGGGAGGTGACCGGCTTTCGCAACGCGCACGCCGCGGCGGCGGGTAGCAGGCATGGTGGCGCGGGAGCTGGTCAGGTGATCAAAGCCGGTGCTTGACTCTTCCCATGCGCTTGCTCGCTGTTGGGGATCAACGGTTGCGTCCTCGTCGAATATTGCGGATACTGCGAATAGGAGGTGGATGACTGTGACTCCCATCACGCAGGTCGGCTCGGTATCACCTGGAGCTGTGGACCCGGAGAAAGCAGCGAGAGCACTGCGCCGTATCAATGACTATCTGGTCCATAGCGCAAGTGACACCGATGAGTTCGAGATCCTTGTGGAAGGCGGCGGTGACCAGGCTTTGGTGTTGCCTCGCCAGGCGGTGGAGATGTTCGCCTACATCCTCGGTGCGATGGCTCGGGGGCAAGGCGTCCAGATCCTCCCGCTCAACGCTGAACTCACGACGCAGCAAGCCGCAGATCTCCTCAACGTCTCCCGTCCTTATCTCATTGGTTTGCTCGAACGTGGTGAGATCGACTATCGACGCGTCGGTCGCCACAGGCGGATCCGGTTCGATGCTGTGATGGAGTACATGCGGCACGACGATCTCAAGCGCAAAAGTGTCGTGGACGAGCTGTCGCGGCTCGGTCAGGAACTTGGTGACGACTGATCATGGTTCCGGTGGTTGTCTACGATGCATGTGCGCTGTACGGCAACACCGTGCGGGACTTGCTCATTTGGCCGGGCACGTCTCGTGCAGCCCAGATGGACGTGTCGGATCCTTGATGAGCGACCGTGCATTGGCGAAGCGGCCGGCCGCGACGGACGCTAAGCGTCAACGACTGCGGACGCTGATGCTCCAGGCGGTGGCCGACTGTCTCGTCACCGACTTCGAACCCTTGATCGACGGTCTTAAGCTGCCGGATCCGGTGACAGGCACGTGCTGGCCGCGGCGATCAAGCGGAGATCATCGTCACGTCTAACCTCCAGGACTTTCCCGCTGAGGTGCTCAGTTCATGGGGTATCGTCGCCAAGTCTCCAGACGAGTTTCTTCTCGACCTTATCGACATCGCCGACAGGGTTGTCTTCTCCTGTGTGCAGCAAATAGTTGACCAGCGGATCAACCCACCCGAGACTCTGGATGAAGTGTTGAGGCAACTTGAGCGTGGCGGGTTGGTAGAGAGCGCTGCCGCGTTGCGATTCGGTTGAGTGCGTCCGACCTGAACCAAGCCTTCAAGTGTTCGGGGCTGTAGTCAACCAGAGCCGCCGTCGGGCTACGCTGAACTGCGGCTCGAAGAGAAGCGTTACCACCACCACCAGCAGTTTCTTTTCAAGGTGCCGAGCGGCTACTGCGGCCTCGGCGGCACCAACGTCAAGCTAGGTGACCCATCCGAGTGGGCTGCCTGCCAGATGGGCCTGGTCCCGACCGAGGAGTAGCTTCCGCAGATCTCGCTGTACGGCTCGCGCTCGACTCCTGGGCGTGAGCCGTCCTGCTGCCTGGCCATGATCCGCTGATCGCCTGCCGTGTCGGCCCTGTTTAGGACTTCGGTCGGCCTTTATATCTCGGTGAGGGCGTAGAGCAGCGCGGCCATGCTGGTGCCGCTCACGAGGTCGCCCTTGCCGATCAGCCGGGGGACGTCGCTCAGCGGTGCCCATTCGACGCGTTCGGCCTCCCAACCCTCGGTCGGCGGGCCGATGTAGGTGGCGCTGTCGGCATGGTAGATGTGGTGAACGGAGTCGGAGATGCCGTTGGTCGGCTGGACTTTCACCAGTGGGCGCATCGGCCCGGGCCGCCAGCCGGTCTCCTCCTCGACTTCGCGCGCTGCGGCGCCTGCCGGCTCCTCCCCGTCTTCGATCTTTCCGATGGGAATCTCCCATCCCCAGGAGTCGGTGATGAAGCGGTGCCGCCAGATCAGTAGCACCCGGCGCCGTTCGTCGGTGACCACGGCTCCGGCTCCGGGCGCAGTGCGGATCAACCGGTGGTCCAGATGCCTGCCGTCGGGCAGTTCGACATCCGCAACCCGGATGTCGAGCCACGGGTCGGTGTAGAGAGGCTCTTCGGAGTTGACCTGCCAGCGCATGCGGCGTACTCCCAGCGTGGTTGCCTGATCTGGGTCCCACGCTACAAGGGCACGCGTGCCTGTTGGCGTACCCGTGTCAGAAACCCTTGGACCACACGGGCGTGGAAGGGGCGTAGTGCGTCGGCCACTGTGGCGACCCGTTCGGCGATGCGCTCGGACTCCATGCCCTGCGCGCGCTCTAACATGGTCTCGGCGGTGGCGACGGCCTGGTCCAGTTCGCGACGCTCGGCCAAGACGAGGGCGAGGGTGGCGAGCCGGTGTGTCTGGCCGCGTAGGTGGCAGGTGTCAGCGTGCCTGAGCTCTTCCTCGGCGTAGGTCTGAGCTGCCATGAGATCACCGAGTCGCCGCAGCGCTTCGGCGTGCTGGCATTCCAGCAGACCTGGCTGAACGTAACCGGTCTCCGGCGGTTCCTCCGCTTCCCGGATCTGAGCCGCTGTGGTCTCCGATCGCCGCATGTGCGCATGACAGCTCGCCCGGTCTCCAACCCGGGCGTATGCCTTGGCCTGGAGTATGTGAAGGTCGGCCACCAGAGCGGGACTTAGATGATCGCGAGTTCCCCGCAACGCGGTCTCGGCGTACTGGATCACATACCGGTACTTCGCCTGGGACATGGCCTGGTTGGCCAGCAGAGCGACCACGTAGCCGCCGAACGCCAGGCTGCCGGATGCCTTGGCCATCCGCAGAGCATGGAACAGGTAACGCTGGGAGAGCGCCTGACGGTCGGAGTCGTAGGCGCAGACGCCCGCGAGCGCGACCAAGCCACCGGCTGCCCGGAACAGCTCTCGCCCTGTTTGATCGTCATGGCTGCCCTTGAGTAGCGGTGTCACGTTTGCGTTGAGAAATGCCACGATGCGCGGACGTACGGGCACACCGCCGACTCGGCGGTACATCTGCTCGTAGCGAGCGCGCGCGTCCTTGAGCACCTGCACGTCCTCCCTGCCTACCAGGTACGGTCCTCGGCGCGAGATGTCCGGCTCATGAGGCGGGTTCTCCCATTCGAAGACGGGCGCGATGGCCGCCGGTCCTTCGATCATCGTGGTACCCGCCAGGAAGGCCTTGTCGACGAGGTCTCCGCGCCACAACGCGACCGCCTGGTCAATGGCCTGAGGCAACCCTGGCTCGTCCGGCTCGATCCGATTACGAGTCATGCCAATGTCCGAGAGCGTCAGAGTCCTCCCGACCTTACTCCCGATGATCTGGCAAATGATCTCCGGCACGTTGCCGCGGGGGATGGCCCTGTCCCTGATCCATCGGGCGATGGCGGTGTGGTCGTAGCGTGTCGGGCGCCGGGCGGTGGCCGTAGCCGCGTTGATGCGAGTGGCGAGCCCAGCGTGCGATATCCCCGCTTCGGCGAGCAGCGCGTCAAGCAGGATGTTCGGCTCGCCCATCGGCCTGCCTCCACGTCGGCGTCCACCTCTCCACGGAGTGTAATCAGAATGTCACGCACGAGGCAGGTCGTCGCGTCCGCGTGGTCCATCACGACTGGATCGCTTTCACACGGGGTGTGAACCGAGTCCCACAGCCTGGGCTGCTCACGCCCTTATGCCACCACGCCGTCAGGCGTTCCACTGGCCGCACCCGCACAGTAGGCGGACCCGCCGAAACGACGCGACTCGTTCGACGGGTCCTCAACCGCACGCTGGAGGTGCGATCCGTGGACAACCTTAAAGCCGGCCACGACGAGCGACACGAACCCGACAAGCCTCAGATGAGCACTCCCACCGCCCGACCCGCGACCGACGATAGGGCGGTCACCGAGGCCGCGGTGGAGAAGCAGGACAGGGCCCTGGCCGTGGTGCAGCGGCTTCTCAAGGAGCGGGGTATCGGTTCCCGCCGCGATCACAGGATCAGTCTCGGGTTGTTCGCCCATCGGATCGACGACGCGGCTTGGCCGGACCGTACGATCCCTTGGTCGTGGACGAGGCGATACCCGCCCGAATTGGTCGTGACCGATGCCAAGGGCCAGCACACGGCCACGGTCACCATCGAGCGACGTTCGGGCCGGTACCTGCTGGTCCTGCACGGTAGCCACGACTCCGAGCCGGTGAGGGTACACGAAGCGGAAAGGGTCGCGGCTTTGATCACGCGAGCTACGTCGCCGGCGTCGCCATGATCAGACAGCAGCACCGGCCACCCGTGATCACTGCCATGCTGCGGCTCCCGGACACTCCGGCGGTACGCGCTGTCGAACAACTGCGGCTGGCTCTCGCTCATCACGGGATCGGCGCCAGGGTCTACGGGGGATACGGGCTCGCACTCCTGGTGGTCGGTCCCGCGATCGTGTGGTGCGACGGGCAGCGCTTCTGGTGGTGCGCGGGCTGGGATGCCCAGCGACGTCGGCCGATCTACGGCACACAGCAGGTCGGCCAGACGGAGCGCACCGCGCGGCGCGTCGTCTTCCACTGCACCCGTCTTCACGAGCGGCAGCCAACGCAGCCTCCAAGGCGCGCGTTATGAGCGATCCCGCGGAGTGCGTAGGTCCACACGTGGCCATGGATCAGCACGGTCACGCAGTGCTCGACGGGTCGGCTTCCCATCACGTGAACGAGCGAGGGCGTCCGATCTTGTGGACCAGCTTTTGCCGGGCAGCGGTCTTCACGGGAGAGACCGAATCCGGGTGGCAGACACTCACCTTCTCAGCACCGGTCCAGGTCACTTCAGGAACCACATATGTGGCGTCCTACTTCGCCCCCCGCCGGCCACTACGCTTTCGACGTCGGCTACTTCGCCACAGCGACGGACAGCCCGCCGCTGCATGCCCCAGCCACTACGGACGTCTACGGCGGCAACGGCGTCTAGAGTACGTCCATCAAGGTCACGACAGTGACTGTGGCACTCGTGTGAGCCTGTGCGCACGCTGTGCGGTAAAGGGTCTGGGTCGTAAGCGTCTGAGTGGTTCAGCCGACACGTAGCCTGGACCCTCCGCCCACGCCGGTTCACCGCGTCTCAGAATGTGTTCTGATTTACGATGGTGAGGTGAGCGCTAGCAATGTCGACGCCGTGACGTTCTCGGATCTGTCGAGGAACCCTCGAGCCGTGGCCGAACGCGCCACACGGCTCGGTCGAGTGCGGGTTACTCACCGCGATGCCCCGGATTTCTACCTGACCGCAGCAGATAGAGAGGAACGGCGCGAGCAGACGCTGGCTACGGCATCTCGCCTGTTCCTGGCCCTCATCAAGCATGATCCGACTGCTCGCTCCTTGGTCATCGCCATGCCCGAGGTCTTTCCCTGGGTCCGCCACCTCACCTCTGCCGAGCTACGTGCCTTCACCCTTGAACTGGTCGAGGCGCTGTCCGATGCGGCGGAACTTGATGTTGATGTCACCCTCCAGGAGGTCATCACCGGTTGGCGGGTAACCGCTCGCATCAAGGCCGACCCCGCCGGCTATGCCCAGGCCCGTACGGCTACGAGTGGCGACTTCGGACCGGTCGAGGTTTCGGCGTGAGTCCGAAGCGTGGAGACCGGGTGACGGCCCC
This sequence comes from Sphaerisporangium sp. NPDC051011, assembly GCF_040653595.1. NCBI lineage: Bacteria > Bacillati > Actinomycetota > Actinomycetes > Streptosporangiales > Streptosporangiaceae > Sphaerisporangium > Sphaerisporangium sp. NPDC051011. The sequence goes on along the minus strand of NZ_JBFAGG010000006.1, from coordinate 336,799 downwards.
ACCTCCGGACGGTGAGTGGGATGTCCGGTTCGGTACCAGCGACGCGGTCAAGGGCTGGGAGGAACTGTGCCGTCACGCCTTGGCCAACACGCGCCGCTGCTTCGAGGTGTTACGCACGGATCTGCGCTCGACGATCGGTTGCCAACTGGGTGGAGCGTCCGATCTCTCAGCCACGGAGTTCACGATGCCGGCTTCGACGCGCTCTGGAGGGTGATCGCGCCGGACGGCCATCCCGGCCGCCAAAACTTCGGTCCCGGTCCGAGGCTGTGGCCTCTCCTCCATCAGGTCTCCAGCCCGCTTGGCGTTCGGAAAAAACCCTACCTCCGTTGCGCGCGGAGAGTGGGTATTTCCCGAGCACTACGCTGGTCGTGGTGACGCCCCGCCATGGGGGCGGTGCCGTTGGGCCCTTGGTCCCGATTGCCGCATGAAGCGCAGTGCTACCACCAAGCAGTACCTGCACAAGGTCCCCAACGGCTACTGCGGCCTCGGTGCACGGGCGTCGCGTGGCCGATTGGAGCCGTCCGTGTCCGCTTAGGCGCCTGGAAGCATCGTGGTGCCGCTCGCCTTTGGAGGCCAGTCGATCTGGCCGTGGAGGGCCGCCGGGGCTCCGGTGAGCAGGGCCCAGTAGCGGTCGCCGTATGACCAGTGCCACCATTCGGTGGGGTAGTTGATGAATCCTGCTTCCTCAAGAGCCTCGTTAAGGATCATCCGGTTGTCCCTGGCCTGAGCGGAGATGTTTTCCGCAGCCGTGTAGCAGGCGTTTTCGCTTTCTTCGGGGCTGGCGTTGACTTCCGTCCCCATGTCCAGTTCCTGGCCGTTCCGTGTGCACAGGGTGAGATCTACGGCGGCGCCGCAGACATGAGGGCCGATGTGGGGTGGGGAAAGGGAGCGACTTGCCTGCACGTAGACGTGTTCCTCGGACCAGTCCGGATTGGCGTCGCTCAGCTTTGCCGCGTATGCCGAGAAATACTGTTTCTGCAATGCCAGCGGCCGGTAACCCTCGGTGATCAGCAGACGCAGGCCTTCCGGCAGCCGTTCCTGAGCTCGCAAGAGCCGGCCGACATGTCCTTGGCGAATATGGGCGTACGCGCCGTCGGAATCGGCGAGGCGCTGATCCAGGAGCAGGTCCGGGATCGAACGCAGGTCCACAAGCGGCTCTCCCCGGTCCTCGACAGGGATCGCGGACACACGAGGGTCGGACATGAGCACGATTTCCGGCACGTTGTTCTCCTGGGACTGAAAAGGAGGTCGCCGCCACGAGCCCGTCGGTTGGGCGCGCTCGTAACGGCGGATAGATCTCCTCCCAGGTTCGGCCTATGCTCTATAAGTTCCCTACAAGAACGCACCAAGCGGGTCGTTGGCGATTCAGCCGACCGAGCCGTCCCGTTGCCCGCCGAGCTCGCCGTACTCGCGTGTGCCGAATTCGGCGAAAATGCCAAGGGCGGTCACCCGGAGGGACTCGGCGGTCTTCTCGTCTCCGACCGCTTCGCGAACGGACGCCAGGTCACGCATCGTACGCGCGCGGAACAGCGGCAGTTCCAGCCCGTCCCACATCACGATGGACCGGTTGAGATGGGCCTCGGCAAGGTCGTGCCGCCCGCGGGCCAAGTGCAGTTCTCCGATGGTGCGCTGGATGAGTCCCACCCCGAACCGGTCGCCGTGCTGCTCGCACACGCTCAAGGCTTCGATGAGGTCGGGCAGAACCGGGACATCGCCCCCGAGCCGGATCCGAATCTTGGCAAGGGCCTGAACCGCGTATGCCTCCATGAGCGGATCACCCGCCTCACGCAGCAGAGCGGCCGCCTGTACGCACAGCGCCTCCGCCTGCTCGAGGTCGCCCAAGCCTCGGTGGACCAGTGCGATCGACCGCAACGTGAGGCCTTCACCCCGCTTGCTGCCCAACCGCCGGAAAGCGGCCAACGCCGCGTTCAGAAGTGACGACGCGGCCTCGAAGTCACCCTTTTCGAGCATCACCGACCCGGCCAGCCGGTTAACGTAGCCGATACCGGCGTCGTCGCCGAGCGATTCGAAGGCGGCACCCGCGTGCCGGAGGTGGACCAATGCCTCCGCGAAATCTCCCTGTTCTCGGCAGGCGGCGCCGATTCCGGCGATGGCCACAGTTTCCCCATGGGTGTCCCCGCCCTCCCGCAGGAGCGGAAGCGCTTGGCGGAAGAACGCCCGCGCCTCCTGATAGCGGTCCTGTCGCTGGCGCAGCTGGCCGAGCCCCACCAGCAAGGTCGCTTCACCCAATAGGTTTCCAGCCCGCCTGGCGGCGTCCAATGCCGATTCGTGGGTGCGTTGCCACTCCTCGAATCGCGTGTCCACGGAGAACGACGAAGGACACAGTGCGGCGGCCACCTCGCACGTCACCTCGTGGAGATCCATCGTGGCGGCCCGTTCCACGGCTACGACGAGTGCCGAAGCCTCGGCGTCGAACCACGCCGTCATGTCGTCGGCCACCCGCTCCGACACTTCCAAGCCGACGGGCCGAGCCGTGGCGTAGTCGCGGCGTAACGGAAGCGCGCCCGAAGGGCTCGCGGCGGCGGCATGCGTGATCAGCCACAGCCATCCACCCAGCGCTCGAGTCATCGCCGCGGCGCGTTCCTCGGCCGGTTCCTCCGCCTCCGCTCGCTCGGCCGCGTACACGCGCAGCAGGTCGTGCAGCCGGTAACGGCTCTGGCCGGCGGCGTCGACAGCGACGTGGTCGAGGAGCTGGGCGTCCATCAACCGCTCGATGATCTCCTCACCTGTCACCTCTGCCACGTCCAGGAGCGCCCCCACGACCCATGACGTGAAGTCGGGCACTCCCAGCAGCCCGAGCCGGCGGAACGCCTTTTTCGCCATGTCGTCGAGCCCTCGATAGCTCAGCCCTACGCTCGCCCGCACCTCCAGGTCGCCGGCGGTGAGTTCGTCGAGCCGGCGGCGTTCGTCGCCGAGACGCGTGGCCAGCGTCGCGAGCGACCAGTGCGGGCGGGCGGCAAGTCGCGCGCCCGCTGTACGAAGCGCCAGCGGCAGGTGGCCGCATAGACGGACGATGCGCTCGGCGGCATCGTGCTCGGCATAGACGCGCTCGCGTCCCGCGATGCGGCCCAGCAGGTCGACGGCCCCATGAGTGTCGAGCACACCGAGATCGCTCAGGCTCATCCCGTCAAGGCCCACCAGCCTTCGACGGGCTGTGATCAACACCGCGCAGGTATGGCTGCCCGGCAACACAGGGCGAACCTGCTGTTCGGTGCCCGCGTCGTCGAGGACGACGAGCAGTCGGCGGCCCGCCAGGAGGCTCCGATAGGTGTCGACCCTTTCCTGAAGCGTGTCCGGGATCGCAGCCGGCTGGACGCCGAGGGCTCGGAGAAACCGTCCCAGCACCTCCAGAGGCGGCGCGGGCGACTCGGTGACGCCACGCAGGTCGGCGTACAGCTGGCCGTCGGGGAACGCCTCGGCTACGTGGTGCGCCGCCTTCACCGCGAGCGCGGACTTGCCCACTCCGCCCTTGCCAGAGATGACACACACCGTCACAGTGTCGCTGGGCGTGGTGAGGATGGCGGTGAGCTCGCTGAGCTGCTTGTCCCGCCCTGTGAAATCGGCTATACCTCGCGGGAGATGGCTCGGAACGACATCCGGTCCGGCCCGGCGTACGGGTTCCTGGACCTCCGGTCCGGCCTGGCGTACGGGTTCCTCCGCAGGCACGGGCTGGGCGACGTCGACACACTCGGCCACCCGTTGCGCCGCAGACGGAAGCAGCGACGAATCCGCTCGCAGCATCGCCTCGTACAACTGCCGTAGCTCCGGGCCGGGATCGACGCCCAACTCGTCTGCCAACGTCTGACGGCCCTCGTGATAGACGCTTATCGCGTCCACTTGGCGACCCAGCCTGTACATGGCCTTCATGAGCTGTGCGCGGAGGCGCTCGCGAGTGGGGTGGCTCCTCACCAGCTCGGTGAGCTCGCCGATCATCTCCGCTTCCTTGCCCAGCGCGAGTTCGGCGTCGACTCGCTCCTCAAGGACGGACAACCGCGTCTCCTCGAGCCGCTCCGCTTCGGCGCGCAGTGCGAGGCCCAGCCCTCCGAGGGCGGCTCCTCTCCACAACGTCAATGCCGCTCGCAGATCCCTGGCGGCGGAATCGTGACGGCTGTCGGCGGCATGTCGTCGGCCGTCCGCGACCAGTTGCTCGAAAGTCTCCAAGTCCACTTGCCCGGGTCGGGGGCGGGCCACGTAACCGGGCGGCCGGGTCTCGATCAAGGGCTCCTCGCCGATCGCGGCAAGTCCGCGGCGCAGCCCGTAAACGTAGGTCTGGATGAGCGCAGGGGCACTTCCCGGCGGTTCCTGCCCCCAAAGGATGTCCACCAGGCGATCGCTGGAGACCACCCTGCCGGGACTCAGCAGCAGAGCGGCCAGGAGAGCACGGGGTTTCGGGCCCCCCAGCGGTAGGCGGCGCGCACCGTGCCATGCTTCGACCGGCCCGAGCAGACGAAACTCCAACAATCCCCCTGTGGGGGCCGACGTGACGAAGTAGGACAATGATAAGAGCCGGGCTTCTCAAGCGGAACCCATTGGCGGACTTCCGTCTCCATATCTCCAGGTCGGGCCCAGGATCGGTCTCCAGCCGTTGTCGCGCGACGTGATGGCTCGATGGCGCAGCGCACGAGCAGGGAGCCTCTCCAACTCACCAGGCCTAATGGGCACGGGCGACGGCTTCCGCCTGCCGGCGCCGTCCCGGCTTCTATAGATGACGCTGGAGCACTATTACAGGAAATTTGGAGCGCCGGAAAGCAGCCTTTCTCGCAGAGGTCGACCAGGACCCCCGGAGAAAGGCACGCCCATGAGCAAGAAGGTTGCCCGGATAGGAGCACACAGCGGCCCGCGATTCGTCCGACGCCTCGGCGCCGGGCTGACCACCGCGACCGTCCTGGGATCGGGATTGATCGCCGCCACCGCGACGCCGGCCGCTGCCGTGTCCCGCAACACCATCGTCTCGATCGCGCAAAGCCAGCTCAACAACTCATCGCGCAACCACGAGCAGCCGGCGGGAAGCGGTTGCAACTACTACACCGGCTACTTCCGAAACTGGAAGCCCGCATCCGGTTGCCCCTCCACAGACGGAGTTCAGTGGCGCCAGAGCGACTGGTGCGCCGATTTCGCCAAGTACGTGTGGAAGAACGCCGGCGTGCCGTACGCCGATGTGGCCGAGACCAGCGGAGGCGTGCTCACCGGCTGGGCCAGTTCCTTCAAGGACTACGGCACGAAGCACGGCACCTGGCACACCCGCGCCAGCGGCTACACGCCCCAGCCGGGCGACTCCCTCGTCTTCGACTGGGACCATAACGGCACCATCGACCACGTCGGGATCGTCAAGTCGGCGACCAGCAGCACGGTCTACACCATCGAAGGCAACAGCAGCAATCGCATCAAGGAGAACAGTTACTCCCGCACCAATATCGACATCGTCGGCTACTCCGCCCCTGTGGGCGGGGTGGGTGGTTCGGATCTGGGCGTGCTGGACTTCTATCTGACCGACGATCAGAACTCCACCGTTGCCACTCGGCCGGTGATCCATTTCGGCAATAGCCCGATGGTGCCCATCTCGGGTGACTGGGATGGTGATGGCAAGGACACCGTCAGTGCCTACGACCCTACTTCGGGTCGTTTCTTCATCAGTAACAACCCGGCCGGGGGTCAGGCCGAGTACACGTTCGTGTACGGCGACCCCGGTGCGGTGCCGTTCGTGGGTGACTGGGACGGTGACGGCAAGGACAACGTCGGTGTCCGGATGGGCAACGGGTTCTACATGCGTACCAGCCCGGTCACCTCGGCTACCGAGACCACGCAGTCGGTGGCCTACGGCGACGCTCCCATGATCCCGCTGGCGGGTGACTGGGACGGTGATGGCAAGGACACCGTCAGTGCCTACGACCCGGCGTCGGGTCGTTTCTTCATCAGTAACCATCCCGCCACCGGTCAGGCCGAGTACACGTTCTTGTACGGCGACTCCGGTGCGGTGCCGTTCGTGGGTGATTGGGACGGTGACGGTAAGGACAACGTCGGCGTTCGCATGGGTAGCGGGTTCTACATGCGTACCAGCCCGGTTACCTCGGCGACCGAGACCACCCACCTCGTCAGCTATGGCGACGCCGGCGACCTGCCTGTGATCGGCGACTGGGACGGCGACGGCAAGGACAGCCAGGGCATCGTCCGCTGACTTGATCCTTAACCTGTGGGTCCCCTGGGGCGACCCCGAGTGACCTATGAGACAGCCCTTGGCTGATCGTCTTCGTGTCCAGGGAAGAAGATCAGCCAAGGGCTGTCTGGTGACCTGCGGGAAGCTGCGCCAGGAGTCGACGGGGAGTACCTTCCCCGGTCAATCCAGATCGTACGGAGACCGGCGGCCCGTCCCCCACCAATGTCGGTGCAGATGGTCCCCGACCATCCATCCCCCACCAGCAAGGTCCATGCCACATCGTCGAGCAGCGATCTCGAACAGACCGATGTCGGGTTTAGTGCGTGTTTTCGAACCCAGGATCCGTGTTGCGTAGTTTTGCCGATGCCGATAAGTAACGGGTCTGGAAGTATCACGTCCGCCTTTGCGGCGGACTTCGCCATTGGCCCCGGGAAGTGCCAATAGCGGCCGATATCTTGCGTCAACCCACGCGACACGGCATGAAGGAGTGCTCATGGTGACACCCGAGACGGACCCGGCGACTGACCTCAGCGGGTGGGGTGCCGCGCTGGCCAGTGCCTTCGAGATACTGCTCGGTGGAAAGCCGACCGTCGACCCCGCCGCCAGATACGGGGTGTATTACGCCTCGGACCCCCTCGACGAGTTCCTGTTCCCGAATCCCTGGGCCACCCCTGACGCGCTGTCAGGTCGGGAGCCGAGGCACCTTCCGGATTCGGACGGTGAGTACCCCTTCTCCCCTTGGACATGGCAGTTCAACCTGAGCGAGTCGCTGTTCCGCTTCGATGCCGAACTCCTGGCAGGAACGGGGCCGTGGGGCGACGGCGGGCACAAGGGCCCCCGGCCGTTCGACGACACCTTCGTCGCCGACCTGCGGACCGTCTCCTCGGTCGATGAAGCCGGTGGAGTGCTGGTGCACGGCGCGGAGTTGGGACCGCTCCTGGGCCGCCATGGCGTCGACCTGACCAACGAGGAATCCAAGAAACTGAACGGCTGGCTGACCGTGCTGCTGCGCGTCGCCACCGATGGCACTCTCACCGATGCGATGCGGGCCGCCACGTTCACCGAGCGTGGCCCCGAACACCTGGTGTCGATTCACGACATGGATGGCGCCTGCTCCGCCGACGAGCACTGGGAAGAAAGGCTGAGCGCGGTCACGCATCCCGCGCTCCGCGACCATCTCCGCATGCTCTGCCTCACCGAGGACGACGCGCGCAGCGAGGGCGGCTTCTACTGCGGCACCGACCACTGGCCGTGGACCGATGTCCTGGAAGCGGTCGGCTGCTCCCTTGTTGCAGGCTGGGGGTTCGGCGAGTCCCAGGCCGGTACAGCCGTCGTGCGATTGCCAGACAAACCAGGAGCGCGCTGAACACGCCGCTTCATAATCTCTCATTGAGAACACCTCGGCAGGGGAATCAGCGTCTCCTTCAGGCCGACTTCCTTGGCCAGCCGGGGTGGCGCCTTTACGGGCCAAGCGTCTGGTCATGAGGGCAGAAAGCCTCGGGTTCGCTCGGATTGCCTGGACAGGCGATGTACACGATGCCGTTCCGGGTTCTGTCGCCTGCTGGGGTGTGGCACCAGGTCGCAAAGCGAGTTGTTCGGTTCGCTTCTCTCGGTCGAAGCGAACAACCCCAGCCGATTTTGTTCGGTACAGTTAGTTCGGCTCAGCCGAACAAAATCTTGGGGCGGCGTCAGTGTCAGGACCAGGCAGGCCGTCCATTCATCGCACGCAGTGTGACGACAAATCTGTACCGCTTTGTCATGCCGGCGGTGGCCGGTCCGGTCAAGCTTGTCCCTCTACCCGCCCTCGCGACGCACGTCCTCAGCGAAAACGCGCTCCGGGTCGCTGCCGCGCGGGGACGACTTCGTGCGGTCAAAGGGGACGACGGTATGTGGCGCAGTAGTAAGAAGTGGGTGGACGAGTATCTCAAGTCCAGGCATCGCAGATCATGATGCCTGCCGTGGATGAAATGTGGCCTGAGTCGCAGGACTGCCACCAGTACCTGCACAAGGTCGTACCCAACGGCTACTGCGGCGTCGGCGGCACCGGCGTAGCCTGCGCGGTCGGCCTCACCGCCAGCGAAGCGTGATCCGTGAGCCCGCCCTCACCTGGAGGGCGGCTCCGCCCCGGGATGTCAAGGTCGGGAACTTCTGTCATCACGTTCGGTATCTGTATAGTGACATGTATAGTTAGGTGCATGACGGTTCTGCATGATGCCACCGAACTGAGCGTCACTGAAGCCGCCCAGCGCGGAGTAGCGCGCCTGGTCGCCGACGCGGAGAAGGGAACCGACCTGGTGGTGACCCGCCGACACCAACCGGTGGCGGCAGTGGTCAGCATTCGTCGCCTGGAAGAGCTGGAGGAAGCCGCGGCTGACCTTCGGGATCTGGCCCTGGTGCTCGCGCGCTCGGTCACGGACACGGGTGAGCGGATCACGCTCGATGACGTGCTTGACGCCTTCGGGCAGACGCGGGAGTCGCTGGCCGCGATGCCGGATGACGAGTAGGCATGTCCGATGTCGTCTTCACCGCCCCGGCGGTTGATGACCTACGGCGAATCGGTCCCGATGCCGCGCCGAAGGTTCTCAAGAAGATCCTCCTTCTGCTCGACAATCCCGAGGCCGGCTACCCCTTGGGCGGAGAGCTGACGGGGTTCCGCAAGCTCGTGGTGGGGCGCAACACCTGGCGGGTCGTCTACCGCATCGCTGACGACAAGTCGATCGAGATTTGCGAAGTATGGGCTGTTGACGAAAGAGCCGACGCCGAGGTGTACGCGGAGGCCACGGCCAGGGTCCGGGCCGCTGGAAAGGGGCGTCCCGAAGTAGTGCGACTCGCGGAGCTCATCGAACGTCTGGGCGCTATGGCCGATCACATCCGCGTCGATCAACCGCCTCCCCGGGAACCGGTGCCGGACTGGCTCGCGGACCGCCTCATATACACGGTGGGGATGTCTCGCGAGGACGTCGCCACTCTTGATCTACAGCAGGCTGTTGATCTCTGGGCTGAGTACCGGTCAAACCGACGCTAGGCCATCAGATCTACGGTGAGCTACTGCAGTTGTTTCGCAAGGATCGCAAATGGGCGAACCCGGCGTTGTCTCCCCTCGTCGGCCGGGACGCCCCCTGCCTCCGAGCCGCCGGGAGGTGGTACCAAAAAGGGGTACCGTCGGTGGTATGGCTGAGACACGGCTTCGGCTGCCGGATGAGACGTACGAGCAGATCAAGAAGATCGCCAGTGGTGACGCTCAGAGCGTCAACTCGGCGATGGTGGTCGCCATCGAGGAGTACATCGCCCGGCGGAGGCGCGAGCGCTACCAGGCCATGGGGCGGAAGATCGCGGAGCGAGACCGGGAGCTGCTCGAGCGGCTCGCCCGATGAATGTCTATCCGACCACTGAGGACCTGCTCGCGCTGGCCGAGGCGGTGCTGCCGGAGGTTCGTCTCCGCGACGGTGGTCAACTGCATGCCGCGGTGCTCCGCCCGCAGACCACAGTATTCGGAGACGACGCCTATCCGGATCTGTGGGGAAAGGCGGCTGCCCTGATGCAGAGCATCCTGATCGGGCACCCGCTGGTGGACGGCAACAAGCGGCTCGGCTGGTCGGCGGCCGTCGCCTTCCTGGAGGACCACGGGGAGATCCTGGAGTACCGGGATGTGGACGAGGCCGAAAGGGTGGTCATCGCCGTGACGACGGGGGAGTTGCAGGACATCCCCGACCTTGCGCAGCGACTCCGCAAACTGCGCGGCTGAAGACCGGCGAACAGATCGACACGGTCATCGCGGGCGTGATCCTTATCTGCCCTGTTGAACGCCGCGACGAGGGGGCCTGTGTCGCAGAGGATCACGCGGTGATCGTTCCGTCGGGCTCCTCGTGGTGAGGATAGGTGTGAGATACCAGTCATGGTGGACGCCGAGATCTGCCGGCCCTTGTAGGGCGCCGACCAGAGCGGCGAGGTGCCGAGGAAGCTGCGGCTCATCGAGGGGTTCCTCAGTGCCGGCCCAGGCATCGTCATCGAAGTCCATGGTCCTAAGTGTGGGCGCTGACCTGCCCGGGGCAGAGGAATCTGGATGCTGCAGTGACGACAGTTATCGCCCGAGGTGGACCGCTACCTCGAGCAGTACCTGTACAAGGTCCCCCAACGGCGCTGCGGGTTGGGGGATAGGGATGTCCTGTTCTGGTGGTCTGACCTCTGGCGAAGGGGACTAGTGGCTCGACGTACCCGGCGTGGGAGTGAGACGGAGGCGCTGGCCGCAAGCCTCACTCCCGAGGAACGTCAGGAGTTCGCCGTCCTGGATCTCCAGCGCCTTGTCCTGGAGAAGGAGGGGATGGCACCCGAATACGCTGCACGGGTCGAGGAACCCGCCTATGGCGTCCTGTCGTCATTGAGGCTGTGGGAAAACCTGATCTACGACATGGAGCAGGAGTGGCCTGGGCAGGATTTTTACCTGGTCTACGAGTACCTCCTCGACCTGACCGTTCGGGATGGGCTGGAAGAGTACTGCGAGGCCCTGCACGGAAAGCCACGGGCGAAGTTCCGCCGTGCCTTGGGTCGACTCGATGAGCGTTATCGGGCGGTCACGTACGAGGATGGCGGTGCGGAGCTCGGACAGTACTGGCGGCCTCTCTCTGAGGGGACCGAGACCCGATGGTGGTGGACTCGCAGGCCGAACGATCTACCGCCGAACTGGTAAGCGTCGGTAGCTTCGGCCAGGACCTTTCCGTAAATGGTCGAGGCGCCGCGCTGTGGTCCGGTGCCCTCCCCGCGAACGCCACGGGCTGGAGTCACACGGCACCGGTCGGAGAGGCCGAGCGCTGAGTGGTTCGAATGGCCCGCCCGTGGCAGCAGCCGGTTCAGATACGGACCAGCGCCGCCGTGGCGGTGCTGGTCCGAGGCTTCGATCGGTTCGAGGATGGTGCGGTGGGGGGAGATCGTGGGAAGGCGGCCCTGGCGCAGCCCGGTCGCGGTCAGTTGAACGTGATGCGGAACTGGTAGTTGTCGCCGTAGGTGGAGCCGCGGATGGTGAACGCCGCGCCGCCCGAGCTCACTCGGCCCGAGACCGTCGCCCCGGCGTTGACGGCGTAGACGAACCGGGTCGAGCCGAGGTTGCGGCAGGGGACGATGGCCTTCTCCCCGTAGAAGTGGTTGAACGTGGCCCCCTCCGCGCGGTGGCTGTCGACCAGCTTGCCGGACCAGGAGGTTCCCGATCGGCCGGTGACCCAGTAGCCGAGCAGCAGCCTTGGGTCGCGCGGGTTGCCGCCGATGTCGCGGCCCGACGTCGTGACGATGGTGGCCGAGCCGAACTGGAACGACCCGACCTGCCCGATGTTCCCCACGTACAATTCCCAGTAGAAGGGGTTGCGCTCGACACGGCCGGCGGCGGTCTTACGCGGACCGGTGACGAACCTGGCGGCCGCCTTGTACCGGCTGGTGCCGATGAACCGGTGCTCCCCTCCGAAGGAACCCCCACAGTAGTCATAGGAGTCGACCACCACGGTGGCGGTGCCGCGGTAGACCTGCAGAGCGGATTGCGCGCCGGCCGCCGGACCGGCCGGGAGCGTCAACCCGAGTACGGCGGTCACCGACGTGACCGCGGCTAATACGAATTTCCGTGCTTTGCCCTTCATAGAGCAACCCCTCCTTGTCGTGCCGCTGATGGTCACACAAGGAGGGGCTCGCGAATACGCTAAAAATACTGCTTTCGCGGGAAGCGCTGACGCGTTCTTCTCCGGCTCCCGCCCAAACCCCAAGACAGAGGCTCCGCCTCAGCACCTCCGACCCTGGAGCCTGAGTGATCGGAACCGGCCGGGCCTCCGCGTCGGTCGGTTCGTCCTTACGCGCGACCGCTATACGAAGGGCGTGTGGCCGAGGGTCAGCCGGTTCGTTGGAGTAGGAGGGTGACGAAGCCGAGGATTCCTCGGTAGCCGTGCAGCCACATCGCGCGGTGCTCCAGGGCGGCCGCGCGCGCTGCGGCGGCGTCCGGGCCGGGGTTCTCGTTGGCCCAGCGCAGGAGCGTTCCCGTCCAGGACCATTCGTAGTCGTCCCATTCGGACTGGTCGCTGGTGTACGCATAGACCGTGTCGAAACCGGCGGATTCGGCGGCGGCGACGGTACCCGGCAGGTCAAGGAACTCCGACGGTTCGGCGCCGAGTCGGGTGAGCGCCTCCGGCGTCGGCTCACGCTCCCAGAACCCCTCGCCGATGAGCGCCAGACCGTTCGGCCTCAGGTAGCGCCGTACGCGGTCGACGGTGGGGCCGAGTCCACCGAACGCGTGCGTCGCCCCGACGCAGAGCACCAGGTCGTACCGCTCGGCCACCGGGAAGTCGGCGGCCGGCATTTCGTGTAGCCGGATGCGCTCCCAGACGCCCTGGGCTTCGGCATATCCCTCGGCCGCCTTGAGCCCGTCGGCGGAGATGTCGACGCCGTCGGCGGTCGCGTCCTCGTAGAGTGCCAGCGCGCGCAGCGTCCAGGCCGCCTCACCGCAGCCGAGGTCCAGGATCCTCGCCCCCTCGGGCAGCCGGGCCCGGCGCAACAGCCGGGTCACATGCGCGCCGGACACCGGAGCGGCGATGGGATGGTCTCGATGGGCAAGGTGGCTGATGAACTGGCGTTCCATGGAACAAATCTGTCGTATCCCCGCAGGCCACACCAGCCGTTCTGGTCGCACATCCCGAACCAGCCACGTCCCGTCCCGGGATCCCCCGGCGAGTTCGGGTGATCGCGGGACGGACCGGTTCCCGGTGAGGAGCTTTTCCAAGGGGCTGCGGGCCCGGGGACCGGAGGGCGTTACAGGGATGGACGGGGGTCGTCCACCGGCGCCACCAGTGCGGAGCTCGGCGTCGGGCGGGGAGATCGTTGTCCTGCTCGGCCGCCTGCCACAGCACCGCGTTGTGGGGAAGAGCCCTGCGGATGGAGCGAGGGCTCTCCCGTCATTGTGGTCGGCTACGTTCAGGTTGGAGGGATCAAGCGTTCAGTGCGCCGAACTTGAGGCCGGTCACGAACGTGGACCACGCGCTTGGGGTGAAGCCCAGGGCGGGGCCAGTTGGGATCTTGCTGTCTCTGACCGCGATGAGTCCGGGCAGATTCGACGCAACCTCGACGCAGTTGCCCTGGTCAGTGCTGTGGGAGCTCTTGCGCCACTGTGCGTCCCGAAGGTTACCCACCTTGGTTCACCGCTTCCTGAATGAGTAGGAGTGACTGCTTGAACGGTAGAGCCTCGGCCCGGATCGTGTCGTATCGGGCCGCGAGCTCGGCGATGATCTGGCGATCGTCGATGGGCCTCCCGACAGGCTGGGAGTCCGCGTAGGCAGCGTAGGAAGAACCGTTACGTTCGGCGATCATGAACCCGCCCGCCAGCCCACAGTGCTCACCAGCGTTAATCGGCACGATCTGTATGGTGACGTGGGAATTCCGGGCGATGATCAGCAGGAACTCTAGCTGTTCCCGCATCACTCCGATGCTGCTTATAGGGCGCTGGATGACCGCCTCATCCATGATAAAGGTGACGAGCGGAGGATTCTCTTTGTGGAGGATCGACTGTCGCTGCATGCGGCCCGCTACTCGTTCCTCCAGTTCCCCGTGGGTGATGCCGGGCGAGGTCGCCATCACCGCGCGGATGTACGCCTCCGTCTGCAGCAGACCGGGTACGAGCATCGGCTCCCAGCTTTTGAGTGTCGTGGCCTCTGCCTCTTCGTCCAGCCAGGGTCTGATGTATTCCGGTGCCTTATCCCAGGTTGTGGCGATGTAGAGGCTGAGCATGGTGCCGTCGAGTGCGAGGGCTCGGTCGCAGGCTCGGGCGAAGTCCTCGGTGGGGGCACGGCTGAGGGTCTCGACCATGGCGACGAGGGAATTTGAGAAGCCTATGCGGGAGGCCAGGGCCTGTTGTGAGAGTTTGGCCGCCTGGCGATATCGCCGCAGCTCAAAGGCGAAGAGGGCGCGGGGAGACTCGCTGGGGTCAATGTATCGCTTGGGGGGCATATTTCACCTTTTCGTCGGACGTTCTCCAATGCTCACTGACATCCTCACGTGGAAATGTGATAGTGCGTGAGGATGAATCGCTACTGATCGTAGCCGCTTGGTGTCACTCTGGTAGGGCGAAGTCTCCACGACGCGCGGTCCTACGGCGAATGAAAAGGCGAGCGCATGCGAACAGGAAGACTGCTAGGCGTCACAGAGCTCAAGGGCATTCCCGAGTCGGCCGGACTCGCGCGCACGTTCGTGGGTGAGAGGCTCGGCCGTGCGCACCCCGCTCTGGAAATCGTGACGTTACTGGTATCCGAAGCGGTGACGAACTCCATAGTCCATTCGGACTCCAAGAACGGCGGGAAGATCACTCTTGCCATCGCAGACTGCCACGACTTCATTCACGTCGACGTCGTGGACGCGGGCGGCAAGGAGGTTCCGCGCGTGCGTGATGACGAATTAGGCGAGGGTGGGCGCGGCCTTCAGATCGTGCAGGCGCTCGCGTACCGCTGGGACGTCCACGAGGACGCTACGAGCCGAACCGTTTGGTTCCAAGTGAAGTACGAAGGTGCGAACGACGCCTCCCGCGCCTTGCCTCGGCAACAGGAATCCACGGATCCTGGGGAGACGGCCCTGAAGCGGACGGCCAGGCGCGCCGCCTGGACCGTCGCCGAAAGCCTCGCGGTCGAGCGGGCCCGCGCCCGCCGTTTCGAGGCGCGCTGGGGTCGTGCGTGGGAACGGCCCGACGTGACGGCCGATTCACGGGGCGGCGAGCGTTTCCTCTACTAGGCGATCAGCCCTTTACCAGCTGACCGCCCCCTTGGACTGGAGCGATGGCGAGGTGAAAGCCCCTATGCCGGATGAGGGGCACGTCTTCCCCCGGCCTCGCCGTCGCTCCACATTCGGTGCTCGCGTCGGCTCGCAGGCGCCGGTTCGTCTAGTGCTGTGATCACGAACGTTCACCGGGTTGTCCGCCGTACGGCGGCGCCGGATTCGCCGTCCGCCTTCCCTCCGACGCGGCGCCGTGGAAGAGCCACGCGGTGAGCACGTGAGAAAGGCACGGCGAAGGTAAGCGGTCACCGCGCTAGCCGCAGTAT
Source organism: Sphaerisporangium sp. NPDC051011 (assembly GCF_040653595.1). Lineage (NCBI taxonomy): Bacteria > Bacillati > Actinomycetota > Actinomycetes > Streptosporangiales > Streptosporangiaceae > Sphaerisporangium > Sphaerisporangium sp. NPDC051011. The sequence continues at coordinate 321,571 of NZ_JBFAGG010000006.1, read as the reverse complement.
TTCCACGTGCCTTCTGGTGTGCCTCCGTGGACGACGGGCTGGGAACCGATTCTGATCGCTCCGGTGAACTGGACGCAGAGGCCTTCGGCGGGGGCGTACACCGGGCCCGCGAACCACTTGTACTTCGGGCTGCCGTCGGCGATTCCGATGTCAGGGCCGTCGTACTTTCTGTTCCTGTTCTTGTCCACGTAGAGGGCGACGTACAAATAGCTCGACTTCCCGACGTAGCGGTCCGCCAGCCGGGCTATCACGCACTTCCTGTGCGCCGTGGGGCTCTGGTACAGCGTGACGGTGCCGTACGAATTCCCGTCCTTGGCGCCCGTCGCGATGGGATAGGTGGCCACTTTGCGGTACGAATTCCCGCAGGCGCCCTGGGGAAAGGCCTGCGCGGGACCGGCGGACACCAAGGTGAGGACTGCCGCGGCGGCCACGGTCATGCCGCCCGCCATCCAACGAGTGATCTTCACGTGCGCGAGCCTGACTGCCAGGGGGATGGTCATCGAATATCCGTAACGAGCGAATACGGAGGTGATCACGCTAGCATGGCCGCTTTTTGCGCTTGGTGACGTCGTTCGAGAATCACAGCTCAACGTGCGGTACGCCTCCCCGTCCATCAACTGATTCGACGCCCTGCGCAGGTGCGCCGCGGCCGTGGGCTGATGGGCATTCCCGGAGGCCGCTGTCGTCCTGATGAACGGGCGCTTCGCGTTACCTGTGAGGTGACGGGCGGTGCGTGCGGAGGTGTGTACTGGGGACAGAATTGCCTCCTGCGCTGTGAGAGGGAGAGATATGGGCGACGCGATGTGGGCCGGGACGGTCACGATCCCGGGATACGAGCAGGCCGGGCTGGAGGCGTATCTCGCCAGGCCGCTGGACGATCGGCCGCGCGGGGGTGTCGTGGTGATCCACCACATGCCGGGGTACGACGAGGCTCACAAGGAGATCGTCCGCCGGTTCGCGGCGAATGGATACGCGGCGATATGCCCGAATCTTTACTCGCGGGAGGGGGCCGGCGTCAGTCCGGACGACCAGGCCGCCGCTGCCCGGGCGAAGGGCGGTGTGCCGGACGAGCAGGTCGTCGGCGACGTCGCCGGGGCCGCCGAGTACCTCAACTCGCTCGACCACGCCAACGGGAAGATCGGCGTGATCGGGTACTGCTCCGGGGGACGGCAGACCTTCCTGGTGGCCTGTTCGCTCGACCTCGACGCGGCGGTGGACTGCTACGGGGCGTTCGTCGTGAACGACCCGCCCGCGGAGTTCCCGCTCAAGGTGAAGCCGCTGCTCTCGAAGGCCCCCGGCCTGTCCTGCCCGCTGCTCGGCCTGTTCGGCGCCGACGACTCCCACCCGGCTCCGGACGAGGTGGCGGTGCTGTCCGCCGAGCTGGACAAGCTGGGCAAGGAGCACGAGTTCCACACGTTCCCGGGCGCGGGCCACGCGTTCTTCTCCGTCGACCGCCCCGCGTACCGCCCGGCCGCCGCGGTGGAGGGCTGGAAGAAAATCTTCGCGTTCTACGGCCGCCACCTCGCCGCCTGAGCCGCCGCCACCTGAGAAGGAGACCGGTATGTGCACCTACGTCACCGAGAAGATCGCGCTGGACGGCGCCGGCAAGGGCGGGTCGGGCTGGTTCACGGTCCGCGAGGGCCTCGTCTACGTCGACCACCCCTACCACGCGTGCCACGAGCACACGGTGAACATCGACTTCACCAACCCGGACGAAGGCCCCTCGGCGCGGGTCGCGGTCGAACTGACCGAGGAGTCGGCCCTGGCCCTGATCGAGGCCATCCAGAAGGCCCTCGCCCTGGCGCCCCCGGGACTGGCCTCCGCCCGTAACGGCAGGTAGGGGACCTCAACCGAAATCCCCGTCCCCGCCGCGGCTCCCGCCCCGATCTCGCCGATGCGGGGCCTTTCGTACGGAGGCGCTCGGCGTCGCCGCCAGGCCGGGGCGTGCCGGGCCGCGGGAATGCGCCGCCGCCGCTCGACGTCAGATTGAGACGTGACGGAATTTCGGCAAGCCGCAGCCCCCCTCTCCGGACGGACCGCATGGGCGCGACGATTCGACACGCCCCTGCGCGAGTTCCTCCGTACCGAGACGGGCAGCGCCGCGATCCTGCTCGCCGCCACGGTCGCCGCGCTGGCCTGGGCCAACGTGGACGCGCGCTCGTACGAGGCCCTGTGGAGCACGGACCTGTCCATCCGGTTCGGCGGGTCCGGCGTCGCGATGGACCTGCGGCACTGGGTGAACTCCGGCCTGATGACGTTCTTCTTCTTCGTCGTCGGGCTGGAGGCGCGGCGCGAGTTCGACATGGGGGAGCTGCGCGACCGCCGCCGGCTCCTGCTGCCGGTGGTCGCGGGCATCGGCGGCATGGTCGTGCCGGTCGTGATCTACCTGCTGTTCAACGCGGGACGGCCGTCGGCGCACGGCTGGGGCGCGGCGATGTCGACCGACACGGCGTTCGCCCTCGGCATGCTGGCCCTGGTCGCGTCCCGCCTGCCCGCCCGCGCGCACACGTACATGCTGACCGTCACGGTCGTGGACGACCTGGTCGCGCTGGCCGTCATCACGATCTTCTACAGCGAGCACGTCTCGGGGCCCGCGCTCTTCGCCGCACTGGTGATCTTCGCGCTGACGCTGCTGGTCAAGTTCACCCGCCTGCGCAACGGCTCCGTCTACGTGATCCTCGGCGTCGGTGCCTGGGTCGCGCTGTTCATGTCCGGCGTCGAACCGGTCGTGATCGGCCTCGCCATGGGCCTGCTGACCTACGCCTCGCCCGCGACGCGCGGGGACCTGGAACGGGCCTCGGACCTGTTCCGGCTGTTCCGCGAGCAGCCGACCGCCGAGCTCGCCCGCTCGGCCAGCGCCGGGGTGGCCCAGGCGATCTCGCCGAACCACCGGCTGCTCCAGCTCTACCACCCGTGGTCCAGCTACGTCATCGTGCCGCTGTTCGCGCTGGCGAACGCCGGGATCCCGATCAGCGGCGGCTTCCTCGAACGGGCCTTCACCTCGCCGATCACCCTCGGCATCCTCGCCGCGTACGTCCTCGGCAAGCCGGTCGGCATCGTCGGCGCGACGTGGCTCGTCAGCCGGCTGACCCGCGGACGCGTGCGGCCGCCGGTCGGCTGGGCGGCCGTCGCGGGAGGCGGCACGATCGCCGGGATCGGCTTCACCGTGTCCCTGCTGATCGCCACCCTGGCCTTCCAGGGAGAGCGACTCGAGGAGGCCAAGTTCGGCGTGCTCGCCGCGGCGCTGCTGGCGTGCGTGCTGACCTGGGTGGTCGGCCGCGTGACCGCCATGCTTCCGAAGCCGGTCAAGGTCCGGGCGCTGCTCGGCACCGCCGAGAGCATCGTCGACCTCAGCGCCCCCGTCGACCCCCGCCGCGACCACCTGCGCGGGCCGGAGGACGCGCCGGTCACCCTGGTCGAGTACGGCGACTTCGAGTGCCCCTACTGCGGCCAGGCCGAGCCGATCGTCCGGGAGCTGCTCGCCGACTTCGGCGACCTGCGCTACGTCTGGCGGCACCTCCCGCTGCACGACGTGCACCCTTCCGCGCGGCTCGCCGCCGAGGCCGCGGAGGCGGCGGCCGCGCAGGGGGCATTCTGGGAGATGCACGACGTGCTGCTGGAACACCAGGGCGACCTGCTGATCACCGACCTGGCCGGCTACGCCGAGAACCTCGGGCTCGACGTCGAGCGGTTCCTCGCCCACATCGAGGAGCACGCGGGCACCAGGCGGATCGAGGAGGACCTCGAGTCGGCCGACCTCAGCGGGGTGTCCGGGACGCCGACGTTCTTCGTCAACGGGCGGCGGCACCACGGCGCGTACGACATCGAGACGCTGTCGGCGGCCGTCCGCACGGCGAAGGCGCGCGCGTACGCGTCCCGCGTCGGCGTCTCGTGGCGGGGGAGTGCCTGATCCGTCCGGTGTCCAGTACCTGCAGCCCTCCCGGGCGGCGGGCGACGCGACCTAGCCTGGTCACGTGAACGGGCGACAGAAGGCCACCGGGCTGGTGCTGGTGCTGGTGCTGCCGCAGGTGAACCTGCTGGACCTCGGCGGCCCGGTGCAGGTGTTCGACGCGGCGGCGAGCCTGGGCGCCGGGTACCGGCTGCGGTTCGTCGGCGCCGAGCCGGACGCGACGTCCGCGCAGGGGCTGAGGCTCGCGGGGCTCGACGGCCTGCCGGAGATCGCGCCTGGCGACCTCGTCCTGGTGCCGGGCCCTCGGCTCACGTCGGCGCGCCCGGAAGCGCCGCTGGTGTCCGGCACGGTCACGCGGTGGCTGCGAGAGGCATACGAGAACGGGGCCAGGATCGCGTCGGTGTGCAGCGGCGCGGCGGCGCTCGGCGAGGCCGGGCTGCTGGACGGGCGCCGGTGCACCACTCACTGGTCCCTGGTCGAGGCGATGCGGCTGCGCTACCCGGCGGCCCGCGTCCAGCAGAAGGTCCTGTACGTCCACGACGGTCCGGTGAGCACCAGCGCCGGGATCTCGGCGGGGATCGACCTCGCGCTCTCGCTGGTCGAACGCGACCACGGTCCCGCGCTCACCGCCGCCGTCGCCCGGGAGCTCGTCATCTACATGCGCAGGGACGGGTCCGCCGCGCAGATCAGCCCGTTCCTGCGGTACCGGTCCCACCTGCATCCGGCCGTCCACCGGGTCCAGGACCACCTCGCGCAGCATCTGGACTCCGCGCACACGCTCGCCGAACTGGCCGCCGTCGCGCATCTGTCCCCGCGCGGCCTGAGCAAGGCGTTCAGCGCCGCGATCGGCATCAGCCCGCTGGAGTACCAGCAGCGGCTGCGCCTGGAACGGGCCGCGGCGCTGCTCGCCGAGACGGACCTCGGCGTGGAGGCCGTGGCGGTCCGCTGCGGGTTCCGCGACGCCCGCCACCTGCGCCGACTATTCGCGGCCCGGTACGGCATGCCGCCGTCCGCCGCCCGAGTGAACCGTTCCTGACCATCCCCCAGGAGGCCGCGCCCGCCTGCCCGGCCTCCTGGGGAGAGCCCTGTACTGAATCGGAAGCCGGAAGAGAGCCCGCCATGACCAGTTCTCGCCATGCCCGCACGTTGCCGGGCCGATCCCCCACGATGCCCCCCTCTGCCCGCAAGCCGCCAGGCGTCCTGCGGCGTGCCGGGCGCGTGCTGCTGGCCGTGCTCCTGACGGCCGCCACCCTGGGCGGGATCGGCGCCGCGGGCGTCGCCACCGCCATGGCGCAGAGCTACGCCGGGGCCGGTGAGGACATGCCCGCCGCGCCGCCCGCGCCGAAGGCGATACCCAAGGGGAAGATCACCGTCGCGGTCGTCGTGAGCAACGCCGGGTCGGTGACGGCCGACGTCCTCGCCCCGTACGAGGTCTTCTCCCGTTCCGAGCGGTTCGTCGTGTACACCGTCGCCGCCCGGCGGGTTCCGGCTCCGCTGTCCGGGGGGCTGCGCCTGCTGCCCGATCACACCCTGGACGAGGTCGACTCCGGCGCGATCCCCGAGCCGGACGTGGTCGTGGTCCCCGCAGTCGTCGACCCGGCGGGCGCGGCCGAGGCGCCGCTGCGTGCGTGGATCACCGCGCGGGCGCGGCACGGCGCCCGCGTGCTCGGCGTCTGCGCGGGCTCGGCCCTTCTCGCCGCCACCGGCGTGCTCGACGGCCACCGGGCGACGTCCTTCTGGGCCAATATCGACGGGCTGCGGGCCGACTATCCACGCGTCCACTGGCTGCGTGGTGAACGCTATGTCGAGGACGGCGAGATCACGACGACCGCCGGCATCACCTCGGGCACGGTCGGGGCTCTGCGCCTGGTCGAGCGGCTCGCCGGCGCGGCCGAGGCCGGGCGGATCGGCGCGGAGCTGCGCTATCCCGGCTGGAGGCTGGACGGCCCGACCGCGATCACCGCGAACCGCCTCGTCCCGTCCGACCTGCCCTACGCCCTGAACGCGGCCTTCCCCTGGCTGCGACCGACGGTCGGCGTCGGCCTGTCCGACGGCGTGGGCGAGATCGACGTCGCCGCCGCGTTCGAGGTCTACTCGGGGGTCTCCTTCAGCGCCCGCGCGATCCCGGTCGGCGCCAAGGAGACGGTCACCACTCGGCACGGCGTCGTCCTGGTCACCGAGCCCGCCGGCGAGGCGGTTCCGGCGCTGGACCGCCTGCTCATCCCGGGCACCGACGCGGCCGGCGTGGCGGGGGGCACCCCGAGGGCGGGGGAAGCAGGTGGCGCGGCCGGGCCCGGAACGGGCACCGGAGGTCCGGTGGATCCGGTGCTGGCGCGCTGGGCGTCGGGGCGGGGGCTCGTGCCCGAGACGCCCGGGGGCGGGCGGCGGGCGGCCGAGTTCGGGTTCGACCCGGTGCTCCGCGACCTCGCCCGGCACGCCGACCGCGCGACGGCCAGGATCACGGCGAAGTTCTCCGAATACCCGATCGACGGCCTGCGCCTGGAGGGGCCGGTCTGGCCCTGGCGTTCCACCATCCTGCTGGCCGCCGCCCTGGCCGCCTCCGTCTTCGTCGGCCTGACGCCGACGCTCGTCCGCCGGGTCCGCTCCTCCAGAGCCCGGGACCGGCGCGCGGCCGGGTGAGGCGCGCGGTCTGAGTCGCGGCGAGCTTGGCGACGTTCGCGTCCCACGAGCCGCGTCCGGCTTCCCGGTGAGGACGCCGATCGGACGGCTGCTCGGCTGATCAGGGCGTGATCTGCACGGCCGGGTTGCCCCGCCAGCGGGCGCCGGCGGCCAGTTCCTCGCCTTTCATGAGGAACGAGTCGGCGTCGAGGGTCGCGCCCTCGCCCATGGTCACGCCGTAGTGGACGAGGGCCTTGATGCCGATCGTGCATCCACCGCCGATCACGATATATCCGGACTTGAAGGTGCCGTCCTCCAGCGAGTGCGCCTGGATCAGCGCCCCCTCCGACAACGTGCAGTCGCCGCCCACCGTCACCAGGGTCCGTTCCGGCATGTGGCACCCGTCGTCGAACACACGAGGCCCGAGGCGCACCCCGAGCAGCCGCCAGAGCAGGTTCTTGAACGGCGTGCCGTTGTACACGTCCAGCAGGGTCGTGCCGCTGAGCTTCCAGAACCGCTCGTGCCACCAGTAGTACGGCTGGTAGATCGAGCAGAACTCCGGCCGCAGCGCCCGGAACCCGGTCGAGGCGCGCTCCACCAGCACGAGGAAGATGCCGGTGAACGCCAGCGTGCACAGCACGTCCGCGGCGATCACGGCCGGGCCGAAGCGGCCGTACAGGCTCGTGGCCGCCATGGCGATCAGCGTGGCGCCGAAGACGTACCCCCACCGCACGAGCAGGAACAGGCCGACGGTGACGGCGTTGTGCCGGTTCTTGGCCGCCAGGCGGCGGCGGAACTCCTCGCCGGTCTTCAGGCGGTCGAAGCGGGTGTCGCGCTGCACCGAGCGCGGGATTTCGAAGCACGGCGAGCCGAGCAGCCCGACGTCACGCCGCTCGGGGCCGTCGATCGGGATCATGACCTTGGTCGCGAGCAGGCAGTTGTCGCCCGCCCGGCTTTGCGCGGGGTAGGCGATGTCGTTGCCGAGGAACGTCCGCGCCCCGATCGCGGCGCGCGAGAGGCGGAACGAGGTGCTGGAGTAGTCCGCGTTGATGATCGACAGGCCGTCGGAGACCATCGTGCCGCTGCCCACGGTGGCCAGGTACGGCGTCTCGTGCTTGAGCTCCAGGCCGAAGTTGGACCCCGTCTGGTCCACCGCCGACAGGTCGTACCCGAGGCGGCGCAGGAAGTGGACGATGGAGGAGCTGTCGCCGAACAGGCGGTTGAGGAACGCCGAGTTCGTGAACCGCGCGACGGCGCGGTGCGCCCAGTAGTGGAAGCCGTAGAGCGGGTAGACCCTGCCGGGCGTGAGCGCGAGGTTCAGCAGCCGCGGCACGGTGGTGACCAGCGCCAGCCCGGCCGCCACGACGCCGAAGAACAGCAGCGCCGACGCCGCCAGCGCCTCGCCCACCAGCCCCCACCCGCCGGCGTCCTCCCCGGCGAGCCCGGCGGGCTCCAGGACGAACGTGCCGAGCGCGTAGGCGCCGCCGATCGTCAGCGGCATGACCACCAGCAGCGTGCCGAGCAGTTGCAGGGCGCCGTAACACAGCCGGCGCGCGGTGCCGCAGGCGGTGGGCTCGACGAGCCGGTAGTCGGTGTCCGCAGGCTGGGCGGGCGAGCCGTGCCAGCGCTCGCCGTCCGGCACCCGCTGGCCGGTCTGCAGGGAGGACGTGTGGCCGAGTTGCGCGCCGTCGCCCATCCGCGTCCCGATGTCGATCACGGTGAATTCGCCGACCACCACGTCCCTGCCGAGGGTCACTGGCCCGGTCTCGATCATGCCCGCGCGGGCCCGGTAGCAGCTGAAGTACGCGTCCTTGCGGATCACCGTGCCCGCCCCGACGGTGAGCAGGTCGGTGCAGACCGGGACGCGGCGCGACAGGATGACCGCGCCCGGCCCGATCCTCGCCCCGAGCGCCCGCAGGTACATCAGGTACAGGGGCGACCCGGCGAACAGGACCATCGGGCTGTGCCGCACGAGGGTCTTCACCGTCCAGAACCGCAGGTAGGCGAGGCCCCAGACGGGGATCGCGCCCGGCTTCCACCGGCCGACCAGCGTCCACTTGGCCAGCACGGGGACGGCGGCGAGGCCCGCGAACGTCGCGCCGCCGCACGCCAGCGCCCGCAGGTAGAACTCGGCGGGCCCGGCGGCGTCCGAGAGCCACTCGTACGCGCCGACCAGCGCCAGCCCGCCGCAGTAGGCGTAGCCGAAGAACAGCAGCAGTTGCAGCGCCCCGCACAGGACGTACCTCGCCGTGCTCCCCGCGCGGCGCGGGACGGCCTGGGGTGCGACGGGCGGCTCGGCGGCGGGCTCCGTGGCGGGCTCCGTGGTCGGCTCCGTGATGGGCGCGGCCTCGGTCAGCGCGGCGGCCAGGTCCCGGACGGTGGGGTGCAGGTAGACGTCCTTCATCGACACCGGGGGCAGGCCGCCCTCCTCGCGGACGCGGGCGCAGAATCGCGCCAGGAGCATCGAGTTCGCCCCGAGCTCGTCGAAGAAGTGGCTGCCGACCGACACCTGGTCCAGCCCGGCGACGCGGCCCAGGGTCTCGGCGAGGATCTTCTCCGTGACCGTCACCGGCGCCTCGTACGCCTGCCCGCCCGCCGTCCCCCGGGGCCCGGCGGGCGCGGGGAGGCGCGCGCGGTCGGCCTTGTCGCTCGGGAGCATCGGGACGGCGGCCAGCGGCTCCAGGTACGCCGGGATCATGTACCGGGGGAGGCGGCGGCGCAGGTGCGCGTAGATCTCCTCCCGGTCCAGGTCCGGGGCGTCGTCACGGGTGCTGTAGTAGGCGACCAGCTCGACCACGCCCGGTTCCGGCTCGTGGGTGCCGGCGACCGCCTGGGCTACGCCGGGCACCTCCAGCAGCACGGACCCGATCTCCGCCAGCTCCACGCGGAACCCGTTGATCTGGACCTGGTCGTCGATGCGGCCGTGGTACTCGATCTCGCCGTCGTCGTTGATCCGGCCGAGGTCGCCGGTCCGGTAGATGCGGCCCGACGGGTTGCCCGGCAGGCCGACGAAGTCGGGGACGAAGGCCCGCGCGGTCAGGTCGTCCCGGTTGACGTACCCCCGGGCCAGGCCGATGCCCGCGATGCCGATCTCGCCCGGCTCGCCCGGCGGCACCTCCTCCGGCCTGTCCGGGTCGAGGATCACCACGGAGTACGTGGGCAGCGGGACGCCGAGCGTCACCGGCCTGCCGGGGCGCAGCGTCGTCCAGGTCGCGCTGACCGTCGCCTCGGTGGGGCCGTACACGTTGAGGAACCTGCGGCCGGGCCGGTGCCACCGCCGGACGAGATCGGCCGGGCAGGCCTCCCCGGAGACCAGCAGGAAGCGCAGGCCGGGGACGTCCTCGTCCAGGGTGGACAGCAGGGTCGGGACACAGCACAGGGCGGTGACGCGGTTGTCGCGCAGGTATTCGCCCAGCTCACGGCCGATCAGGCTCGCGCCTGGGGGCCGCGGCACGAGCGTGGCCCCGCACATCCAGGGCACCCAGATCTCCTCCACCGAGAAGTCGAAGGCGATCGTCATGCCCTGGTACACGCGGTCGTCCGCCCGCAGCCCGTACGTCGCGGCGGCGACGCGGACGAAGTTGCAGATCGAGGCGTGCTCGACCGCGACGCCCTTGGGACGGCCGGTGGAGCCGGAGGTGTAGATGATGTAGCAGAGGTCGTCGGCCGGATCGCCGTGCTCCTCGCGGGTCAGGCGGCGGGCGTCCTCGGCGGCGATCGCGTCCTCGGCCTCGTCCAGGCACAGCAGGGCGGCGCCCGGCACGCGGTCGCGCAGGTGGCCGAGGGTGAGCACCATCCGCACGGCGGCGTCGCGCAGGATGTAGGCGAGGCGGTCGGGCGGGAAGCCCGCGTCCAGCGGCACGTACGCGGCGTTGATCTTGAGCACGGCGAGCATGCCGACGTAGGCGTGGACGGCGTGGTCCGACAGCAGCGCGATCCGGTCGCCCGGGCGGGCCCCGCGCCGGATCAGATGGCGGGCCAGCCGGTTGGCCCGCGCGTCCAGCTCGTCGTAGGTCAGCACGACGCCCCCGGCGTCCACCGCGGCGGCGTCCGCGCGGCCCGTGGCCCGCAGCCGGTCGCACTGCTCCTCGAAGAGGACGCCGAGCCGGCCCCCGCCCGGCTCCGGCGCCGATGCGGGCCCGGATTCCGGCCTGGCGCGCCGGACGTCCTGGACATTGGCCTGTCTGATCATGCTGCCTCCGTCAACCCCCACAGGTGCGCGTCGTCGCCGAACCCCTCAGGCCGCCACCAGGCAGCACTCCTCGATGGCGTCGATGAGGATGGAGCAGGCGGTGTCGACGACGCCGGCGGTCACGTTGAGCGGCGGGAGGATCCGCATGACGCTGTCGTCGCGCCCGCCGACCTCCATGACCAGCCCCCGGCGCAGCGCCGCCGCCTGGACGCGGCGCGCCGTCTCGGTGGCGGGGCGGCCGTCGCGCGGGTCGGCGAGCTCGACCCCCCACATCAGGCCGAGGCCGCGTACCTCGCGCACCCACGGGTTCTTCTCGGCCAGCGGGGCGAGCCGCCCGGCGACCTGCTCGCCGCGCCTGCGCACGTTGCCGAGCACGTCGTCGCGGCGGATGATCCGCACGGCCTCCGCCCCGGCGGCGAACGCGAGCTGGTTGCCGCGGAAGGTGCCGATGTGGGCGCCGGGCTCCCAGACGTCCAGCCGCCGGTCGTAGAAGATCACCGCCACCGGCAGGCCGATGCCGCTCAGGGCCTTCGAGGCGACGATCACGTCCGGCTCGATGCCGTACCGCTCGAAGGCGAACCACGTGCCGGTGCGCCCGCAGCCGGTCTGTACCTCGTCCACGATGAGTGGGATGTCCAGCTCGCGGGTCAGGTCGCGGACGCGCCGCACGAACTCCTCCCGGGCGGGGACGACCCCTCCCTCGCCCTGGACCATCTCCATGATGACCGCGGCCGGCCGGGCCACGCCGCCGTTGGGGTCCTTCAGCGCGCGTTCGAGGTAGGTCACGCAGTTGGTGGCGCACGTGTCGGGGGCCAGGTCCAGCGGGCATCGGGCGCAGTAGGAGTACGGAAAGAAGTGGACGCCCGGCACGCCGTTGGCGACCGGCGCCTTCTGCCGGACCAGCCCGCTGAGCGCCATCGCCGCGTGGCCGCTGCCGTGGAAGCCGCCCTGGAAGGCGACGACGTCGCCCCGCCCGGTCGCGATCTTGCACAGCTTGACGGCGGCGTCGACGGCGTCGCCTCCCGTGGGGCCGCAGAAGTGCAGCTTCATGCGGTCGCGCATCGGTTCGGGCAGCATCGACACCTGGGCCTCGGTGAACGCGTCCTTGGCGGGGGTGGGGAAGTCGAGGCCGTGGGTGAGCCGGGAGACCTGCGTCGTCACCACGCGCACCAGCTCGGGGTGGTTGTGGCCGAGGGACAGCACGCCCGCGCCGGTCAGGAAGTCGATGAAGGTGTTGCCGTCGAGGTCGCGCAGAAAGCTGCCGTGGGCGTCCGCGACCGCGATGGGCAGGCGGCGCGGGTAGGTCCGGGCGTCGGACTCGCGTACGGCCTGCCGGGCGAGCAGTTCCGCGGAGCGCGGGCCGGGGAGTTCGCTGTCAACATTGGGCTGCAGGAATAGGTCGTCTTTGGCGCTGCGCTCGGCGAGACTCATCGAGGCTCTCCTCCCAAGGGTGCCGGCGTGCTCGTTCCTTTCAAAAGGTGTCCGGGTCGTCCTGCTCCACGATTACAGATTAACCGGGCATTTCGGAAGTCCCGCCCGGGGGACCGGGTCGGGGTAGAGGGGGCGAACCCGGGCGTCGCGGCCGTGATCAAGGCGGGCGAATTCGCGGGTACGGCGGACGGCGGCGCGGCCGGGGGAACCCGCCGCGATAAAGTCGCGCGGCGGTAAAGCGAGGCTCATGCCTGGGCCGCCTGGTCGATCGTTCGCCCAGGTCAGTGGCTGTAGGGTATCCGTCAAAGGGTCGGCGGCGAGCAGGCCCGGCGTCCACGCGAACACGGGGGACGTCCCGGCGTCGGCATCGGAATCGCGCCGTGACGGGCATCCCGCCGGGCGGTGGGCAAAAGAAAACCCGCGAGTGAAGGCGGCCGGGTAAAAGAGCGTTCACGGCGTCGCGCCTCGCGTCCGCCAAGCGGTTCATCAAATCGCGGTCAGGCGGTCCGGCGGTCCGCGTTCCCATGTTCTCCGGAATTCGCGGCGTATTCACGATCGCCTCTCCCGGCGGGCCCCGCGTGAAACCGCGTTTCCCGTCCGATGACCGCCCTCTGTGCCATTCCATGCCGATCGGCGCCGGGACGGGGGGCGCGCGGCCGATCTCGGGGCCAATCGTTGATCGCGCGGCCAGTTCCCATGATCTTTGGTGTGGTCTTCGTAGATTCGCTGCCCACGCGTCACACGCGCGGTCCCGCACATCAGCGCGGAGCGGCCAGGATGGGAGCATGCGCGCCTCGCGGTTGATCTCCGTTCTCCTGCTGCTGCAGTCGCGCGAGACGATGACGGCCGCCGAACTGGCCCGCGAGCTGGAGGTCTCCCCGCGCACGATCGCCCGCGACGTGATGGCGCTGTCGGCCGCGGGCGTGCCGGTGTACGCCGACCGGGGGCGCCGGGGCGGGTACCGGCTGATCGGCGGGTACCGCACGCGGCTGACGGGCCTCAGCAGGCCGGAGGCCGAGGCACTGTTCCTGTCCGGGCTCACCGGGCCGGTCCAGGACATGGGGCTCGCCGACGCGGTGTCCGCAGCCCGGCTGAAGGTGCTCGCCGCGCTCCCGCCGGACCTGCGGGACGCCTCCGCGCGGGCCGGCCAGCGGTTCCACCTCGACGCACCGGGCTGGTTCACCGAGGCCGAGCCGCCGCCGCTGCTCGCCGCGCTCGCCCGGGCGGTGTGGCGGGACGAGGTGGTCGAGCTGCGCTACCGGCGCGGCCGGGAGGTGACCCGCGTGGTCCGCCCGTACGGGCTCGTGCTCAAGAACGGCGTCTGGTACCTGGTCGCCCACGTGCCCGAGAGCCCCTCCGGTGGCCCCGCGAGCCTCCCGGGGAGCCCCGAGGGCGTGACGGCCGACCGCTGCCGGACCTACCGCGCGGACCGGGTCGCGGCGGTCACGCCGACCGGCGAGCACTTCGCGCGCGACGACGCGTTCGACCTGCTGGCGTTCTGGACGGCCGGGGTGTCGGACTTCCTGGCCTCGCTGCTCACCGACCACGTCACCGTCCGCCTCACGCCCCTCGGGATCCGGGCGCTGCCGAACGCCGTCGCGCCGCCGGCCGGGCGGATCGCCCTGGACGCGGCGGGTGAGCCCGACGAACTGGGCCGCGTGGTCACCCGCCTGCCGGTCGAGTCGCTGGAGGTCGCCTACGGGATGCTGCTGCGGCTCGGCCCCGAGGCTGAGGTCCTGGACCCGCCCGGGCTGCGCGCCCAGGTCGCCGAGGCCGCACGGCGCATGGCCGCGCTGTACGGCCCCGGCGCCGAGCGGCCCTGAGCCTCCTGGCGTGGCGAGCGGCGCCGGGCTCCGGCGGCGACGATCGCGCGGGCCCCGGCCGGCGGAGGGTCGCGTAGGTCAGCGGTAGGAGTCGGCGCTCGCCACCTTGCCCCCGTCGACGACCTCGGTGATGTAGGCCCACGCGTCCGGGCGGCTGCCGTCCAGGTCGGTGAAGCCGTACACCTGGGCGAGCCCGGCGCTGGACAGGGACCGCCCGTTCCAGCGGGCCACATCGGGGTCGGCGGCGAGCGCGGCCACGGCCCGCCCGACGTAGGCGGGCGTCTCGGAGATGCCGAAGTGCGGGTCGCGGGCGACGTGGTCCCGCCAGGTCTCCTCGGTGACCCCGTAGATGTCGAGCATGTTCTCCGAGCGCAGCCAGCCGGGGGTGAGCGCCACGGCGGTGCAGCCGTACGGCCTCAGCTCCTCGCCCTGGCCGTACGCGAGCCTGATCACCGAGGACTTGGCGAGGTCGTAGAACGCCGACAGCCTGTAGTTGGCGGCGTTGTACTCGGCGGTGCCGTCGGTGACCTCCACGAGCAGCCCGCCCGGCCGCCTGATCAGCAGCGGCAGCAGGTAGTGGCCGGTGATCAGGTGGGTGTCCACGGCGAGCCTCAGCAGGCGCAGCCCGGCGTCCAGGTCGTGCTCCCACAGCTTGCTCTGCCACTCGAACAGGGCGTCCCCGCCCCAGATGTCGTTGACGAGGATGTCGAGGCGGCCCCGCTCGCCGTCCACGCGCTCGGCGAGCGCCCGTACCTGGTCCGGTTCGAGGTGGTCGACGCGGACGGCGATGGCGGTGCCCCCGGCCTCGTTGATCAGCTCCGCGGTCTCCTCGATCGTCTCCGGCCGGTTCATCTCCGAGCGGGACGCGCGCGTGGAGCGGCCGGTGACGTACACCGTCGCGCCCGCCGCGCCGAGTTCCCGGGCGATGCCCCGGCCGGCGCCGCGCGTGGCCCCCGCCACAAGGGCGACCCTGCCGTCGAGCGGCCGCTCCGGCGGCCCTTGCGGTGGCCGCTGCGGTGGCCCCTGTGGTGGCCCTGCCACCGGTTCGTGTGTCGATGTCATGAAGGGGATGCTCCCAGCGATATACGACACCTCTTGTCGGGTTTTCCGGGGCTACCCGGGTACATCAAAGCTTTGCGAACCGCTGGGGGTATCGGTGCGTCGTATACGTGCGTAGCGATCGACGCCGGACATAACCTGACTTATGCCGACTTGCGTGCTTTGGCGGATACGGGTCGGCGGGTGAGGCACGAAAAGATCGGGATGGGCGCGATGGCGGTGAGCACCACGAGGTCCCGGCGGACGCACGGGCTCCCGGCCGAGGTCACGAGCTTCGTCGGACGTCGGCGCGAGCTCGCCGAGACCAGGTCGCTGCTGTCGAAGTCCCGGCTGGTCACCCTCACCGGCGTGGGCGGGGTCGGCAAGTCCCGGCTGGCCTGCCGCATCGCCGCCGAGGTCGGGCGGGCCTTCCCCGACGGTGTGTGGTTCACCGACCTGAGCAGTCTCGGCGACCCCGAACTGCTCCCGCTGGCCGTCGAGGACGTGCTGGGCATGCCCGAGGAGGGCGGCCTGCCGTGCCTGGACCGGCTCACCGAACACCTGTCCGGCAAGAAGGCGCTGCTGATCCTCGACAACTGCGAGCACCTCGCGCACGACTGCGCGGTCCTCATCGAGGAACTGCTCGCCTGCGCGCCCGAACTGCGCGTGATCGCCACCAGCAGGCGGCCGCTGCACGTCGGCGGCGAGCGGACGCTGGCGGTGCTCCCGCTGCCGCTACCCGAGGAGGGCGGCCGGAGGATGTCCGTCGACTCGCTCACCCAGGTGGACTCCGTACGGCTGTTCGTCGATCGGGCCGAGGCCGTGCTTCCCGAGTTCGCGGTCACGGACGCCAACCGGGACGCCGTGGAACGCATCTGCCGGTGCCTGGACGGCATCCCGCTGGCGATCGAGCTCGCCGCCGTGCGGCTGCGCGCGCTGTCGGTCCGGCAGCTCCTGGACCGGCTGGACGACCGGTTCCGGCTGCTCGTTTCGGGGTCCCGCGCGGTGCCGCCCCGGCACCAGACGCTGCGGGCGCTCGTCGAGTGGAGCTACGACCTGTGCACCGAGCCGGAACAGCTGATGTGGGCCCGCGTCTCGGTCTTCTTCGGCGGGCTCGACCTGGAGGCCGCCGAGGCGGTGTGCTCCGGCGACGGCATCGCGCGCGAGGACGTCGTCGACCTGGTCAGCGGGCTGGTGGAGAATTCCGTGCTGCTGCGCGAGGAGGCGCCGTCGGGGGTCAGGTACCGGCTGCTGGAGACGATCAGGCAGTACGGCAGGGACCGGCTCACCGAGGCCGGCGCCGAGGACGCGCTGCGGCGGCGGCACAGCGCCTACTACCGCGAGCTGGCCGGGCGGGCGCGGGCGCACGTGTTCACCGCGGACCAGGTGGAGTGGCTGGCCTGGCTGCGGCTCGACAACGCCAACCTGCGCGGCGCGCTGGCGTACTGCTTCGAGCAGGGAGGGCACGAGGAGGCGCGGGAGGGCCTGGAGATGGCCGCGGACCTGGTGTTCCACTGGAAGGCCAGCCGGCAGGTCCGGGAGGGGCGGCACTGGCTGGACCGCGGACTCCTCGCGGTCGTCGAGCAGGACGAGCTGCGGGCGCGGGCACTGTGGGCGGACGCCTGGCTCGCGCTGATGCAGGGGGACGATGCCGTGGCCGTCCCGATGCTGATGGAGAGCCGCCGGATCGGCGAGCGGCTGGGTCTGGACCAGGTGCTCGCCTACGCCACGCTCTTCTCGGGGGTGGCGTCGCTCTACCAGGGCCACACCGGCCCGGCGATCAAGATGTTCGAGGAGGCCCTGGCGTCCCACCGCGCCGCCCACGACGAGGTGGGCGAAGTGGTGGCGCTGACCCGGCTGTGCCTGGCGTACTCCTTGGAGGAAGACTCCGCGCGGGCGTTGAGCTGCGGCCAGGAGGCGCTGGAGATCTGCGAGGCCCGCGGCGAGCTCTGGCACAAGGCGTACGCGCTGATGGCGCTCGGCATCGAGGTCTGGCGCCAGGGGGACAGCGCGCGCGCCTCGGTCATGGTGAAGCAGGGGCTGCGCGTCAACGGCTCGATCGACGACTGGATCGGCGTGGGGGTCTGCCTGGAGGCGCTGGCGTGGACGGCCTCGGGCGAGGGTGACCATGAGCGGGCGGCCCGGCTGTTCGGGGCGCTGGACGGCATCTGGCAGGCCGTGGGCCACCGGCTGTCGGTCTTCAGGTACCTGACGCGGTACCACGACGAGTCCATGACGCGGACGCGGGACGCGCTCGGCGAACCGGCGTACCGCGCCTCGGCCGCGCAGGGCGCCCGGCTGTCCCTGGACGAGGTGCTCGCGTACGCGATGGAGGAGCCCGCGCCCGGGCTGGAGTCCGTGGGCGCGCCCGAGGCGGCCCCCTCGCCGCTGACGCGCAGGGAGACCGAGATCTCCCGGCTCGTCGCCGAGGGGCTGAGCAACAAGGAGATCGCCGCGCGGCTGGTCATCGCCCAGCGCACGGCGGAGGGGCACATCGAGCACATCCTGGGCAAGCTCGGGTTCCACTCGCGGGCGCAGATCGCGGTGTGGGTGGCCGAGCAGAGACGGGCCTGGGACGGCACCGCGTCCCGGCGGCGCGGCGCCTCGCCCGAGTCCTGAAACCCGAGAGCCCGAGGCCCTGAGGCCTGAGAAGGGGGCACCGGGGCTGAGTGGTGTGGGCGGTCCGTCTCAGCCCCGGTGCGGTGGGGGAAGCCAGGGGATCGAGGGGAGACCGGCCCATTCCGAGCCGGGGCGGTAAGCCTTTGCCGTACGGTCTCAGTAAGGAAGGACGCGTCCGGACGGGGTCCGCAGGTCGGGCATGTCCTCCGCGGCGGCGCGGGCGCGCTGCCTGCGGACGCGGACGCGCCGGTGGGCGTGTAGCCTCCCGGCGGCGTTCGGCGGGTCCACGCCCTGGTCGTCCGGTCTTCGCGTCTCTCTCATGTCTGCATCACCGTTCCTTGTACGGCCTCACGCGGCACGGCCTCACGCGGTCCGCTCGGCGTCCTCGGCCGTGCGGGCCGCGGATTCCTCGGTGACGGGCAGTTCGAACCAGACGACCTTGCCGGTGGGGACGCGGTAGGTGCCCCAGGAACCGGAAAGCGCTTCCATGAGGTACATCCCGCGACCGCCCTCGTCGCCGTCGTGGGCTTCGCACACCCGCGGGAACGCGGGGTTGGTGTCCTGCACCTCGCACCGGAGCACGCCGTCGACCATGGTCACGGTCATGACGGCCGCCCACGCGTGGCGCATGGCGTTGGTGACGACCTCGCTGACGAGCAGCTCGATGATGCCGGCCTGGTCGCCCTGCTCCCCGATGCCCCAGGCGGCCAGCAGGTGGCGAACCCGCCTGCGGGTCTGCGGCACGGTGGCCGGCTCGGGGAGCAGGACCCACGTCGCCTGCCTGCCGCGGGGGCGGGCCGGGCGGATGTGGAGCACCGGGCCGAAACGGCGCAAGGTGTCCATCGCGGGTGCTCTCTCGGTCATCGTCATTGTCATCGTCATGCCGCCCGTTCGTACGCTTCGCGCCCGTAGGGGACCTGGTGGAGTGGAGGAACGCTGCGACCGTCCGGCAGGAGTTCGCCTGTGTCGTCGAAGACCACCACGCCGTTGCACAGCAGGCCCCACCCCTGCTCGGGGTGGAACGCCACCAGGCAGGCGGCTTCGTGATCGACGGCATCCGCCGGCGGGCACTGAGGTTGGTGTTGACACATGGCTGGCACCTGATCCGATTGGTCTCTTCGTGGCGTTCTTTGCCAACACGTCGAGCATCTCCCGACGACCCCATACCTAGTAACGGGACATCTACCCACATCGCTACCCATTCCGCCCAAATAGGTACCGTTTCTTTACGTTGAGGCCTCCCTCATGGGGGTCCGCATGACCCGGGCGCGTGGTTGGGAAAGCGCTCGCCCGCTGGGACGTCCGGGCCGCGGGTCGCCTCCGATGTGAACGCACGGGGCCGTTGACACATATGTGGTCCTAGTGCTTCCATTTGTTAGGTAACTTTCCTAACTTCGCCGGAGGCGCCCCCGTCTCCGGCCAGACCGCCACAGCCTCCCGGCGGCGCGAGACGGCCGTACCCGGCTCGCGCACACCCTCGTCAGGAGCGGCGAAACGGAGAGACAGGTGCGCATCCCCCCGCAAACCACCCCCCGCAGGGCCGCGTTGCTCGCGCCCGTGCTGGCCGCGGCGCTCGTCCCGGCCGTCGTCGGCGCGGTTGGGATCGGCGGCACCGCACACGCGGCCGCCTCGGTGATGTCCGCCCCCGCGCGTGCGGCGGCCGTGGACCTCACCGACCCCCACAAGAAGGACATCGCCATGCAGCTGGTGTCGAGCGCGGAGAACTCCTCGCTCGACTGGAAGGCGCAGTACAAGTACATCGAGGACATCGACGACGGCCGCGGCTACACGGCCGGGATCATCGGCTTCTGCTCCGGCACCGGCGACATGCTCGACCTCGTCGAGCTCTACACGCAGCGCAAGCCG
Organism: Sphaerisporangium sp. NPDC051011; assembly: GCF_040653595.1. Taxonomy (NCBI): domain Bacteria; kingdom Bacillati; phylum Actinomycetota; class Actinomycetes; order Streptosporangiales; family Streptosporangiaceae; genus Sphaerisporangium; species Sphaerisporangium sp. NPDC051011. The sequence continues at coordinate 302,073 of NZ_JBFAGG010000006.1, read as the reverse complement.
GGCAACGTCCTCGCCAAGTACCTCCCGGCGCTGCGCAGGGTCAACGGCAGCGACTCCCACAGCGGCCTTGACCCCAACTTCACCAAGGACTGGGCGACCGCCGCCAAGGACTCGGTCTTCCAGAAGGCGCAGAACGACGAGCGCGACCGGGTCTACTTCAACCCGGCGGTCCAGCAGGCCAAAGCGGACGGCCTGCGGGCCCTCGGCCAGTTCATCTACTACGACGCCATCGTCATGCACGGGCCGGGCAACGACAGCGTCAGCTTCGGCGGCATCCGCAAGACGGCCATGAAGAAGGCCAAGACCCCCGCCCAGGGCGGCAACGAGACGACCTACCTCAACGCCTTCCTGGACGCCCGCAAGGCCGCCATGAAGACCGAGGAGGCCCACAGCGACACCAGCCGGGTCGACACCGAGCAGCGGGTCTTCCTCAAGGCCGGCAACCTCGACCTCAACCCGCCGCTGACCTGGAAGGTCTACGGCGACAGCTACACGATCAAGAGCTAGCGGACATGGCACGGGTTCCCTCCGGGCAGGGAGGGGACCCGTGATCCATGACGAGCCCGTGCGGATCGCCCGCCCGGACGTAGGGGTCACAAGGCCCGCAGGCCCTGGATCACCTCGCGCAGGATGTGTTCCTCCGGAAGCTGCGACACGTTCGCCGGGGCGCGTACGGTGACGAGCTGCTGGTCGCGTAGATCGCCCAGCAGGACGCGGACCACGCCGAGCGACAGGCCGCTCTCGGAGGCCAGGTCGACCACCGACGTCGGCGCCGCGCACATGCGCAGGACGCGCAGGTGCTCGGGGCCGAGCCCCGGCTGGGGCCGCCCGCCGGGGACGGCTCGTACGATCGCCACCATGTCGAACGCGGGCCCCGTGGGGCGGGTGCGGCCCCGCGTGACGGTGTAGGGGCGGATGATGGGGCCGGCGTCCTGGTCGAGCCAGCGCTCACCGCCGTCGTTCACGTCCGGTCCTCCTCTCCGTCGCGCGCGCGCTGCCAGCCTGCCCGGAACGAGGAGAACATGTCGGGGGTCGGCTCAAGGTGCTCCCCGCCGCCGGGGCCTTCCGCCGCGCCGCCGGGCTGCGGCGTGGCGGCGTCGCGCAGCTGCGGGGCGAGGTTCGCCTGCCGCACGCGGTGGGGGAGGCCCGCGGTGCCCTTGGGACGCCCGTTCGCCGCGCGCCCGCCGTTCCCGTCCGTGGTGTTCCGCGCCGCCGCTTCCCCGTCTTCCCCGTCGTTTTCCCGGTCGCCTGAGCCGCCCGCGACCGCGAGGCCGCCGGGCGTCCTGCCCCCGGGCTGGCGGGCGTGGCCCGTGCCGGCCTCGATGGCCGCGATCCGCTCCACCGAGTAGTGCTCCCGGGGGACGGACTCGGCCGGGGTGACCAGGTCCTCCGGGATGAGGACGATCGCCGTCGTGCCGCCGTACGGCGAGACGCGCAGCGAGACGCGGATGTCGCGCCGCGCGGCCAGGCGGCCCACGACGAACAGGCCCAGCCGGTCGCTGTCGGCGAGGTCGAACTCGGGCGGATCGGCGAGTCTCGCGTTGATCTCGTCCATCTCCTCCGGGCTCAGCCCGAGCCCCCTGTCCTCGACCTCGATCGCGAACCCTCGGGCCACGGCCTCGCCGCGCACCTCGACGTGGGTGTGCGGCGGCGAGAAGATCGTGGCGTTCTCCACGAGCTCGGCGAGCAGGTGGATGACGTCGGTGGCGGCGTTGCCGCTCAGCGCCATGTCCTCGGGCACGGCGACGTGCACGCGCAGATAGTCTTCCACCTCTTCGACCGCCGCGCGGACGACGTCGAACATCGGCACCGGAGTGCGCCATCCGCGCCCGGGGACCGCACCGGACAGGATGATCAGGCCCTCGGCGTGCCGGCGCATGCGCGTGGTCAGGTGGTCGATGCCGAACAGCTCGTCCAGCAGGTCGGGGTCGGTGACCTTGTGTTCGAGGGCGTCCAGCATCGAGAGCTGGCGGTGCAGCAGCGACTGGTTGCGGCGCGCGAGGTTGAGGAACACCTTGCCGACGCCCTTGCGGATCTGCGCCTGCCCGACGGCGGCCTCGACCGCGGTCGTCTGCACGGACGTGAACGCCTGCCCCACGATGACGATCTCCTGGGTGGTGCCCGTGGCGATCGGCGGGGTCTCCGCGGCGACGTCGACGTCCTCGCCCCGCCGCAGCCTCCGCACGACCGAGGGGAGCCTGCGGTTGGCCAGCTCCAGCGCGACGCTCTGCAGGATCACCAGCTCGGCGGTGATGCGCCGGCCGAAGCGGACGCATACCCACAGCGAGAAGCCGATGCCGATCAGGCCGAGCGCGGCGGCGACGCCGATCCGCCACAGGATGCCCATCGCGATCGGCTTGGCGCGGTCGATGATCTGACTCGCCGCGACCCTGTTCTGCCGCTCGAAGAGCCCCGTGATGGCCTGGACGTTCTCGGCCCAGTTCGCCGAGGCGGCGGGCAGCGCCCTGCCGGGGGTGACGTCCTGGCTGATCTGGTCCTCGATGGAGGAGAACTTCGTGTAGGCGTGGGAGTTCTGCAGCACCAGGTACGGCTGGCGCAGCTCGTCGTCCAGGAGTTCGAACCCCATGTCGTACAGAAGGCGGCGCTTGGTGACCATCGCGGCGAACGCGGTCCGTTCGTCGGCGCTCATCGTCCCTGTGCCCACGGTGGCCACGACCAGGGCCGCCTGCTGCCACATGAGGTCGCGGCTGCGGTCGATGAGCATGACGGCCCGCGTCAGGGCGCCCAGCTCGGGGTCGCCCGCGAGGCGCACGCTGCCGTAGACGCGGGCGACGGCGTCGGCGAACACGTCGTAGGCGTCCAGCGTGAGCAGCGGCGTGAAGCTCCTGGCGTCGACGCGGGCGCGGATGTCGGGCAGCCGGCCGGTGACGGTGATCAGCTCGATCGCCCGCCGGTAGATCGGCATGTCCGGCGCGTCCTGAACGCCGCCCGGGAGCGCGTCGTGTTCAAGCATGGCACGGGCCTGGTCGGTCCTGGCCCGCTGGGCTTCCAGGGCGGTGCGGTCGCCGGAGCGCGATCCCAGGTAGGCCAGCGACTCGTAGCGCTCGCGGTAGAGCTGCGTCGACAGGTTCTCCGCCGGGATGATCACGCGGGTGTAGATCGTCTGTACCTGAAGGAGGTCGAGCCCGCTCTGCACGGTGATCGTCGCCGCGAAGGCCCAGACCCCGACCAGGGAGATCATTGGCACCAGCGCCAGGGTCAGGATCTTGAACTTGATGGATCTCGTACGCCCACCCATGAGACCTCGCTGGGGAGCCGCATCGTTACACGCGGGTGATTGGTGGCGAAACAGTACCAACGTGGGTGTGAGGGAGACAGGGTCCTTAAACAACGAATCATGCGTTATTTCCGACCGAAACCCACTCCTCCGTTGCGGCAGATGTCTAGTTGTCAGACAATATCCGCATGGTGTCCATCCCCGCCAAGCGCGGCCCCTTCCGTGGCGCCGCCGCCGGTCCCGCGGGCGTGATCGCCGCCGCCGTCCTCTGGGGGACCGCGGGCACGGCGGGGACGCTCGCGCTCGCCGGACCGGCCGACCCGATCGCGCTCGCGGCCGCCCGGCTGGTCATCGGCGGAACGGTCCTCGCCGCCGTCTCCGTCCGTCCCGCCCGGCGCCTGCTCGCCCGGGGCCGTACGCTGCCGCTGGCCCTCGCCGCCGCGGCCGCCGCCGCGTACCAGCTCTGCTTCTTCGGCGCCGTCACCCGCACCGGCGTCGCCGTCGGCACCGTCGTCGCGATCGGCAGCGGCCCCGTCTTCACCGGCCTTCTCTCCTGGGCCTACGACCGCAGGCGCCCCGGCCGCCGCTGGGCCCTCGCGACCGCCGCCGCCGTCGCCGGGTGCGCCGCGCTGGTGTCGGGCGGCGAGGCGGTCGGCGTCGACCCGCTGGGCGTCCTGCTGGCGCTGGCCGGGGGACTGCTGTACGCCTTCTACGCGGTGGCCGCCTCGCGCGCCATCGCGGCCGGGGCGCCGTCCAACGCCGTGATGGCGGTCATGTTCGGCGGCGCGGCGGTGGTGATGCTGCCGATCCTCCTCTGGAGGGGCATCGCGTGGCTCGGCGAGCCGCACGCGCTGCTCGCCGCCGTCTACCTCGGCTGCGTCACGACGGCGCTGGCCGCCTTCCTCTACGGGCGCGGCCTGCGCGCCACGCCGGTCGCCCGCGCCGCCACGCTCACCCTGGCCGAGCCCGCCGTGGCGGCCCTGCTCGGCCTCGCCGTCCTGCACGAGCGGCTCACCGCGGTCTCCTGGGCGGGGCTCGCCCTGCTCGGGGCGGCCCTGGTCGTGGTCGCCCGGCCCGACCCGGCCCGGCCCGAACCATCCGGGCCGGTCCCCGCCGAGCCGGCCGTGACGGCACAATCGTCGGCGTGAAACTGCGCCCCGTCTCGACCGTCGACGCGCTCGCGGACGCCCTGCGCCGGCGCGTGCTCTCCGGTGAGATAGCCCCCGGCACCGCGCTGCCCGAGCAGGAGCTGTCGGCCCTGTACGGTGTGGCGCGCCCGACCGTCCGCGAGGCCCTCGCCGTCCTGGTCCACGAGGGGCTGCTCCGCCGCGAGCGCAACCGCAGCGCGTACGTGCCCGACGTCACGCTCGCCGACCTGGACGATCTGATGTACGTCCGGCGTCCCCTGGAGGATCTCATGGCGGCCGCGCTGGCGGGCCGGCCGGTGCCGCGGGCGGACGCCGCGCTGACGCGCATGGCGGCCCTCGCGGCTGACGCGCCGTGGGCCGACGTCGTCGCCGAGCACATGGCGTTCCACGAGGAGCTGATCCTCGCCGTGGGCAGCCCGCGCCTGGAACGGCTGTACGCCGCGCTGGCGGCCGAAACCCGGCTCGGGCTCGTCCGCCTTCGTGCGATATATCACGACAGGGCGAGACTCGTGGACGAGCACCGCGCGCTGCTGGACGCCATCACCGCAGGTCCGGCCGAGGCCGCGCGCCGCGCGACGGCCGCTCACCTCGTGCACGCCTGGGGTGCTGATTAGCCGCTTCTCTTGCGAGGACGCCTCGGAAGTCGTCACAATCGCGCCCATGCACGGCAACTCAGTGCCGGACTCTTACGTGTACGTCACCGAAGAGGGCGTCACCCGTCACTACGCCGACGGCAGTGTCGAGGCCCTCGCGTGGGAGGACGTGGTCGAGGTCCGCGTCGGCGGCGTCACCGAGTCCGACATGCTGATCGTCCTGCTCGACCGCGACGGCCAGGGGTGCGTGGTGCCGCGCTCCGCCACCGACGCGACCTTCCTGGCGCGGCTGCGGTATCTGCCGGAGTTCGACCTGGAGCGGCTGAGCGACGCGGCGACGTCCGCGCACGCCGCCTCCGGAGGCAACGCCGGCGCTGCGGGGCACGCGGGCCACTCCGGGTACTCCCGGTATTCCGAATACGTGGTCGTGTGGCGAAGCCCGGATCCGCCGTCGTCATTGCCGGATCTGGAGTACGACTAGCCGCGGGCGATCACCGGCCGGGCCGCGTCAGGTTCCGTGGCGGCCGGCGCCCGAGCGGAACCGGCCGACACCGCCGGCGGCGCTCCGGAGCGAGACCAGCCCATGGCGGAACTCGCCGCGCAGCGCCTCCTCCTCCGGCAGCCCTTCCTGCTCCAGCAGGGACAGGCGATCGCGCCGCATGCACTCCTGGGGCAGGGCGGCGAGCTCGCGGGCCAGCTCCTCGGCGTGCCGCCGCGCCGTTCCCGGCGGGACGACCCGGGTGACCAGGCCCATGTCCAGCGCCTCGGCGGCGCCCACGGCCCGTCCGGTGAGGATCAGGTCCATCGCCCGGCCCGTGCCGATCAGCCGCGGCAGCCGCACGGTGCCACCATCTACAAGAGGTACGCCCCAGCGGCGGCAGAACACCCCGAAGACGGCGTCCTCGGCGGCCACCCGCAGGTCGCACCAGATCGCCAGCTCCAGGCCGCCCGCCACCGCGTACCCCTCGACGGCGGCGATCACGGGCTTGGACAGGCGCATGCGCGTGGGGCCCATGGGTCCGTCGCCGTCCTCGCTCACCCGGTTGCCGCGCTCGGTGCCGATCGCGTGCAGGTCCGCGCCGGAGCAGAAGGTCCCGCCCTCTCCCCACAGCACGGCGACGGCCGCGTCGGACTCCTCGAAGTCGCGGAACGCCTCGGCGAGCGCGGCGGCGGTCGGGCCGTCCACCGCGTTGCGCACCTCGGGCCGCGACAGCACCACGGTCATCACCGGGCCGGATCTCACCACCTGGATGTCAGACATGTGCTGAAATCTAGCTGGGCTCCGTCATCTACACGGGTTTGGACCGTTCCGTCAAGGGACTGCCGTGTACCGGGAGGAGGCCGATTGTGGCCAATGCCCGGCTATATCGCTTGTTAGAGACGATCTTTAGTATTTGAACGGGGTACCCACGCTCCTGATGTTTCGGAGCCATGTGTCAACCAAAGCGACGCGATGGCCGTCTGCTATCTAGGTCTGACAGGAGCAGGGCAGGGGTTAAGCATGAGGGTGGGGTTGCAGGAGCGCTCTGTCGCGCTTCTCGACACGGGCCCGCTGACGTCGTCGAGCATCTGGACGCGCTCCTATATGCGGGCTCTTCTCGCAGGTGACATGGCATGCGCCATGATCGCCTGCGAACTGGTGATGGGATTCAGGCTCTGGGTGGGCGCCTTCATCCCCTGGTCGGAGTTGTTGTTCGGGTTCGGTCTCGCGCTGGCCTGGCCCGGTGCCATGGCACTGGCCGGCGTCTACCGCGAGAAGAGTCACGGAGAGGGCAGCGAGGAGTTCCGCGGGGTCTTCGACGGAGGTGTGGGGCTGACGGCGGCCGTCGCCATCGGCGCCTACGCCACCCAGACGATGATCGCGCGCAGCTACGTGATGGCGATGCTGCCGCTCGCGACGGTGCTCACGCTGGCGTTCCGCCACCGCATGCGCAAGCGGTTGCACCGGCGCCGGGCCGAAGGTGAATATCTGCGGCGCGTGGTGGCCGTCGGCCACCGCACGGCCGTTCTCGATCTGGTCATGCAGTTCCGGCGGCAGCCGTACCACGGCATGCGGGTCGTCGCGGCGTGCCTGCCGCCCGGGCAGTACCCGGGCAACGGGCTCGACATCGACGGCGTGCCCGTGTACGGCGACTTCGCCGACGTCGCCACCGTCGCCGACAAGGTGTCGGCCGACGCCGTGGCCGTCCTCGCCTGCCCCGAGCTGGACGGTGCCGCGCTGCGCCGCCTGGCCTGGAGCATCGAGACCAAGGGCACCGAGCTGTTCGTCGCCCCGGCGCTGATGGACGTCGCCGGGCCGCGCACGAGCATCCGCCCGGTCGCCGGGATGCCCCTGCTGCACGTGGAGCACCCGGAGTTCGACGGCGGGCGGCAGATCGTCAAGAGCCTGTTCGACAAGCTCCTGGCGACCGCCGTGCTCACCGTCCTGGCGCTGCCGATGCTGGTGATCGCGTTCCTGATCAGGTCGACCAGCCCGGGACCGGCGCTGTTCCGGCAGACCCGGGTCGGCCGCGACGGCCGCGAGTTCCGGGTCTTCAAGTTCCGCACGATGGTGCGCGACGCCGAGAAGCTGAAGATGGACCTTCTTGACAGCAACGAGTTCGACGGAGTGCTGTTCAAGATGCGGAACGATCCAAGGATCACCCGCGTGGGCGGCTTCCTGCGCAGGTACTCCCTGGACGAGCTGCCGCAGCTCTTCAACGTCGTGCGCGGCGAGATGTCGCTGGTGGGGCCGCGCCCGCCGCTTCCCGAGGAGGTGGCGCAGTACGGCACCGACGTCCGCCGTCGGCTCGTCGTCAAGCCCGGCATGACGGGCCTCTGGCAGGTCAGCGGGCGCTCCGACCTGTCCTGGGAGGAGTCCGTGCGGCTCGACCTCCGGTACGTGGAGAACTGGTCGTTGATCCTCGATCTGCAGATCCTGTGGAAGACATGGTCTGCCGTCACCCGTGGTGGAGGGGCTTACTAGTGAAGGCGCTCGTGCTCGCCGGAGGCTCAGGCACACGCCTCCGGCCGATCACTCACACGTCCGCCAAACAGCTCGTCCCCGTCGCCAACAAGCCCGTGCTGTTCTACGGGCTGGAGGCGATCGCCGCGGCGGGCATCCGCGAGGTCGGGATGATCGTCGGCGACACCCACGAGGAGATCGAGGGGGCCGTCGGCGACGGGTCGGCGTTCGGGCTGGAGGTGACCTACCTGCGGCAGACCGCGCCGCTGGGCCTGGCCCACGCGGTGATGATCGCCCGGGAGTACCTCGGCGACGACGACTTCGTCATGTACCTCGGCGACAACTTCATCGTCGGCGGCATCGAGCCGCTGGTGAGACGGTTCCACGACGAACGCCCGGCCGCGCAGATCATGCTGACCCGCGTCGCCGACCCCCGGCAGTTCGGCGTCGCCGAGCTGGACACCTCCGGGCGGGTCGTCGGGCTGGAGGAGAAGCCGGCCGACCCGAAGAGCGACTTCGCCCTCGTCGGCGTCTACCTGTTCACCCCGGCGGTCCACGAGGGCGTGGCCGCGCTGAAGCCCTCGTGGCGCGGGGAGCTGGAGATCACCGACGCGATCCAGTGGCTGATCGACGAGGGCCACCAGGTCTCGTCCACGATCATCTCCGGCTACTGGAAGGACACCGGCAACGTCACCGACATGCTGGAGGTCAACCGGCTGCTGCTGGAGGATCTCCAGCAGCGCCTCGACGGCGTGGTGGACGACGCCTCCGAGATCATCGGCCGGGTCGTGGTCGAGGACGGGGCCGAGATCACCCGCTCGCGCATCGTCGGCCCGGTGATCATCGGGCGGGGCGCCGTGGTGCGGGACTCCTACGTCGGCCCGTTCACCTCGGTCGCCGAGGACTGCCAGGTCGTGGACAGCGAGATCGAGTACTCCATCCTGCTGCGCCGCGCGTCGATCCACGGGGTGCGCCGGATCGAGGCCTCCCTGATCGGGCGCGACGTGGAGGTCACGCCCGCTCCCAACACTCCCAGAGCCCATCGGCTGGTGCTCGGCGATCACAGCAAGGTGCAGATTAGCTCATGAGGGTTCTGGTAACCGGCGGCGCCGGTTTCATCGGGTCGCACTATGTCCGCACGATGCTCACCGGCGGCTACCCGGCGCTGGAGGGCGCGAAGGTCACCGTCCTCGACGCGCTCACCTACGCGGGCAACCTCGCGAACCTGGAGCCCGTCCAGGGCGGGTTCGAGTTCGTGCACGGCGACGTCTGCGACGCGGCGCTGATGGCCGACGTCGTCCCCGGCCACGACCTGGTGGTCAACTTCGCCGCCGAGTCGCACGTCGACCGGTCGATCGACGGGCCGTCGGCGTTCGTGCGCACCAACGTGCTCGGCACCCAGACCGTGCTCCAGGCGTGCCTGGATGCGGGCGTCGCGAAGGTCGTCCAGGTGTCGACCGACGAGGTGTACGGGTCGGTGGACGAGGGCTCCTGGGCCGAGGACGCCCCGCTCCAGCCGCGCTCGCCGTACTCCGCGGCCAAGGCGGGCGGGGACCTGCTCGCCCGCGCGTACGCGGTGACGTACGGGCTGCCGGTGTCGATCACGCGGTGCGGCAACAACTACGGGCCGTACCAGTACCCGGAGAAGGCGATCCCGCTGTTCGTCACCAACCTCCTGGAGAGCGGGAAGATCCCGCTGTACGGGGACGGCCTGAACGTCCGCGACTGGGTGCACGTCGACGACCACTGCCGGGGCATCCAGCTCGTGGCCGAGCGCGGCGAACCGGGCGAGGTCTACAACATCGCGGGCACCGCCGAGCTCACCAACCTGGAGCTGGTCCAGCGCATCCTCGACGAGCTGGACGCCGACTGGAGCGTCGTCGAGCGCGTGCACGACCGCAAGGGGCACGACCGCCGCTACTCCCTGGACGACTCCAAGCTGCGCGCCATGGGGTACGCGCCCGGCACGTCCTTCGACAAGGGCATCACCGAGACCGTCCAGTGGTACACCGACAATCCCTCGTGGTGGAAGCCGCTCAAGGGCGCGCGGTGAACCCGATCTCTGGGGGCGCGGTGAACCGCGTGCTGGTCACCGGGGCCGCCGGCATGCTCGGCACCGCCGTGGCGGCCGAGCTCGCGCGGGGCGCGGACGGCCCCGACGTGCTGGCCTACGGTCGCGACCGGCTGGATCTGCGCTACCTCGACGGCGTCCGCGACACCGTCCGGCGCGAGAAGCCGGACATCGTGATCAACTGCGCCGCCTGGACCGCCGTGGACGACGCCGAGACCCGCGAGATCGACGCGCTCGCGGTCAACGGCAGCGGCGTGCGGGCCCTGGCCGAGGCGTGCGCGGAGGCCGGCGCGCGGCTGGTCCACGTCTCGACCGACTACGTCTTCGACGGCAGGGCCGGCACGCCCTACGGCGAGGACGCGCCGACCGGGCCCGTCAGCGCCTACGGCCGCACCAAGCTCGCCGGGGAGCGCGCCGTGCTGGAGGTGCTTCCCGAGGCCGGGTACGTCGTGCGCACCGCGTGGCTGTACGGCGCGGGCGGGCGCAGCTTCGTCCGCACGATGATCGGCCTGGAACGCGCGCACGACACCGTGAAGGCCGTCGACGACCAGGTCGGCCAGCCCACCTGGACCGGCGACCTGGCCGTCCGGCTCGCCGAGCTGGCCCGCGCCGACGCCCCGCCCGGGGTGTACCACGGCACCGCCTCCGGAGAGGCGACGTGGTACGACCTGGCGCGCGAGGTGTTCACCCTGCTCGGCGCCGACCCCGGCCGGGTGCTGCCCACCGGGAGCGCGAGCTTCCCCCGCCCGGCCGCCCGTCCCGCCTACAGCGTGCTCGGCCACGGCCGCTGGGCCGAGGCCGGGATGCCGCCCCTGCGCGATTGGCGCGCCGCGCTGCGCGCCGCCTGGCCGTCCATGATCGCGGCGGCCGTCTGATGTACCTGTCCGAGTCGCGCCGGTCCGACTCCCACGCGAAGGCGGCCGACGCCGAGGGAGAGCCGACGTCCGGCCGTACGGCGACCACGCGCGTGCTCGCGGGGAACGTGGTCGCGCTCGGGGTGGTCAGCCTGCTCACCGACGTCTCCTCGGAGATGGTGACGGCGATCCTGCCCCTGTACCTCTTCTACCAGCTCAGCCTTAACCCGGCGCAGTTCGGCCTGCTGGACGGCCTCTACACCGGCGCGACCGCCGTGCTGCGCCTGGTGGGCGGGCACGTCGCCGACCGGTTCCGCCGCCGCAAGCTGGTGGCGGGCGCCGGGTACGGCCTGTCGGCGGTGGTCAAGCTCGGGTACCTCGCCGCCGGGCGCTCCGTGCCGCTCATCGGCCTGATGATCGGCCTGGACCGCACCGGGAAGGGCCTGCGCACCGCGCCCCGGGACGCGATGATCTCGCTGAGCGCGCCGCCGGAGGCGCAGGGCCGGGCGTTCGGGCTGCACCGGGCCATGGACACCGTGGGCGCGCTCATGGGGCCGCTCGTGGCGTTCGGCGTGGTCGCGGCCGTCGGCAGCGCCTACGACGCGGTGTTCGTGGTCAGCTTCTGCGTCGCCCTGCTCGGCGTGCTGGTGCTCGTGCTGTTCGTCCGCGAGCCCGGCGGCCCGGCGCGGGAACGTCCCAAGGTCACGCTGCGCGACACCGTCACGCTGCTGCGGGACCGGCCGTACCGGCGCGTGCTGACCGCCATGGTGCCGCTGTCGATCGCCACCGTCAGCGACTCGTTCCTCTATCTGGTGGTGCAGCGCGGGGCCGGTCTCGACGCGGGCTGGTTGCCGCTGCTGCCCGTCGCCGTCTCGGCGGCCTACCTGCTCGCCGCCGTGCCGTTCGGCCGCCTCGCCGACCGGGTGGGCCGCTCCACCGTCGTGGTCGGCGGGTACGCCGCCCTGCTGGCCTGCTACGCGCTGCTCCTGCTGCCGCAGGGCCCGGCGGTGCTGGTCGCGGTCCTCGTGCTGCGCGGCCTGTCGTACGCGGCGACCGACGGCGTGGTCAGCGCGCTCGCCGGGCCGCTGCTGCCCGAGGAGCGCCGGGCCACCGGCCTCGCGGTCGTCCAGACCGGGCAGGCGCTCGGCGCGATGGCCGCCTCCTGGGCCTTCGGCGTGCTGTGGACGGCCCTCGGGTCGCGTACCGCCGTCACGGTGATGGCCGCCGCCCTGTGTCTCGCCCTGGCCGTCGCCGTCCCCCTGCTCAGGAAGGCACGCGCGTGAACCTGTCCGTGATCATCGTGACGTACCGCAGCGCCGGCTACATCGCCCGCTGCCTCGCGGCCGTCGAGTGCGCCGCCAAGGCCGTGGACGCCGAGGTGATCGTCGTCGACAACAACTCGCCCGACGACACCGTCGAGGTCGTCGAGGCCGCCGCGCCCTGGGCCCGCGTGGTCGCCCGGACCGAGAACGGGGGCTTCGCCGAGGGCTGCACGGCCGGGGCCGAGGTCGCGCGGGGACGGCACCTCGTCTTCGTCAACCCCGACGCCGAGGTCCGGCCGGACGCGTTCGCCGAGTTGCTCGCCTGCGCCGCGCGCCACCCGCGCGCCGGCATCGTCGGCGGGCGCTGCGTCACCGAGGCCGGCGACAACGACCCCCGCTCCTGGTGGGGACGGCCGACGCCGTGGTCGGCGCTGTGCTTCGCCACCGGCCTGTCCACCGCCTTCCCCGGCAACGCGCTGTTCGACCCGGAGTCCCCGGTGACGTGGACCGGCGAGCGGCGCGTGCCGATCGTCACCGGCGCGCTGATGCTCGTCGACCGGCGGCTGTGGGACCAGGTGGGCGGGTTCGACACGCGCATCTTCATGTACGGCGAGGACGCCGACCTGTGCCTGCGGGCGCGGGCCGCCGGCTACCGGCCGATGGTGACCGACCGGGCCGTGTTCGTGCACCCCGGCGGCCTGTCGTCCTCCAGCCTGAACAAGCTCGTCCTGCTGTTCACCGGAAAGGCCACCGTGGTGCGCCGCCACTTCCCGCGCGGCCTGCGCGCCGCCGGGGTGTTCCTGCTGCTGTTCGGGGTCTGGCTGCGCGGCACGCTGAGCCGCCGGGTGTCGTCCCCGGACGCCGACCGGCAGGGACGCCCGACGGCGCGCGGCGGCGACTGGGCCGAACTGTGGGCGCTTCGCGCCAAGTGGTCCGGGGGCTGGGATGCCCGCGGCGCCTGACATTCACGTTTCACCATCAAGTAGTCACATGAGATCGAAGGGTTGGGGTGGTGAGCGATGACTCGCCATGAGGGTCGTCTCGGCGCGCTCGCCGAGGTCGACGCGTCCGCGGCGGAGCTGGTCGACCGTATGGTCGCGCTTTCGGTCCGCGGGCTTCCTCCCGGTTACGCCAATGGTGAGTTCGTCTTCACCAGGCGGGGAAAGCTCGGCGCCGACGGGCGCTGGACGGCCGTCCCCGAGGGCCGCAGCGTGCGCTACAGCGCGATCGTCGCCCTCGGCGTGGCCCCGCTGCCGCGGGAAGCGCAGCGCGCCGCGCTGGCCGGCGACCTCGTGGGCGACCTGGTGGGCAACCTGGTCCGCGGGCTCCCGGGGGTCACCAACCTCGGCGACGTCGCCCTGATCACCTGGGCGGCCGCCGAGGCCGGGCACGAGGGGCTGGAGCAGGGCCTCGTGCGGCTGGCCGAGCTGGAGGCGGGGCTGCGCGACGGCGAGCCGGTGTACACGGTCGAGGCGGCGTGGGCGCTGGCCGCGCTGGTCGCCGCGCACCGCGTGCGGCCGGGCGCCGAGCTGGAGAAGCGCATGGCGCGCGCCCGAGAGAGGCTGCTGACCGGGCTCGGCGACGACCGGCTGTACCGGCACGTCATCGGCCCCGCGTCCTGGTATCGCGCCCACGTCGGCTGCTTCGCCGACCAGGTGTACCCGTTGCAGGCCCTCGCCCGCCTGCACGCCCACACCGGCGACCAGGCGGCCCTGCGCGCGGCCGAGCGCGTCGCCGGGGGCATCTGCGCGGCCCAGGGCGAGCACGGCCAGTGGTGGTGGCACTACGACGCCCGCACCGGCGGCGTCGTCGAGGGCTACCCGGTGTACAGCGTCCACCAGCTCTCCATGGCGCCGATGGCGCTGCTCGACCTCGCCGACGCGGGCGGCACCTCTTATATGAAGGAGATCGCCCTCGGCCTGCACTGGATGACCTCGCGGCCGGAGATCGACGACGAGCTGATCATCGAGGAGCTGGACCTGACCTGGCGCAAGGCCGCCAGGGACGACCCCAAGAAGATCGTGCGCGGCGTGCGCGCCGTGGCCACCGCGATCAACCAGGGGTCCAGGCTCGGCGTGCTCGACCGCATCTACCCGCCGCTCGCCGTCGACCGCGAGTGCCGCCCGTACGAACTGGGCTGGCTGCTGTACGCGTGGCTGTTCTCGCTGCCCCGCGACGTGACCGGCGGCGCCCGGTGACCGCCACGGCCCCGCGCTCGGCGATCCTCGGCATGTCGCTGGACGCGCTCACCATGGAACAGACCATCGCCCGGTGCGTCCTGGCGGTCGAGAACCGCGAGAACCTCACCATCGGCGTGGTCAACGCGGCCAAGGCCGTCCGCATGCGCGAGGACGCCGCGCTGCGCGACTCGGTCGTCTCCTGCGACCTGGTCGTCGCCGACGGGCAGGCCGTCGTGTGGGCGTCGCGCATCCTCGGCAGGCCGCTGCCCGAGCGGGTGGCGGGCATCGACCTGTTCACCTCGCTCATGGAGGAGGGCGCGCGGCGCGGGCACCGCGCGTACTTCCTCGGGGCGCGGCCGGAGGTGCTGGAGCGTGTCGTCGAACGGGTGCGCGCGACCTACCCGGGCCTGGTCGTCGCGGGCGCCCGTCATGGGTACTTCACCGACGACGAGGCGCCGTTCGTCGCCGCCGAGATCGGCGCGTCCCGGCCCGACCTGCTGTTCCTCGGCATGACCTCGCCCAAGAAGGAGATCTTCTGCGCGCGGTTCGCCGACGACATCAAGGCGGGCGTCGTCCACGGCGTCGGCGGGTCGTTCGACGTGTTCGCCGGGAAGGTCCGCCGGGCCCCCGCCCTGTGGCAGAGGCTCGGCATGGAATGGCTGTACCGCTTCCTGCAGGAGCCGATGCGGCTCGGCCCGCGCTACATGTCCACCAACACCAAGTTCGCCTGGATGGTGGTGAAGGAGTACGTCCAGGGCCTCGGGCGCGGGCGCCGGGGGTGATCCCTCAGGTCCTGCTGCTCTCGTCCCGCAGCCACGTGGTGTAGTCCTTGGACTTCACCGCGCGGCGCGCCCGCGCCCGCGCGACCAGCGTGACGGCGAGGAACACCGCGAGGTGGGGGACGAGCCACGGCGCGCGGCCCGCGATGCCCGCGAGGTCGCGCAGGCCCGTCCGCGCCTCCTGGCCCTGCATCGGGCCCTGCTCGATCTCGGCCACCACCGTCACCGCGCGCACCCGGCGGCGCATCAGGTCGCCCAGCGTGCGGGGCGGGTGGATGACGGCGCGGGCCGTGCGCACCACCCGCCGCTCGCCGGGGGCGAACGCGAGCGACGCGGCGAGGTCGTCGCCCATGACCGGCGGCAGGTCCATGAGGCGGCGGTTTCCCTCCTCCGACACCGCGATCACGCCCCGCCCGAACAGGCCCTCCCGGACGGCCGGCAGCCGCGTCCACACGGCGTAGTACGCCCGCACCGGCCAGGGACGGTCGCGCAGCGCCAGCGCCCGCTCCGGAGCCGCCGCGAGCGGGCCGCCGGGCGCGGTGAGGGCGTCGCGCAGGGCCCGCACGTCCGCCGTGCCCACCTGCACGTCCGCGTCCACGTAGACGCGCGGGTGGCTGTCCGCGGCCTCGTCGCCGAGGCGCAGCGCCTCCCGCTTGGAGGGGATCTCGGTCTCGACCACGCGGACGCCCTCGTACCCGCGGGCCACGCCCGCCGTGTCGTCGTCGCAGCCGTTGGCCACCACGATGACGTCGAACTCGCCGTCCTTCGCCTCCGCGAGCAGGCTCGTCAGGAGTCGGCCGATTACCCGGGCTTCGTTGTGTGCCGGGATGATTACGCTCGCGCTTGGCATAGCTCCGAAGTATCCACCCTGAAGGGGAATGTCTGATGACAGAACCGCGAATCGCACCCACCGCCGACGTGGACCCGAGCGCCAAGATCGGTGCGGACAGCGCGGTCTGGCATTTAGCCCAGGTACGTGAGGGCGCCGTCCTCGGCGAGGGGTGCATCCTCGGCCGCGGCGCCTACGTCGGCCCCGGCGTCCGGATCGGGGACCGCGTCAAGCTCCAGAACTACGCGCTGGTGTACGAACCGGCCGTGCTGGAGGACGGCGTGTTCGTCGGACCCGCCGCCGTGCTCACCAACGACGTGTACCCGCGCTCCACCGACGTGGACGGCGCGCTCAAGCGCGACGGCGACTGGACCGCCGAGGGCGTCGTCGTCCGCGAGGGCGCCTCCGTCGGCGCGCGGGCCGTCGTCGTCGCCGGGCGGACGATCGGACGCCACGCGCTGGTCGCGGCCGGCGCGGTCGTCACCAAGGACGTGCCGGACTTCGCGCTCGTGGCGGGCGTGCCCGCGCGGCGCATCGGCTGGGTCGGGCGCGCGGGCGTGACGCTGGAGGAGGCCTTCGGCGGCTGGCGCTGCCCCTCCACCGGCGAGCTGTACGCCGAGCACGACGGCGTCCTCAGCGGGCCGTACGCCACGCTCCCCGGCGCGTCCGGCACCGAGCCGGGGGAAGCGCCGGCGTGAACGTCTCCGGCCTGTCCACGCGGGCGCGGGTGGCCGTCCTGGTCGCCGCCGTCGTGGTCCTCGCCGCCGCGGGCACGGTGTACGTCCTGCGCGCCCGCGCCGAGACGCCCGCCGCCGCCCCCCGGCTCACCCCCGGCGCGACGCCCGCGCCGAGCGCGACGGCCCTGGAGCCGGGCGCGCTGATGACGGTCGGCGCCGGGCCCGCGTCCGACAGCGGCATGGTGCGCGTCGCGCCCGGCAAGGGGGAGGGCCCCGCCCGCACCACCGGCCTGCGCTGCAAGCGGTTCTACGCCGCCGCCGGCACCGGCGTGTGCCTGCGCGTCGGCGAGACCCTCACCATCGGCTCGGAGGCCATCGTCCTGGACGACCATCTGCGCGAGGTACGGCGCGTCGCGCTCGCGGGCATCCCCAGCAGGGCGCGGGTCTCGGCGAGCGGGCGCATGGTGGCCTGGACGTTCTTCGTCTCCGGCGACTCCTACCTCAGCGTCGGCTTCTCCACCCGCGCCGGCATCCTCGACACCCGCACCGGCACGCTGGTCAAGAGCCTGGAGGACTTCACGCTGGACAAGGACGGCCGCGTCCACTCCGCGGTCGACCTGAACTACTGGGGGGTGACGTTCGCCTCCGACGACAACCGCTTCTACGCGACCGTCTCCACCGGCGGCAGGACGTACCTCGTCCAGGGCGACTTCGCGGCGCGGAAGATGCGCGTCCTGCGGGAGAACGCCGAATGCCCCTCGCTGTCCCCGGACGGCACGCGGCTCGCCTACAAGAAGCGCGTGGGGGGCACGAGCGACCCCTGGCGGCTCTACACGCTGGACCTCGCGAGCGGCCGGGAGACCAGGCTCGCCGAGCCCGCCAACGTGGACGACCAGGCGGCGTGGTTCGACGACCACACGGTCATGTACAGCAAGCTGCGCGGCGACAGTTCGGACGTGTGGGCGGTGATGGCCGACGGATCGGGACGCCCGGAACTGCTGGCCCGCGACGCCTTCTCACCCGCAGCCACGTGATCGCGCCTTCGGTACGGCGGGTTCGGGGCGCCTCTTTAAACGCCCCGAACTGTGCCTACTGCCGCGCCTCCGGAACGGCGGGTTCGGGGCGCACTTCAGGCGGCGTTCTTCCATCGTCACTCGGAAGGGTTCGTTCAGAACACCGCCGCGCCCCGAACTCAGCCCTCGACGGCTTCGCGGGTGTCCTCCCACACGTTGCCCTCGAAGCGGTTGCCCTTGCCCTTGGTGTCGAAGTAGGTGACGGAACCCCAGAAGCCGCCCTTCGGGAACAGGCGGCGGGTGAACACGTTGTTCAGGATGCGGATGTCGGTCGGCGTGCCAAACTTTCCGGCCCCGCCGTAGATCGTGTAGCCCCCGCCGCCCAGCAGGTTGTTCTCGATCAGCACGTCGTGCGCCCGGCTGAAGTCCTGGTAGATCGAGATGGCCGAGGTCTGCGAGAGCTGGTTGAAGATCGTGTTGTGGCGGATCGTCAGCGTCAGCCCGTCCTGCGGGGAGCCGTTGATCTGCGGCCCGGTGATGTGGTCGCCGGGGAACTCCTTGAAGTCGTGCATGTAGGAGTCCTCGATGAGGCCGTGGTCGGTGCCCACGGAATTCGACACGGTGTGGATGTTCGCCCGGCGCACGGTGATCTGCCCGCCCTGGTTCAGCACCCCCCACTGCGCCTTGACGGTGCCGTTCCCGGAGATCTCGCAGTCCTCGATGACCGCGCCCGACGCCCCCTCCGCCTGGATGACCGACCAGTCGCCCTCGCCGATCACCCGCACGTTGCGCACGGTGACGTCGTCGGCCTTGATGTTGAGCTTGCCGTGAACCTCCAGGTTCTCGACCACGGCCCCCTTCTTCAGGACCGTGACCTCCCCGACCTTCTTCAGCACACTGCCGGGGCGCAGGCCGGTCGTCTGGGCGGACGGGAAGCCGCCGCCGATGGCGTCGCTCGTGGCGGAGGGACTGGAGGGCCCGGTCTCGGCGGAGGGCGTGCGTCCGGGGAGGGGGTCGCGGGCGCCGTCCCGCGTCCCGGAACCGCCGCACGCCGCCAGGGCCGTGACCGCGGCGAGGACGAGCACCGAGAGCCTGGCCGGCCCTCTGAGGCCCGGGGAGCCGGTGGACTCGATGGCTAAGCGGCGTGGGCGTGGTGGCGAAGAGGTCACCAAGGGCTCCAGGGCTCGTATGGGAACGCTCCACAGCGGTCTCGCCGGAGCGCGGGTCACCTACGGGGTCGGGCTTCTACGTGGTCGTACCGGGATGCGGCGGTTTCGGCCGCCGCACGGTGGTCATCATGAGGTGATCGGGGGGGCTGCCGGAGTCGCGCTTGCTGCGGTCACGGGTCATCGACATGACCGCGGCCGACGCCAGTACGGCGATCAGCCCGATGCCGACGGTGGCGCGGCTCTTCTGGAGCGGCTGGCGCTGCGGCCCGAAGATGGACCCGATCGTCTCCCACTTGATCATCACGCGGCCGCTGGCCCCCGAGGAGGTCTGAAGCTTTTCCACCTTCTGCGTGAGAAGCTTGAGCGCCAGGTTCAGGGTGTCGATCGACTCCTTGGGGTCGTCCGACAGCGACTGCAGCGTCGCGTACGGCTGGCCGTACACAGGGAGCTCCTCGTTGCCCCAGTGGGCGACCTTGTACGAGAAGTCGGCCGTGCCGCCCATGGCGCGCAGCCGCTCCTGCGTGCCGGGGTTGTCGAAGTACCGGGCGGTGGCGAGCGCCATGAAGATGTGGTTGTCGGTGAAGTGGTCGTACACCTCGCCCGCGAAGTGATTCGTCTTCGTGATGAACGCGACGGTCACCACACTCTGGTAAAGAGGGGACTTGTATCTCACCCACCACACCGCGAAACCGGCGAGCAGGAAGACCAGTGCCAGGCAGGAGTACCTGATGACCACTCGCCTACGCACCGACACATCGTGACACAGGCCCGAGCAGTTTCGCGCCGGGCCTGGCGAAGAAAGCACGCGCAGGAAACACTTGAGGGGGATATGACAACGTTCCGAGGTGCTCGGGCGTCCTACCTCGGCGGCTCGGCGGAGTGGGACCGCACGGAAGTGGCCCGCCGGGCGGGGGTGAAGGGACACTATGGACCTGCTTGATTCGTTGCGTGCGCTGCTGAGACGGTGGCCGGTGACGGCGACGTTGCTGGCCGTCACGCTCGCGGCGACCATCGGAGCGTTCTTCGCGATCCCTTGGCAGTACGAATCCAAGGCCACCGTCGTGTTCCTCTCCTCCAGGAAGGGGTCCCAGCCGGTGGGCGGCAACCCCTGGCTGGCCTTCGACGGGTCGCTGACGATCACGGCCGAGGTCATCTCCCGCGGCATGAGCGACGAGCGCACCCTGCAGAAGCTCAAGGACGAGGGCAAGACCGCCGAGTTCACCGTCGGCCTGGCCCAGGACTCGCGGGGACCCCTCCTCGACATCACCGCCACCGGGCCCGACCCGAAGATCGCCCAGGCCACCATGGAGACGCTCGCCGATCTGAGCCTGGCGCGCCTGACCGAGGTCCAGCAGAAGTCGTCGATCCTGCCGGACGCGACGATCCGGGCCGAGCTCGTCACCTCCACCGAGGAGGCCCAGCTCACCCCGGAGAAGAAGATCCGCATGCTGGTCATCATCTTCGCCGGTGGCATGCTGCTGACCGTCGGCGTGCCGCTCTTCCTGGAGTCGATGGCGCAGAAGCGCCGCCGGGTGAGCCAGGGCGGCGACCCGAGGGCGTCCATGACGGGCCCGTTACCAGTCGTCCCGACGCATCAGCAGCGCATGCCCCGCTCCACCTCCGCGCCGCGCCCCGGCGGCCCCACGGTGCCGCGCAGCCGTCCCCCCGCGCGCTCGCCGAGGCCCATCGAGCCGCCCGCCGAGCCGCGGGTTTACGACCGCCGCCTCGCCTCCCCGGGCAGGCCGCCGGGCCCCGAGCCCCGGGACCCGTGGGCCGGCCAGAAGCGCCCGGAGGAGGGCCACACCCCCACGGCCCCCGCCAAGGCCGAGAAGGACCTCTACGCCGACGGTGACCGGCGCGGCCCGGCCGCCTCCGACGGCAGGGGCAACGGCGCCCGTCCGTCCCGGGGCATGTCCCCGGCCCCGGACTCCCGCCCCTCCGCCGCGGCGACCGACAAGTTCCCCGTCCAGGGCCGCCGCGCCCGCCGCCCGGCGCCGGGTCCGGGCCCCGCGTCCGCTCCCGCTCCCGCTCCCGCTCCCGCGAAGCGTCAGGGCCCCGACGGCGACTCCGATGGTGAGCCGTACATCGTGTTCGACCCCACCAGGCCCGGGCGGTGACGAGCACCCCTTCGGTCGAGCGGACCCACGCCCCCGCTCGGCGGCCTCAGGAGCGCCGCTCCAGGCTGCCGAAGAAGGCACGCGTGGACCCGGTGACGATCATGTCGTTCTTCCTGGTCGTCCTGTTCGTCATGCCCGCACGGTACGTCGTCGGCCCCCTCGGCGGCGCCGGTTCGCCGTCCTCGATCGTGGCCGTGCTGCTGCTGGTCTGGTATTTGATGTCCACCTTGTCCCCTCGGTGGACGCCGATCCGGGGACGCCAGCCCGTCCGCGCGGTCATCCTCTTCTTCGCCCTCGCCGTCCTCGCCAGCTACGTCGCCGCCAACACCCGCCCCCTGTCCGGCGACGAGCTGAACGCCGCCGATCTCGGGCTCGTGCTGGTCGCCGGGTGGGCGGGCATCGCGCTGGTCACCGCCGACGGCATCACCAGCATGGACCGGCTGGAGGTGCTGCGGCAGCGCATCGTCATGGGGGCGAGCTTCCCCGCGCTCGTCGCGATGGTGCAGTTCTTCACCGGCATCGAGGTCACCCGGTACCTCGCGCTACCTGGCCTGGCCGAGAAGGGCTCGGCCGTGCTGTTCGAGCGCGAGGGCTTCTTCCGCCCGGCCGGCACCGCCACCCACCCCATCGAGCTCGGCGTCGTGCTCGCCGCCGTCCTGCCGCTGGCGCTGCATGGCGCGCTCTACTGCCGCGTCCCCGAGCAGCGGCGCAAGCGATGGATCATGGTCGCGCTCATCGCCGCCGCGCTGCCGATGAGCGTGTCGCGCTCGGCGATCCTGGGCCTGTTCGTCGTGATGCTCGTGCTGCTGCCGACCTGGCCGTCGGAGTGGCGGCTCCGGGCGGTCCTGATCTTCGGCGCGTCGTCCATCCTGATGCGCCTGCTCATCCCCGGCCTGATCGGCACGGTGCTCAACCTGGTGTCGGTCATCGGCTCGGACGAGAACTCCACCACGCGCACCGGCGACTACGACGCCGTCGTGGTGGCCGTCTCGCAACGCCCCTGGTTCGGGCAGGGCTTCGCGACCTATCTGCCGCGCATGTACCGCGTCATCGACAACCAGTACCTGATGTCGTCCCTGGAGACGGGGCTGGTGGGCCTGCTCGCGCTGATCGTCTTCCTGCTGGCGGGCTGGGTGCTGGCCCGCCGCGCCCGCCGCGCCGCGGTCGACTCCGAGACCCGTCACCTCGCCCAGTGCTTCGCGGCGTCCTCCGCCGTCGCCATCTTCGGGTTCGGCACCTTCGACGCCTTCAGCTTCCCCATGATCACCAACGTGATGTTCCTGATCCTGGGCTGCTGCGGCGCGCTCTGGCGCCTCCAGACCCAGCCCCGCGCGCACGCCTGACCGCCTACCCGTACGGCCCCGGCAGACGCCCACTCCCGCCGGCGCGATGTCGCGCGCGTGACGCGAAGACGACGCGGCCCCCGGGGGCCTTTCGGGGGGTCTGGGTTTGTCGGTGGCGCGGGCTAGCGTGGGTCGGCACACGAGGCAAGCGTGAGTAAGGGAAGACCATGACCGCACTCCAGAACCGGCCGAACACCGCACTTCTCGTCATCGACGTGCAGAACGGCAATGTCGACGGGGCTCACCAGCGCGACACGGTGGTCGCGAACATCGCCGGTCTCGTCGAGAAGGCGCGGCGCGAGCAGGTCCCCGTCGTCTGGGTCCAGCACTCCGACGAGCAGCTCGTGCGGGGCGGTGAAGAGTGGCGCATCGTCCCCGAACTCACCCGTGCCGACGCCGAGCCGCTCGTCGAGAAGAGCTACCCCGACTCCTTCGAGGACACCACCCTGGAGGCCGTCCTGTCGGGCCTCGGTGTCGGGCGCGTCGTCGTGACCGGCGCCCAGACCGACGCGTGCATCCGCTCGACGCTCCACGGCGCGCTCGTGCGGGGGTACGACGCCACCCTCGTCAGTGACGCCCACACCACCGAGGACCTGACGGCCTGGGGCGCGCCCCCGCCCGCCCAGGTCATCGCTCACACGAACCTGTACTGGACCTACCACACGGCCCCGGGGCGCACGGCCGGCACGGTGGAGACCGAGAACGTCGACTTCACCACCAAGCCCTGAGCTTCGGCGGCACGACATCGAGGCACGGCGGGGGCGGTGCCTGAGACGGCTTGGCCGTGACGCGCTCCCACTTACTTCCTTCCGGACGGCGCGTCACACCACAACGGGCGGACGTCGCCTGGCACGACACACCAAACTTGGGTTATTCGCTCTCTTGAATGATTCGTGTTTATGGCGATAGGTTTGGTGCCATGAGCGCACCCAAGACTCCGACCACCGCCGAGGAGCTGCGCGGGGCAGGCCTGCGGGTGACGGCCGCGCGTGTCGCGCTGCTCGAAACCGTCCGGGGCGGTGACCACCTCGGAGTCGAGGCGATCGCCTCCAGGGTGCGCGACCGCTTGGGTCACATCTCCCTTCAAGCCGTGTACGAGGCCCTCCAGGCGCTCACCACGGCCGGGCTCGTACGCCGCATCGAACCGGCCGGCAGCCCCGCCCGGTTCGAGGGTCGCGTCGGGGACAACCACCACCACGTCGTCTGCAGGTCGTGCGGTGTCATCGGCGACGTCGACTGCGCGACCGGCGCGGCGCCGTGCCTCGACGCGTCCGACGACCACGGCTTCGCGATCGACGAGGCCGAGGTCATCTACTGGGGCCTGTGCCCCGGCTGTTCCACCGCCCGCAGTTCCTGAGCACCGTCATTCCGTCCGGAAGGATTCCCATGTCTGAGAACAATGATGCGATCGTCACAGACCCGAAGCCGGAGGGCGAAGGGGGCTGCCCGGTCGCGCACGGGCGCGCCCTGCACCCCGCTCAGGGCGGCGGCAACCAGCAGTGGTGGCCGGACCGGCTCAACCTGAAGATCCTTGCCAAGAACCCCGCCGTGGCCAACCCCCTCGGTGAAGAGTTCGACTACGCCGAGGCGTTCAAGAGCCTTGACCTCCCAGCCGTGAAGCGGGACATCGTCGAGGTGCTGACCACCTCGCAGGACTGGTGGCCGGCCGACTTCGGCCACTACGGCCCCTTCATGATCCGGATGGCGTGGCACAGCGCGGGCACCTACCGGATCAGCGACGGCCGCGGCGGCGCCGGGGCCGGCCAGCAGCGTTTCGCCCCGCTCAACAGCTGGCCGGACAACGTGAACCTCGACAAGGCCCGCCGCCTGCTGTGGCCGGTCAAGAAGAAGTACGGCCAGGCGCTGTCGTGGGCCGACCTCATGATCCTCGCCGGCAACGTCGCCCTGGAGTCGATGGGCTTCAAGACCTTCGGCTTCGCCGGCGGTCGCGCGGACGTCTGGGAGCCCGAGGAGGACGTCTACTGGGGCCCCGAGTCCACCTGGCTCGGCGACGAGCGCTACACCGGCGACCGCGAGCTGGAGAACCCCCTCGCCGCCGTCCAGATGGGCCTCATCTACGTCAACCCGGAGGGCCCGAACGGCAACCCGGACCCGCTCGCCGCGGCCCGCGACATCCGTGAGACGTTCCGCCGGATGGCGATGAACGACGAGGAGACGGTCGCCCTGATCGCCGGCGGTCACACCTTCGGCAAGACCCACGGCGCGGGCCCGGCGGACCACGTCGGCGCCGCCCCCGAGGCCGCCCCGATCGAGCAGCAGGGCCTGGGCTGGAAGAGCACCTACGGCACCGGCAAGGGCGCGGACGCGATCGGCAGTGGTCTGGAGGTCACCTGGACCACGACGCCGACGAAGTGGTCCAGCAACTTCTTCTGGAACCTGTTCGGCTACGAGTGGGAGTTGACCACGAGCCCGGCCGGCGCGCAGCAGTGGAAGCCGAAGCACGGCGCCGGTGAGGGCACGGTGCCCGACGCCCACGACCCGTCGAAGCGTAATGCGCCGGCGATGTTGACCACCGACCTCGCGCTCCGGTTCGATCCGGTCTACGAGCAGATCTCGCGGCGCTTCTACGAGAACCCCGACGAGTTCGCGGACGCGTTCGCCCGGGCGTGGTTCAAGCTGACCCACCGCGACATGGGCCCGGTCGTGCGTTACCTCGGCCCGGAGGTCCCGACCGAGAAGCTGCTCTGGCAGGACCCGATCCCCGCGGTGACGCACGAGCTCGTCGACGCCGAGGACATCGCCTCCCTCAAGGAGCAGGTCCTCGCCTCGGGCCTGTCGGTGTCCCAGCTCGTGTCCACCGCGTGGGCATCGGCCTCGTCCTTCCGCGGCAGCGACAAGCGCGGCGGCGCCAACGGCGGGCGCGTCCGCCTCGAGCCGCAGAGCGGGTGGGAGGTCAACGACCCCGACCAGCTCGCGACCGTGCTGCACAGCCTGGAGGGCATCCAGGAGACCTTCAACGCCGCCCAGACCGGCGGCAAGAGGATCTCGCTCGCCGACCTGATCGTGCTCGCCGGCGGCGCGGCCGTAGAGCGGGCCGCCAAGGACGCCGGCGTCGACGTCCAGGTCCCCTTCACCCCGGGCCGCGCGGACGCGTCGCAGGAGGAGACCGACGTCGAGTCGTTCGCCGCGCTCGAGCCGACCGTCGACGGGTTCCGCAACTACCTCGGGAAGGGCAACCGGCTGCCGGCCGAGTACCTGCTGCTCGACCGGGCGAACCTGCTGACCCTGAGCGCCCCCGAGCTGACCGTCCTGGTCGGTGGCCTCCGCGTCCTCGGCGCGAACCACCAGCAGTCGTCGCTCGGCGTCTTCACCGCGACCCCCGGTGCCCTGACCAACGACTTCTTCGTCAACCTGCTCGACCTGGGCACGACGTGGAAGGCGACCTCCGGGGACGCGAACACCTTCGAGGGCCGCGACGCCGCCACGGGCGAGGTCAAGTGGACCGGCACTCGTGTCGACCTGGTCTTCGGCTCCAACTCCGAGCTTCGCGCCCTCGCCGAGGTCTACGCGAGCGACGACGCGAAGCAGAAGTTCGTCAACGACTTCGTCGCCGCGTGGACCAAGGTAATGAACCTGGACCGCTTCGACCTGGCCTGATAGTGACGTCCAGGTCGGCCCCCAAGGGCCGACCTGGACGTCCTCAGCCCGAGGCCGAGAGGCGCCCTCTGTCTGCCGCTGTGGACCAGGCCGGTCCACAGCGGCTGCGCGGAGGTGGAGTGCCAGGTGGGGGATCGGTGGCGGTTACGGGCTGATCCGATGTAGTCCGTTGGCATGCCTGTTATGAAGACGACGCGGCTTCCGTACGACATTTTCCTCGGTGAGCCGTCCGAGGTGCTGTCCGGTCTGGGCGAGGTCCCTGTGGTTCTCGAACGCGAGGATGACGAGAACCTCGTTCTGATGTGGGCCGAAGGCTACAAAGCCAACACGGACGCCCTGCGCGTCACGGTAAGTGCTCTGGCGAACGTCGCCCGGCGTGACGCTGACCTCGTCAAGGAGGTGCTCGGCGAGGAACTGTCGTGGTTGCCGTTGTTGCCTGAATCCGAGCGTCATCGCTGCATGCAGGAGCTACTTGATCTCCTGCTCGCGGTAGCGGAGACGGGAGACTCGGTGCCCTTCGTCCGCGCTCTGGCCTCTTGGTCGTCCACCACCATGTGATCCGACCCTGACTCCGCCCGGGCCCTTCAGCGGCTCTCAGGGGCGTGGCCTGGGGGACGGGCTTTGGATGGCGCGCCCCCAGGCCGAGGGGCCTTGTCAGAGGTGGCGTAGGAGGGATTCGAGGGTTTCGGCTACTCGTTCCTGCTGGGACGGGGTCAGGTGGGGGTGCATCGGGAGGGAGAGGATCTCGGTGGCGGCCTTTTCGGCGACGGGGAAGTCGCCGGGGGCGTAGCCGAGGTCGCGGAAGGCCGGCTGGAGGTGCACGGGGGTCGGGTAGTGGATCTGCGCCTGGATCCCGGCGGCGTGCAGCCCGGTCATGATCTTGTCGCGCGCGGGGACGCGGACGACGTACAGGTGCCAGACGTGCAGGTTGCCGGGGGCCGTGCGCGGGAGGCGGACGCCCTCGATGCCGGACAACAGCTTGTCGTACCGCTCGGCGGCGGCGCGGCGCAGCTCGTTCCAGCGTGCCAGGCGCTTGAGCTTGGCGCGCAGCACCACGGCCTGCAGGGTGTCCAGGCGCGAGTTGAAGCCGAGCGTCTCGTGCCGGTACTTCGCCTCGCTGCCGTGGTTGGTCAGCAGCCGCACGGCGCGCGCCAGCTCCGGTGAGGAGGCGAGGACGGCGCCCGCCTCGCCGTACGCGCCGAGGTTCTTGCCCGGGTAGAAGCTGGTCGCGGCCAGGCCCACGGGCGGGCGGTCCTGCTGCTCGGAGCCCTGCGACTGCGCGGCGTCCTCGACGAGGGTCAGGCCGTGCCGGGTGGCGATGTCCTGGACGGCCGCCATGGGCGCCTGCTGGCCGTACAGGTGGACGGGCAGGATCGCCGCGGTGTCCGGGCCCACGGCGGCCTCGGCGGACGCGGGGTCGATGAGCAGGTGGTCGTCGTCGCAGTCGGCGAGCACGGGACGCAGCCCGGCGCGGACCACGGCCTCGGCGGTGGCGACGAACGTGTTGGCGGGCAGCACGGCCTGCGACCCCGCGGGGGCCCCGGCGGCGCGCAGGGCCAGTTCGAGCGCGTCGGTGCCGTTGCCGACGCCGACGCAGTGCGGCACGCCGGAGTATTCGGCGTATTCCTTCTCGAAGGCGGCGACGTCGGGGCCCTGGACGAAGGCGGTGTCCTGGAGTACCCGGTCGAACCCCTGGAGCACCTCCTCGGCCACCTCGGCGTGGGCAGACCGCAGATCGACGAATGGGATCATTTTCCGGGCTCCGTGGTGACTGATGCGGGACGGATGAATCGTGCGGGCACACCCGCCCAAACCTCTCGGGCGGGGACGTTCTTGGTGACGACGGCCCCCATACCTACCAGGGCGTGGGCGCCGATCGTGAGGTTCTCGCGGACGAGTGCGCCGGACCCGACGTAGGCGCCGCTCTCGACGCGCACGCCTCCGGCGAGGCGGCATCCCGCCGCGAGCGTGACGAAGTCCTCGACGACGTCGTCGTGGGTGAGGGTGACGTGCGGCATCACGCAGACGTGGGCGCCGACGGTGACGGCGGCGGTCAGCACGACCTGGGCCAGCACGACCGACCCCGGGCCGATCGAGGACGAGCGGGACACGCTCGCGGCGGGGTGCACGAGCGTGGCGTACCGCTCGGGCGGCAGGCCGAGGCGCGCGGCGATCCGGGAGCGGACGGCGTTGTCCCGGGGGTTCGCCGTGCAGATCACGATCTTGGCGTCCTCGCGCTTGAGCGCCTCGTCGGACCCGGCCAGGACGGGCACGCCGTCCACGACCGTGCCGTGTTTGGCGGGGTCGTCGTCGAGGTGGCCGAGCAGGTCCCAGGTGGGCGACACGTCGTTGATCGCGTGGACGACCTGGACGGTCTCCCGCGCGAGCCCTCCCGCCCCGACGATCAGAAGCGGCGTCATCGGCACTCCTTCATGAGCGGGGTCTCGGACTTCATGAGCGAGGTCTCGGACGGCGAACTCACGGACGCGGCCCGCCGCTTCGAGCCCACCGGCGCGATCATGAAGTCTCCTTCACGGTGCGCAGCACGCCGCGGCGGCGGTAGCCGTACAGGCCGACCACCAGGACGGCGAACGTGCCCGCGGCGGCGAGGACCAGCAGATCCGGGGACAGCGTCCGGACGGCCAGCACCGCGACGGCGGCGACGGCCACGGCGGCGAGCACGGCCTGCCAGAGGTTCGCGGCCAGGTCGAGGAGCCGGACCCCGGACCGCCTGAGCTGGCCCAGGTAGGTGGGCAGGACGACGATCCCGGCCACCGCGACCAGCGCGACGGCGGCGCCGCGCAGCCCGTCCCGGTTGACGCCGATCCACATGGCCGGGACCAGCACGACGAGCCACAGGGCCTGGACGGCGAGCACGGCGCGGGACCGTTCGATGACCACCAGATAGTCGTAGACCAGTTCGAAGAAGATGCGCAGCCCGGCGAGGACGCCCAGCCCGGCCAGGGCGACGGCCGCCGGCGCCCACTCCTCGCCGTACACGAACCTGATCACCGCCGGGGCGGCCCCGCTGAGCAGCAGGCAGATCGGGAGCGTGAGCCCGACGAGCAGCCCGGCCACCGCCACGAACGACCGGTTGAGCGTCGGCCGGTCGTGCTGGAGCCGCGCGAACGCGGCGGGCGCGACGGCGCGCACCGGCTGGGAGAACACCGCGACCGGCCACCCGGAGAGGTTCACGGCCAGCACGTAGAAGCCCAGCGCCGTGGACCCGAGGACATGTCCGATGACGAGCTGGTCGGCGTACCCGACGAAGAACACCAGCAGGGAGGATCCGGCGAGCGGGACGCCGAACGCGAACAGCCGTCGCGCCACGTCCCGGTCGAAGCCGAACCGGAGCCGTCCGGGCGCGAAGTGGACCAGCAGCGCGCCGCCCGCGAGCGACCCGGCGACCCGTCCGATGGCCAGGCTCATCGCGCCCATCCCCGCCAGGGCGAGCCCGAGCGAGACCAGGGCTCCGAGCCAGTTGTCCACCTGGTCGGCGATCATCTTGCGGCCCTGCATGAAGTGCCGCTGGATCAGCGCCGCCGACGTGGAGACCAGCCCGTTGGTGAGGACGCTGAGCGAGAGCACCCGGACGGGCCCGGTCGCGGCGGGGTTGCCCATGGCCTCGGCGAACGCGGGCGCGGCCAGCATGAACGCGCCGCAGACCAGCACGCTGAACGCGGCCGAGAGCGTGGCGACGGTCGGGACGATCGTGCGCGGGTCGTCGGGCCAGCGCACGATGGCGAGGCTGACGCCGAGTTCGTTGATGCTCAGCATGGCGAGCAGTGCCACCAGCGCGACGGCGAACGTCCCGAACTCGTGCGGGCCGAGGACGCGGGCGAGCGTGATGCCGATGGCCAGCGTGCCGAACCGGGCGGCCAGGGTGCTGAGGAAGCTCCAGCCCAGCGCCTTCCCCGCGCGCGCCCGCAGCGAGCCCGCGTCGGACGGGGGACCCGGCGGCGGGAGGGTTCCGGGGTCCAGGTCGGTCATTTGGGGCTCCGGGCTACCGCGTTGAAGTCGTCGCGGGCGTGGGTGCCGCGCAGGCGTTCGTACTTGCGCCGCAGCTTGTACCCCAGCACGCCCGCGGCGGTGCCGACCGCGTCCATGGCGGCGGGCCGCTCGCTGACGGCCTGTTCGTAGATGCCGAGCTGCACCCGCGCGGCCCGTTCGAGGCTGAACCGCTCGACGACCAGCCGCCTGCCGTACGCGCCGAGCTGCGCGCGCAGCCCTGCGCTCGCGTGCAGGCCGCGCAGCATGCTCTCCAGGCGCGGCGCGCCTTCCTCGGAGCCGCCGCCGATGCCGTACCAGCCCTGGCCGAGGAAGATCTTCTCGGTCTCGGGGGTGAGCAGCTCGAAGAAGCCCAGCTCGCCCTGCACGATGAGCGGCTTGGCGAACGCGAGCGACCGCAGCGCCGAGCCGCCCATGGCGAGGCAGACGGTGGCGGCGGCGTAGGCGGGCCGGGGGTCCAGGAGCTGCCCGGTCACCACGACGACGCGGCGCCCGGCGGCGGCGTTGGCGACCTTGGCCCGCCGTTCCACCTCGGCGCGGGCCGGGCCGTCGCCGACGATGACGAGCCGGACGTCCAGCTCGGCGGCGAGCCGTCCGACCACGCCGATCGCGGTGAGGATGCCTTCGAGCTTCAGCTCGGCCACCAGGCGGCTGACCACGACCAGGTCGAACGGCCCCGGCTCCAGGTCGTGCGCGCGGCGGAACTCGTCCACCGGGTGCCCGGGGGCGTTGGCGACGACGTCGACGGGCGGCTCGATGAGGTGGACGTGCCTGCGGCCGGGCGCGGCCCGCTCCTGGATCTCACGGGTGCCCACCACCAGCGGCAGCGACGCGGGCAGGAACGGCGCCACGGACATCGACATGATCGTGCACACGGCGGCGGCCGGCCCGCGCAGGCCCGCGTAGAACGCCTCCACGCCAGGCGGCCACTCGTACCCGTGGATCACGTCCAGCCCGCGCTGGACGGCGAGGTCGCGCAGCATGCGCACGGTGGTCATGGACGGCCGCCGCCGCGCGGGGTCGAGGGGCAGGTGTTCGAGCCCCGCGCCGGTGACGTACTCGACGAGCGGCCCCGGCTCGCCGATCACGGCGACCTCGTGCCCCAGCGCCTGGACGGCGGCGGCGAGCTCGACGGCGTTGAGCTGGCTGCCGCCGACCTCCATGGCGTGGGGGTACACCAGGATGCGCACGGTCAGCTTCCCGCGGCGGCGTGGATCGCCTCCACGACCTGGTCGTGCTCGGCGTCGGTCATGGTGTGGAACAGCGGCAGGATCAGCGAGTTCGCGGTCAGCCACTCGGTGGCGGGCAGGTCGCCCGTGGCGGTCCCGGCGTACGCGGGCTCCAGGTGGGCGGCCATGATGCCGCGCCGCGCCGAGACGCCGCGCGCCGCGAGGAACGCCAGCAGCTCGTTCCGGCTCAGGGGGAAGTCGTCGGGCAGCGCGATCCAGAACGACTGGAAGTTGGACGTGCCGTACTCGGGGTCGCGCACCATGGTCAGGCCCGGGACTCCGCCCAGCAGGTTCAGGTAGCGCGCCGCGAGCGCCCTGCGGCGGGCGACCATCTCGGTGAGCCTGCCGAGCTGGACCAGCCCGACGGCGGCCTGGAGGTCCGTCATGCGGTAGTTGAAGCCGACCTCGGTGTACTGCTCGGGCGCGGTGGACCCGGAGGCGTGCCGGTCGGCGGCGCTGACGCTCATGCCGTGCTCGCGCAGCCGCCTCGCCCGCGCCGCGACCTCGGGGTCGTCGGTGGTGAGCATGCCGCCCTCGCCGGTGGTGAGCAGCTTGCGCGGGTGGAACGACCAGGCGGCCAGGTGCGCGCCCGCGCCCACGGGCCGGTCGCGGTAGGTCGAGCCGGCGGCGCAGGCGGCGTCCTCGACCAGGACCAGCCCGTCGTGGGCGGCGCGGATCTCCTCCACGTCCGCCGGCACGCCGCCCTGGTGGACGACGATCACCGCGCGGGTGCGCGGGGTGCGGGCGGCCTCGATGGTCTTGGCGGTGAGGTTGCCGGTCGCCGGGTCGATGTCGGCGAACACCGGGGTCGCGCCGACGTACTTGACGGCGTTGGCGGTCGCGATGAACGACAGGGACGGCACCACGACCTCGTCTCCGGCGCCGATCCCCGCGAGCACCAGGGCCAGGTGCAGCGCTGTCGTGCAGGAGGAGGCGGCGACGCCGTGACCCGCCTGGACGCTCGCGGCGAACCGGCGCTCGAACTCGGCGACCCGCGGCCCCTGGGCGACCCAGCCCGAGGCGATGACCTCGCCGACGGCCGCTTCTTCCTCCGGGCCGAACCACGGCCGCATCACCGGGATCATCGCCCGGCCACCT
This sequence comes from Sphaerisporangium sp. NPDC051011, assembly GCF_040653595.1. NCBI lineage: Bacteria > Bacillati > Actinomycetota > Actinomycetes > Streptosporangiales > Streptosporangiaceae > Sphaerisporangium > Sphaerisporangium sp. NPDC051011. The sequence continues at coordinate 269,903 of NZ_JBFAGG010000006.1, read as the reverse complement.
CCCTGATCTCTAATCCGAGGAGGTCCGCCAGCAGGCGGACCCTTTCGTTCCAGTCGTGCCGTGCCGCGAAGGCCCGCCGCCGTTCGGCGAGCGCCGGCGTGCGCGGGATCCGCAGCTGCGCGGTGACGGTGGCGGCGAACTCCGCCGGGGTGCGGGCGACCGGGATCAGCGGGCCCGCCTCCAGCCACGCGGTGGCCGGGAGGTCGGTGGAAACGACACCCCGCCCGGCCGCCAGGTATTCGAGCGTCTTCAGCGGGAAGCTCGCCCGGTTGAACGCGGTGTCGGTGTACGGCGTGAGCCCGACGTCGATGAGCCGCAGGTAGGACGGCAGCTCCTCGTAGGGCTTGCGGCCCACCCAGTGGACGTTCGCCCGGCCGATCAGCGCGGGCCACCGCTCGGGCTCGTAGCCGACGCCCCTCGGCCCGACGATCACCAGCGGCGCGCCGGTGTCGGCGACGGCCTCCAGCAGGGCGATGTCGATGCGCGCGTTGACGTGCCCGATGAATCCGGCCACACCGGTCAGCCCGGCGGGCAGGTCGGCGGGCGGCGGCGCGTCGTCGATCGACGCGTACGCGGACACGTCACATCCGTTGGGGACGAGCGTCGCGTCGCGGCCCAGGCGCGTCACCCGCTCCACCAGGCCGGGGGAGACGACGGCGACCGCGTCCGCCCGCCGCGTCATGCGCGCCTCCGCCTGGGCCAGCCGGGACGCGGACATGCGGATCAGCGACGCCCCGGCGACCAGGTCGTCGGTGACGTACCGGACGGTGCGGGCGCCGGGCCGGACGTCCAGCAGGTCGGTCGTCCCCGCCACCACGACCCCCCCGATGCGCAGGCCCGCCTTGCGCGCGGCGCCGCGGACGGCCCGCCGGGCGAGGGCCGCGGTGAGCCGGTCCACGCCCGGACGGTAGGCGGCGGGCGGAGCCACCGGGCTCAGCCGCCACAGGCGCGGCGCGACGTGGCGCAGGACGTGGCCCGCCTCGCCGGTCTCCGGGTCGCGCAGACCCGAGCGCACCGGACGCGGCGGGTCGACGTACAGGACGTCGGTGAACGCGCTCAGCCGGTCGGCCATGTGCCGGTCGGTGCCGCTCACGCCGTCGTAACGCGTGCCTCCCGCGTAGACGATCGAACCGTTCACCGGGCCTTCTCGGCGCGCCACCACGCGACCAGGCGGCGCAGGCCCTCCTCCAGCCCGATCTCGGCCTTCCAGCCGAGCCGGTCGGCGGCGGCGCTCACGTCGGCGAGGCGGCGGGTGACGCCGTTCACCGCGCGGGCGGGGCCGAACTCCAGGCCGAGGTCCGTGCGTCCCATCACCGACATCAGCGTCTCGGCGAGCCCGCGCAGGCTGGTCTCGGTGGAGTTGGCGATGTTGAACACCTGGTCGGTCGCGTCGCTCTCGGCGGCGAGCAGGTTCGCGCGGGCGATGTCCTCGGTGTAGACGAAGTCCATGGTCTGCAGGCCGTCGCCGAGGATCAGCGGCGGCTGGCCGTTCTCGATGCGCTCCATCCAGCGGATCAGCACCTCGGTGTAGAGCCCGTGGATGTCCATGCGCGGGCCGTACACGTTGAAGTACCGCAGGGCGACGTAGTCGAGCCCGCGCATGGCCTTGAAGCTGCGCAGCAGGCCCTCGTTGAACGTCTTGGCCGCGCCGTACAGGGTGTCGTTGTCGTACGGGTGGTGGTCCTCGCGGGTGGGGAACTCGGTGGCCAGGCCGTACACCGACGCGGACGAGGCGGCGACGACCTTGCGGACGCCCGCGTCGGCCGCGGCTTCGACGACCTCGTAGGTGCCGTCGACCAGCACCTCCAGGGCCAGGCGCGGCTCCTCGGCGCACTGGGTGATGCGGATGGCGGCCTGGTGGAACACCACGTCCATGCCCGCGGTCACCGACCGGACGAGGGCGGTGTCGCGGATGTCGCCCTCGACCACGCGCAGACGCCCCTCGGCGACCGCCTCGGCGGCGGCGAGGTTGGCCCGGCGGCCCCGGACGAAGTTGTCGAGCACGACCACCTCGCCCGCGCCCGCGGCGAGGAGCTGGTCCACGATCGTCGAGCCGATCGTGCCCGCGCCCCCGGTCACCAGGCAGCGGCTGTCCTTGATCATTGAGCGGATCCCCCCAGGTCGATTCGTCTGCCGTCATTCTGGATGCTTCGTCCCGCCGCTTCCAGCAGAGCCAGCACGCGCAGCCCGGCCCTCCCGTCCGTCAGCGGGGCGCGGCCTTCGATGATGGAGGCCGCGAACTCGCTCATCACCCCGCGCAGCGCCTCACGCTCGGGCAGGGCGGGTACGACGACGTCACCGGTTCGATAGGAGATGAGGGCGGCCCGTCGCTCGTCCTCCCCTACGGCCGAAAGGTCCACCCCCCGGTCGTACACGGCGAGGCGCTGGGCCGGGTTGACGTCGTCCCACACGATCGTGCGGCGCGAGCCGCCGATCACGGTGGTGCGGATCTTGGTCGGGCTGAGCCAGTTCACGTGGACGTGCGCGATGGCGCCCGAGGACAGCCACAGGGTGAGGTAGGCCAGGCACGGCTTGCCCGCGCCGATCGGGTCGGAGCTGTGCGCCGCCACCGCCACCGGGGTCACGCCCTCGGGCAGCACGAAGTCGAGGATCGACAGGTCGTGCGGCGCGAGGTCCCACAGCACGTCCACGTCCGGCTGGACCAGCCCCAGGTTGATGCGGACGGAGTCGACGAACTGCACGTCACCGAGCTCGCCGGACGCGACCAGGTCGCGGATCTTGCGGACCACCGGCGTGTAGCAGAAGGTGTGGTCGAGCATCAGCACCCGGTTCCGCTCCTCGGCGAGGGCGACCAGCTTCGCGCCCTCCTCGTGGGTCGGGGTGAGGGGCTTCTCGACCAGCACGTGCTTGCCGGCGTCCAGGGCGGCGCGCACCAGGTCGAAGTGCGTGCGCGCGGGGGTGGCGATGGCCACGGCCTCCACCGCCGGGTCGGCCAGCACCTGGTCGACGGACGAGGTCGGCCTCACCGTGGTGTAACGGCCGAGTACCGCCTTCGCGCGCTCCTCGTCGAGGTCGCACAGCCACTCCAGGCGCAGCTCGGGGGTCGCCATGGCGTTGCGCACCAGGTTGGGCCCCCAATAGCCCGCCCCGATGACGGCAAGGCCGATCGATGTCACGCGGATCTCCTCTCGTGTTCGCGTGGGCCACCGCGTGCGGCCCGCCCGCCAGGGACGAGCGAACCGCACGCGGATGACGTGATTAGCTCGACGGGGTGAACAGCACGTCCACCCAGTAGTTAGCGCCGTTGTAACTGGAGGCCGGGAAACCCGGGTCAGATCCGTACCGGTAGACGCCGTTTCCGCCGGCCGCCCCGCCGTTGGCCACGGCGTGCAGCGGCGAGTTGTCGACCGGCCCGGCATTGAAGTAGCCGCCGTCGCCCGCGTAGTGCCCGTTGGGCGCGAGGTAGGAGGCCACGTACACCTGGCCGGCGACGACGTTCACGGGCGTATCGAAGGTCAGCGTCTGCCAGCCGGTGGCCGTCTCGTTGGTGAAGGTGCCCGACGTCAGCATGGTGCCGGTGGCGCTCCACAGGTGGCCGAGGTGGGTCCCGGTGTTGCCCGCGCCCTTGTAGAAGCGGACGCCGGTGATCTGGCCGTCCATCTCGGCCGTGAACTTCACGCCGAGCTCGACCGCCTCGGTGTCGTTGACATCGGGGTGGGCAGGGACGGCGTTGCTGGGCCAGATGGAGCACGGGCAGCTCGTCGCGCCGCCGGTCGTGAACGACCACGACACGGCGGTCATGGTGTTGTCGGACTCGTCCTTGGCGCCGCTGACCGTCACGGTGTAGGTCGTGCCCTGCGCCAGCGCGGCGTTCGGGGTGAACGTGACCATCGTGCGGGCCTCGTTGAGCGCGGTGGTGCCCGCGACCGTCTGGTCGGCGGCGTTCTTGACCGTGATCATGGCGCTGTTCTCCACGATCGGCTCGCTGAACGTCGCCGTCACCGCGGTGCCGGTCGCCACGCCCGTGCCGCCGTCTTCAGGCGACTTGGCCGTGACGTACGGCGCGGTGGTGTCGGCGAGCTTGGTGAAGATCACGTCGACCCAGTAGTTGGTCGCGCCCCACGACTCGGTCGGGAACGCCCGGCTCCCGTACTTGTAGACGCCGTTACCGCCGCTGCCCGAGCTGGCGAGTATCCGCAGCGGGGTGGCGTTGACCTGCGAGGACAGGCCGCCTCCCGTCGCGGAGTAGCGGCCGCTCGGAGCGTGGTAGGACGCGACGTAGGTCGTGTCCTTGGCCACCGGCACCGGGGTGTTGAAGCGGACATCCTGCCAGCCCTGCGTCGACTCGTCGGTGAAGGTCGCCGTGGCCAGTTCCTGACCCGCGGCGTTCCACAGTGTGCCGGTGTGCGTCCCGGTGTTGCCGGGGCCCTTGTAGAAGCGGACGCCCTCGATGAAGCCGTCCGTCGTGGTCTGGAACTTCACGCCGAGCTCGACGGAGCCGTTGTCGTTGACGCTGAGCTCGGCAGGGACCGTCGTCTCGGGCCAGGTCGTGCACGGGCAGACGCCCGCCGTCCACGGCTTGGCGGTGGTGAACGAGAAGTCGATCGGGTTCACCATCGTGTTGCCGCCGTCGTCCTTGGCCCCGCTGACCGAGACGGTGAACTTCTCGTTCGGCGCCAGCGGCGCTGCCGGGACGAAGGTCAGCGACTCGCGCGTGGCGTTCAGCGAGACGGTGCCCGCCACGTCCGCGTTCGTCGCGTCCTTCAGCGTGAACGTCGCGCTGTCGGCCTGGATCGGCTCACCGAAGGTGATCTTCGGCTGCACGGTCGTCGGCACGCTGGACGAGCCGGGGGTCGGCGTGATCGAGATCGCCGCCGGCGGGTACAGGTCGTTAATCGTGAACTCGATGTCGACGTAGTAGTTGCCGCCGTTGAACGTCTGCGTCGGGAAGCCCTGCCCGGACCGGTAGACGCCGTTGGGAGCCTCCTCGGTCGTCGCCGGCGCGGTGAGCGGAGCGTTGACCAAGGGCTGGTAGCGGAAGTAGTCCGAGTCGGCCGCGTAGTGCCCGTTCGGCGAGTAGTACGAGGCGACGTACTGCGTGCCCGCGGTGATGTAGACCGGCGAGTTGAGGGTCAGCTTCTGCCAGCCGGTGGCGGTCTCGTTCGAGAAGGTGCCGGTGGCGATCTGCTCGCCGGTGTTCGACCACAGGGTCCCGATGTGGGAGCCGGTGTTCCCCGAGCCCTTGTAGAACTTGATCGCGGTCACGTAGCCGTTGGCCGACGAGCTGAACCGGACGCCGAGCTCGATCGGGCCGGTGTCGCTGTCCGCCGGGTTCTTCGGAACGGTCGACGAGCCGAACAGGCTGCACGGGCAGTCGACGGTGACGTTCCGCGCCACCTCGGCGCCGACGTTGCCGCTGTCGTCGCTCGCGCGCACCTTCAGGGCCACCGTCCCGGCACCCGAGGCCTTCCAGGAGTACGTCCACGAGCCGCGGCCGGTGGCCGGGTGCCACGTGGCGCCGCCGTCGGTGGAGACCTCCACCGCGCCGACCTGGCCGCCGACGTCGGCGGCGGTGCCGCTGACGGTGACGGACGAGCCGTGGATGATGTGCGCGTTCACCGCGGGCGCCGTGATCACCGCGGTGGGCGCCGTGGTGTCGGACGAGGCGCTCGCCAGGCTGAGCCCGGCGACCAGGGACTTCGGCTGCACGCCCATGTCGGCGAGCACGTTGACCGTGGCCTGCTTGATCCGCGTGTCGGCGAAGCCGGTGTCGGTGTAGCTGTCGTGCTCGTTGTCGAGCCCCCAGGTCCACTGCACCGTTCCGGCGCTGAAGACGAGCGCGCCGCTCGGCGCGCGGTAGAGCGTCATGCGGTGGGTGGCGCTCTTCTGGGCGACGTTGGTGCCGTAGTCGGCCAGCACCTGCTCGGCCGTCGCGGTCGTGCTGGACAGCGGCACCAGGCCCTTCGGCCGGAATCCGTTGTCGATGTCCTCGTCCCACTCGTAGCCGACGACGCCCGGGACGCTCTGCGACCCGGAGATCTGGTTGGCCACGGACGTGCCGCGCCAGAAGCGCATCTTGCCGTCGGCGGCGGGGACGGTCAGCGGGATCGCCGCGCAGCCGTCGTTGGAGGAGGTGCAGTTGACCGTGAACAGGGTGCCGGTGAGGGCGTTCTCCGGCTTGCCGCCGTCGGCCGGCGGGCTGAACCGCGGGTCGCGCCAGGTGCCCGTCCACACGTTCGGGGTCGGGTCGATCTTGGCGTTCGCGTGCGTCTCCTTGTAGGAGACCAGCGTGCGGTAGTCGTTCTCCCAGCGGGTCTTCCAGTAGACCTCGTTGCCGCTGAAGAAGGCCAGGTTCACGCCGTTGTCGCGGGCGTTCTCGAACGCGGCGCGCTCCTCGCCCGACCAGTACTCGTCGTGGCCGACCGACAGCACCGACTTGTGGGTCAGCAGCGTCTGCGGCGCCCGCCCCGCGTCCAGCGACGACTGGTACGACACGTTGTACCCGTTGGACTCGAGCCAGCGGACCATCGGGTACTCGTTGGCGAACACGAAGTCGCGGCCCCAGGGAGTGGACTCGCGGGTGTTGAACGGCCGGTTGTAGCTGACCTTGACCGCGCGGCCCGGCGCCACGACGCTGTCGCCGCGGTACAGGCTGTTCAGGACCCTGTTGGGGTTGTCCTGGGTCTGGGGGATGTCGCCCCAGGAGTTGTAGGCCTGCCAGGTGCTGTCAGAGGTGCGGAAGAGGACGTCCGCGGTGCTCGCGTCGTCGCGCACGACGAAGACGATGTGGGTGTCGTCGCCGGTGTCGGTGCGGGTCACGTGGGCGAAGTAGATGCCAGAGACCGCCGTGGCCGGAACGGTCCAGCTCGCGACGTTCCCCCAGTTGCAGGAGACCTCACCGGTGGTGGTGTTCTCCGGGCAGTTCGGCTGGTTGCGGGAGACGAGCGTGTTGGCGGGCACCGAGGTGATGAGGCGGGCGCCCTTACCCTGGTAGTAGCCCATCCGGTAGATGTTGATCTGCAGCTGGAGAGCCGCGGACCGCACCTTGAAGTTGACCGTCTGGCCGAGGTCGACGCTCATCTGGTCGCCGTAACCCTCGACCGTGCCGCGTGGGTCGGTGTCCCACTCGGACCGGTCGGCCCCCACGTTGTCGTTCTCACAAGTGATCTTGTTCCCACCCGCGTCGCACGGGCCCATGGCCTGTGCGGGCGATGCGGGTGCCGTCAACAGCGCGGCCAAGGTCAGCACTGCTGCTGAGATGGCCGCTCTGTACCGGCGCGCGGCATGGCGCGATTTCAATGAAGCTCCCACGTGATCTGGGTGATGATCCCCGGTGGTGCTCACGCATCGGAGCGTGGTCCCGACGAATCGACGTCTGGACGGTGAGCTCGGTTTACGTGGTCTGCCAACATCTGTCCCAAGAGTCACGTGAGTACCCCCCGAGCACCTCGGCGGTCAGCGCGTCTTCATCGCGATGACCGACTTCACGAGGCCGCCGAGGCGCTCGTACCGGATGACCGAGGACGGGAAGTAGTGCCGCATCTCGGTGATGCTGAGCAGTTCGACCTCCATGACGATGTTGCGCGCGGCCACGCGGTCGGAGGTCGGGGTGTGCACGAGCGGCCAGCGGCGCAGCAGCGCCGTGCGCATCGCGAGCGGCATGTACTGGAAGCCGGGGAACAGGAAGTGCGGCTCGACGGGGAAGTAGCGGTACGGCGTCTGCACCCAGTGCAGGCCGGCCAGGCGGTGCACCGAGTCGGCGAACATCTGGCGGCGCAGGTGCCCCCCGACGTGCTCGATGACGGCGTTCGAGAACACCAGGTCGTACTTGGTGTGGAGGATGTCGCGGGGCAGTTCGCAGGCGTCGGCGACGTCGGCCCGCAGCCACGCGGGCAGGTCCGTCGGTGGCTTCTCCAGGTTGACGACGTGCACGTGCGCCGGGCGCACGGGCGCACGCATCCAGGCCCCGGCCGTGCCGCCGAGGTCGATCACCGACATGGAGGACAGATCAGGGAAGTTCTCGGCGAACCAGTGCCAGCGGCGGGTGCGCGCCTTGGCGCCGAGCGAATCGGGGGCGTCGACGAAGCGGCTCCGAAGAGCGTTCAGCCGGCTCATGGTCTCTCCTATGCGGCGAGTTCGAGCGTGGGCGTCGAAGTGGGGGACGGGAGAGCGTGGTCGTCGCGGAAGCGGCCGGGGTCGCCGGGAGCGGCGTCGGCACGTTCCAAGTCGGACCGCCCAACTATCTCAGAAGGGGCTACATCACTGTCGCACGCCCGAGTCATTCGATAGCGCACTGAGATCGGAGATGTCAGTCTTGGCCACGTGAAGGAACTCACCATCAGCGGCGCCTATCTCCACACCCCCGCCCTCCACGGAGACGACAGAGGAACGTTCCTGGAGTGGTTCCGCGCGGACGTGCTGCGCGAGACCGTCGGGCACGATCTGAACCTCGCCCAGGCCAACCTGTCCATCTCCAAGCGCGGCGTCATCCGCGGCGTGCACTTCGCCGAGGTGCCGCCCGGCCAGGCCAAGTTCGTCACCTGCGTCTCCGGCGAGGTGTTGGACGTGGTCGTCGACATCCGCGTCGGGTCCCCGACCTTCGGGCAGTGGCAGTCCGTCGTGCTCGACGACCGCGCGCGCGAGGGTGTGTACGTCAGCGAAGGGTTGGGGCACGCCTTCATGGCGCTCACCGAGCAGGCGAGCGTCGTCTACGTCTGCTCCGAGCCCTACACCCCGTCCCGGGAACACGGCGTGCACCCGCTCGACCCGCGGATCGGCATCGCCTGGCCCGAGGACATCGAGCCGCTGCTGTCCCCGAAGGACACCGTCGCCCCCACGCTGGAGGAGGCCCAGGAGAAGGGGCTGCTGCCGGTGTACGACGACTGCCTGGCGTATTACGCGCGGCTGCGGGGAGGGGGACGGCAGGCCGGGTGAATCACCGCGTCGCCGGTTATCGCGAATTTCTCAATTCGTCACCCGCGCGACACCTGGCAATGGCGGCCAGGGAAAGATCGCTCCTTGGCCGCTCACGCCCCCGTGACCCCGCCCGTCGTTCACTTTGGCAAGCATGGTCGCTCATACCACACATTCGGCCGGCTCCGATCCACGAATTGTGTTGCCAGAATCCGGCTTTCCATGCCGAATGAGGTGGATTAACCGGTAAAACACGGCGTTCCGGTTGTCACACCGTTTCTCAACCGCAACAATGGCCTCGCACTGAAACATGATCGGAGCCCGGCGCCCGTGAAAGCGCCGGATGTGGAGGCTCGGGCAATGAGCAATCCCCGGCATGCGGACGGGCCGCGCGAGGAGCGCCGGCACCCGTCCGCCGAACCTCGATCCGGCGGGGCCCGGTTCCCCGTGCTCGGAAAGGTGTCGTTGCTGGCGGCCGCCGCGGTGATCGGCGCGACCGTCACCGTCGTCGTCATCAACAAGGACGAGGCCCCGGCCGCGTCCGTGAACACCGTTCCCGTGTCGACCGAAGTGACGCTGGAGACCAGCCTCTGGAAGTCCAAGAAGGTCGTCAAGGGCAAGAACCAGGCCGAGAACACGCCGCTCGAACTGGGCACGCGGTTCAAGGCCGCCCGCAACGGCGAGGTCGCGGGCATCCGCTTCTACAAGCCCGCCTCCGAGCGCGGCACCCACCGCGGCAGCCTCTGGGACTCCAACAAGAAGCTGCTCGCCAAGGTCACCTTCACGGGTGAGACCCGCAGCGGCTGGCAGCAGGCGATGTTCGACAAGCCCGTCCCCGTCGTCGCCGGCCGCACGTACACGGTCTCGTACCACACCAACAACGGCGGGTACGTCGCCTCGGCCGGGGTCTTCGACAGCCCGGTGACGGCGGGCCCGCTGACCGGGCAGGCCGGGGTGTTCGCGGCCGCCCGCAACGCGTCGTACCCCTTCCGCGTGCACCCGAAGAGGGTCAGCTACTGGGTGGACGTGGTCTTCCGGCACCGCGAGTGGCGCAAGCACCGGCCGGGCGAGCGCCCGACCCTCGCCCCGGACGAGACGCCGGTCACGCCCGGCCCCACGAGCTCGCCGACCGCCACCGGGCCGCAGGCGAGCCCCACGCCCACCGGGCCGGAGCAGCCGAACGGCGGGGTCACCGTGAGCCCGACGCCGACCGAGACGGGCGGCGGCGAGGCCGGCCCCACGCCGACCGAGTCCGCCACCGCGCCGACCGAGTCCCCGACGAGGACCGCCACGCCGACCCCGTCGCCGAGCCGGTCCTCGCAGACGCCCAAGCCGTCGCTGTCGGCCGACCCGACGCGGCAGCCGACCAAGGAACCCAGCGCCACGCCGACCCGGTCGTCGACCCCCACGCCCCCGCCCACCGGCGGGTTCCCGGGCGCCTCCAACACGGGCGTGCCCTCCGGGACCACCCTCAAGCCGAGCAAGTCGATCACCGTCACCAAGGACGGCACGGTGATCGACGGGCTGGAGGTCAGCGGTGAGATCAACGTCGAGGCCGACAACGTGACGATCCGCAACGTCCGCCTGGCCGCCGCGCCCGGCGACTGGGGGATCATCCAGCGCAACGGCCACAGCGGGCTCACCGTCGAGGACAGCGAGATCTTCGGCAACGGCAGCCAGCGCACGCAGTTCGCCATCCTCAACCAGGGCGGCGACCTGACGGTCCGGCGCGTCGACATCCACACCATCAGCAACGGAATCCTCACCGAGCAGGGCCTCATCGAGGACTCCTACCTGCACGATCCGAAGTACTTCTCCGGCGACCACACCGACATGATCATGTGCACGGCGGGCCCGCCGTCCGGGACCAGGCTCGTGATCCGCAACAACACGGTGATCAACACGCTGGAGCAGACCGGCGCCATCGCCCTCTTCCAGGACTTCGGCGTCGTGCGCAACGTGACGGTCGAGCACAACTTCCTCGCCGGCGGCGGCTACTCGCTCTACGCGGGCGCCGGCAGCAAGGGCACCTCGTCCAACATCAAGGTGATCGACAACGTCTTCAGCAAGGACGTCTGGCCCAAGGGCGGCTACAACGGCCACGTCGCCTACTGGGACAAGAACGGCTCCGGCAACGAGTGGAGCGGCAACGTCTGGGAGGACGGGAAGGTCGTGCCCGCGGGCTGATCCATCCGGCCGCTTCACCGCTCACGGCAGGGCGTCACCGATCATCCCGGTGGCGCCCTGCCGCCGTCCGGGGGCGTGCGCTCAGGCGGCCTCGGGGGCGCGCGCCTCGTCGCCGAGGCCGAGGTCGGGGCCGAACACCTCGTAGTGGACCCGGGAGCCGGGGACGCCGCGCCGCAGGAGCTGCTCCCGCGCCGCGCGCATGAACGGCACCGGCCCGCACAGGTAGGCGCGGGTTCCGTCGAGGAGGTCGATGCCGGACAGGTCGGCGAGCCCGGTCCGCTCGGCCGGCCACGGGCCCTCGGGGGTCTCGTACCAGATGTGCGTGACCGCCTGCGGGATCCGCGCGGTGAGCAGGCCGAGCTCGGCGCGCAGCGGATGGGTCCGCTGCGAGCGGTCGGCGTGGACGACCGTCACCGGGCGGGTGGTGCCCGTGGCGGACAGGTGGGCCAGCATGCTGATCATCGGGGTGCAGCCGATTCCGGCGGAGGCGAGCAGCACCGGGGAGTCCTCGTCGTGCAGCACCACCTCGCCGCAGGGGACGCTCACGTCCAGCACGTCGCCCTCGCGGACCTCGGCGTGCAGGTGGTTCGACACCTCGCCGTCCGGGGTGCCCTCGACCCGCTTCACCGAGATCCGCAGCTCGTCGCCGCCGGGAGCGCACGACAGGCTGTACTGCCGGATCTGCCGCGCGCCGTCGGGCAGCTCCACCCGCACCGAGACGTACTGGCCGGGCCGGAACGGAAGCGGCGCGCCGTCGCCGGCGGGGCGCAGCGTGAAGGTCGCGACATCGGGGGTCTCCTCGATCCGGGCGGTCACCCGCCAGGGCCGCCAGACCTCGCCGCGGGTGATCCCCGCCCGGGTGTACAGCGCGGACTCCTGGGCGATCAGGGCCCCGGCCATCAGCCAGTACACCTCGTCCCACGCGGCGGCGACCTCGCCGGTGACCGCGTCGCCGAGCACCTCGGCGATCGCCTCGAACAGATGCCGGTGGACGATCGTGTACTGGTCCGGGGTGACGCCCAGCGAGACGTGCTTGTGGGCGATGCGGGAGAGGAGTTCCTCGGGGCCCTGCCCGGGGTCGCCGGTGAGCCCGCCGGTGAGCCCGTCGGTGAGCCCGTCGGTGAGCATGGCGGCGAAGGCGACGATGGAGCGCCCGAGCGCGCGGGCCTGGGTGTCGTTCGCCTGGTTGCCGCGGTTGAACAGGTCGCGCAGCAGGCCGGGGGAGGCGGCGAACATCCTCCCGTAGAAGACCGGGGTGATCCGGTCGATCGTGCCGGCCAGCACCGGCAGGGTCGCGCGGACGACGGTGGCGGACTTCTCTGACAGCATATGAGGCTCCTGAATTTGCATCTTGAATTCGTATTTAAGGTCGTGACGCGCCCCGGACGGACCGGGCCGGGTCAGGTGGACGAGGAGACGAACAGGCGCACCAGCCCCGGACGGGCCGGATCGCCGACGAGGTCCCGCACGGTCAGCGGGTCGAGGGCCGCGTAGAACGCCTCCTGGGCGTCGCGCAGCGCGGCGCGCAACCGGCAGGCCCCGCGCAGCGGGCAGGGGGGCGAGTCCTCGCAGCCGACCACGTCACCCGCGCCCTCGAGCTCGCGCACCAGCCAGCCGACGGAGGCCTGCCGGCCCGCGGCGGTGATCTCCAGCCCGCCGCCGCGCCCGCGCCTGGCCTCCAGCACGCCGAGGTGCTGCAGCCGGCTCACCGCCTTCGCGACGTGGGTGTACGGGGCGGCCACCGACGCGGCGACCTCCTTGGAGGTCGGCGCGGTCTCGTCCGCGACGGCCGCCAGCCGCATCGTGACACGCAACGCCAGGTCGGTGAACTTCGTCAGCCGCATGCGCCGAGCGTATCAAATACGCATATCAGATGTTTGTTCAGGGGTGCTCATGCCAACGGAAACGCCCCCCGCGAAGATCCGCGGAGGGCGTCCAGGTGGAAACGGTCAGCTCACGGCCCAGGTGTCGCCGCCGCGCAGCAGGTCGGCGAGGTCGCCGGGGCCGCGCTGGGCGACGGACTCCTCCAACTGCTCGGCCATCAGCGAGTCGTAGGAGGGCCGGACGACCGAGCGGAAGACCCCGATCGGCACGTGCTCGAACGCCGGCTCGTCCAGCCGGGACAGCGCGAAGGCCACCGACGGGTCGGGGTCGTGCGCGTCGTGGACGAGGATCTCCGACTCGGGCACCGAGGCGCGGTCGACGACCTCGATGGCCCCGCCCGGGGCGCGGCGCGCGGCCTTGGAGGCGGAGACGATCGGCTGCCCGTGCTCCAGGCGCAGCGTGATGTCGTCGCGCACCTCAGGGTCCTTGAGCTGGTCGAACGCGCCGTCGTTGAAGATGTTGCAGTTCTGGTAGATCTCGACCAGGCTCGTGCCCCGGTGGGCCGCCGCCTCGCGCAGCACCGACTGCAGGTGCTTGCGGTCGGAGTCGAGCGTGCGGGCCACGAAGCTCGCCTCGGCGCCGAGGGCCAGCGAGATCGGGTTGAACGGCTTGTCCAGCGAGCCCATCGGCGTCGACTTCGTGATCTTGCCGACCTCGGACGTTGGGGAGTATTGGCCCTTCGTCAGCCCGTAGATCCTGTTGTTGAACAGCAGGATGTTGAGGTTGACGTTGCGGCGCAGCGCGTGGATCAGATGGTTGCCGCCGATCGACAGCGCGTCGCCGTCACCGGTGATCACCCACACCGACAGGTCGGGACGCGAGGCGGCGAGGCCCGTGGCGATCGCCGGGGCCCGGCCGTGGATCGAGTGGAAGCCGTAGGTGTTCAGGTAGTACGGGAACCGGGAGGAGCAGCCGATGCCCGAGACGAACACGATGTTCTCGCGCTTGAGCCCGAGCTCCGGCAGGAAGCTCTGCACGGCGGCCAGGATGGCGTAGTCGCCGCACCCGGGGCACCAGCGCACCTCCTGGTCGCTCTTGAAGTCCTTCATCGTCTGCTTCTCGGTCGCCCGGGGGATGAGCGTGAGCCCGGTGCCCCCGTTCGGAACCGTGATGTGCCCGTTGGTCGCGATATCACTCACTGTCGATCACGTCCTGGATCACTCCGGCCAGCTCCTCGGCCTTGAAGGGAAGACCGCGTACGCGGTTGTAACTGATGATGTCGACCAGGAACCGCGCACGCAGCAGCAGCGCGAGCTGGCCGAGGTTGATCTCGGGCAGCAGCACCTTGTCGTACGCGCGCAGGACCTCGCCGGTGTTGGCCGGAAGAGGGTTGAGATGGCGGATGTGCGCCTGGGCGACCTTCGCGCCGGTTCTGCGCACCCGCCGCACGGCCGCCGCGATGGGGCCGTACGTCGATCCCCAGCCGACGACCAGCACACGCGCGTCGCCGTCGGGGTCGTCGACCTCCAGCGGCGGGATGTCCTGCGCGATGCCGTCGATCTTCGCCTGGCGGAGCCGGACCATTCGGTCGTGGTTGTTCGGGTCGTAGGAGATGTTGCCCGAGCCGTCGGCCTTCTCGATGCCGCCGATGCGGTGCTCCAGGCCGGGCGTGCCCGGGACGGCCCACGGCCGGGCCAGCGTCTCCGGGTCGCGCCGGAACGGCAGGTAGGTCTCGCCGTCGTCGCCGTTCGGCGTCGTGGTGAACTCGACCGAGATGTCGGGCAGCTCGCTGATCTCGGGCAGCCGCCACGGCTCGGAGCCGTTGGCGAGGTAGCCGTCGGACAGGAGCATGACCGGCGTGCGGTACTTCACCGCGAGGCGGGCGGCCTCCAGCGCGGCGTCGAAGCAGTCCGACGGGGTGGAGGGCGCGATGATCGGCAGCGGCGACTCTCCGTTGCGGCCGTACATGGCCATCAGCAGGTCGGTCTGCTCGGTCTTGGTCGGCATGCCCGTGGACGGGCCGGCGCGCTGGACGTCGATCACCAGCAGAGGCAGTTCGGTGGCGACCGCCAGGCCGACCGTCTCCGCCTTCAGGGCCACGCCCGGCCCCGAGGTGGTGGTCACGCCGAGCGCGCCGCCGAAGGACGCGCCGAGCGCGGCGCCCACGCCCGCGATCTCGTCCTCGGCCTGGAAGGTGCGGATGCCGAACCGCTTGTGCTTGGACAGCTCGTGCAGGATGTCGGACGCCGGGGTGATCGGGTAGGACCCGAGGAACAGCGGCAGCTTCGACTGCACGGACGCGGCGATCAGGCCGTAGGCGAGGGCCTGGTTTCCCGAGATGTTGCGGTAGAGCCCCGGGGCCAGCTTGGCGGGCTTGATCTCGTACGACACCGAGAACGACTCGGTGGTCTCGCCGTAGTTCCACCCCGCCTGGAAGGCCGCGATGTTCGCCTTGGCGATGTCGGGCTTCTTGGCGAACTTTGCCTCGAGGAACTTGATCGTCGCCTCGGTCGGCCGGTGGTAGAGCCAGGACAGCAGGCCGAGCGCGAACATGTTCTTCGCCCGCTCGGCGTCCTTCTTCGAGATGTCGAAGCCTTCGAGGGCCTTGACCGTCAGCGACGTGAGCGGGACGGCGTGCACGCGCCACTCGCCGAGCGAGCCGTCCTCGACGGGGCTGCCGTCGTACCCGACCTTCTGCAGGTTGCGCTTGGTGAACTCGTCGGTGTTGACGATGATGTCGGCGCCGCGGGGCAGGTCGCCGAGGTTGGCCTTCAGCGCCGCCGGGTTCATCGCGACCAGGACGTTCGGGGCGTCGCCCGGCGTGAGGATGTCGTGGTCGGCGAAGTGCAGCTGGAAGCTCGACACGCCGGGGAGCGTGCCCGCGGGGGCGCGGATCTCGGCCGGGAAGTTGGGGAGCGTCGACAGGTCGTTGCCGAACTGCGCGGTCTCCGCCGTGAAGCGGTCTCCGGTCAGCTGCATGCCATCGCCGGAGTCGCCCGCGAAGCGGATGATCACCCGGTCGAGTTGCTGAACCTGCTTTGTCACAGCTCGGTCCTCCTCGACGCGTCAGGGCGCCGTCGCTCGTGGCACGTGTACATTTCCATGCTAGATCCCTTGGGGCTGCGCGGGCTTATTTACGCATGCGCGTCGGACAGGGCGTGACCTGCGTCCCTGTGACGGCGCTGATCTCTCGGCGGGACCGGAGTTGCCCAGGTCATCGGTGGTCGGGCCGGTGACGCGCGGTAGACGGAACCGGGGGCGGCTCAGGTCGGTACGCGGCAGGTGACCACTGCCGGGGGGTCCGGGAAGCCGGAGAGCCCCGGAGGCCATGTGAGCCCGGAAAGCATGGTCACGACCGGAAACCGCTCTCGGGTACACAGCCCGGAGGCGAGCCGGCACAGATCAATGTGCAGCCGCGAGTAGAGAGCGTGTCGGGTCACGATGACTAACTATATGTCCCCGCTCCGGATCGCTCGGAGTGTCGTACGTCACCCCCGCCCCGCGTGGCGGGAGCGGGAGCGGACTTCGTCGCAGGGTCGTGGGCACTACGTGTGGTGTTCACCAGGGGCTCAGCCGTCCAGGCGCGCCGGTTTCGCCCCCTCGGTGTAGATGTGTCCCGGCAGCATCCCCGATGACGCGTACAGCTCCGGGACCGTGACGAACGCGTACCCCCGGGCCGCCAGGGCGCTCAGGATCCGCGGCAGGGCCCGCAGGGTCGCCCTGCCGCACTCGTGCATGAGGACGACCGCGCCCGGCCGCACCCCGTCCACGGCGCGCCGGGTGACGGCGGCGGGGTCGTCGTCGCGGGCGTCGGCGGTGTCGACGTTCCAGCCGACGATCGAGAGCCCGAGCGCCCGCGCGGCGATGATCACCTTGTCGGTGACATGGCCGTACGGCGCGCGCATCAGGCCGGGGGTGCGGCCGGTGGCGGCGCCGATCGCGATCTGCGTGCGTCCCAGCTCGTCGGAGATCTGGCGGATGTTCAGGCTGTCGAGGTCACGGTGGGACCAGGAATGGCCGGCGACCAGGTGGCCGGCGGCGGACAGGCGGCGCAGCAGGTCGGGACGGGCCTCGGCGTTCTGCCCGACGGTGAAGAAGGTGGCGCGGGCGCGGTACTCGGCGAGGATCGCCATCAGCCGCTCGGTGGCCCCGCCCGGGCCGTCGTCGAAGGTCAGGGCGACGCAGCGCGTGATGGAGCAGTCGGCGCTCGCGCCCTCCGGGCTCTGCAGGCCCGGGGTGGGCGTGGCCTGCGGGGGCGGTGTGTCGGGCAGAGTGTCCGGGGTGGCGGAGTCGACGGCGTGCATGACCCTGGCGCCGAACCCGGACAGGAGCGGCTTGGCCTCGTTCATGGGGATGGCGACCGCGATCCGTCCCATGCGCCCTGACGCGACCTGGTCGTCGTCGAACTCGGCCACGAGATCGCCGTGGGGGTTGAAGTTGATCGAGTCGAACATCGCGCCGTCCGGGCCGATCGCGTCGGGACGGACGCCCGCCCCGAGCTTCCACAGGCGGTTCTTGACGAGGGCCGCCAGGGTGCCCAGGGCCTTCTGGTCCTTGAGCAGGTCGGAGGAGTTGTGGACGCGGCGGGTGGTCTGGTCGTACCAGACCGTGTCCAGGGAGTTGCGCCAGGCGCCGCCGGTCAGCGCGCCCGTGCGCAGGCGCACGCCGAACACGCCGTCGGAGGCGGCCGTGATCTGCCAGCCGATGTTGAGCTCCGAGGGCGCGGCGCCCGGGGACGCGGTGACGTGGCCGGGGGAGGGGGTGGTGGGCCGGCGGTCGTACCGGCGCAGGGCCTCGTCGGTCAGCTTCTGGAGCCTGGCGGCGAGCGCGGGGGCGTCGGGGGGCACGGGATAGCTGGCGAAGGCCCGTTTCGTCCTCGCCGAGTCGTCGGAGATCGTGCGGATCGTGAGCCCGGGGACCGTCGAGGGGTCGACGAAGTTGATCGTCGTGGGTTGCGCGGGCAGCGTCGTGGGTCCGTCCCTGGACGGCAGGGAAAGGGACATGCCGCAACCGGAGACAAGGGCCAGGGTGAGGGCGGTCGCTCCGGCGAGCAGGGAGCGCGACATGGCTGCCAGACTAGGCGGGCAATACGGGTATTTACCGCTATTTGGTGTGATTGGCGCGTGCCCTTTGACCGCGATGGGTAACCCGAGGGTGACGGATGGCGACGACGGCCGGTACGTTGATCGACGTCAGGTGCCGCCGGACCGGCGGGAACGGAGCCGCGAGGTTCACAAGCCCGTGGAGACGTGGTAAGACCACTCCGATGGCCCAGGTCGGTGAAGCGGGAAGCCACAGAAGCGCCGACGGCATGGGCTGATCCCGGGCCCTCAGGCCGGGGAGCGCGTCGACAACGGCACGAGGTCACCGATCACGCCGGGGCGGCGCGTGCCGGCGCGGTGGCCAGGCAGGAGGCTGCATGGACGGATATTTCGGTTCCTACGCGGTCGTCGCCGTGCTGTTCGCGATCGGCCTCGCCATCTTCGGCGGCGCGCTGCTCGCCAACCGGCTGCTCCGGCCCCACCGTCCCACCCCGGAGAAGCTCACCACCTACGAGTGCGGGGTCGACCCGGTCGGCGAGGGATGGGCGCAGTCGCAGATCCGCTACTACGTCTTCACCTATCTCTACGTCGTCTTCGCCGTCGACGCGGTGTTCCTGTTCCCCTGGGCGACGGTCTTCGCCGCGCCGGGCTTCGGCATGACCACACTGGTCGAGATGTTCGTCTTCCTGGCGTTCATCGCGCTCGGCATCCTGTACGCCTGGCGCAAGCGCGTCCTCGCCTGGACGTAGACCGCCCGCACAGAGCTCGCCCAGAGCCCGCATAGAGCCCGCATAGAGAGAGCCCGCCCAGAGCAGCCGGAAGGGCCGGAAGAAGGGAGAATGCCTGCCATGGCAGCCCGAGATCTCCCCATGCCGACGGTCGGGCCGGTGTCCCGGCTCGCGCCCAAGCCCATGCGCTTCATCCTCAACTGGGGGAGGCGCTACTCGCTGTGGGTGTTCAACTTCGGGCTGGCCTGCTGCGCCATCGAGTTCATCGCGACCTCGATGAGCCGCCACGACTTCATCCGCTTCGGGGTGATCCCCTTCGCCAACGGGCCGCGGCAGGCCGACCTGATGATCGTGTCGGGCACCGTCACCGACAAGATGGCCCCCGCCGTCAAGCGCCTCTACGAGCAGATGCCCGACCCCAAGTACGTCATCTCCTTCGGCGCCTGCTCCAACTGCGGCGGCCCGTACTGGGACTCCTACTGCGTGACCAAAGGGGTGGACCAGATCATCCCGGTCGACGTGTACGTGCCCGGCTGCCCGCCGAGGCCCGAGGCCCTGTTGCACGGCATCATGAAGCTCCAGGAGCGGATCGCCGCCGAGTCGCTCGGCGAGCGCTACACCGTCCAGGCCGAGGACGTGCGCGGGTGAGGGCCGCCATCGAGGAGCGCTACGGCGCCCGTGCCGAGATCTCCGAGTCCTTCGGCGAGATCACCGTCGACGTCGCGCCCGGCGACTGGCTCGACCTGCTGACGTTCGCCCGCGACGACCTCGGCTGCGCGTTCTTCGACTGGCTGACCGGCGTGGACGACCCGCCCGGCTCCTTCGAGGTGGTCGCCCACGTCTTCGACCCCGTCCGGCACGCCCACCTGCTGCTGCGCACCCGCGTCCCCCGCGAGGCCCCCGTTCTGCCGAGCGCGACCGGCGTCTACCGGGGCGCCGACTGGCACGAGCGCGAGACGTTCGAGATGTTCGGCGTGATCTTCGAGGGGCACCCGCACCTGGAGTCGCTGCTGCTGCCCGAGGGCTTCGAGGGCCACCCCCTGCGCAAGGACTTCATCCTCGCCTCGCGGGTCGCCAAGCCGTGGCCCGGCGCCAAGGAGCCCGGCGAGTCCGGGCAGGGCTCGCCGAGCCGCCGCAAGACGCTGCCGCCGGGCGTGCCCGCCGCCTGGGGCCCGCAGGCGGCCACGCCTTCCACGCCTCCCACGCCCCCGCCCACGCGCGGCCCGCGCGCCGTACGCCGCGACCAGCCAGGGAGGGACGCCGATGGCTGAGGTGCTCGACGTCGCGCTGCGCCTCGTCGTGATCGTGATCGCGTTCCTGACGCTGCCGCTGATCGTCGGGCAGACCGAGCACAAGGCCATGGCGCACATGCAGTCCCGCCTCGGCCCGATGTACGCGGGCGGCTTCCACGGCTGGGCGCAGCTCATCGCCGACGGCGTGAAGTTCGTCCAGAAGGAGGACGTGATCCCGGCGGCGGCCGACCGCCGCGTGTTCGCGCTGGCCCCGGCCGTCGGGCTGCTGCCCTACCTGATCGTCATGATCGTCATACCGGTCGGGCCGGGCCTGTTCGGCGCCGACCTCGACGTCGGCCTGTTCTTCGTCCTCGCCGTCATGGGCGTCGGCGTGCTCGGCTCGATCATGGCCGGGTGGTCGTCCGCCAACAAGTACTCCGTGCTCGGCGGCATGCGCGCGGCGGCGCAGCTCATGTCGTACGAGCTGCCGCTGGTGCTGGCCGCCTCGTCGGTGGCCATGGCGGCGGGAACGCTGTCGCTGCCGGGCATCGTGGAGGCCTGGCGGTGGTGGTGGCTGCCGTGGCAGGCAGTCGGCGCGGTGGTGTTCTTCGTCGCGGGCCTCGCCGAGCTGCGCCGGCCGCCGTTCGACATGCCGATCGCCGACTCCGAGATCATCATGGGGCCGATGACCGAGTACACCGGCATCCGCTTTGCGTTGTTCATGCTCGCGGAGTACGTCGGCATCGTGGTGGTCTCGGCGCTGACGACCGTCCTGTTCCTCGGCGGGTGGAACGGCCCGCTGCTGCCCGGGCCGGTCTGGACGCTGATCAAGATCTTCGCGCTGGCCTTCGTGGTGATCTGGATCCGCGTCAGCTTCCCCCGCCTGCGGGCCGACCAGCTACAGAAGCTCGCCTGGGTCGGCCTGGTGCCGCTGGCGCTGTTCCAGCTCGCCCTCACCGGCGTCGTGAAGGTCCTCGCGGGCTGAGCGTCACCGCCCGAGCATCGCGCCGCCGTTGATGTGCAGGATCTGCCCGGTGAGGTAGCCCGCCTCCGGCGAGGCGAGGTACTTGACCGCGGCCGCGATCTCGGCGGGCGTGCCCGGCCTGCCGACCAGCGTCTGGTCGACGCGTGACTTGACGAACTCCGGCGTCGCGCGCCCGCCGAAGAACTCGGTGTCCTCGACGTACCCCGGGGCCACGGCGTTGACCGTGACGCCGTCGGCGCCGAGGCGCTGGGCCAGCTCGTAGGTGTAGGCGTGCAGGGCGGCCTTGGCGCCGCCGTAGGAGCCGGGCCCGCGCACCGCCGCGATCGACGACAGGTGGACGACGCGCCCGCCCGGCCGCCGCAGGTAGGGCAGCAGGCCCTCGGTGAGCAGCACGGCCGTGATGACGTTGGCCTCGAAGTTCGCGCGGTACCCCTCCGCGACCCCCGCGGGCGTGCCGTCGTCGCCCCACGCGACGTTCCCGCCCGCGTTCGTGACGATGACGTCCACCGGGCTGTGCAGGGCGACGGACTCCACCGCGGCCTGCGCCTGCGCCGCGTCGCTCAGGTCGGCGGTGGTGAAGGAGACCAGGTCGGCGCCGTGGGCGGTGTTGAGCTTGTCGGCAGCCTCCTTGAGGACCTCGGTGCGGCGGCCGATGATGACGACCTGGTCGCCGTCCGCGGCGAAGGCCGCCGCCGTCGCCAGGCCGATGCCGGTTCCTCCACCGGACACCACTACCCGTCGCGCCATTGCCGGACCCCTTTCATCGCGGTTTCCGTCATTCTTACCGCCCAGCGGGTTTCAGTGGTGTGATTTTCGTCCGGCCTGTCGCCGCCCGTGCCGGGCTCCGATCCAGCCGGTCACTCGCCCAAGCCGCCGCGCCGGTGGGCGTCCATCCGCGCGGCGAACGCGTGGTCAGTGCACGATGGCGAGCATCACGTCGGACGCCGACGGCCGCCCATCCGGCCGCTTCGCCAGGCACGAGCCCACCACCTTCGCCAGCGAGCCGGGCAGCGCGGACAGGTCCGGGTGCGCGGTGAAGATGCGGTTCAGCACGGCCGCGATGTTGTCCTCGCCGAACGCCGGGCGGCCCGTCGCGGCGAAGACCATCGTCGCCGCCCAGCTGAACACGTCGGACTCCGGCCCGACCCGCTCGCCCGCCACCTGCTCCGGCGACATGTAGGCCGGGGTGCCCACCACGCCGCTGGAGGTCGCGGTCGCCTGGTCGACCACGCGGGCGATGCCGAAGTCGACCACCCGCGGCCCGTCCGCCCCGATCAGCACGTTGCTCGGCTTGAAGTCCCGGTGGACGATGCCCGCCTTGTGGATCGCCGCCAGCGCGCCCGCCGTCCCGAGAGCCAGCCGTACCAGCCCGTCGTGGCCGCGCGGGCCCTGCTCGCGTACGAGCTGCTCCAGCGAGCAGCCCTCGACGTACTCGCTGACGATGAACGGGCGCTCGTCCGCCAGGCCCGCGTCGATCACGCGCGCGGTGGAGAACGGCGCGACACGCCTGGCCGCCTCGACCTCGCGCAGGAACCGCTGCCGTGCCCCGGCCTCAGCGGCCAGCCGCGCGTGCAGCACCTTGATCGCGACCTGCGTGCCCTCGGGGGTCTCGCCGAGGTAGACGGCCCCCTGGCCGCCCTGGCCGAGGCTGCCGATCAGGCGGTAGCGCCCGACGTGGTCCGGCTCGCCCGCGGGCAGGGGCCCCGGCGCCGAGACGGGAAGCGTCGAGCCCCGGCCCGGACCGCCTGGCGTGCCGCCGCCCAGGCCGCTCGGCGCGGTGTCCTGGTGGTACCGCAGACGCGAGCCGCCCGGGATGCTCGGCGTCTGGTCGGCCGGCCGGTGCGCGGGCCCCGGCGGCGTCCGGTCCACGGGATGACGGACATGTCCGTCGTGCTGCTCCGGGGGCAGGACGGACGTCCGGTCCACCGGGCGGTGCTGGGGCGTCCGGTCCACAGGCTGGTGCGGGGGCATGCGGTCCACAGGGTGGTGTGCGGGCCTGGGCGGCGGTAATTGGCCCTGCGGCGGCTGGTCGCGCGGCCCGTTCTGGAACCGGTCGTGAGGCCGGTGCTGGGGCGGGTGCTGGTGCTGGGGCCGGTGCGCGTACGCGGGAGGCGCGGGCGGGGCCGGGTACGGCGCGGCGTACGGCGCCTGCCGGTAGGCGTGCGGCGGCGGGGCGTACCCGTGCCCGGCCGGGCGAGGCGCGAAGACCGTCGAGCGGATCGCCAGGGAGTGGATGGGCCCGCCGATCCAGTTGGTGAACAGCCCGACCACGACGAGGATGGCCGGCCCGTCCGGGTAGGACGGCGCGTTGTTGTAGACGACGATGACCGCGAACATCACGAAGAGGCCGAGGAAGTACAGCAGCGCCGCGACCGCCAGCATCGGGGCGCGCCTGCGGTAGGCCGCGTACCCGATCGTGAAGGGCGTCGCCAGGCCGCAGGTGAAGAGGGGAGCCAGGGCCCAGAGGATGCTGATCGCGAGGGTGGACTGTGAGGGCCGTGCTGGCTGCATATCGCGAAGAATACGGAGATAGAGGGCGCTGCGCAGGTTTTGTGGGCACGGTTTATGCAGCCGAGACCACCGCCCGCGCGCCCGATCGGCAGGTCAGGGCAGGTAGATCGTCAGCTCGACCAGGTCGGGGGTGAGCTGCGGCGGCAGGTCCACCGCGATCGAGACGTCCTCGGCCGAGACGAACCCGCCGACCTCCGCCCTCGCCTCGACGACGCGCCGCGCGAGGTCGGCGGTCATGCCGGGCAGCCCGGCGATCACCTCGACCGGCACATGGTTGACGTCCACGAGCCCGCCGTCGTCGTAGTGGCGCGGCAGGTCGGGCCGCCCGATACGCAGCTCGCGGGCCAGGACCGGGTCGCGCTCGGCCAGCTCGCGGGCCTCCTGCCGGAGCCGGCGGCGGTGCTGGGCGGCGGCCACGGCGTGATCGTTCGGCGACTCCGACCGGTCGAAGACGCGCTTGCGGATGATCAGCGAGTGGATCGTCCCGCCGAGCCAGCTTCCGGTCGTCCCCAGCATCGTGAGGAGCTGCAGGATCATGGGCGTCGGGCCGA
This sequence comes from Sphaerisporangium sp. NPDC051011, assembly GCF_040653595.1. Lineage (NCBI taxonomy): Bacteria > Bacillati > Actinomycetota > Actinomycetes > Streptosporangiales > Streptosporangiaceae > Sphaerisporangium > Sphaerisporangium sp. NPDC051011. The sequence goes on along the minus strand of NZ_JBFAGG010000006.1, from coordinate 245,969 downwards.
CGTCATCCATGGCGACGGTCAGCACGAACGTCGCCATGCCGGCCGCGTACAGCGCCGCGCTGATGCCGAGCAGCGTGCTGCGCAGCTTGGCCGCCGCGTACCCGATGGTGAACGGTGTGGCGGCGCCGCAGGTCAGCAGGGGCGCGAGGGCCCAGAGCACGCTGGCGGCAGTGTTGTTTGGGGGAGGCGGCGGGAAGGGTGGCTGTCCCGGCCGCGGCCCGTGCGGGGGGCCGTACGGGCCGGGAACCGGCGGGTTGTACGGGGCCAGGCCGGGGCCGAAGCCGTGTGACGTCCCAAAGGGGTCGGCCCCCGCGTCCGGCGAGGCGTACGGAGATCGCTCGGGGCGCGGGCGGGGCGTTTCGGAGGAGGAGCGGCCCGGCGGCGTGGACCTGCCCGCGGGCGGGCGGCGGCGCTCGGTGGGGTGGCCGTCGTACGGCGTGCGGCGCTCGGACCCGGGACGGGGGCCGTGCTTCAGGCGCGGCTCGCCGGGGCGGGCGTCCGGGTCGTGATCGGAGCCCGGGTGGTCCTTGGGCGTCCGGGGCTCGCGGCCCGGCAGGGGGCGGCCCTTCAGATGGGGCCGGGGAGCGGTCGGGCCGTTCGGATCGTCGGAGTCCGGAGGAAGGGCTTCCGGCGGCCCCGATCCCGGGCCCCCGTGGCCGTTGGTCGGGTGCATAACGCGAACAATACGGCGTCGCCGGTACGTCTCGCATCGGCCACAAGGACCACTCGCTATGTCCGACTAGTCCCCCGAAATCGTGATGATTGAGGAAAACTGGGAGCCGATGGGGGGCTCCGCATTCACGAGAACGCCCATGTGCGTCATGATGTTGAACCGTGGCAGGTATACCAGGAGAAGGCTTGGCGAAGGGGCTGGCCGTCACCCTGCGCCATATGCTCAGCAAGTCGGAGACGCGGCAGTACCCAGAGGTCCGGCCCGAGCTGCCCCCGCGCAGCCGCGGCGTCATCGCCCTGGTCGAAGAGAACTGCACGGTCTGCATGCTCTGCGCCCGCGAATGCCCCGACTGGTGCATCTACATCGACTCCCACAAGGAGACGACCCCGGCCCCTGAGGGCGGGCGCCCCCGCGCGCACAACGTGCTCGACCGGTTCGCCATCGACTTCTCGCTGTGCATGTACTGCGGCATCTGCATCGAGGTCTGCCCATTCGACGCGCTGTTCTGGTCGCCCGAGTTCGAGTACGCCGAGCACGACATCCGCGACCTTCTCCATGAGAAGGACAGGCTCGGCGAGTGGGTCCAGACCATCCCCATCCCGCCGCCCCACGACCCGAACGCCGAACCCCCCAAGGAACTCGCCGCCTCCACCCGCACCACCCCCACCCGCCCAAGCCCCGGCCCCGGCACCTCGACCCCCACTGGTGCCCAAGCGCCCAGCACCGGCGCCCCCACCCCCACCGCAGGCGCCCCTGCTCCCACGTCAGGCGGTTCCACTCCAACCACAGGCACCCCCGCCCCCGCTTCCGGCGCCCCCGCCTCGGAGTCCGCCGCCCGAGCCGCCGTACGGGCGATCCGACCCCCGGGTGCCCTCCCGAAGAAGCCCGACCCGGCTCAGCCCCCCTCCGGTGAACGGGAGGAAGGTTCGCGTTCGAGGGGTGAGGAGGGGCCTCCGGAGTCGGCTGGACCGGCGAGGCGGTCGTGACCGCCACGGCCCTGTGGCCCCCCACGGCGCAGGAGGTCGTCTTCCTGCTGCTCGGGGTGGTCGCCGCCGCGTCCGCGCTGCTGGTCGTCACCACGCGCCAGATCGTCCACGCGGCCCTGTGGCTGGTCGTCTCGTTCGGCGCGCTCGCGGGCTGCTACCTGGTGCTCACGGCCGAGTTCGTCGCCTGGGTGCAGGTGTTGATCTACGTCGGGGCCGTGGTCGTGCTCCTGCTCTTCGGCATCATGCTGACCCGCGCGCCCATCGGCCCGTCCGCCGACCTGAACTCCGGCAACAAGGTGATGGCCGCGATCGTCGCGCTCGCCACCGCCGCCGTCCTCGTCACCACCGTCATCGACGGCTTCCGCCTCGCGTACGCGCCGCTCACGCCGGGGGAGGGAGCCGCCAAGCCGCTCGGGGCCAGCATCTTCAGGAACTGGGTGCTGCCCTTCGAGGCGCTGTCGGTGCTGCTGCTCGCCGCCCTGATCGGCGCCATCGTGATCTCCCGCACCGACATCGGCGGAAAGGACTGACGTGCACGTCGTCTATCCCGCCGTGCTCGCGGCGCTGCTGTTCTCGACAGGCGTGTACGGCGTGCTGGCCCGGCGCAACACGATCCTCGTGCTGATGTCCGTCGAGCTGATGCTGAACGCGGTGAACATCAACCTGGTCGCCTTCGACGTGTGGCTCCGCGACGCCCTCCACGGGGGCCAGGTGCTGACGCTGTTCGTCATCGTGATCGCGGCGGCCGAACTGGGCGTGGGCCTGGCGATCGTCCTCGCGGTGTTCCGCAACCGGCAGACGGTCGCGGTCGACCGGCTCCACGACCTCGCGGAGCCCGAGGACGACCGGACCAGCCCCGGCGGCCCCGACACGCCGGACGGTTCGGACGGTTCGGACCCGCAGGATGCGCCGGACGCGGGCGGGACGCGGGGCGCGCGGGCGAGGGGCGGCGCGGCATGACCGGACACGAGCTGGAGGCGGCCGCCGTCGTCGTCCTGCTGCCCTTGCTGGCCGCGGCCGCGGGCCTCCTGCTGACCCGCCGCCCGTGGCGGCCCACCCCTCCCGGCTCGGTGGACCGCAACGCGTACTGGAGGGCCGCGATGATCGCGGTCCTGCCCACCTTGATCTCCATGCTGCTGGCGATCTGGCTGTTCGCCGTCGTCTGGAGCCTCAGCCCGCCGGCGCCTCCGGCGGCGGGTCACTCCTTCTGGAACAGCGGCTGGAGCTGCCTCATCACCGGCTCCCTCACGGTGATCGACATCGGTGGGATCCCCATCACGGTGGGCCTGCGCCTGGACGTACTGGCCGCGCTGCTGGCCGTCCTGGTGACCGTCGTGGCGCTCGCCGTGCAGATCTACTCGGTCGGGTACATGCGCGACGAGCCGCGTTACCCGTCCTACAGCGCGTTCGTCAGCCTCTTCACCAGCGCCATGCTGCTGGTCGTCTACGCCGGGGACCTGATCGTCCTCTACGTGGGCTGGGAGGTCATGGGCCTGTGCTCCTACCTGCTGATCGGCCACTGGTGGGAGGACCGCGCGAACTCGCGGGCGGCGGTCAAGGCGTTCCTGGTCACCCGCCTCGGCGACGTCGGCTTCCTGTTCGGCCTGTTCGTGCTCGGCACCGCCGCGGGCAGCTTCCGCGTCGACGACGTGCTCGCCAAGGTCGCGTACATGCCCACCCCCGTGCTGGTGACCGCCACGATGCTGATCCTGCTCGGCGTGGCGGGCAAGAGCGCCCAGGTGCCGCTGCACACCTGGCTGCCGGACGCGATGGCGGGCCCGACGCCGATCAGCGCGCTGATCCACGCCGCGACGATGGTCGCCGCGGGCATCTTCGTCGTCGCCCGCCTGTTCCCCGCGTTCCTGCTGGCCCGTCCGACGCTCGACACGCTGGCGATCGTGGCCTCGCTGGGCATGCTGGGCGCGGCCCTCGCCGCCCTCGCCCAGGACGACCTGAAGCGGGTGCTGGCGTACTCGACGATCAGCCAGCTCGCGTACATGGCCGGGGGGCTCGCCGCCGGATCCGACCAGGCGGCGATCTTCCATCTGGTCACCCACGGCGCGTTCAAGGCGCTGCTGTTCCTGTGCGCGGGCGCGGTGATCCACGCCGTCGGATCGAACCTGATGAGCGACATGGGCGGGCTGCGACGCTCCATGACGATCACCTTCCCCGCCATGACCATCGGCTTCGCCGCGCTCGCCGGGTTGCCGCCCGCCAGCGGCTTCTTCAGCAAGGACGCCGTCCTCGCCGCCGTCGAGCACGCCACCCGCTCGGGGGAGCACCTCACGGACGCCGCCGCGTGGCTGCTGTACGGCTGCGCTCTGCTCACCGTCGCCGTGACCGGCGCGTACGCCGCCCGCGCGTGGCTGCGCACGTTCTTCGGCCCGAGCCGCGTCCACAACGTGTCACTGCCGGAGCCGGAGCCGGGCGTCGCCCACGTCTACGACGGCCGCGAGGCCCCGCCGTCCATGCTGTGGCCCATCGGAGCGCTGTCGGTTCCCGCGCTGCTGCTCGGCTTCGCCGGCGCGGGCCTGCTGGAGTGGCCCACGGCCGTGACCAGCGTCGTCGTCGCCCTGCTCGGCGCGGGCGTGGTGTACGCGGCGTGGCGCGCCGACCCGGCGGCCGACCCCGCGCGCGTCCTCGGTCCGCTGCGGGGGCCGTGCGAACGGGCGTTCCACGTCGACGCGGTGTACCACCGGCTGTTCGTGGCCCCGGTCCTGTGGCTGGCCGGCGCGGTCGCGCGTACGGACGACACGGTGGTCGACGGCGCGGTCCGCGGCTCGGGGCGCCTCGCCCTCGGCGCCTCCGGACTCCTGCGCCGCACCCAGACGGGCAACGCACAGTTGTACATCACCGGCATCCTGACCGGCCTGTTGATCATCACGGTCGCGGCGGTGGTCCTCAAATGATCACAATCCAGACCTGGGTTCGTCCCCGTGTCATGCTTACGCAGCCGTACGGTGCCAGCGCCTGGGACGGCCCGGGGATGACGGCCGTCCCGCTGACCGGGGAATTGTCGCCGCCGCCGAGTACGATGCGGCCGCGCCGGTACGGAGCCGGGGTCTCTGGGGCAGCGGGGGTGGTGGTGCGGGAATGAGCGCGGTGCTGATCGTTCTCCTGGCCGTGCCCTTGGCGGGGGCCGTCCTCCTGCTGCTCACGCGCGCCGAGCCGCCGCGCTGGTACGGGGCCGCGGTCTCGGGGCTGACGCTGGCGGCGGCGGTCGCGCTGGCCGTCGCGTTCGACCCCGGACGAGCCGGGCGGGCGCAGTTCCAGGTGGACCGTCCCTGGATCCCCGGGCTCGCGCTGCGCTTCCACCTCGGGCTGGACGGGATCTCGCTCCCGCTCGTCCTGCTGACCGCGCTGCTGACGTTCCTCTGCTTCGTCTACCTGACGCGGCACAGGCCCGAAGGCGGGCGGTTCCGGGCGCTGGTCTTCACGCTGCTGATCCTCGAAGTCGGGATGATCGGGACGTTCCTGGCGCTCGACCTGCTGCTCTTCTTCGTCTTCTTCGAGATCGTGCTCGTCCCGATGTACTTCGTGATCGCCATCTGGGGCGGGGCGGGGCGCGGTCCGGCGGCCGTGAAGTTCATCCTCTACACGCTGCTCGGCTCGGCCGTGCTGCTGCTGGGTCTGCTGCTGATCTGGGTCCACACCGGCACGCTGGACATGGTCCGCCTGGCCGAGGCCCACGGGTCCGGCATCCCGCGCGCCGCGCAGGTGCTCGCGTTCCTCGCGGTCGGGCTCGGGCTGGCGGTCAAGGCGCCGATGTGGCCGCTGCACACCTGGCTCCCCGCCGCGCACACCGAGGCGCCGACGGTCGGGTCGGTGCTGCTAGCGGCCGTGCTGCTCAAGATGGGCACGTACGGCTTCGCGCGCATCGCGATCCCGGTCCTGCCCGAGGGGGCCGCCGTCGTGGCTCCGTGGCTGGGCGCGTTCGCGGTGGCGGGCATCGTGTACGGGTCGCTGGCCTGTCTGGCGCAGCGCGATCTCAAGCGCATGATCGCGTACTCGTCGGTCGGGCACATGGGGTTCGTGCTGCTGGGGCTGGCGACGCTCACGCCGGTCGGGATCAATGCCGCTTTGTTCGGAAATATCGCCCATGGGCTGATCACGGGTCTGCTGTTCTTCGTCGTCGGCGCGCTCAAGGAGCGGTACGGCACGTCCGAGATGTCCCGCCTCGGCGGCGGCCTGCTCACGCGCCTGCCGTACATCGGCTCCCTGCTCACCTTCGCCGCCGTCGCCTCGCTCGGCGTCCCCGGCCTCGCCGGCTTCTGGGGCGAGATGCTGGCCCTCCTCGGAGCCTTCCACCCCGCCCCGACGCAGCCCCGCCCCCTCTTCCTCACCTTCATGGCCATCGGCGGCCTGGGCACCGTCCTGACGGCGGCCTACTTCCTCGTGATGCTCTCCCGAGTAACCCACGGCCACCCCACCGAGCCCGTCCAACCCCGCGAACCCCTCCCACCCCCCGCCCCCGACTCATCCGAACGCACCCTGCCCACCGAACCTGCCTCGTCCGGCGGGTACGGCCTGCCCTCGGAACTCGAGCGCGAGGTGTCGCTTGCCGGGGCGGGGAAGGGCACCGTGCCCCCGGGGCCGCCCGTCGTGTCGGGACGCCCGCGAGACCTCACCCCGTACGAGCTGGCCGCCTGGACGCCCCTGGTCGCCCTCACCCTGGCCCTCGGCCTCTGGCCCAAGCTGCTCCTGTCCCTCACCGACCCAGCGGTGCAGGCATTCCTGGGGGTGCGATGATCCAGTCGATCGACTACGCGGCCATCGCGCCGCCGCTGATCCTGGCGCTGGTGGCCGGGCTGGTGCTGCTCCTGGACGTCTTCCTGCCCCGCCGTCCCGGCACCCGTGCGGTGCTCGGGTACGTGACCCTCGCCGGCGTGCTCGCCGCCCTCGCGGTGGTCGCGGCCCAGGCCGTCCAAGGTGTCCGGCTTGCTACGTTCTGCGTCCCCGCCCGGCCGGCCGGTCCCCTGAGGCCCAGGGAAGAGCCGGCGGCATGCTCGTTCGTCGTGGACGACCTCACGCTGATCTTCGCGGGCGTCATCCTCGCCACGGCGGTCGTGATCGTCCTCCTCTCGATGACCCAGCTCGCGCGCACACCCGCCCCCGACGCAGTACGAACCTCCCTCGACCCGTCCCTCCCCACCCCCGCGAATACCGGCTCTACCTCCGCGAGTAGCGGCCCCACCCCCACGAGTACCGGCCCCACGCCCGCGAGTGCCAGGCCCATCCCTGCAAGTGTCGGCCCAACCCCCGCCGGTACCGGCCCCGTCCATGCCGCTACCAGGCCCATCCCCGCCGGTGAGTGGTACTTCCTGCTGCTGTGCGCGCTGACCGGGGCCGTCACGCTGCCCGCCTCCCGCGACCTGATCATGCTGGTCGTCGCGCTGGAGCTCGTCTCCCTGCCCGTCTTCGCCCTCACGGCCCTGAAGCGGTACGACGCGCGCGCGTCCGAGGCGGCGCTGAAGCTGTTCCTCGTCTCGGTGGTCTCCACCGCCATCATGCTCTTCGGCGTCTCGCTCCTGTACGGCCTGACCGGCTCGGTACACCTGGAGCGCATCGCGGCGAGCCTGAACGCACCCCTGTCCGCGATGACCGCCGCGGGCCCCGTCACGATGGACGCGACCTCCGCCGCCGCGCTCCCCGCGGCGGCCCTCTCCGCGACCGCCGTTCCGGCGACGGCCGTCCCCGCGGGCGTGCTCACCGTCGCGGTCGTGCTAGTCCTCGCCGGGTTCGCCTTCAAGGTCGCCGCCGTGCCGTTCCACTTCTGGGCCGCCGACGTCTACCAGGGCGCGCCCGTCCCCGTGGCGGCCTTGCTGTCGGTGATCAGCAAGGCGGCCGGGTTCGCGGGGCTCATCCTCGTGCTCACGATCGCGCTCGCGGGTCAGTCCGGCCTGTGGGCGCCGATCGTCGCGGTGCTGGCGGCGCTCACCATGACCGCCGGCAACCTGCTGGCCCTGCGGCAGCGGCACGCCGTACGGCTGCTCGCCTGGTCGTCGGTCGCCCAGTCCGGGTACATCCTCGCCGCGCTGAGCGTGGCCGGGAAGACCGCCGCCGCGGCGTCCATCGCCTATCTGGTGATCTATGCGGCGATGAACGTGGGCGCCTTCGCCGTCGTCATGGCCGCCGGGCAGGCGGGGGAGCGTAACGAGCTGGAGGACTACCGCGGTCTGGCCTTCCGCGAGCCCTTCTCGGCCCTGGCCCTGGCCTTCTTCCTGATCTGCTTGGCCGGGCTCCCGCCGGGCCTCGCGGGGCTCTTCGCCAAGGTCGTGGTGTTCCGCGAGATCGTCCGGGGCGGCGACGGATTGCTGGCCGTGGTCATGGCCGTCAACACCGTGATCGGCCTGTACTACTACATCGCCTGGACCGCCCGCCTCTTCACCCCCGCCGTCGCCCCCGGCGCGAAGCCGGCCGGACGCGGCGCCGTACGCCCGGCCGTGATCGCCGTCGCGGTCGCGCTGGTCGTGTCCCTGGCCTTCTCCGTGGCACCTCAGATCGTGCTCTCCGCCGCCGGCTGACGCCCCCGCCCCGTTACACCGGGAACGTTCGACCAGGCCACGAGCGTTGCCAGGGGTGAGCGCAACATCCGGAAGGGGGAAGCGTGCACCACAACGGCCTGCGTACCGCCGTCCTTCTCGGCGCCCTGTCCGCGTTGATACTGGTGGGCGGAGCATGGCTGGGCGGCGGTCGTGGTGTGCAGCTCGCCGTCCTGGTCGCCCTGCTGGCCAACGGGGCCGCCTACTTCTTCTCCGACCGCATCGCCCTGTCCGCCATGCGGGCCCGGCCGGTGAGCGAGGTCGAGCAGCCCACCCTCTACCGCATCGTCCGCGAGCTTTCGACGGACGCGCGCCAGCCCATGCCCCGCCTCTACGTCTCGCCGACCATGCAGCCCAACGCCTTCGCCACCGGTCGCGGCCCGCGTCGCGCGTCGATCTGCGTGACGTACGGCATCCTGCAGATCCTCGACGAACGTGAGCTGCGCGGCGTGATGGCACACGAGCTGTCACACGTGTACAACCGGGACATTCTCATCTGCTCGGTCGCCGCGGCCCTAGCCACCATGATCACGTACTGCAGCTACATCGCCGTGTTCTTCGGCGGCTCGGAAGACGATGACGGGCCCGGCTTCATCGGGGCGCTGCTGATGATGATCCTCGGGCCGGTCGCCGCCGGAATGATCCAGATGGCGATCTCCCGCTCCCGCGAGTTCCAGGCCGACGAGTCCGGCGCCCTGCTCACCGGCGACCCGCTCGGCCTCGCGTCCGCGCTGCGCAAGATCGAGATGGGGGCGCGCTCGTTGCCGCTCCCAGAGGAGAGCCGTCTGACCTCGGCGTCCCACCTGATGATCGCAAACCCGTTCCGCGGCGCCGGGGTGGGCAGACTGTTCTCCACCCACCCGTCGACCGCAGCCCGCGTCGCCCGCCTCGAACGCATGGCGGGCTACCCACGCTGACCGTCCGCCGCACAACCCCGCTGTACCCCGGGCCGGCCCTACCTCGGCAACCAGCGTCTCTGATTGGCTTGGCGATCCCGTGCGTTACACAGAATCAAGGCACAACGAGCTGCCCGGTATTCACCGATCGTCGTCGTGCCCTGGTGCCGGCAACTGGAGCCGTCGGCCCGCTGAGCACGTCCCTCCGGACGCTGACCGGTCAGGCGTGCACAGCCCGACCGGGGAAGGCGCCCGACGTCGCCTGGGCGTCGGGCGTGCCGGTAACAGCATGCCACGACACAACTACGATTCGCTAATCGAATCAGAGAGCCTGAACGCCTATGAGCGGTGCTTGACCGGGTCGGTCTCCTCGGCGCTCAGGGCAGGGAGCCCGTCGATGCTCTCCCGGTTGTGCTTGGCCCGGTAGGCGCGCTTCTGCTGGACGTCCTTGCGGTGGGCCCATTCGTCCAGCAGCGTCCGGTCTTCGTCGAAGCTCATGAACGGCACGGCGAAGCCGCAGGAGTCGGAAATACGGTCACATTCGACGACGATGACCGATCGCACCCCCGGGTGCGGCCCGAACAGCTTGAGCAGCCCCGGGAACTCCTCGTCGCCCGGCGTCACCACCCGACCGCGCCCGTACAGCCGCACGATGTTCGGAGGGCCGGAGAACGCGGCGAACATGATGGTGACGCGCCCGTTGTCACGGATGTGGGCGATCGTCTCCACGCCGCTTCCGTCGAGATCGAGGTACGCGACCGTGGTGTCGTCCAGGACCGCGAACGTGTCCGCGTACCCCTTGGGCGAGACGTTGACGTGCCCGCCCTGCTCGGGCGCCGTGGCGACGAAGTAGACAGGCTGTTCGGCGATGAACGCGCGGAGCCGTTCGTTGAGCGTTTCATGGACCTTTGCCATGTGCCCTCCCGAACCGGAGTTTATCGGACGGCACGCTGATTCGACCCTCGCGCCGATTGACCCTCGCGCCGTCCGACTTCGCGCCGTCCGACCTTGCGCCGTCCGACCTTGCGCCCCCTGACTTTGCCCCCCGACCTTGTACCGTCCGGTAGATCAGCGCGGGCCCGCCGTGCTGACGATCGGCGCGTCAGTCCCCGGGCAGCCACCAGTTCCACGCCTTGGCGGGCGCCTTGAAGCTGTCGATCTTCCTGAGCGCTCCCGTGGACGGATCGACCGTGCTGGTCGTCGCCCGCGTGACCGTCCACTTCTTGTCCGAGGTGAAGTGCCACAGCGTCAGCTTGCCGGAGTCGTCCCAGGCGATCCGGCTCGGGGAATCGTGGGAACGAAGCGGCAGTTCGACGGCGGGAGAGACCGAATCGGTGGACAGGTCGTAGAGCCGCAGGCGCGGCTTATTCTCCGGCGCCACGATGACCAGTCCCACCGTCACCCCGTCGTCGGCGAGGGCCACCGGCGCGTTGTTCGCCACCACCTGCGGCACCACACGGCTCTCCTCCGCGGCCCCGTCCGTGTCGTAGACCGTGTACTCGGTCGTGTTGTCCTCGGTGAACCGCGACGTCAGGACACGCCGGCCGTCCGGGCTGAAACCGGCCACGCTGAGGTCCCCGGGGATGCGCGCGATGTGGCCGTCCGTCAGACGGACGATGAGCGAGGGCATCTTCCCGTTCTGGTCGGAATAGTTGAGCGCCACCGCGTCGCCGCTGGGCGAGAACGTCGGGAAGACGTCGCCCATGCCGAGCCCCTTCGGCAGCCGCGCGGCCGCACCCGGCAGGACGTGCGTGCCCCCGTTGACGTTCTTGTAGACCAGCTTCCGGTCGGACTTCCGGAAGAAGAGCAGCCGCGTCCCGTCCCCGCTGATCGTGAACGGGGCGGTGATCTCCTTGTCCGTCTTCCCGTCCGCCCCCCGAGGGAAGACCTGGGCGTTCCTGACCCTGACCGTCTTCCCGTCGCGAAGCGTCAGCTTCCAGTCTCCGCACGGAACGTCGTACCCCTCCTTGGGCTTGCGGCAGGCGGCGACCCAGGCGTATCGGGCGGCGGCCCCCGCCGCGGCCGCTTTCACGGTGGCGGCAGTGCCCGCTGCGCTCGTCGCGGCCATGGTCGCCGTCTTCGTCGCGGACGTGGCGAGGCTCGTAGAGGCGGAGGCGGCTCCCGTTCTCGCCTCCGCGTCCGCCTTCGCGGGACCCGCGGCCGCGGTGACGGCGAGGGCAGCCACCGCGACCGGAGCAAACGTGCGCATGTACTTCATGACGCGATCCTTTCGACATCACCAATAGATGCCGTGGACGTCAGAAAAGTTGCGCTCGCCCCCACCGAACCCGGCCACGAATGGATATCGGTTGGATATCGGCGCGTCGATCGCGCGATCGGCCCGCCGGGCAGGTTCCGGGCATGATCGACGACTGGCGGCGGGACCGGATAGGCAGCGCCCTGCGCGGGGGCAACCCCACAGTGCCGCGACGCCTGGACGCGGCCTTCGCCGTGATCGGAGACGGGCGGGTAAGGACACCAATCCGGACGGCGGGCGGTAGGGACACCAACGTCCGTATAGGACGGAGGCGTCAATGACTCAACACAGCACCACTTGACCCAGAGGGCCGTACCGCTGGGGTACTGACCCAGGGCACAACGGCGAACCAATGTGCCCTGGACACGCTCCCCTCAGGAGTGTCAGACCCGAAACACAAGGTCAGAACAGGTACGGCAGGCAAACTTCAACCGCCCGCCGCCCCAGTCGTGAGACGAAGATCAGCTCACCGGTAATTCGTGAACTGCAGGGCGATGTCCAGGTCCTTGCCCTTCAGCAGCGCGATGACGTCCTGGAGTTCGTCCTTCTTCTTGGAGCTGACCCGGAGCTCGTCACCCTGGATCTGCGCCTTGACGCCCTTGGGCCCCTCATCCCGGATGATCTTCGAGAGCTTCTTGGCGTGCTCCTGGTCGATGCCCTCCTTGAGACCCACGACCAGGTGGTACTCCTTACCGGAGAGCTTCGGCTCGCCGGCGTCCAGTGTCTTCAGGGACAGACCCCGCTTGATGATCTTTTCCTTGAACACGTCGAGCACGGCGTTCGCGCGCTCCTCGCTGTTGGCCTTGATCGCGATGTCCTCTCCGGACCACGCGATGCTCGCCCCCGTGCCCTTGAAGTCGAAGCGGTGCCCGACTTCCTTGACCGTCTGGTTCAGCGCGTTGTCGACCTCCTGCCGGTCGATCTTGCTAACCACGTCGAAACTGCTGTCGGCCATCGGTATAGGTGTCCTCTCTCGTCCCCCCCGACCCTAGCGACCCACGCGCCATCCCGTGTGGATCACCCCACACCCTCCCGCACAACCTCTGGCCCCACAAAACATTCCACCCACCCAACCCTGCAGCCCGTCCCCGCTCGGCACCGCACGCGGCGGCGTACACCACAGCCTCCACGGCAGGCCTGGGCAGAGCGTCCGACGCGGCCCCGCCGGGACAAACCGGTGTCACAGCCACCCCGGAAGTCCGCTATTCTTCTACCTGTCGCCGTGAGAGCGGCCAACAAGGCAGGTTGCCCGAGTGGTCAAAGGGAGCGGTCTGTAAAACCGTCGGCTCAGCCTACGCAGGTTCAAGTCCTGCACCTGCCACCGGCAGAAACCCCAGCTCAGAGGCCCTCCGGGGCCTCTTCTGGTTTCCGGCCCCATGCAGCCAGACGCAGCCGAAAGCAGCCGTTTGTCACTGCTCCCGGAATATGCGCGGAATGGATCACGGCCCGTTTGCCCAGGTGAGCCGCCATGATCCGGAGCGTGCGCGGAGCGGCGCCCGCCCTGGAAACGCCGAAAGGCCCCGGGGATCATCCGAGACCTTTCGTGCCGCATGTGGCGAGTCTCAGGCCGCAAGGGCTTCCTCGATCCGCCTGTTCACGATCTTCTCTTGGCCATCGACGCACTTGGCGTAGACACGCAAGAGCACATCCACCCCATGCCCCGCCCGTACCGCCACCTCGGGAGCCGGTACGCCCCCGTTAAGCCACAGGGACACGGCCGCGTGCCGAAGGTCGTAGGGACGCCGCGCGAGCGGGGAGGCGACCTGGGCCGGAGTGAGCGCCAGCGTGCGGGCTTCCTGCCACACCTCGGTGTAGGCCGTCGAGGCCACGACCCCGCCCCGCTCGCTTTGGAACAGCCGCCCGTCCGCAGCCACCCCGAACTCTTCGATGTGTTGCCGAAGGATCTTCACCAGCTCAGGCGGGATAGGAACCACCCGCACGTCATCTTCGCCGCGATGCTTCAAGCCGCGTAGCTCGTGAGCGTCCCCGCTGTCGGTCCACTGTGTGTTGACCTCGGGTCGCGAGACATCGAGCGTGAGCCGTCCCCAGCCAGTACGGGGAAGGTGGCAGTCGTCTTGCCGAAGGCTGACCGCCTCCCCCGGACGCAGCGCCGCGAAGTACATGCAGGCGAACAGTGCCATCAACCGCTGACCACGCCCGCGCCGGCCATGGCCCCTTTTGCCGACGTAGGTCAGTGCGGTCAGCAGCTCCCGCGCCTGCCGAGGGTTCACCACCACCCGAGGGTCTACCGTTTCGGTCGTCTTTGGAGGCGACCACTTGACGCGATGCAGTGGGTTGGAGGCCAGTTCTTCCAGCTCCACCGCGTACTCAAGAACGTTGTGCAGGACCGCACGCTTGCGCTTGACCGTGTTGGCACTGGCTTTCTTGCCGTCCAGGAGCAGTGCGAGTGCATCGAGCGCGGCGCGTACGGTCTTGGTCTCGTTCAGGTCGGGCACGCCAAGCGAGGCCGTCTCAAGCCACCGGATGGCCCGCGCCATGTCCGGGGGAGGCACCGGCCGCTTGGACTCCGGAAGAAGCGCGTACTTGCGAAGGGCCGTCCGCAGCGTGTCTGCGTCGGGACGTCCGGGCGTTTCCCTGGTCAGAATGGGAAGCACCGTCGCCAGCGAGTCAGACATGCTGTCCCGGCTTTTGGGGGCCGCGTGCGGCCATTTCATCTCGACGTACGCCCGGACGAAGTCGAAGACCGTACGGGCTTCCTTGGCCTTCACCATCGACACCGGAAGGCCCGAGTCGATATCGAATGCCTCTCCGTTCTTGGCCGCCTGCCGCAGGTCGGACAGCCAGTTTTTCGCCTGCGCGGACTTCTCGTAGGTCTTGGACTTCTCACGCCCCGCGACGGTCCACCGCACGGTGTAGGAGATCGGTTTCGTGCTCTTGGCCGACTTGTTCGGCCGGATCTCCCAGAACTTGACCTTGTAGGAGGTGTTCACGCCGCCTCCCGCAGCGTCTCAAGCCAGGAGTCGAACTCACTACGCCACAGCCGCAACTCGTTGTTGGGCAGCCGCAGCCCACGGGGAGCCTTGCCGATCTCCCGCCACCGGTAGAACGTGCGCTCGGAGACCCCGCCCAGTGCCTCCAAGATCTCCGGAACCGTCATCAACTTGTCGTGACCCTTCACGCCGCCCTCCCCGCTGTCTCAGTTACCGAAAGTTCTCCGATGGGTTGTCCGTCTGCGCGTGCCTGTGCCTGTTTGAGTGCCGCGCGCCATTGGTGGCGTTTGGCGAGTTCGTCTAGCAGCCGTTTGGCGCGGTGGGGGACGCCGCGATCGGCCGAGGTGACCGGGCGCCAGATGTAGCGGTGCGGGTCGAGGGGGTCGCTGTCGTTGGTTGCTGGAAGGCCGAGTTCGGCGAGTTGTTCCAGCACCCAGGCCCGCCGGTCCTGTTTGTGTTCGGACAGGGTCTTGCCGGACCACTTGCGCGAGACCAGCACCCGACGACCGGCGTAGCCGAGGTGTTCGGGCTTGTGCGCCTTGCCCCGGCAGGCCCCGGGTCGCATCCCCGGTTTGGCTCCCTTGGGCTGCACGCCGTAGCGCAGCCAGTTCGGGCAGGTGGGCGCGCACGGTTCGTAGCGCAGGACCGCCATGAGCCGTTCCACATGCGCCCGCTGGGCATCGCTGGTCGGCTCGTGGCAGTCAGTGAGTGATTTGGTGAGGTACTTGGTCAGGTAGAACAGCCCTAGGTCCGCCCCCGGAGAGCCCGCCATGACGCCCTTGACGTCGATCTGAGGACCCAGGCGCACCACGTGCAGAGGTTCGGCGTCCGGGTCGGCGTCGAGCTGGTCGAGGGCCTGTTCCCAGGTGGGCAGGACTTCGCCGGTCGCAGGGTCGAGGTAGTCGCCGGCCTGCCCGTTACCGCGGTCGGTGGCGTGTTCGTCGCCGACCCAGACCGGCAGGTGTTCGCCCTCGAAGCGGACCACGTCACACGACGGCCACCACACCTGGTGATAGGTCGCCGCCGCCACGGCCTTGACCTCAGCACGTGGCATGGTGCCCCGCACGGCCATGTGCAGATGCGGCGCCAGCCGCTTCTGCGGCTCCACGGTGGCGAAGTACTGCACGTCATACCCCGCCACGCGGCGAAGGTTCTGCACGAACCGATCCACCAGCTTGGGAAAGTGGATCGCATCCCGCGCCGCCCGCACGTAGTCGTACGTCGAGGGATCGACGGGTGTGCCGTCCTGACGCACTTTGCCGTAGCTGTCGCAGGTCAGGGTGATGAACAGCGACGGCCGGTATACGCGCCCGTCCGGTGCGGTGAAGGTGCGTCCAACGGTGCGGTTCTCCCGCTGGCGCTTGGGCAGGTCGGGTGCGTCCTGACGGCGACGGGTAGAGCGCGACCGGCGAGGCTTGCCCTCCCCCGGCAGGACGTGACCTCGGACCCCGGATTCGGCTAGCTCATCGTCCAGGGTCGTGGCCACCTCATCCCAGACGGCCAGGTCCTTACCGTCCTGTTCGGCCAGGTCTCGCAGCGCTTCGACGTCGGCGCGTTCTTCGACGAGCCAGCGTTGACGGTCGGTCGGTTCGCTGCGTTCGGCGACCGGTTCGGCCTCCAGATGCCAGCCCTCCCGACACTGCGCCTTACGGAGCTGCACTGCCCGGTTCGCGCACGGCTCGCACTTGGCCGCCAGGGTGGCGCCGCACGGGACGTTGACGTACTCGACCTTGCCCGTGGTGGTGTCGGTGCGCTTGAGCACCACCGGACGCAGACAGACGCCGTTGACCTTGCATGCCTCTTCGATCACGTCCAGGGCCAGCGGCATCGCCGCGCGCACGGCCCGGGGTAGGGAACGGTCGTCGGGGTGGGTCACCGGGCCTCACCGCCGTCCCCACAGGGCAGGGTGAGCGCCGTCTGTCCACACGCGCGGCACTCGACCAGGCCCCGCATGGGGTCGAGCCACAGCACATCCAGGCAGCCGCACGCCGAGCAGCGAAGCCCCGTCAGGCATTCGGCCAGCGGAGTCATGCCGCCTCACCGGCCCCGGGCGAACTCGGCGACCATGGCCCGGATATCGGCGTCGGAGACGTACGCCGCGCGGACGCGGACCGGTTCGGGGGAGGCTTCCAGCCGCACGTACCCGACGCCGGCCCCGGTGGCCGGGTTGGTCGAGATCTGGTCTGCCAACGCGCCACGGTCGCGGGCCCCGTCGCCGAGGACGAGATCCACCTGTGAGGGTTCGTCCAGCCGTAACGCGATCTTGTCGGGGAACAGGTTGCGAATGGACAGGATCTCTTTGCGGGGGTCCTGCAAGGCGGCCAGGACACCGACGCCCACGGCGCGGCCCTGTGTTGTGAGGGTGGCCAGGGCCGCCGTGATGCGTTCGCGGCATTTGCGGTCGGTCTGGTAGGCGGTCAGGAACGCCACCTCATCCACCACGACCAAGACGAACGGGTCATCGACGGTGGGTGTGTGGTTGCGCTGGACTCCGGCGAACCGTCCCGCGCGCTCCTGCATGACCTTGACCGCCGCTTCGAGCAGGTCGGCACAGGCGGGAGGGTCGGCGGCGTACCGGTCTCCGAACAGGGCCCGCCCGTACGACAACTCCATGAGCTTGGGGTCCAGCGCCCAGATCTCCACCAGCCCGGCGCGCTGTGCGGGGAGTAACCCGCGGATTGCCGACCACAGCCACGACCCCTTACCCGCGCCGGTGGCACCGGCGACCAGGACGTGAGTGCCGTGCAGCTTGAGCAGGTAGGGCGAGCCGTCCTCACGCAACCCCACCGGGACCGCCGATACCTGCATGTCCCCGGTGATGGGCAGCGCGGGGATCGGCGCGGCGAGTATGTCGCGCCGGGGGAAGACCAGGGTCACGCGGCCGGGTTTGGCCGAGGCGATGCGGCATTCGTGGCCGGCGAACCCGTGGGCGAGGTTGTCGGCCCGGTCCTGCCAGTCGGCAGCCGATTGCCCCGACAGCATGCGCACCGTGGCCACGTCAGCGGTCGGCGTACTGGTGACCTTGAGCAGTCGAGGAAGGTATTCGCGTCCGCCGATGTGCTTGGCCAGCCCGGAGACGACCATGACCGGTTGCCAGTGACGCCGGTAGATCCACATCCACCGCCACCACGCGCGCAGCCGGAGCCCTGCCCAGGCCGAGAACGAGACGGGTTCGGCCAGCCGCCACCCAAGCAGCGCCGAGACGGTCGCGACGACGGCCGCCAGAGCGACGCGCCAGCCGTACACCGCCCACAGCACCAGCGGGGCGACGACGGCCAGACAGGCCAGGGGGTGACGCCACACCATCCGGAACAGCCCCGCGACCGCGCGGAACACGATCGCGAAGATCGTGAAAATGGCCGGGGTGTTGACCACCGTGGGGCGGAACACGAGTGAGTCGGGGACGGTGGAGACGATGTCCCGGGTGTAGTCCCCGGGGAGTTTACGCAGCATAAACTGAACGCCTCTTCTCGTGACGTGAGACTTCGTGGGGAGAGGAACCGGGGGCCGCCGGAAGTTGCAGCTTCCAGCGGCCCCACCTGTAACCGCTCAGGCAGCCTTGCCGGGCGTCGCCTTGTCGGTGGCGTGCCGGGTGTGCTGGTCGCGCAGGCGCTCGCAGTCGGCCAGGAACCGCGCCGCCGCCTCGAAGAGGTCGCGGGCGAACTTCACGTGCGTGTCGGTGACCGTGGTGTCGGAGGCGGTACCGATGCTCACGCTGGTGTGATCGAAGTCGATGGACATGAACACCCGCGCGTCATCGCCCACCGGGTAGTGACGCACGCTCGCGTGCTGGTCGGGGTAGATGTTCACCCCCACGTGGGCGGGGTTGCCGGGGTGCATGCTGATCGTGGTGTAGGTGTAGCCGTTCACGCGGCGTCCTCCTGATCGGTCTGCCGCCGGGACTCGCGCCGGATCTGGCCCCGGTGCAGGCGTTCGACCTCTTCGGCGAAGGCCCGCGCCTGGTCGGCCAGCTCACGAGCGAAGGTCACCGAGGCGTCGTCCACCCGGTTGGCGTGCAAGGTGACCTTCATGACCGCGTTACCGGCCGCGACCTCGAAGACCGGCGTACGGTGCGGGTAGACGAAGCAGGCCGACCGGCCGCGCCCGTCCACGTGAAGGGTCGTGGTCTGCCAGGACCCGTTGACCGGCCTGCCCATCAGGCAGCGTCCTGCTTACCGGCCGCAGCGGTCCGGGCCGAGGGGGCACCGGCCGTCGCCCGGGGAGCGCGCATCTCCCGCGCCCGGACCGAGTAGGCGATCCGCTGCCCGTTCTGCCACGGCGTGACGGTCAAGCCGTCGAACTCCACCGGGATGAACGGCAGCCCCGGCATCGGCGCCGGGGGAACCGGCTGAACCGGCGAGGTGACCTTGACCTTGAGCGTCTTGTCACGCGCGTCGGGGTCACAGTCCAACACCGTGACCTGCCAGACGAACTCACCGGTGTCCTTGTCACGCGCCCACACCGGCTTACCGGGCGTCGACGCCTCGAAGTCCTTGACCTGCTCGACCTCGCCCACCATGTAACAGCCGGAGGGGAACACCTCCTCGAAGGCGACCCGGAACGCGCGGGGGATTGGCATCGTCACTCTCCTGTCTACTCCCCTAGACAGCTACGGCTCATCCGTAGAAGGGAACTGTCTAGGGGGCTATGCATAGAAGAGTACGTGCACTGACCCGGTTCTGTCTAGGGGGGTGTACAAGCCGGTCCGGCCGCCTCAGCCCGAGCTGTTCACCAGCGCGTACGCGGCCGTGGCGTCGTCGAACGTCTTGCCCCGAGGCCAGCGGCTGCCGTCGAGGTCGGACCGTTCAGCGTCCCTGATGCGCTGGATGAGGTCGGCAGGGCCGTGCTGGGCGAGGACGTCGAGGCCGTGTCGCCAGGTGGCCAGGTGGAATCGGTCGATCAGGCGGGATGCTCCATCGCTGAGGAGGGCAGCCGCCTGGATGCGAGCGGCGGGGACGCTGCCGGTCAGGGCTTGTTCCGCGGCGAGGGGGTCGACCGAGGCGACCCAGAACCCACCGTCACGGTTGCGGTGATGCCGCAGCGCTTCGACATACTCGCGATGCGCCTGCTCGTGCTCAGGGGTGCCGCCGGGCAGAGCGTCCATGCGGGCGCGGTAGTGCGCCCCGATCTGCGCCTCGCGGTCGTCGCAGATCACCATCGGCTCCGCCTTCTCGACGTCCAAGACGAGGACGGAGTCGGCCAGCACGAGCCATTCCAGCACCTCACCAGCGTGACGCAGCATGACGATCGTGGCCGAAGGGGAACCGGCGTGGGACAGATCGCAGGTGAAGTCATGCATGGAGGTCACGGCCTTGATGCCCTCGGCGAGGATCTCGGCCAGGGTGCCGGCGCTTTGGGTCATCGAGGCGAGCAGCGTCGACCCCAGCATTCGGGAGTACCAGGCCACCCCATGCGAGCAGCCGGATTCCGAACCGACCGGAGTCCCCGCGCCGTCGAGGAGCACCACGGCATCGGGGGTCGCCGCTATGAAGTCCTCGTTCGGCCGTGTCGCCTTAGCGGGCTCGGTGGCGAAGGTGACGCGCACGTCAGGACTCCTCATGCCGATACAGCGGACTGGCCAATTCTGCTCTCACCGGTTCCCCGGTTGCCGGGTCGTACTCCACCCCCACCACCGAGGAGAACCGCTTGTCGGACACCTGGCCCCACAGCGTGTTGATCTCACCGACGATCAGGCTGACCACACCGAGAGTGCCTTGCGGGTGGATGCCGGTGAACACCAGCACGTTGCCTTGCCCGTCGGGTCTGCCCAGCCGCCCGAGGTAGGCGTAATCCACGTTGGTGGCTGGAGCGCTGTCCTCCCCCGAACGGAAGGTGTTCCCGGTACGCCGGTCGCGCAGCGTCCACGGCCCGTCATCGGCCTTGACCCACTCAAGCACCGGATCGGACTCATACAGCGCGCCCATGACCGGCGACAGACGCGGCCCGCAGATGACAATTAGGTTTGGGCGGTTGAGATCGATGTCCCCGCCCAGCGGGACGTGTTCCAGCTCCACAGCCAGGCCGAAGCCGCGCGCCAGGTCTTCCAGGCGCTTGCCTGCCGTGACGTCTTCCATCGCGACAACCGGGCGCGCTTTGATCGCGTCCTGCTTGAGCGGCGTGGCGATCGTGAGGGTGCCTGTTCCCAGGAACGCGCCCTCGGGGGCCGGGCCGGTGTGGCGGATCTGGTGAATCCGGCCCCGGGTGAGCCCGGCCGCCTCGGCGATCTGCGCATATGACATGCCTTGGGCGTGCAGTTCTTGGATGACCCGGCGCCGCAGCCGAGCCAGTTCGGTGACCTCCTGCTGAGCCGCATTGAGTCGCTCGGTGGCCGCCCTGAGCAGGACGAAGGGGTCTTCGATGGCGGCGATGCGCTCAAGCTCGCTCACGGGCACGGCAGGGTCCTCTCGGTGGTGCTCAACCGAGTCTAGGCCCCTAGACGAAATGTCGTCGATTCCCCTGGACAGTTGCTGTTTGACCTGATCACCCGTGGCAGCGCTGACCGCTCGCATGTTCCACCGCCGGTTGGGCACACCCCGGGGACTCATCGCGCATGCCCGCTACCGGGCCATGCCGACAAGGATGGCCTGCCACACTTGGCGGCCCTCCGCGACGCCCATCCGATGCGTCTCGGTGACCTCGGGAGCCTTGCGCTTTTGCACGGTGCGCCGGATGAAGGCCATACCGCCCGCGTGACACAGCTCGAAGAACACCGACCGGCAATCACAGGTCCAGGCCAGGACGCGCACCCGCGAGGAGTCCCCAGGCGGCAGCCAGACCAGCCGCTGGCACCCGGTCTGCGGGATCGGCAGATGAGGACTGAGACACGGCTCATCCACGCGACTCCCCCGCGCCCGGACGGAAGGGCGCAGACGCGGCGCCGGCGACGGGGACGAGCAGCGTCGCCCACACGGTCCGGCCGTACTCGTCCCCGCGGACGCCGTAGGAATCGGCCAGCGTCGCCACCAGCAGCAGGCCGCGCCCGCCCTCTTCCTCACCGCCCGGTGTATGCATGGCGGGGGCGTCCGGGCCGCCCTCGTCGGTGACGCCCAGCCAGACACGGTGACGCTCGGCCTGGATCTCGACATGGAACCGGCCGCCGAACCGCTTGGTCGCCGAGTGGCGGATGGCGTTGGTGGCCAGCTCGCTCACGATCAGTTCGGCCGTGTCGACGAGCGGCCACCCGGCCAGGAAGGTGGTCACGAAGCGGCGGGCTTCGGTGACCGATGGGGGAGTGCCGAGGAAGGACCGGGACATGCGCCATGCCGCCATGGATACGCTCCGTCGTCTAGGGGGCTATACGACCACGCCGGAAGCGTATGACCAGGGCTTGTGAACTCTCAAGGAATTCGACGCATAAATGCGTGACTTCTATGGCTAGGCAGTCAACTTACGGAAGTCCGTCCCGATATCTGCCAGCAGGCTCCGCAGCGCATCCCCGTACACCGCCACCCCCGCGAAGGCATCCAGCACTTCCCGATGAGCCGCCACATCCCCCGGATCGGTCACCACGGCATCACCCGTGAACACCTCAGCGACCGACACCGCCCCATCAAAGATCGTGAACCCGTGCAACGGGAATGCCGGCGCTTCCACCGACCAGGGCACCACACCCAGCCGCACGTGCTCCAGAGTAGACACCTGGATCAACCGGTCAAGCTGCGCCACCATCAACGACGGCGACCCCGGCCACGTCCGCACCGCCCCCTCAGTGAGCACGAAGGAGAACCGCCGCCCGTCCTCGAAGAGAACCGCCTGTGCCTGCACGCGGATGGCCGCAGCCTTGGCCGCATCCTCCTCATCCACCGCCCGCCCCACCGTCAACGCCAACCGGGCATACTCGGCGGTCTGCAGCAGGGCAGGGATCATCGCCGAAGAGAAGCAGACGATCTCGGTAGCGGAGCGCACCCGCGCCGCATCCGCCGACTCCCGACCAGCCAGGCCGCCCCGCAGGCGCGACACTTCATCGCGCAGACGAGCAACCAGCGCATCCAGCTCGACCCTATCCGCCGGCCTCAACCCCAACGCAGCCGACAGCCGATCAACCGTCTCCGGAGTCGGCAGAAGCCCACCCGTCTCAATCCGCGAGATCGTCGGCTGCCCCACCCCCACACGCCGGGCCAGCTCCTTACCCGTCAGCCCCGCATCCCTGCGCAACCGCCGAACAAGCTCACCCAACTCCCGCAGCCGACCCCGCCGTTCCTCCACACCGAGCGTTCTACCACCACGCACCCGACGTGCACCGACGCTCAGCGCGGATCTTGCCGAATTGTGCTTTTAGGAATCAAGGCGGCAGCGCTCCGCGCCGCCGCACGGCCCGCCGCCCGCTCCGCCCGGCCGGGCGTGCGGCGTGGGCGCCGGTCCCGGCCGGCGGCGGGAACGCGGGCCGCCCACCGCACCGAGCACCCGCCGTACCAAGCCTCACCCGCCGACCAGGCACGCGCCGCCGCCGCACAGATACAGCACGACGATCGCCATGCTTTGGCTGGCCATCACACAGGGTCGGGGGCGATCGAAGGTCCGGGACTTCGTACCTCAGTCCCGGCCCACCGGACTTCCGAAGCTTGGCTCGTAACAAATTGAGCGAGAATCGGGATCTCGAAGACGTTCTTGCTCTTTTCCCGATGCGGTAGCAGAGAGCTGTTCGATCTCAGTTTTCGCGATGAGACGCGCTGTCCACAAAAATTTGTGCAGCGAACAGGAGTAGCGAAACAGACGCGCCAATCAGTGCGCCAGCTATGAATAGTGAACGATTAGCTTCTTGTTCACGTTGGGTATCAGTCAGCAGAGCAGTCTTTTGTCCAGCCCCGCATGCCTCCCAGCGGAGCCCGGGACCGTTGGCGCTGGGCTCGGTACCTTCTGTTCGCTTGTTAGCCGGTAGTGGAGAGATTTCAGTGACACAGTCAGGCACAACGACACCTTCGCGAGTCGCAACGGTCCAGCCGAGCCAGTAGTTGTTTGCGAAGTCCTCTACGGTTCGTGATTCAAATTCGCGTAGCTTCCAGAGGCTCATGTTGGCCGCAACGTCTGGCGCCCAGTAGAGCTCTTGGCGCGAATTCTCGCGCGGTCCCTTCTGGGCTGTAGTCGTGGCCTCTACGTAGCCTAGGAAGTAGTTATGCTTGGCAATGTCGTACATGGAGCACATCTCTGCTCGGATGATCTGCTCGGCGCCGAATCGTGAAGCACTGGGGGCACGCCACTTTTCGGCAGTCCGGCGGCCCGATTGTGTTACGCGCAGGTGGGCTAATGTGGCGTCATCCTCAAGAGCTAAGACATAGGGAACGCATTGCCTGGCCGTGGGGGATGACGGGTCTGCCGTTATAGTGATACTGACGGCTCTCAAGTTATTGTCGGCAGGTCGCGTGGACGCCTCTGGGGTAACGTGATAATTGATGCGAATATTACGCAGACCCATATTTGGCACTATCAAGGTGACCTTCCCTCGGGGTGCCGTTAGAGGGGCTAAGCTTGTGGCATTCTCGAATGCCATCCAGCTACCTATGCCAGTTGCGGCAGCAAGGATTGTCATAACAATTCCGAGAATTGTGCGACGTGAAATATGTGTTCGAGGCTTAGGGGGAAGTGAGGGGTTATTGGCGGGCTCGTCATTTTTGGGACTGGGAGAGGAAGTCTGACTCCGTGTGCCGACATCGGGCGCGAGAATGCGTAACGTCCTTACGCGGCGCAGGATGACCACGATTAGAGCGAGCAAGATGAAGGGGCGCACATGAGTGAGACGATTGAGGCTCAGGATTAGTTGCCGAGGTTGCAGCATCACGCATGGCCTCGGCTCTGAACCAGGTCGGATTGCATGGCGGTGTGCGACTCATAGGGTTGTGTACGAGGTGGACCCTCGCTCTGGCAATGCCAGTGTGATCCATGGAAGAGGTTCAGCAAGATCCGGAACAGGTACGGAACGTAGCCATGGGACGTAGGCGTATCCGGAGGCAAAGATGCTGGTCGAAGAGGTGGAGGGGTCGGCAACTGGCACGCCCTGTAAAACCGTCGGCTCAGCCTACGCAGGTTCAAGTCCTGCACCTGCCACACCAGCAGAAACGGCCCTTGACCAGCGCGAACGCGGTCAGGGGCTGTTCTCGTCATGTCCGGCTGTTCATGGCCGTCTACGGCGCTCTACGGGTGTCCGCGTCGTATGCGCGTCGGCGTCAGTTGGCCGGTTGCGGTGGCTTCAGGGCCGCGCTGATGAGCTTCCGCGCGGTGGCGTCCTGGCCCACGATGCACTTGGCGTAGACGCGCAGAAGCACGTTCACGCTGTGCCCCGCCCACTGGGCCACCTGGGGCGCCGGAACGCCGGCGTTGAGCCACGTGGACACGGCCGCGTGCCGTAGGGCGTAGGGCACATCCGCGGTGAGGCGGCTTCCTCGGCCGCGAAAGCTTTCTCTCTGGCCTCGCGGAAGACCTTGAGGTAAGCCCGGTCGGTCATCAGCCCATGCCGGGGGCCGATGAACACGCGTCCGCCGGCACCGGCCGGGCGTGCGGCGTGGGCGCCGGTTCCGGCCGGCGGCGGGAACGCGGGCCGCCCGCCGTACGCAGCGCCCGCCGCCGACCGAGGACCTGCCGCCGCCCAACCGCTCTAGTCACGGCCAAGTGCTCGCGCCAAGCATGTAGAAGCCGCCGCGGGCTACCGGACTCGAACCGGCTCATCCCCTCAAAGGGAGTTAGCAAGCTAATACGAACTTTCCCATTCGCCTTTGCCCGCGACGGCACAGGGAGCCTACGGCGGGTACAGGGCCGCTGTCCAAGGATTTGCCTCCGGCGAGGGGCGCTCCGGCTCCGGGATGATCGCGGTTCCAAACCGGAGGTCCGGGGTGGCTGAGGAGGAAGCCTGATCGTTCTGCCGCCATCGCCCCAGGACAAGCCGGGCAGACCTGGCCCTGGCCCGCTTCCCCTTCGGGTGGGACGACGGCGACGGGACGATCAAGTACGCGGAAGGTATGTCGTGCGGACCAGAATGGAGCTGTCGCCGAGGTCCATGGTAGGTACTCTCGGCATGGAGTTCTTCTGTTATCATCGCGATCGGCCTGACTCCGCGGCGCTGCGCGACGAGCTGGTGGAAGAGCACTGGTCCTACATGGACCGGTACGCGGCGGAGATGATCGCCCGTGGCCCGACCTTCGGCCGCGGCGGTGACACGGCTACCGGCAGCGTGCACATCATCGACCTGCCAGATCTCTCCACTGCGCGTGCGTTCGTCTTCGAAGAGCCCAACTACCAGGCCGGTGTGTACCGGGACGTGGTGTTGCGCCGATGGCGCAACGTGCTTGGGCGCACCATGTGGGATTTCCCTGGCGGCCGAGACGGCGGCAACCGGTATCTGGTGTTGGGCCTCGGCTCCGGGCAGGCTGCCGACCTTGTCCCGTCGCGCGACCGGGACGAACTGATCGCGTATGGGCCGCTGCTGTCCGACGACGAAACTACCTGGCTGGGTACGGCGCTGCTGGTCCGGGCGCCGGACCCGGATGCGGCACGCGCCGTCCTGACTCTGGACCGGTACGCCGACATCGAGGTCCACGACTGGGAGTTCGGTGGGCGGCGGTAATGAGCGCCTGACCGTCGCCGAGGTGGCAGAACTCGCGCCAAAGATCACGACAAATCACGCGGTGGATCCAGGCTCAGGCGATGTCGAACTCGCCCTGTTTGACCCCCCCGATGAAGGCTTGCCATTCATTGGGGGAGAACATCGTCACCCCGGCCTCGGGGCGTTTGGAATTGCGGACTGCCACGGTGTCGTCGTTGAGGAACGCGACTTCGACACAGTTGTTCTCACTGCCACTCAGACTGCTCTTGCGCCAAACGGCACGCGAGATGTCAGGTTCGGTCATGCTGCCCTCCGGCTCTCGTAACGTCATCTATAGACCCTCGATCACACGCTCGATCAACGAGATGGAGTCGGCTATGGGAAGTGCCGAGGCGCGAAGATGGTCGAACGCTTGGTCGAATCGTCGCGTATCTACCTCTTGCTCAAGGTATAGGCCACTTGTGAGACTTTCCACCAAGACGACATCCGGCTGCGTCCGGGTCACCGACCACGGTCCCGGCCGGCGCCCCGTCGGCTGGACCTTGCCGACGATGCCGTACACGGCCGGGGGCTTGCGATCGTGGTCGTGCTGGCCGACGACTACGGCGTCACACTGACTCCTGACGGAACCGGCAATACGGTATGGGCCCGCTGGCGCTTTCCTCCGAGAACGCCACACCGGACGCCGTCGTCGCCCTACCCTCACCGCCCCGAGCAGAGAATGCGCCCAGGCACACGAGGGGCGAAAACCACGACCTTCACGGCCACTCACAGTCGCGCATGTGAACCGAGCGAGCGGGGTGCGCCACCGCGCCGTCGCACCCCCCCTCCGCATGACAGAACCGGAAGCGCGGGGACTTGTAGTGCTGTGGACCGTCATATTGCGGTGTCCATGGACGCATAGCGGACGGGAATCGGGGCCTGGGAGTGGTGTGAGGGGCCGTCGGTTTTGTACGGACGGCCACGGACGGGCTTGGAGAAGCCGGAGTGCCTCAGAATTGGCTGATCCGGTGGGCGCGCATCTTCGCGTAGAGGGTGGTGCGTGAGATGCCAAGTTCCTTGGCGGTTCGTGCCTTGTTGCCGTCGAAGGTGCGCAAGGTGTGGAGGATGATGTGGCGCTCGGCCTGGTCCAGCGGGCGTCGGGAGGGCGGCGTGGCTGGTTCGGACGTGACGCCGGGGGGTAGTTGCTGCACGGAGATCGCGCCCACGCACCGCTGTCCGACGGCGAAGGCCAGGGCCGCCCGCAGTTCGCGGAGGTTCCCTGGCCAGTTGTGACTGGCTAGCGCCTTTTCCGCGGCGGGGGTCAGGAACATACCTGGTGCGATCTCATCGAGCATCTGGCGCGCGAATCCCAGGATTTCGTCGCGGCGGGCGAGCAGAGGCAGCGTCTCCTCGTAGCGAGTCGCGAGCGCGGCCAGGGCCGCCGTGCGATCCGGCAGCAGGTCCCGTGGCCCGGCGACCATGACGATCTGGGGGCCGGTCTTCCCTTCGATCTGCTGGGTGATGACATCCACCAGGACGTCTGAGAGCAGTTCGATCCCATCCAGGATCACGGTGCCGGCGGGCGAGGACATGCGCTGCTGAAACCGGCGGCCCCAGTCTTGGTCTCCGTCGAGGAGTGCCTCAGCGGCGTTGAGGACGGTGACGGGGGAGCCCGTGGCGAGGCTACGGGCCCGGGTGGTACGGCCCGAGCCCGGCGCGCCGGTGACCAGAAGAGTGGTCCTGTCGCGCGCGTGGCCCGGTGCTTCCGAGGCCGGCTGCGAGATCACCCGTCGCTCGTCTCGCGGCTCGACTTTGAGCAGAGCCCCCGGGCGCCGGGTGCCGAGCAACGTGGCGTGCACCCGGACTGGTTGTCCGGACGCCAGTCGCAGTTCGATCGGCGCGCTGGTCGAACGCGGCAGTTCCTCCGTCAGGAGGCGCAGGTGCGTGATGTCGGCGGAGGTGAGAAGATCCTCCGCGGCCCGGTTGGAGACGGTCATGTCGTCGCCGAAGGCGACCAGTGCCGACCTGGTGCGTAGCGCCGCCTCCTGGTAGGCCGCCATGAGCCGCGCGTCCGTCGCATGACTGCGTTCGTGAAGCCGGCGCTCGATGTCCCGGACGGCGTGTTCGACCACGGGGCGCAACAGGGGGTTCGCGTCGCTGGATAGGGAGGAGATGTCCAGCACTCCCTCGACGCGCCGGGTTAGGGGATGACGGATGGGGTACCCGAAGCAGCTGAACTCTTTTAGCCCTTCGGCGAAGTGCTCCGCACCGTTGATGACCACAGGCTGGTGGGTCTCCAGCGCGGTTCCGGGCGCGTTGGTGCCGATATGGGCTTCGAGCAGGCTGGCGCCCAAGTCGACGCCGACGCCGTCGAAGGCGGTGGCCGTTGCCTTCCGGCCGCAGGTGCGGTGCACCAGCCGGCACTCGCGATCGACGAGCAGCGTGGCGTACCCGGTGTCCCGGAGGGTCGCTCCGAGTTCGTGGAGCACGGGCTCGGAGGCTTCCAGCAGGAGGCTCGGGGCCGCCACTCCGTCAGGCGCGAGCGTCTCAAGCGCGTGTGAGGGATCGAGCCCCGCGAGTTCGGAGCGGTACCAGGACGCCTTGATGGCCTGCCTGGGGGAACGAGCCGCGCTACTCATGACGCCCCCTACGCGGAAAAGGGTCTCACGGAGATCACGACGGTGTGACCTTTGCCGCATAGTATTTGGGGCGCTGTGGTGATGACAACCTTCTTGCGGCGCTGTGTCCAGAAGCTGAACGCCGTGCGCAGAACGTCCAGCAACTGAACATCGCGCGGCGAGACCGGTGCTCAGACTCCCTTCATGCGGTGCGTGAGGCGCCGCCCGATCTGGAGGAGTCGCCATGACCGACCTCATCACCCCGCCCGACGTGACCCTCCTGCCGCGAGTGCGGGACTTCATCAGCCGCCCGCGCCGGCTCTTCATCGGGGGGCAGTGGACGGACGCGGTTGGCGGCGAGGAATTCGACACCCTTGACCCCGCGACGGGTGAGGTGCTGACGACAGTCGCCCGGGGGCGCGCTGCCGATGTCGATCGCGCGGTTGCCGCGGCCCGCGGCGCGTTTGAGGGGGAGTGGAGCCGGTGGACGCCCGCGCAGCGTCAGCGGCTGCTGTTCCGGGTCGGGGAGAAGCTTTACGAGCGGGCCGAGGAATTCGCCCAGCTTGAGTCTCTCGACAACGGCAAGCCGGTGGGGGTGGCCCAGGCGGTCGACGTCACCTGGACCGCGGAGCTGTTCCTCTATTACGCCGGCTGGGCGACCAAGATCGAGGGCAGAACCGTGACCCCGTCGGTCCCGTGGGCGCCGGGAGCGAACTTCCATGCCTACACCCTGCGCGAGCCGGTCGGCGTGGTCGGGGCCATCGTGCCGTGGAACTTCCCGCTGGTGATGGCCGGGTTCAAGGTGCCTGTGGCTCTGGCCACGGGCAACACGGTCGTCTTCAAGCCTGCTGAGCAGACCCCGTTGACGGCGCTCCTGCTCGCCGAGGTTCTCGCCGAGGCCGGCCTGCCCGACGGTGTCTTCAACGTCGTCACCGGGTACGGCGATGCGGGCGCGGCGATCGCCGCCCACGATGACGTCGACAAGGTCGCGTTCACCGGATCGACGGAGGTCGGCAAGCTGATCGTTGACGCGGCGAAGGGCAACCTCAAGAAGGTGACCCTCGAGCTTGGTGGCAAGAGCCCGCAGGTCGTCTACGCCGACGCCGATCTGGAGGCCGCCATTCCCGGGACGGCTTCGGGCTTCCTGTTCAACCAGGGTCAGACGTGCACGGCGGGAACCCGGATCCTGGTCGAGGACCGCATCTTCGATGAGTTCACCCAGGGCGTCGCGGAGGTGGCCAGGTCCACCAGGCTCGGTCCCGGCCTCGACCCGGCAACCGAGATGGGCCCGCTGGTCTCAGCCGAGCAGTTCGAACGCGTCACCGGATACATCAGCCAGGGCCTGCGAGACGGCGCGCGGGCGCTCACCGGCGGGCACCGTCACGGCGATCGCGGCTTCTTCGTGGAGCCGACCGTCCTGGTAGACGTCGACTCCTCCTTCAGCGTCTACCGCGAGGAGATCTTCGGCCCGGTGGTGGTCGCTTCACCCTTCAGCGCGAAGGACGGGGTGCGAGCGGCCGCGAACGACACTCCCTACGGCCTGGCTGCCAGCGTATGGACCCGCGACATCTCCAAGGCACACCGCACGGCGGCTGAGATCAAGGCCGGCACCGTCTGGATCAACTGCCACAACGCCTTCGACTGCGCGATCCCTTTCGGCGGCTACAAGCAGTCGGGGTGGGGCCGGGAACTGGGGGCGGCCGCCATCGAGGAGTTCACCCAGGTCAAGGCCGTGAACATCCTCCTGTAGATCCAGTCCGCCGACGACCTTTGAAGGGAGCGCGATGCCCACCAACACCGAGGCCCTCCGAGCGGCCAGGGACAGCCTGCTCGCCCGGGCCGATAACTGGGCCGCAGCCACCAGGGATTTCGCCTGGCCGCAGATCGAGGGCCAGTTCAACTGGGCGTTCGACTGGTTCGACTCGATCGCGGACGGCAATCATTCGCCTGCGCTCGTGGTCGTGCACGAGGATGGCGGCAGCGAGTCCTACAGCTTCGCCGAGCTCCGTGAGCGCTCGCTGGGAGTCACCAGCCATCTGCGTTCTCTCGGGATCGGCCCGGGCGACACGGTGCTGGTGATGCTCGGCAACCAGGTCGAACTCTGGGAGTCGATGCTCGGCGTGATCCGGCTCGGCGCGGTGGTGATGCCGGTCACGACCGCCGTCGGGCCCGCCGACCTGGTCGACCGGATTCAGCGCGGCGAGGTCCGCGCGGTGATCTGCGGCACCGCCGACGCCGCCAAGTTCGCCGGCCTTCCCGGCGACTTCACGCGGATCGTGGTCGGTGAGCCGGTCACGGGCTGGGTCCCGTTCCGGCGCGACCGCCCCGCCGGGGACGCCCCGATCGGGCATCCGGGCACTGCGCCGGAGGACCGGCTGCTGCTCTACTTCACCTCGGGCACTACCAGCCGGCCCAAGATGGTGGCGCACACCCAGGTCTCCTACCCCGTCGGGCACCTCCTCACGATGTACTGGATCGGGCTGCGGCCCGGCGACGTTCATCTCAACGTTTCCTCGCCGGGATGGGCCAAGCATGCCTGGTCGAGTTTCTTCGCGCCCTGGCTGGCCGAGGCCACGATCGTCGTGCTCGACTACGCGCGCTTTGATCCCAAGGTGCTCCTGTCCCGGCTCCATGAGCAGCGGATCACGACATTTTGCGCCCCTCCGACGGTCTGGCGCATGCTCATCACGACCGATCTCCCGGGCGGGCCCGGCCGGCTGCGGGAGCTCGTCGCCGCCGGCGAGCCGCTCAATCCCGAGGTCGTCGCCCGGATCCAGGATGCCTGGGGCCTGACGATCCGGGACGGCTTCGGGCAGACCGAGATGACCGCCGCGGTCGCCAACACGCCCGGCCAGCCGGTGAAGGCAGGATCCATGGGCCGGCCTCTGCCAGGAGTTCCCGTCGTGCTGGTCGACCCGGTGAGCGGCGAAGTGCGAGACGACGAGGGCGAACTCTGCCTCGACCTGCGACACGGCAAGCCGCTGCCGCTCATGACGCGTTACGACGACCCGGCCATGGACGCGGAGGCCAAGCAGGGCGGCTTCTTCCACACCGGGGACCTCGCGAGCCGCGACGCGGACGGCTACATCACCTTCATCGGGCGCACTGACGATGTCTTCAAGTCCTCGGACTACAAGGTCAGCCCGTTCGAGCTCGAGTCGGTCCTCATCGAGCACCCGGCGGTGGCCGAGGCGGCGGTCGTGCCCGCGCCGGACCCCATCCGGCTCACCGTCCCGAAGGCGTACATTGCCCTGGCGCCTGGCCAGGAGCCGTCGGCCGAGCTGGCCGAGAGCATCCTCAAGTTCGCCGCGGACCGTCTTCCCGGCTACCTGCGGGTACGCCGGCTGGAGTTCCTCGACCTTCCGAAGACCATCTCCGGAAAGATCCGCCGCGTCGACCTGCGCCACCGTGATCCGGGAGATCGAGAAGACGGCGGGCGGCCGACCGGCGAGTGGCGATGGGAGGACTTCCCCTTGCTGTCCGAACCGTCGCCGCGCCGATCCTGAGCCGCCGACAGAGCGCACCTTCTACCACGGCGTGACGGAGTTACGGCCGCTGCGTGGCAGCCGGGGCCGGAGCGGGAACAGAGCCGAGCGCGGTGCGCAGCGCCTGCATCCCGTCCAGCATGATGCCGGCCAGCGTGCGGTCGTCGTCGGAGTCGAGCCATTCCTGCAGTGCGACGGAGAACAGGGTGGCGCTGGTCCCGGCGAGCATGGCGGCGGTGACGGCCGGGAGCCCGCGCCTGGTCAGGGCGTCCCGGACGGCGTCGCTGACGGCGTCGCGCTTGCGCAGGTTCCGCTCGCGCAGGCCCTCGTCGGACCGGATGATCTCCTGCCGCCGGCGGATCTCGGCCCGCCTTCCCTCCAGGTGCGTCGCGGCGAAGGCGGTCAGGGCGCCGGTGATCAGCGCCGCCGGGTCGGCGTCGGGCGGCGCCTCGGCGATGAGCACGGCGGCCTGCAGGAACATCTCGTCGCTGCCGAACAGCACCTCGCGCTTGTCCGCGAAGTGCCGGAAGAAGGTGCGGGTGGTCAGGCCGGCCCGCCCGGCTATCTGCGGCACCGTGGTCGCCGCGAACCCCTGCTCGGCGAACAGCTCGAGGGCGGCGCGCTCCAGCCGCTCGCGCGCGTCAGGCTGCCATCTGCTCATGCGGCCATGGTAGGTGACGGCATCGCGTGGCATGAAGTGATGACACATCATGCCGTCATCCTGTAACGTGATGACACACAATGTCGTCACTCGGAGAGCGGAGCTGATGGCCTGACGGCACCGCCGCCGAGGGCCGGCTGCGGGTCGGCGAGGCGACCGCGTTCACCGGCGCGGTACCCGCAGAGGCGGCCCGCCGCCTGCCGGCAGGCGAAGGCCGACCCGGCGCCTACACGCCGGCCGCCCTGTTCGGCCCCGCAGTAGCCGAAGCGTGCGGCGGCGAGTACCGGCTCGCCCAGCAGACACTGGGCCCAACAAAGGTGAGCAAGCAATGACACTGAGCAACATCATCATCGAGCACGACGTCGAAATCGTGCTCCGCGACGGAACTCGGACCTACGCCGACGTGTACCGACCCGACGACGGCGAGCGGCACCCTGTCATCCTTTCCCGAACGATCTACGGCAAGACCGGCCAGCCGCTCATGGGCCTTGGCGTCACCTCCGACTACTACGACGCGGGCCCGCTGGCGTACGCACGTTCCGGCTACGTCTTCGTCATCCAGGACTGTCGCGGCTGTTTCAGCTCCGAGGGCGACTGGGAGTACTTCTACCAGGAGCGGGAGGACGGCTACGACTCGATCGAGTGGGCCGCGAAGCAGGACTGGTCGAACGGCAAGGTCGGCGTCCTCGGGAACTCCGCCCTTGGAATGACGGCATTCCAAGCCGTTGCGTCAGGTGCTCCGTCGCTGGTCACGGCGTGGATCGCCGTCGGTGGGGCGGACGTGGAGAGCTGGACCAAGCGTGGCGGCGTGCCCTCTGAGCTGTACTTCCTTCCGGACTTCGTCGCCGGTGTCATCGCGCCGCACAAGCTGCAACGCCTGGACATCGATGAGGCCGAAAGGACTGAACTGGCCGCGAAGCACGCCAAGTTCATGTCCATGACTCAGCGGGACCTGATGACGCTTCCGCTATTCGCCGACTTCGAGCTCCTGAAGGACCAACGGCTCGACGCCGGTCTGTGGAACGCCTTCACGGCAGAACCAACCGACCCCTACTGGAAGAAGGACGAGGGTACGCCGGGCAAGGATCCCTCTCTCATCAAGGTTCCGGTGAAGGCCTTTACCGGAGTCTTCGATGTGTTCGCCGGGAGCATGATCAGGGCGCTCTCCAACTCGGACCTAGGTCACGAACTCATCATCGGTCCCTGGGGTCACTACGGCGGATATCAGCTGCCGTACGGCGTGCGCCAGCACCAGCACGCGCCGGGAGGCAAGGCATGGCAGGCGGTCGCGCTAGCGTGGTTCGACCGGTG
Organism: Sphaerisporangium sp. NPDC051011; assembly: GCF_040653595.1. NCBI lineage: Bacteria > Bacillati > Actinomycetota > Actinomycetes > Streptosporangiales > Streptosporangiaceae > Sphaerisporangium > Sphaerisporangium sp. NPDC051011. Next base: position 212,074 of record NZ_JBFAGG010000006.1, on the reverse strand, counting down.
GTTGAAGGGCGTGCCCGAACAGCCGGCCCCCGGATCGTCAAAGGTCTATTACTTCATGTCCGGCGAGAATCAGTGGACCACGACCCCCGCGTGGCCGCCGGCCGGTGCCACCCGCGAGCTGTTCCTCAGCAGCGAGGACTCCACCCAAAGTGGCGCCGCGCTCACATTCGACCGTCCCGCCGGCTCGGGCAGCCGCACCTACACCTACGACCCGTCCGACCCGGTCCAGACCGTCGGAGGCGTGACCATCGAGCTGACCGGCGCCGGGCTGAGCCTCGCGCGATACGACGACTCCATGGCGAACGACGGCGTACACGACCAGCGCCGAATCGAAGGCCGTGACGACATCCTTCTTTACACCTCCCCGGTCTTGGAAGAGGCCGTCCGAGTCGCCGGGTCACCCAAGGCCAACGTGTGGGTCTCCAGCAGCGCCGAGGACACCGACTTCCTGGTCCGGCTGGTCGATGTCGAGCCCGACGGGTTCGCGGCGAACGTTTCCGAGGGAATAGTTCGCTGCCGGTACCGGGACGGCCGTAACGACTCCTGGCTGACGCCGGGCGAGCCAGTCGAGCTCGAGATCGAGATGGACCCGGTAGCGCACACGTTCCTACCCGGGCACCAGATCCGTGTCCACGTGACCAGCAGCAGCTTCCCGAAGTACTCCCGCAACCTCAACACCCGTGCGGTGCCCGAATTCGGCACAGCGGATGACGTCGCCGTCGCACACCAGACGGTGCTCGATGGCGGCGGCACACCCTCACGCATCTCGGTTAACGTCGTACCTGTCAGCGACCCCGAGTCGCCCTACTTCTGGCCCTACGGCTAGACCGGGGTCGCCATCTTGCCGGCATCGCCGGGCAGATGGCCCGGCGACGCCCGAGGCACGCCGCGCCGGTCCTGAATCGTCGGCAGTGCGCACCGCAGCGGTGCTTGCCACTGAACTGCCGGCGTCCAGGATTTGAACACCTGTGCGGCATTACAGATACCACACTGGAACAGAACAGCGTCCCGCGAAATCGCGAGACTAGCAGTACGAAGGAGTTCCCATGACGCTGGACAACGCAGAGGCCACCGAGCCAAGGCGGGACGACAGCCTCTACCTCTCGCGGGACGGCAGCCTCTACCTCTCGGGGAACTACGCGCCGGTCCTCGAGGAAGTCACGGCGTATGATCTCTCAGTCGACGGGAAAATCCCGGCTGAGCTGTCGGGTCGTCTGATACGCGTAGGACCTAATCCGATCGCCCCTGTCGACGATCCCGTGAACCACAACTGGCTCACCGGAGCGGGGATGCTGCACGGCGTCCGCCTGCGGGACGGCAAGGCCGAATGGTACCGCAATCGCTTTGTCCGGGGCACGGACGTGCAGATGGCGCTGGGCGAGCCGGCGCCGCCCGGGCCGACGCGGGGGTACGACGCCGCCAACAACACGCACGTGCTGAAAATCGGCAAGGGCACCTACGCGCTCACCGAGGCCGGCTGCCTTCCGATGCTTTTGTCGTATGACCTCATGACGGAGGCACGGTCCGATTTCGGCGGGACGATGGGCGACGCGTTCACCGCGCACCCGCGCGTTGATCCCTTGACCGGGGAGACACACGCCATCACCTACACGCCCTCGCAGGAAAAGGTTCAATACCAGGTCGTCACGACCGAGGGCCGGGTGCGCCGCATCGTTGACGTTCCGCTGCCGGGGCACGTAATGGTGCACGACATGTGCCTGACCCAGAAATACGCGGTCATCCTCGATATGCCAGTGACGTTCTCGCAGCTGGCCGCGATGAGCGGCGACCCGCTGCCGCTCCGGTGGACTCCCGACCACGGCTGCCGCGTCGGCTTGCTACCGCGGGAGGGCACCGCGGAAGACGTCGTCTGGTGCGAGCTGCCCGGCACGCCTTTCGTGTTCCACACCGGCAACGCCTACGACGCCGCGGACGGCACCGTCGTCATGGATGTGGTGCGCTACGAATCGATGTACTACACCAACAGCCTCTCGGCGTTCGAGGATGAGGCCCGCCTCTACCGGTGGACGGCCGATCCGGCCACCGGCAAGGTAACCGAACAGCTGCTTGACGACCACGCGCAGGAATTCCCCCGGTACGACGACCGCGTGACCGGACAGGACTACCGGTACTCATACACGGTCACCTCCGACGACGTGCCGAAGGGCTTCACCGGGCTGCTCAAGTACGACGTCAAGCGCGGAACGAGCGAGCGCGTCGACTACGGACACGGCATGCTGACAATGGAGACCGTCTTCGTCCCTTCTGCCGGAAGTTCCGCGGAAGACGACGGCTGGCTCATGGCCTACGTCCACGACGCCACCACCGAACGCTGCGACGTGGTCATCCGGCACGCCCAGGACCTCGCCAACCCGGTCGCGACGATACATCTCCCCACCCGCGTGCCATTCGGCTTCCACGGCAGTTGGATCGCTGACTGATCTCCTCACCTGGGAGATCATCTGGCACCCGCTCGCCAGATCCGAGCCCGCTGCACAGACCTCGGATCTGGCGAGCACGCCCGCAAGACCACCAGAACTCCCCGACCCACGCCGCCACGGGCCGTGAAACCACGCCCGTATTGGTCGATGATTCTCGCCGGCAGAGGTCGCGGACACGACGGCGCAGACCTCCTCGCCGCGCTCGGCGTCAGGGATGCCGATGACGGCGGACAGGTCTGCGTGACCGATGCCGGCGGTAAGCCAGGCAGCCCACGGCCATTACCGCCGGCGCCCGGTCGCCAGGATGGACGCGGCGCGGGCCGCACTGTTCGCCGCCTAGGAGCGCCCCCGGCTTCGGCTAGAGGTGCGGAGCTCGCCGCTCATGATCCGGTCGCAGGCCGCCTGGCCTGTTCAAGGAGGTGCGCCAGCAGACGGGCCTCGACGTCGTCTCGTGTCCGGCCCGGCCACGGGAAGATGCCGCGTCCGCTCTTCGCGCCGAATTCGCCCTGCTCGCACAGTTCACGGACGAGGCCCGGGGCCTGCTGCTCGGTGTTCGTCGATCCGCGCCGGGACGCCTGCCAGCACCTTCTCATCGGGATCCCACACCCGGACCGCCGATCCGGCGAGCAGGAAAACCTGGGCGATGCCGTGTCCAGCCCCGCGCCAATGATCGCGACCTGAGGCGGCGGGCCCGGCAGCGATTCGGTCGTCATGGGACGCGCCTTGGCGTTGCCACTCGATGCCTCCAGGGTGACGTCATTGGATGTCATCACTCTAGCACGCCGATGACATCCGATGTCATCACTGCTTGCATCTCGTCGAGCGCTTGTCGCGCGATCTGGCCGAAGTCGTCGCCAATGCTCGTCGTGCGCAAGCCCGCGGGCCTGTCTTTCGAGGATGCCGCCGCGCTCCCGACGGTCGGGATCACCGCCCAGCAGGCCCTGATCACGAAGGGGAAGCTGAAGCCGGGCCAGGCCGTGTTCGTTCACAGCTGCCTCGGCGGGGTCGGCCGCTGCGCCGTCCAGATCGCCCTGGACCATGGCGCCACGGTCGCCGGCAGCTGCCGCGATACCTCCAAGTCCGAAGCACGCGAGCTCGGCATCGACCCGATCGTCGAATTCGACTTCGACCCCGCACCGCTCGCGGGGCGGTTCGACCTCGTCGTCGCCGCCGCCGACACCCTCCCGGTCAAATCCGCGCGGACGATGCTCAAGCCGGGCGGCCGCATCATCGGCATCCACCCCACCCCTGCGAACTTCGCAAGAACCGCCTTGCCCGGGCCGTTCCAGGTCCTGATCGCCCGCCCGATCACCGCAGACCTCGAAGAGGTCGCGCGAGCGGCCGGCCGGGGAACGCTGCGGCTGCCGATCGCCCGCAGCGTTCCGCTCTCGCAAGCCATCCCAGCGCTTACCGAACTTGAACAAAACGGGACGGCCAAGCGCGGCAAACTGATCATCACGCCCGACGAGGACCGGTAGCAATGACTTCTGCACTTGGCCGTGACTAGAGCGGTTGGGCGGCGGCGCGTCCTCGGTCGGCGGGTGAGGTTTGGAGCGGCGGGCGCTGCGTACGGCGGGCGGCCCGCGTTCCCGCCGCCGGCCGGGACCGGCGCCCACGCCGCACGCCCGGCAGGGCGTGCGAGCCGGCCGTGTCAGTCCAGCTCAAAGCCCAGATTCGCATCTCTAGCCCGCTGAATTACGCGGAACGCGGGCCAGCGCCGCGGAAGGCCTCCAGCACCGCGCCGAAGAAATTGGGAGGGCACATCCTGTTCACAACGGGGCGACCCGTAAAGTGAGGAGGCTTGTATCAGTGACCTTGGAGCTTATGTGTTGCATGAGAAACTGTCGTCGATCTACGACAATGTCCTCCGCCGGAACCCTGGGGAAATCGAGTTCCACCAGGCGGTGCGTGAGGTGCTGGTGAGCATCGGCCCTGTTCTAGGCAAGCATCCCGAGTACGCCGAGTCGAAGATCATTGAGCGTATCTGCGAGCCCGAGCGGCAGATCATCTTTCGGGTGCCGTGGATCGACGACCGAGGCGAGGTGCAGATCAACCGCGGCTTCCGGGTGGAGTTCAACAGCGCGCTGGGGCCGTACAAGGGCGGGCTGCGCTTTCACCCGTCGGTCTACCTCGGGATCGTCAAGTTCCTGGGCTTCGAGCAGATTTTCAAGAACGGCCTGACGGGCCTGCCGATCGGCGGCGGCAAGGGCGGATCGGACTTCGACCCGAAGGGCCGCTCTGACCGCGAGGTGATGAGCTTCAGCCAGAGCTTCATGACCGAGCTGTACCGGCACATCGGCGAGTACACCGACGTGCCGGCCGGCGACATCGGCGTCGGCGGGCGGGAGGTCGGCTACCTGTTCGGCCAGTACAAGCGCATCACGAACCGCTACGAGTCCGGGGTGATCACCGGCAAGGGACTCGTGTACGGCGGCGCCCAGGTGCGCACCGAGGCCACCGGTTACGGGTGCACGTTCTTCGTCGAGGAGATGCTGAAGGCGCGGGACACGTCGTTCGACGGCAAGCGGGTCGTGGTGTCCGGCTCCGGCAACGTGGCGATCTACACCATCGAGAAGGTCAAGCAGCTCGGCGGCGTGGTCGTGGCCTGCTCCGACTCCTCCGGCTACGTGCTCGACGAGAAGGGCATCGACCTGGATCTGCTCAAGCAGGTCAAGCAGGTCGAGCGCGGCAGGCTGCAGGCGTACGCGGAACGTCGCGGCGAGCACGTCACCTTCGTGCCGGGTCGCAACGTGTGGGAGGTGCCCTGCGAGGTGGCGATGCCGTCCGCCACGCAGAACGAGATCACCGGCCGTGACGCCGCCTTCTTGGTGGACAACGGCTGCATCGCGGTCGGCGAAGGGGCCAACATGCCGACCACGCCGGAGGGCATCAAGGTGTTCCTGGAGGCCGGCGTCGCGTTCGGACCGGGCAAGGCGGCCAACGCGGGCGGCGTGGCGACCAGCGCGCTGGAGATGCAGCAGAACGCCAGCCGTGATTCGTGGACGTTCGAGTTCTCCGAGCAACGGCTGCGGGAGATCATGCAGGACATCCACGCCCGTTGCCTGCAAACCGCCGACGAGTACGGCATGCCGGGCGACTACGTGGCCGGCGCGAACATCGGCGGCTTCCGGCGGGTCGCCGATGCGATGCTGGCCCTGGGTTTGATCTGAGTCGGGCATCAAGGCGACCGGCCGTCGCGGGGCTTCCCGCCTTCTCGGCGGTCACCGCCAGGTAGGCCGATGCCCGTTGTAGTGATCGGCGTACCCGGCCGGCACCGAGCGCAGGTGCCGTTCGCTGTAGATCAGCATGCGGTCGGTGCATTCGGCCCGCACGGTACACGCTCACCGCTCGGCGTGGGAGTGCGGGGACTTGCTGCTGGGCCGCCGGGGGTTCACCTCGATGCTGCGCACGCAGGAGATCGGCGGCCCACCTGGCCTCTACGTGCTGCAGGGTGGCCGGAGATCTTCCCGGCCACCCCTTCGTCGCCCGCTGAGCCGGGATGACTGCTGAAACAGCGATTTCATGGAGCGAATCGGTGGGCAGGGCGCCGTTCGCGCCATTTGAGCTGATGGAGATTCCGGCGTCGGTGTCCGAACTTTATTGCCTGTCATTTTTCGTCCCCATGGCGTCACATTGATATCGGTGGGGAAGCGCCGTCCCGGCTTGCGTCGACGGGACGAATTGGACGCGCGCGGGCTCGCAGTGGCTGGTTCGGTGCAACGCCTCGTTTTTCCAGTGGGTGGGGATGATCGTATTTATGGGGGTATGTGCCTGAAGTAATGTTTTGCGTCTGGGTGGGAGATTTCGTCTGGTGGTGCGATTAGTCTGGGTGATGTTCGGCGCCGCATCGGCGTATCCCGAGACTCGGAACCGGCGTTCGTCATCCCCGTCAATCCGGGTCCGGTCCTCACCTCAGGGAGTGATCTCTGATGCTCAAGCGTTTGCTCTTCGCCATCGCGCTGGCGGCGTCCACGCTCGTGGTCGCCGGAACCGTCACAGGCGCCGCGCAGGCCTCGGGTCCGAGCGCCTGTGCTTCGGCCCGGCACGCCCAGCCCAACCCCAACCTGTGCAAGTGGAGAGACGACGGTTGCTATTACTGCTACGACTACAGAACCGCAAGGTGGGATAAGCAGTATTGCGAGGGCGAGTCCTGAGCGGCCGCATCGGCGACTAGCCCCGACGGGCAACGGCAGCCCGCGACGCACCGCGTCGCGGGCTGCCCCGCGCATGGAGGAGCGCATCGGATTGAGGATTGTTGAGGAGTATTGAGGGGTACGGAAAGCCGGCCTTTGAAGATCGGGAATTCGCTTTCAGTGATGTCCTGCCGAAGAATTGGCCTGGTTGCTACTCGCGGCCGAGGAGCCACTTGAGTCGAATACCTGCAACCTTGCCGAGAATCGGGTTCAGGAGGGCGTGCGGCGGCAACCGGTGCCGCTGGTTCTCCTGCCCGTCATCGTCTGGCTTGTCGTGACGATGCTGCGCCGTCGCGGGTAGCGCTGCCGGGGTCTCTGGCCGACTCTGACGGGAGCAAAAGTTTTCCCAGTTCAAAGGCCGGGACGATGGGCGTGCCTCGTCGGTCGCGGCAGGCCTCGCGCTCATGGCGGGGGCCCAGCGGAGTCTCAGGTTCGCCGCCCAATCGTTGTCGCTTCGCCATCACGCATGGGTCTGTGACAGGCGGGACCAGTGGGAAGATTGTGTTTTCGGGGGAGATGTGGAGTTTCCCGACAGCTCGCTGTCGGAACTGCTAAGAAGTTGTGCGGCCAGAAATCTGAGCAGAGAGGTTCGGCATGGACCGCGACGGCCACCCGAGTTCCCGCGACGAAGATCCTCTCAAGCAGGTCGATCCCTCAGGCATCCAGCGGAACAGCGAATCGGAGCGCCCGGTCGGCGACGTGCTGTCCGACGGGTGGACGCCCGGACACGAACCCGATCACGCCCAGAGCGACGACTCGCCGGAGCCCGCCCCCCGGGACCGCGAGCGTGCCGAGGACCACCACGAAGAGGCCGAGGACTCGGAAATCCCCGAAGTCTACGAGTATCTCTACCGCCCTGAGGGGCGTGAGGCGTCGCACGACGACGAGCGGGCCGGGGGCGACGCGCCGCCGACGGACGGTGAGAACTGGGACCCCGATCGGGAAGGGGACCGGGGTTACATCGACCTGGGGTGGACCTCCGAGAGTGACGCGGAGGAGGAGAAGGGCGGCCGGAACAAGCGGCTCGTCCTCGCCATGGTCGCGGTCGTCGTGCTCGCGGTCGCGGGCGGCTGGATCGTGTCGTCCTCGGTGGGGTCCAAGCAGGAGGCGGCGTGCTCTCCCTCCAGTGACTGTGCCCCGGCAGGGCGGCAGGACCCGGCGCTGACTGAGGGCCCGACGGCGGCCCCCAGCGGCGGCGACCCGGCCACCGAGCCCAGCGCGAGGCCTGACGAGACGACGGCGCCGCCCACCGGGACGCCCGCACCCGCGCCGACGGTGTCCGAGGCACGGAAGACCCACCAGCCCACGTCCCGGCCGACACCGACGCGTACCCGCGCCCAGTCGCCCGAGCCGGCGCCGAGACCCAGCGGCCGCCCCGAGCGGCACCAGAACCCGCAGCCCGAGGACGACCCGAAGCCGTCCCCGACACCGCCGCCGACCACAGAGGCGCCTCCGCCGGCTCCGAGCCCGACGCAGACCCGGAACGGCGGCCTGCTCGACTGGCTGCTCTGAGCCGACTGTTCTGGCTCGGTGTCCCCGGCCGGCGTCGACTGCTCGCAGGAGACCGGGGTGGACGTGCTGTGGCGGAATTTCTCCAGCCGGTGGCTTGGAGAGCGATGGTCTGCCCGCAGTGGAGGATCCCGGTGCGGGGTTTCGCGGAAAGGCCCGTCGCGGTCGGCGTCGGGCCTTTCGCGTGTGGATTTCGACGACGGGTCTACGGGGCGCAGCCCGCGAGGTCGGGTGAGGAGGGGGTTCCGGTCGAGGGGCCGAAGAAGAGGTTCGCGCAGTTGATCAGGAAGGCGGGGTTCTCTTCAGGGATCCAGTGGCCGGCGTCCGGGGCCACGACCTGGCGGACGTCGTTGGCGACCTGGCGGAAGGACGCGGCCACCACGGGGCCGAAAACGTACTGCGAGCCCATCGCCAGGACCGGCATGGTCAGCTTCTTGGAGGCGTTGGCCTGGTTATTGGCGGCGTTCGCGGCGAACGCGCGGTAGTACTCGTACGCGGCGCTGCGGGTGGCCGGCCGGGAGTAGGCGCGGAAGTACTCCGCCTGGTCGATCGCGTCGGGGTGCTGGGCTCCGTTGAAGAGGCTGCCCAGGTAGGTCTGGACGTCGTCCTGGGTGCTGATGATGCGCTCGGCGAGGGGCTTCGGCGCGGCGTTGAAGAGGAAGTGCCAGCTCAGCCTGTAGGCGTCCTCCAGGCCGTAGCCGTTGAGCGGGAGCTCCAGGACGGCGAGCCGGCTCACCTCGGAGGGGTAGTCGCGGGCGTAGGGGTAGGCGACCAGGGCGCCGTCGTCATGGGCGAGGATCTTCACCTTCTGGTTCTGGAAGCCGAGGCGCTGGACGCCCTGGCGGATGCGGCGCGCGGTGGTCGCCGCGTCGAAGCCGCCGGGCGGCACGGTGGAGTCGCCCAGCCCCGGTAGGTCGAACGCGATCACCGTGTGCGTGCGGGCGAGGGCGGGCATGACCTTGTGCCACTCCCACCAGGTCTGCGGCCAGCCGTGCAGCAGCACGAGCAGCGGCCCGGACCCACCGCGCACGTAGTGCAGGATGCCGCCGTCGACCGGGACGAAGCCGTGGCGGAAGGTGGCGCCGGCGAGCCACTTCGCCTGCGCCGATGACTGTGCCGACGTTTGTGCCGACGTCTGTGCCGATAACGGGGCGCCGGGTCCTGGCTTGCTCGCAGTGCCCGCTCCGGCGCCGGCGGCCGTGCCGAACGACAGGACGACGATGGCGACGGCGGCGGTGAGGACCTTCCATGCCCACTTCGCGGTGCGCGGCATCGGTCCTCGTTTTCCTGTGGTGACGAAATCGGGCCCTCGGTCGAGCTGCATGTCGACTCCCTTCAGATATCGGGAATGACGAAACGATCCGGCTCCTCGCATGCGGGACCCCCGTTTTCCGCATGGCCGACACCTGCCGCCCGGACTTTGGGCCCGCACGGCGCGGGACGGTATTCAGGGATGGCTCGATACGGCCGTCCAGAAAGACCGTTCCAAAATGTCGAGTGCCTGGTGGGGCTAACGATAACGAGGGGGTTATCACGTTGCCGTTGACCGCTGGGGTGGCGGGTTTGGTCGTTGGGGTGGGCGTGGTGGGGGCGCCCACGGATCCTGGGGTGGCGGTATTCGTCTGGATGTGCCCCAGGGGGACGCGGGCGACTGCGGGTGGGAGATGCGCCATGATGTCCGGCTACGCCGGGCGGCGGTGGTCCGGGCGCGGCTCGGGGAGCAGGAGGGCGCCGCTTCGGCGGTCGCCCCAGATCGAGAGCGGGTCCACGTACGGCCGGAGCAGGGCGGTGAGTTCCGCGTCGCCGCGCTCGTTGAGTTCGTCGGACGCTGGGCGACGGCCCGGACGATCGACGGAATCAGCGGGTCGAGCGCGGGAATCGTCGTGGGATCGCCGAGAACGTGCGTCCGGAAGGAACGCAGGCGAGGTCCGGCCTCGCGCAGCGGGCCCGAGGATCTTCGGATCGTCCACCGGCTATCCGGCCGTGATCTCGCCGCGCGCGGACGGGACGTTTGGAGTGTGAGATGTAACTGCCGCAGCGGCCGGGGTTTGGTTAGGGTTGATCCACTTGCGAGGGAGGACGGGGATGTCGCGGATCGAGCCCTTTGTGATGTCGGAGGACACCGCCCCGGTCACGGTTCGGCGCGGCAGGAGCCGCACCAAGCTGATCGTGCTGCTCACGACCCTGGTCGTGGTGATCGCGGTGGCCTCGGCGTACGCCATCTCGTCCCGGCCCGCCTTCCTTGACGCCGACACCACCCCTGTAGCCGCAGAGAAGGCCCTCGCCACGGTCGACGGGGTGGAGGTGCGCTACCTGCCGGAGTACATCGTCGGCCAGGGGAAGGCCGTGGCGGCGAAGGCCGGAGACCTGAAGGGCAAGGCGCTTCGCTGGCAGGACAAGGAGGGCAGCCGGACGGTGACGGTGTCCGTCTTCCACCCGCGCAAGGTGAACAACTCCCAGGACATCCTCGCGCTGAACATCATGAAGTCCCCCGTGGAGCCACGGAAGGACGGCGATCCGGTCGTCTCCCAGGACGGCACGGACATGCTGTGGCTGGCCAAGAAGGGGGTGCTCGTCCGGGTGACCGTCTCCGAGCTCGCGGCCGACGACCTGGAGCCCATCGCCAAGGGCGTCCAGGCCAAGTAAGGCCAAATAGGCGCATAAGGCGAATGGGGCGAAACAGGCGTTCGTGAGCCTTGCGGGCGGCCGGCCGGGCGGTCAGGGCCTCGGCCGTTCTCCCGATCCCGGACGTCAGACGGCGTTGAGAGCGCGTTCGGCGATGACACGGCCGTTCTTGTCGGCCGACTCGTGCCCGGTGCGCAGCGACTCCGCGGCGAGGGGCCGGAGCGGCGCCATGGACTCGTACACCTCGGCCAGGGTCAGCTCGACCTCGCTGACGTGCAGCTCCATGCCCATGACGTCGCCGAACATCCGCCGGTACCACGGCGTGGCGTGGTCCCAGCCGAAGCGGGGCGTCCCCTCGCCGTAGCCGCCGCCGCGCGTGATCACCAGCGCGGCGTGGCGTCCGGCCGCGAGCGGTTCGGTTCCCGGGGCGAAGCGGGGGTCGGTGAGCAGCAGGTCCATCCAGGTCTTCACGTGCTGGGAGACGCCGTAGTTGTACAGGGGGACGGCCAGCAGGTAGGCGTCGGCCGCGGCCACCTCGTCGGCGATCTCGGCCGCGAGCGCGACCGCGCGGCGCTGGGCGTCGGTGCGCTGTTCCTCGGGGACCGCGCCCGCTGAGACCGCGAGTGCCCAGGCGTCGGCCGGGACCGGGGTCTGGAAGAGGTCCCGGTGGATCACCTGGCCGTCGGGCTGGGCGCTCTGCCAAGCCGCCTGGGCGGTGTCGGCCACCTTCCGGCTGACGGACATGCCTTCGCGGATGCTGGCGTCAAGACGAAACAAGATCATCGCATTGCCTCTCTCGGTTTGCTCTGCGCAGCAGATGTTATTCAACGCAGAACGTATGTCAAGCAGACGAGTTGTGGGTAAGAATAGTTGGGTAGCCGATCAAGAGGTCGGGCGGGTACCGTGTACGAGTGGGCCCCTCGCCGAAATCGCCGTCCGTGCCGGAGCAGAGCGCCGCTTCGGCATCTCCGCGTCCCTCGGCCGACGCGCTGAAAGGCGATCTCGGCTGGGCGCTGGGCGTGCTGCTGCGTACGTACCGACGCGCCGCCGGGGAGGTCTTCAACGGCATTCCCGGAGGTCCCCGGGGTTACCAGGTGCTCGCGTCGGCCGTCCAGGAGCTCGCGGGCAATCAGGGCGTGATGGCCACCCAGCTCGGCATCGACCGCACGGTGCTCACCTACCTGCTGGACGACCTGGAGGCCGCCGGTCTGGTCCAGCGCCGGCCCGATCCGCTTGACCGGCGCAGCCGCCGCGTGGTCGCCACCGACCGCGGCCGGGCCCTCTGGGAGGAACGAAGCGCCGAGCTGTGCCGGGTCGAGGACCACGTCCTCTCTGGCCTCGGGGTCGACGTCGGCGCGTTCCGTGACCTGCTGCAACGGGCCGCCGCGCACGCCGACCAACTGGACCCGACGCTCAACGCGTGCCAGGTCGTCGAGGAGATCGACGCGCAGGACGCCGCCGAGCTGCGCCGCGTCGGTTCGTAACGCGCGTCCGAGGCCAGATCAGGACAGTTCAGGTGGTGTGGCGACAAGCTCCGGCGTCGCCGCGCACACTGGCCGCATGGTCACCCGAGCGCAGTACGAGCGCCTGGCCCGGCATCTGGAAAGGGTCGGAGACGATCGGATCGGGATGACCTTCGCGGAGGCCGCCGTGATCATCGGCAACGACCTGCCACCCAGCGCGTTCACCCGGCGCGCCTGGTGGAGCAGCGATCCTGGCCACACGCAGGCGGTTTGGCTGGACGCCGGGTACGCCGCCCGGCCCGACTTCGGCGAGCGCCGGGTGACCTTCATCCGCACCCGGACGTGACGAGCGCCGGTCGCTCGATCCGGTGCGGTAGGGACGCGGTCGTGGTGCGCGGCGTCCGTTCAGGTCGCGTCGAGCGTCCATGCGACCCGCTCGACGCCCGTGTCACGTGGGTTTCCCGCCGCCGACCCCTAGAGGACGGATCGGACAGGAATAGACATACCCCTCTGAAGGTTGCCTAGGGCAATGATATATATTTGCCTAAGGCAACTAGATGGAGGCGGTCATGGCGTCAGAAGAGGGCTGCGGCGAACTGCTCGCCCGCCTGAGCGACATGGGCGCGGTGATCAAGGCGATCAAGCGTGACCTGCCGTTCACCGGCCCCCACGCCGGACTCGCGCTGCTCGCGACGCTGCATCGATGCGGCGAACAGCGCATCGGCGACCTCGCCGGCCTGTTCGAGGTCGACCTGTCAGTGATGAGCAGGCATGTCGCGGACCTCAGGGACCGCGGCTGGATCGAACGCGTCCCGAACCCCCACGACGGGCGCTCCTGGTACGTGCGGCTCACGCCGGACGGCACGCGCGTGGCCAAGGACAACCTCGCCCGCGTCCGCCGCCTGCTCGCCGCGACCCTGGAGGACTGGACCGACGACGAGGTCGCCGAGCTCTCCGTCCTGATCGGCCGTCTTCGCTCAAGCTTCGACGCGCACCGGGCGCGTGCCACGCGGCTCCCCCGCACGGCCCA